>NZ_JBHVXJ010000022.1:0-166644 GCF_042881845.1 Streptomyces sp. NPDC058257
GCCCGGTATCCGGGCCGCGCCCACGCTTTTACCAGAGGCGCCGGGATTGCGGAATTCAGGAAAATTAATTCAGGGTGAATGTGTACCTAGCTCAGTAATTCCAATAAGATATAAGTACAGCAAAGGGAATTAACCCAGAGAATGGAGCAGGGGCGTCATGGATTACACCTACGAATTCCACGAGACGGTCTACGAGCCCACTATGTACGGCCCCAAGGACAACAGCACTCGGATAGCACTGGATTTCGCAAGCAACAGCCGGGAGACCTCGCGCATCCTGAGTGAGGCCAGCCGGAAGCTCGCAGAAGCGGTCCGGGATCTGACGCTGGCCATCGGTGAGGGCCAGTCCTTCAAGACCATCGGAGACCATCAGGAGGAGTACCAGACGGCGCTCCGGGAGTTCGAGGGCCTGCACCGCAAATGGGTCACTCAGGCCACCACTGCCCGCATGGTGTTCCACGACTACTGGACAGACGACCAGAGCCAGGACTGACACGGGCCGGGCCCGCAGGGGGCGAATCCCTGCGGGCCCGGTGCCGCTCAGGTCTACGAGGACCTGAGCGGGTGGCACCGAAGGAACCCGGGCCTGCCGGCGGCGGCGCCGCCGAGTGCGCCCGGCAGCCGAGCAGCACGAAAGGAACAGCTGCGTGATAACCCTGTTCACCAACCAAATCCAGGCGTTCCAGCCCCCGCAAGGGGTTCCGGTACGGATCACCCTGGGCGGCGTCCGCTTCAAGCTCCCCTACTCCCTCACTCACTCGGTGCGGGAGCTCGCGCCGCGTCGGGACTACCTCTCCGCGCCGGTGCCCGAGTTCACGGCGGCATACAGGGCCGACCTCGACCAGCTCGGCCCCGAGCGAATCGCCGCGCGGCTCCAGCAGATTGCGGAGGCCGAGGGTGATCACCGCCTCGTTCTGCTCTGCTTCGAGGATCTGACCAAGCCGAGCCTGTGGTGCCACCGCACGGTGTTCGCCTCCTGGTGGAAGGATCGCACCGGGGACGAGGTGCGGGAGCTGTCCCCCATGGCGGATGGTGGCTTCCAGCAGGGCACCCTACTGTGAGCGGTGCTGGCGCAGTTCAGAGCGAAGCGCGAGCGGGGAGGAACGTGATGAGGGACCTGAAAGCCGTCGAGCCTGGCTCCAAGATCGAGGTGAGGCTTCGGGGGCATGAGGACATCGCGGACGGCGTGTACCCGGCACAGGTGGACGTCGTTTTCGATGATCACCTCATGGTCTGGGTGGAACCCAGCGGTGAGGACGACGGGTTCGCTGTCGCAGTGATGGAGGCTGACGACTCCGGAGTGTGGTTCTGGAGCAAGCTCCCGACCGGCTGAAGTCCCTTGTCGAGATCGCGTGACAGAAGGTTCCGTCACACCAAAAGATAGGTGACATGATTTCAAGGGGCTCTGCGCTCCTTGTGTCAGGTTCCAGCGCAGCGCCCGGCCCGGCATCCCGCCGAGGCCGGGCGTTGCCGTTTAGGAGGACGGATGTTCCAGGGCACCATCCCGGGCCCCATGCGCTCCATCGTGCGCGAGACCGCCAGTCAGTGGCCGAGCGGCGCGGAGGTGTACGTCCCGTGCTGCGGCAACTTCACCATCGAGCGCAGCATCGCGGGCATGGGCTTCGCCCTCCACTCCTCGGACGTGTCCATCTACACCAGCGCGGTCGGCCGTTGGCTCACCCGGCAGCCGGTCGGCATCCAGCTCCGCGACGAGAGCAGAGACGAACTCGGCTGGCTCGCGGACTCCTTGGACGATGGCGTCGGCACGGTCGCGGCGATGATGCTCGGCACCCGGTTCCTTGCCAGCGTCGGCCGCGAAGGGCTGTGGCACGAACGGGTCGTGCGCTCCTACCGGGAGCAGTGGAAGGCCAAGCACGCGGAGACGGTCGAGCGGCTGTCCGGTTCGGACGTCGAACTGGCCTCGTACCAGGTGGAGGACGTGCGCTCCTGGCTCCAGAAGGTCCCTGGCGATGCTCCGGTGTGCTCCTTCCCTCCCTTCTACGGCGGCGGCTACGAGAAGCTGTACGAACCGCTGGAAGCCCACTTCACCTGGGACGCGCCCCAGTACGAGCCGCTATCCGACGACGACGTGGTCAGCGTGCTCGGTGCGATCACGGACCGGCCGTACTGGCTGACGGCCTCCAACCACCACGTCCCCGAGCTGGACGAGTACCTGCGCGGGGTGATCAAGGCGACGCCGCGCGCCGCTCCCTTCTACGTGTACGCCAGCGAGGCCCGGACGAGGATCGTCGCCCCGCGCCAGGCGATCGAACCGGTGAAGGCTCCCCGCCTGCGCCAGGGTGACGAACTGGTGGGCCCGCTTCGGCTGTCGCTGCTGAAGCCGGGCCAGTTCAATGCGCTGCGCTCCCGGTACCTGAACCCGAAGATCGCGCCGGGTGCGGCGAACCTGGCCGTCGCGGTGAAGGACGGCGGTGGACGGGTGCTGGGCGTGTTCGCGATGGCTCCGAGCACGTTCACGCCGGACGAGGTCTACGTGCTCAGTGACTTCGCTGTCGCGCCGACCGACTACCCGAGGCTGTCGAAGCTGATCGTGCTGGCGGCCACGAGCAGCGAGGCGCAGTTGCTGTGTCAGCGGTCGTTCTCGCGGCGGATCCGGCGGGTGGCGACGACGGCGTTCAGCAACAACGCGGTGTCGATGAAGTACCGAGGGCTGCTGCGGCTGAACAAGCGCAGCCCGTCGAACGAGGAGGGCTGGAAGTTCCAGCTCCAGTACCAGGGGGCCATGGGCCAGCACTCGCTGGCCGAGGCCCTTGAGATGTGGGCGAAGCGGTGGGGCGCTCCAACGACGAAGGATGGAGTCTGACCATGGAGGAGACCAACCGGCTTGCCCCGCCGCAGATGGTGGAGGGCGATCCGCGCACGCTGACACTGCTGGATGTGAACGCGCGGTTCTTGCCGCACGAGCAGTTCCGGCAGCTAGTGGCGAACATCGAGCGCGACGGGCACCTGACTTCCACGCCCCTGGTGTGGAACGACCGCGAGTCGGGGCGGCTGGTGGTCCTGTCGGGGAATCACCGCACGCTCGCCGCGATCGAGGCCGGCCTGCCGACGATCTGGTGGATGCAGATAGACGAGCCGCTGGCCCGCCAGCGACAGATCGCGCTCCAGCTCTCGCACAACGCGATTGCGGGCCAGGACGATCCGGCGATCCTCAAGGAGCTGTACGACGAGCTGGAGAACGTGGAGTGGCGGCAGTACACGGGCCTGGACGACAAGGCTCTGGACCTGCTGGAGAAGGTCGACGTGGCCAGCCTGGGTGAGGCGAACCTCGACTTCGCCAGCGTGCAGTTCATGTTCCTGCCCGATGAGCTGGAGCGGGCGGAGGCCGCGTTCGACGCGGCGCGGTCGGCGGCAACTGCGGATGAGCGGTGGGTGGCCGGGCTGGAGCAGTACGAGCCGGTGCTTGATGCGCTGGAGACGTCCCGGGCCGCGTACAAGATCGGCAACAGTGCGACGGCGCTCGGCGTGATCCTGGCGGTGTTCGAGCGGCACCTGTCCGAGCTGGCAGAGGGCTGGTTCGACGCAGCGACCGGTGAACCGATCCGGGCAGGGACGGCGCCGCTGGAGAGCGTGTTCGGGGTGCGGGACGTGCCGGTGGAGACGGCGGCCGTCGTACGGGCGGCCATCGACCGGATGGTGCGGGACGGCACCGTGCCCGCCGACGAGCCATGGCGGGCGCTCGAAGTCCTCGCCGCACAGAGCAACTAGACGGCCGTCGGCCAGGAGGTGAGCGGTGGCCGAGGGCACCGTGGAGTCCTGGGAGCGGCAGGGTGGGGAGTCGGTCCAGGCGTTTGAGGCGTTCGCTGTGTACCGCGATCTCGGCCCGGGGCGCAGTGTCACGAAGGTGGCACGGGAGTTGGATAAATCCCGCGCGCTGGTGGGCCGGTGGTCGCGGCAGTTCGCATGGGTGCTGCGGGCGACGGCGTACGACCGTGAGCAGGACCGGCTGTTCCTGGCTGAGCAGGCGCAGGCGCGTAAGGAAATCGCCCGCAGGCACGCGAAGTTGGCGCAGGCCGTACAGAGCAAGGCCGTGGCCCGGCTCCAGGCGCTAGACCCGCGTGAGCTGTCGCCGTCGGACCTGCTGCGCTACATCCAGGTCGCGGCGGAGATCGAGCGCCGGGCTGTGGGTGAGGCACCCGTGGTCGGGTCGGTCGAGGACCGGGACCAGGGGGCGGACGTGGCTTCGCTGTCGGACGAGGAGCGGCGGGCGCGGATGGATCAGCTGCGCCGGGAGCTGGAGCGCCGGTTGTCGGAGGGCGCGCAGTGAGCCGGGGTCGGGCCAAGCGCCGGATGGTCGAGCAGTTCGCGGACCCGTCGGTGATGAGCGAGGAGCAGCTGAAGGCGGAGGTTGCGGCCCTGGTGCGGGCTGATGAGTTGTCGGCGCGGCGGTGGGCGTGTGAGGTCCCGGAGTGCGACGGGCTGCCTCACGCGGGGTGGCGGCACCATCATGCCCGTGCGGCGCAGCGGCGGCCCCTGTGGCTGTGGACGGTGTGGATGCTGCTCACCGGCCGTGGGTGGGGGAAGTCGCGGACGGCGGCGGAGGCGGTGTGGGAGTGGGCGAAGACGCCGGGGTCGCAGATCGCGGTAGTGGCGAGGAACGCGACGCTGGTGCGGGACATCTGCTTCGACTCCCCGAAGTCCGGTCTGCTGTCGGTGATCCCGCCGGAAGAGGTCGTGAAGTACAAGTCGTCGTTGGGTGAGACGACGCTGTTGCTGAAGAACGGGACGTTGATCCGTGGGTTCGGTGCGGAGACGCCGGACAACCTCCGTGGCTGGGCGTTCGACAAGGCGTGGCTGGATGAGTACGCGGCCTGGTCGCGGCACACCGCGCAAGAGGTCTACGACATGGTCTGGTTCTGCCTGCGTGAGGCGGAGTTGCCGCAGGTCGTGATCTCGACGACGCCGAAGCCACTGCCGCACGTGAAGCGGCTGGTCGAGCGTGGCCGTACGCAGGAGAAGCGGCATCGGGAGGGCGGGGAGCCGCCTCGGGTGGTGCTGACGCGCGGGCACATGCGGGAGAACGACGCGAACCTGTCGGCAGCGGCGCGGGCCGAGCTGGAAGAGGACTACGCCGGCACCCGGCTGGGGCGGCAGGAGCTGTCGGGTGAACTGCTGGAGGACGTGGAGGGTGCGCTGTGGAAGGGCTGGATGCTGGAGGTCGAGGGCTTCCGGCCTCGGCCTGAGCATCTGCCGGACTTGCAGCGGGTGGTGGTGGCTGTGGACCCGGCGACCAAGAGCCATGAGAACGCGGACATGACAGCCTTCACCGTGGCCGGGCGCGGGTTTCCGGTGGAGAGCATGTTTGGGGACGACCGGCCCCGCGGGTATCTGCTGCACGCCGAGCAGGACCGGCACACGCCGACGCAGGCGATGAAGCGGGCCGCGCAGCTGTACCACGAGCATCGTGCGGACTGTGTGGTCATCGAGGCGAACAACGGCGGTGACTACCTGCCAGCACTGCTGGAGCAGGTGGACCCGACGGTGAACTGGCGAATCGTTCATGCGACTCGGGGGAAGAGGGCGCGGGCTGCTCCGGTGGCGCAGCTGTACGAGCAGGTCCGGGTGTCGCACGTGGGTCCGGCGCGGGTGTTCGCGGAGCTGGAGGAGCAGATGACGACGTTCGTTGGGCAGGGTGAGACGGAGGACTCCCCGGACCTGCTCGACAGCTGCGTGTGGGCGCTGTGGGATCTGTTCCTTGATCCGACGATGCCGCCGCCGCGTGGTGCGGACGACCAACGGCTGAGCGGGCGTCGGTAGCCCCTGGTACTGCCTCGTTCCGCCCTGGATTGACCCTTATAACTTGACGCAGGCCCCCCGCTTAATTGCTTAATTGGGTTGTGACGGCGTCGTGTTACGACGGTGTCGTGTGGGCGAGGGACGCCCCCTGGTTCCATTCCTGGAGCGCCCCTCGCTGCGGCTAGTTGCCGCTACAAGAGTGGGCGATGGTGCAGATCAAGGCAGCCACCTTGACCGCAGATATCGTCCACTCGCGGCGTTGTTGGACCTTTGCCCTGTCCTCCTCTCTTTTCTCGTGCTTGCGGGGACGTGCGTGCTTGGCCACTTGTTCCTCCTTCCGGGCATGGCCGAAGGGTGGAGCACCGGGCTACGCCCAGCAGGAGGAGCAACGGCAAGCAATCTGATCCTAGGCAAGTTCGCGACAGCGCAAGCCCGTTGATGGTGCGACAGTGGGTTTTGTCCAGCCTGACGGGAAGCGAACTTGGGGAGCGGCCCGCTGGGCGGGACGGCTCGTCCTGGTGGCCATGCGAGGACGGTAGGCGCGGTGGGTGTGGCGCGGGAACCGGTTCGGGTGTGGCGACTGGCGCGCTACGGCTGGCTGAGGGCGGGGGCCGTGCGAGCTTGCTACCCCGTTCGGCGCGCTCGCGTGGGCGGGCGGGTTACTGATGGGCGGCACGGCCCCAGGGGCGCAGGCTCTCACAGTGGCAAGGGCCATTGGGGGCTGAGGTGATCCGCAGAGCCGCTGAGGCAGCGGAGGCCAGGTTGATGAACTTCCTCGGGAGGCTCCTGTGGCATGGGAGGTTGAACAGCATGAACCCTGATCTCGCTGAGGAACTGCACCACCGGGCGGAGAGAGACCAGGCTGCACGGCGCCGCTTTGTGAAGTCGCGTGATGGAGCCGAGATGGGCCGGATCGACGCTGACAACACGGCATGGCTGGAGCGGGTGATCGCGGAGTATGGGTGGCCTGGGTTCGCGCTGGTCGGTGAACGGGGGGCCGATGAAGCTTGGCTTCTTGTTCAGCACGCGGATCGTGCGCCAGCGTTTCAGCGCCAGGCGCTTGAGCTCGTGAAGGCCGCGGTCGCGGCTGGCCAGGCGCCTGCACGTCACCTTGCCTACCTCACCGACCGGGTGCTGGTCGCAGCCGGGGATCCCCAGGTGTATGGAACGCAGTACGTCCGCGATCCGGACGGCTCAAATCTGCGCCCCCAGCCGGTAGTTGACCCCGAGCGTCTCGACGAGCGGCGGGCCGCCATGGGCTTGGAATCGGCAGCAGAATACGACCGACGCATGCGCAGTTGACCTCTGTGTTCGGAGGTGAGTTCCGGGCCTCGCGGGCCGGGCCTTCCTCGGGGGCGCTTAGGCTGGCGTGACGGCGCGGGGCCGACCTTCCTGGAGTGGACGTGGGCCTGCGCCAACTCGTGATCGATGCGTGGTCTTGGCTGAACTACAAGCCCGTGATGATGGATGCGGGCCGCCCCGGCAGCCGCGCGTTCCCGGAACTCGCCAAGACGTGGATGCCGCCGCACGAGTTGCGGCGGCTGGCCGCGTACAAGGTGCTGGCGTCGTACGACAACAACCAGGCCGGGCAGCTCGCGGCGGTCGGTGGTGACGCGGGCGCGCTGGAGCGCCGGGAGCTGGGTGACGCGGCGAACCTGGTGGACACCGCGCTCGGCTACCTGCTGGGCTCGGAGCAGAAGGTCGCGGTCGAGGGGGCCGAGCACGCGGATGAGGCGACGCCGACGCCCGGTGCGGCGGAGGCCGCCGCGGTGCAGGATCGCTTGCGGAAGTGGGCGGACAAGGAGCTGCTGACGTTCCGGGTCCAGCAGGCGGAGCGGGCGGCGGTTCTGCTCGGGGACAGCGTGATGGTCCTGGCGTGGAACCCGGTCAAGCAGCGGCCGACGCTGCGGGTCTACGATCCGGGGTTCTTCTTCCCGCAGTGGGATGACGAGGACGACGACTTCCCGACCAGGGTGCACTTGGCGTGGGAGCTGCCGGCGGACGACGACGCCGGGCTGAAGGCTCGGGTGCGCCGGGTGACGTACGAGCTGGGGCCGATCTCCGAGGACGTCGAGGCAGACGTCGAGGCAGAGGGCGGGGACGGTTCGGCGGGGGCGCGGACGTATCCGTGGGAGCCGGGCCGGGCGTCCAACCTGACGTGCTACCTCACGGACGCGGAATGGCTGCTGGAGGACCTGAAGAACGGCGAGACGCTGGACCGGCTGCCGGTACACAAGGCCGCGTACCGCGTGCGGCCGGACGGCACGGAGCTGAACCGGCTGGACCTGATGATCGACTTTGTGCCGGTGGTGCACATCGCGAACACGATCCCGGACGGCGGAGAGCACTGGGGCCGTTCGGTGCTCGCGCGGGTTCTGCAGGCGCTCGACGAACTCGCGGCCACCGACTCCGACAGCTCGGCGGCGTCTGCGACGACGGGTACGCCGATCATCGGTCTCGCGGGGGCGCGGCTGCCGGTGGACCGGGCGACGGGTAAGCCGCAGGAGCTCCAGGTGAAGGCGGGGGCGGTGTGGCAGCTCGGGGAGACCGGGCGGATGGACGCGCTGGACACGTCGCCGCAGTTGGCGGAGCTGCGAGCCAGGGTGGATCACCTGCTGGAGCGGATCGCGGCGAACAGCCGGGTGACGGCGGCCGGGCTGGGGACGCTGGATGCCACGGAGGTGCCGTCCGGGTACGCGCTGAAGCTGGCGCTGGGGCCGCTGGATGCGTTGATCGGGATGATGCGGCTCGCCAGGGAGCACAAGTACCGGCTGCTGTTCAAGATGGTGCAGCGGCTGTACCAGGCCGGCCGGGCGGAGGGCTGGACGGCTGGGGAGACGCTGCCCGCGCGGCTGGCGTGGTCGCCGCACACGCCGACGGACCGGGCGGCGGTATTGGAGGAGGTCGTGTCGGCGTACGGGGCCGGGGTCCTGAGCTTGGAGACGGCCGTCGCGATGCTGGTGGAGGCCGGGTATCCCATCAAGGACGCGTCGCAGGAGGTGGAGCGGATCCGGGCGAAGGCGGAGCAGGAGGCCGCCTCACGGATGGCGGAGGCCGCTGCTCGGCGCGGGCCTGATGAGGACGAGGAGGAGGGCCAGGAGGAGGACGACGGTCCGGGTGCGGGGGGTGGGAAGAAGCCGGTGGGCCAGGAGAAGGAGCGGGAGCCGGTGGCGGCGGGCCGGTGACGCGGCCCCCCGGGGGTGCGTGAACGGGGTCAGTGCCAGATACCGCGGGTGCGCATCAGCTCGATCTGGGGTTCGGTGACGTGCTCGCGGTACTCGGCGTGGTTGTACGGCGGGCGGTCGGCGTAGAGGTTCGCCGGGTAGATGGGCTGCGCGTACAGGGTGGCGTACAGCTCGGTGCGCAGGTCCTTGGTCCAGTTCGTCCATGCGGCGGTGGTGCGCTGTCGGCGGAGGGCGGGCAGGTCGATGGTGGCGGTGACGAACGAGGCGACGCCGCCGTGGTCGAGGTGGCCGATGGTGCGGCCGGTGTGGTCGGTGATGGTGGAGTGGCCGCCGAAGAAGTCGGTGCGCTGGCCGTCGGCGCCGGTGTAGGAGGCCGGGTTGGGAGCGAGGACGTACATGGTGTTGTCGAGGGCGCGGGCCCGGTTTTGGATGTCGAAGGCGTCGGAGGCGACGCCGGGCAGCGGGTAGCTGGTGCGGTAGGCGATCTCGCATCCGCCGAGGGCGAGGCCGCGGGCGTTCTCCGGATAGCTGGCCTCGTTGGCCATCATGACGCCGAGGCGGCCGATGGGGGTGTCGGCGACGGGCCAGAACGCGTCGGGCCCGTGCCCGTAGAGGCGGGTCCACTGGTCGAGGACGTCGTGCGGGCTGAGGCTGTGTTCCATCGGGGGGAGCGGGGCGAGCTTGTAGTGGCGCAGGATGACTTGTCCGGCCGGGTCGATGACGAAGCCGACGTTGAAGTACCGGTCGGGGAAGGCGCGGTGGAGCGCCTTGGCCTGCGCCATCACGAAGACGTTGAACTCGCGGGCCCAGCGGCCGAGTTCTTCGGTCTCCGCGCCGGACAGTCTGATCGCGCAGGTGCGGGCGTAGGTGGCGTGGTCGAGGTCGTGGATCTCGTCGGTGAAGCCCTGGAGCGCACCCTCGGGCAGGACGACCAGGCGCACGGGGTGATCGAGGCCGCCCATGGAGACGGCGGTCCGGGTGAGGGCGTACAGGTGGTCGAGGTTGACGGCGATGTCGTCGCGGTCCTGGATCTCGGTGATGTCCGGGATGAGCCCGACGGCGGTGTACGGGTTGATGGTCATGGGGCGTGGCCTCCTTGTTCGACGCCATCTTGTGGGGGCGGTCGGACAGGGCTCCTCAGCGTGGGTTCGATATGAGGAGGGATGCCAATCCGGCTTCGATGTCGAGCAGCTCTCTTAGCGCGCTCAGCAGTACGCGGTGTTCCTCACTCAGCCGATGCGTTACTTCTTCATCGCCCAACTGGCGCTCTTGGCTCATGGAAGTCCCTTCGTGGAGGAGCCCTTGGAGATGAGAGGCGGGAGAGTGCCGCAGCGTGAACCGCGAGGCTGAAGAATTTCTCGAAGCTGCGACGGCTGGGGGCTGTCGGACAGGACCTGTGGCCGTGTCGGCGCAGGTGGCTACACTGATCGGCAGCGCGGGGGCGCGCACTGGAGGAATGTATGGTCCGGCCCCTGCCGCCTCGCCGTCCTGTCGGCCACCGCCGTGACGGGCGGCCGATCTTCCCGATCCTCGGGGCCTCGTCGGAGGACGAGACGAACGACCAGCTCGATGACGCCCCGGACGACGGTGGCACGGATCAGCAGGTCACGGTCACCCAGGACCGGTTGGGGAAGATGCTCACCCGGGAGAAGGCGCAGGGCGAACGAGCCGCGATCAAGCGCCTGTTGTCCACGCTCGGGTTCGACAATCCGAAGGCGTTGACGGAGTTCGTCTCCAGCCAGCGGGAGGCCGAGCAGGCCGCGCTGTCGGAGGTGGAGCGCCGCGAGCAGATAGCCCAGGAGCGGGAGTTGCAGGCGGCGCGCCGTGAGGAGCTGGCTGCCGAACGTGAGCGGGCTGCGCTCCGACGGGCCGCGCTGGTGGCACTCGGCGCCGAGGGCGATGACCTGGTGGACGCCGAACGTCTGCTGGCCGTTGACGACGAGGACGCGGACGAGGCGCAGTTCCAGGCGGCGGCCGAGGCCCTGCGCGCCAGGCGTCCGGAGCTGTTCGGTGAGGTGCGGACCCCGGTGCCGGCGGCCCCTGCGGGCGCACCGGCCGGGCGCGGCCCTGCCCGTACGACCCCGGTGGCCAAGCCTGGTGCGGCCGGGCTGGAGATGGCCAAGCGCCGGGGCCTGATCGCAGAGTTCAGCGACTCCACCGCCCGGTAGATCCCGGGCCCAGATCTTGGGGGACCACGCCCCCTTCGACTCCGTGGACGGCATCGCCTCCGTGGGCGGTGTGCGGACTATCACCGCAGCGTCCATGGAGACACGCACATGTCCATCCAGCCCGTATCCAAGTCCGAGTACACGACCGCCAACCGCGAGTGGCTGGCGTCCCTGCACGGCACCGACTCCGTCGACACGATCACCCTCGACCTGAACCTGTTCTGCGAGGGCACGCACTACGTGTGCGGCGACGGCTGCGAGCCGTACGGCCGGGTGTACTCCGGTGTGCCGGTCGGCAGGGTCGCAGAGTCCGGCCTGTACGGGCCGTACGACCCCGAGGCCCACTGCGGCCGTCAGATCCTGCGCGGATTCGTGATCGCTGAGGCCCCGTTCGCGCCGGGACAGACGCGGGTTCCGGCCGCGCTGCTGTGGCACGGCGCGGTGAAGGCGTCGAAGGTGCCGGGCGGCATCGACGTGTCCGAGCTCGTGTGGCACCCGCGTGCCGCTCAGATCCGCTTCGTCTGAGCGGGGGCTGAGCTGTGACGATTCAGGACCTGCTCAAGGACGTCTCTGTCGTGGACCTGACGACGTTCGCCAGGGCGATCCCGACACCGAAGGATTTCCTCCTCACCCAGACGATCTTCCCGACCGTCGAGATGCGGGAGGTGAAGTGGCGCACGAAGGACTCCGGCCGGTACGTCAACGTCGCCAAGTACCGGGCGTTCAACGCCAGCGTGCCGTTCGCGACCCGTGAGGCGTGGCAGACGTCCCGTGAGGGCGCGCTGCCCCCGCTGGGGCAGAAGCTCGTGGTCTCCGAGCAGGAACAGATCCTGCTGGAGGCGTCGCACGGATCGGATCAGGACCGGCTGATCGAGCTGCTGTATGACGATGTGGAGCGTCACGTCGAGGCAGTCCGGTCGCGGCTGGAGCTGGCGGCCGGTGACGTGCTCAGCGACGGCAAGTTCTCGCTGGAGCAGGAGAACGGGCTGACGCTGGAGGTGGATTGGAACGTCCCGGTCGAGAACCGGCCGGTCGCCCCGCGGCCGTGGTCGGACCCGGCCTCCGACCCGATCGCGGACGAGCAGCGGTGGATCCAGCAACTGGACGACATCGGCGCTCCGGAACCGGAGTTGGTGATCACCAGCCGCAAGGCGTTCTCGTACCTGGCGGCGAACAACGCCTACAGGGCGGCGTACTACGGGTCGGTGTCCCCGTCGACCACGCCGACGGCGACGCTCACCCCGCAGCAGATCAACGTGGTGCGCGGCAACTACAGCCTGCCGCCGATCACGTTCTACAAGGCGCAGGTCCGTGTCGACGGCAAGCCCCGCAAGGTGCTGCCCGAGGACCTGTGGATTCTGGTGCCGCCGGAGCGGGAGAAGTGGGCGCAGACCATGTACGGGGTCACGGCGGAGGCCCTGGTCCTGTCGCGCGGGACGAACCCGGAGATCATCCGCGAGGACGCTCCCGGCCTGATCATCACCCGTGGTGTGCAGGATGACCCGGTGCAGATCTGGACCAAGGGCGCTGCGGTCGGGATGCCGGTCATGCACACCCCGGACGCGCACATCGTGGCGAAGGTCCTGTGATGGCGGGCCGCGGGCGGCTGAAGGCCGCGGTGTACGTACAGGACCCGTCCACCCGGGAGGAGCTGATCCTCCTGCCGGGCGAGTGCCCGGAGCCGGAGGTGGCTGTGCTGATCACCAACCCGGACGCGTGGGCGGAGTCGCCGGGTGACGGCGACGAGGCTGATGTGCCGGTCTCGGTGGAGAAGGAGGAGCCGTCCGGGAGCAAGGACGACGGCCACGAGGAGACGGCCGGCGCGGGCGGGGCGAAGAAGTCCCCGCCGAGGCGGGGCGGGGGCCGTTCGGCGTCCGCGTCGTCGTGACCAACTGGAGGCGGCCCGCTGCCCGGATCAGTCCGGCGGCGGGCCGTCCCGCGTGGAGCAGGGAGTAACGGGTGGACGAGTTCCAGAGGTCCTGGCTGCTGGCCCAGCTCGGCCCGGATGCGGACCCGGCCGACCTGGAGCGTCGCTACTTCCGGCTGCGGTCGGTACGCGCGGTCGCGCTGGAGGTCCTGGGCGAGCGGCGCGCGAAGCTCCTCGCTGATCCGCTGAAGGTCACCGTCGACGGCGTCGTGACGATGGACCTGGTGGAGAATCTGCGCGGCATAGAGCGGCAGATCGAACAGGTCCGTCAAGGCCCGGCCCCGGACGATCCGGATGACGATGCGGACGAGGAAGGCGGGCAGTTGATCCAGCTCGCCTGGTTGAGCCCGACTCGCCACTACCGGTAAGGCTGTGACTGTCGGACGAGTGAGGCAGGGTAGAGCACTGAGGCGTGGGCCTCCCCAAAATCCCTGGGGAGGACCACGCCGAAGTTCGTGCGGGTGTAGCTGGTCAGTTGGTCTCATCTGAGCAGGCGAGTCCCACGAACGACGCCCAGGTCCGGGGGGACAGGGCGAGAACCGGCCCCTTCTTGTTCTTGGAGTCTCGAACGTAGATCTTGCTGCTCTGGTCGGAGACCTCGATGCAGTTGTTGCCGGTGCCGTCGCTGTACGACGACTTGACCCATGCGTTCTCAGGGATCGACCCGTAGGCCGGGGTGTCGGTGTTGATGGCCTTTCATCCTTTTGCTAGTTCTTTCAGGAAATCGATGGTTTCTTCCACTCCTAGGGCTACGCCCACCATCGCGTCGAACCGTCTGGCGAAGCGGTCCACCTCGCGGGGCTTGTCCGACGTAGAGACAGCGCCCCATGCATTATCGGTCTGCACGCGAGGGGGAAGTCCGCCGAGGTTAAGGATGGTGAAGTCGTTGGTCGACCTGTAGCCGCGCCGGAAGGGCATGACCTGCAAGGAGATGTGATCCTCTCCTGCCAGGCTGATGATCTCCTGGTACTGCTCCCGCATCACCTCTTCGTCGCCGTACGGGATGCGCAGGGCGGCTTCGCCAAGGATGATCCGGAGGCGGGCAGGGTCGCGTCCTTCGGGGCGGAGCACTCGCTCCTTCCTCTGCATCCGGAGTTCGAGGTTGCGTCTCACAGACTCGGCGGTGGTGTCCTCGACGGGGCGATGCGCTTCCAGCAGCGCCTTGGCGTACCCGTTCGTTTGGAGCAGGCCGTACACCAGCGTCGGATGGTAGCCCGTGATCGTTATGGCCTCTCCTTCGAGACCGACGTAGTGAGGCATGCCTGTGGGCATGAAGCTTCGGTACTGGGTCAACCAGTCTTCCCCGGGAGCGTCCCGGTTCAGCTCGACGAGCTGTTCGATCAACTCCTGATCGGTCACGTTGTACCGCTTCAGGAGAGCCCGCTGGTTGCCGACGTTGCGACGGAAGTTGATCTCTCCGCCCTCGATGCGAGACAGCGTCGCTTCAGAAAGGCCATTGAGACCGCGGACGGCCTCCCTGCGGGTCATGCCCTTCTTCCTGTCCGCCTCGACTGGCGGGCAGTTCTCACGTAGATGCCGCATCTGCATGCCGAGTTCCAGCCGCCGGCCGGTGGGCCCGAGCTTTGCCGCCACCTGTGCACCGTCCTCATGTCGTCGTGCATGTGGGTCACCGTCGTGTGCAGAGTCTGGCACTCGCTGAGCACGCTGTGCAGTCCCCTGTGCACGTCGCTGCATAGTCCAATTTACGGTCTCGCTGAATTTTCATTGCGGACCTTGTTGCGAGCCAACGTTAGTACCCGCGACGGTAGTTCATAAGGAATCAGCGGGAGCCGGTTCGCAGGCCACGAGACGTAAGTCTCTGGCCTGAGGTGCTCCTCTCCACCGCATCCCCCCCACGAAGCCGAGGCCAACATGAGCCAGAGCACCACCACTCGCAGAAGCCCGATCCTGACGGACGGGCAGAGTATGCCCGTCCGGCCGAGGGGCGCGGATATACCGGTGGAGTCTCACGCCTTCGAGGTCGCGTTCCTTCCCGACCCGATCCGGGTGGCCGAGATGCGGCAGACGACCAAAGGCTTCCTGCGGAGGTCGGGGATCTCGGGCACCGTGGTTGACGATGTGGCCCTGGTTGTCTCCGAGTTGGTCACCAACGCAATCTGCCACGGTGACGGCGCGGTGGTTCTCAGCGTCTTGGCAGCGGGCGGTGAGCTGCGAGTTTCGGTGACCGATCAGAGTCCGGATCGGGCTGAGCTTGGGCATCCCACTGCCGAGGATATGTCCGGTCGTGGGCTACTCCTCGTTGACTCCTTCGCGCACATCTGGGGAAGCAGTGGGGAAGAGACTTGGTGTACGTTCCGCTATCCGCTGGGGGATGACGGGGCGGTGGCAGCATGACGTACGCCCCCACCAGGCTTCCGATGGAGGCGTTCGCCCCGGGTGCCCGGAGCGCCATCCGCATCCTGCAAGACGCCTTTCTTCGCGACGAGGACCTGACGGCCGACCTGGACGCCGTACTCGGTGCCTGCGCAGGCCCAACTGGTGTGGCTGGTGCCAAGCGTCAGTTGTGTCGGCAGCGCAAGCTGTTCCGTCGCCGTACCTCCGAGCCCGGAGCCGTCTCCGAGTTAGGCCGCTCCGTCACGCGCCTGGACCGAATGCTCGACCGTCTCGTGGCCATTGCCCGCGAACGCGAATGGAAACCCCCGTACCCGAGCGTCGCCGGAGCCATCGCACAGGCGGAGCGTGTACGGGCCGGGCAGATGAGGCCAGTTGGCGAGTTCGCGGCCGACCGCGCCCATCTGCGGCGCCTGGCGATGGCGGCCTCCGACCTCCTCGACCTGCTGGCCGATGACAACGTGGAGGCCAGTGATGACGCTGCCGCGTAGCTTCTGGTGCCATGTGGACTACGTCGGCCCCTCGGACGACTACCTGACCCCGCAGAGTGCGCTGACACCGTTTCCAGGCCGCGCGGTCACCTGGCTCCGCGAAGCGGCGAGGGACATCGCGCCCGGACTGGACCGTGAGTCCTTCGCGTCCGTCTGGGCCTGGCTCGGTGACCACCAAGGTGCTGGAAGGGCCGTGTACGAGCTGCGCTGTGGGCGCCCGTACGACTTCAGGCTCCAAGCAGGGGACTGCCGTTGGGCGTGGGACGCGCATCTCGTCAGCGTGCTGCCCGTCGTCGATTCATGTCTCGTAGCCGCGCCGATCAGGCAGCCGCCGTGACGACGTTCTCCACGCTCATCCACCGTCCACGTGACCGCTCTTCAGCTCGGAGCCCAACGATGACCAAGGAACCACAGCGGCCGGACATCGCCCGCGATCTCCTCGACCGCGCCGGCAAGGCGAGGGAGTACCGCAGCAAGCTCGCCCGCGCAGAACTCAGCCAGTCCGAGGCCGCGATGGGGCGACATGCGGACCACGCCAATGCCCAGATCCTGCGGCGGGTGATGGCCGACCACGGATGGCCGGGCACGAGCCTCGTCGGCGAAGAAGCGGCCGAAGGGGCATGGCAGATCGTCCTGCACGCCGACCATGTCCCGGACTTCCAGCGCCTGGCCCTGCGGGCGATGACCACTGCCGTCGAACACGGCGAGGCGACCATCCAGCAGTGGGCACACCTGCACGACCGGACCAATATCAACTCCGGCCACCCCCAGATCTACGGGACCCAGTACCGCTACGGCCCCGCCGGCGTAGAGCCTTTGCCCATCCATGAGCCGGAGAACGTCGACGCCCGCCGAGCCTCCGTCGGACTGCCCCCGATGTCGGCCGCCTTCGCAGAAGTACGGCGCCGACACCACACCCGTGAGCCGGAATCCGGCCAGGCGTACGACGAGGACGCGACGCCCGAACTGGCAGGTGCGGCATGAACGCCCGTGACGGCACCCCGGAGATCAAGGGCACGGACGCCCTCTGCGTAGAGGCGCGGGCCTTGGCCATCGAGGCCCAGGCATGGGGGACGGATGGTCATGAGCTGCCCGCGAAGGGCGAAGCGACCAGAGCCTTGGACCGACTCAATTCGTACGGGGCGGATCTGCGCGATGCGGTGAACGTGCGGTGCAGTGAGCTGCCCAAGGGGTCGGACCTGCACCTGGGCGCCCAGGTCATTCTCGGAGAAGCGGACCGTCGTCTCGGCCAGCCACCTCTGGGAGCCACGACCGAAGACGTCGTCCGGCGGGCTCAAAACCTCGCCCGTCTCGTTCACGGATTGCTCCGCGCCCTAGGCGCCGAAGCGGACACGGCGGCCCGATGCCGCGAACCCTCTGCCTGAATCCCTGGGACACCGCACCGACAACTGACCGAGAGCCATGGGCAAGACCGTAAAGATCTGCACCACGTGCGACGGAAAGCGCCAGATCAAGACCATGCAGCGAGGCAAGGCCGTCGTCATCCGCTGCCGCGACTGCAAGGGACGCGGCTACCAGAGCTCCGGCTGATCGTGCCCCGCCTTCACCCCGTACCTCACCCTGTTAGGACCAATAAGAATGTGTTCCCACCAGCCCCCGTGTCCGCCCGCCAGCGCCGCTGACCGCGAGGCCGCACAGACCCTGGCCGCCCACGCTGATCAGGGCTGGAGCTTGTTGTGTAACGGCGTCCTGCTCTTTGAGGACACTGGCGAGCTGTTGCCGAACGGCCAGGTCATTGCCCCTCACCGGCCGGGCCCGTCCGCTCACGCCGTCGCCGCGTGAACGTACACCCAGTCTTCCGTCCCTCAGCCGGTGAGGAGTGCTCCACTCCCTCGGGAGGGCGGATTTGCAGGTCCCTATCCGAACGAAAGGGCTGTTGACGAATGAAGATCACGACCGCCGTCCTCCTGGCTGGCGCAGTCACTGCCGGAGTTGGCGTTGCCCACCTCTGGCAGGCGGAGCGACACCAGCGACAGCGGAACGCGCTCTCGGCCGCCATGATTCACCAGGAGTGGCTGCGCCACGTGGACGGCAACCCCGAGCTGCAACAGCTGTGGGCGCCCGAAGACGGTTCCCTGTCAGTCGAGGAGTACAACAGGCGGACCCACGCCAACCAGCTGTTCTCCGCCCTCGCCGTGCGATACCGGGTCGGGATCCTCGACGCCGACAAGCTGCGCGTCCAGGCCCGCTGGATGATGTCTCGCGCGGTCGGCCGGGACTACTGGACGGCCTTCGCCGGGTTCCGTGAGTCGGAGGCCGGCGACAAGTTCGACCGCGGCTTCAACCGGATCATGACCGATGAGTGGCTTGCCCGCCCGGAAGTAGACGCGATCGCCTGACTCCCTGCCCCGCGCTGAGGTCTTGCGCGGGTGCGGGGGCACGACCCCGCTCGGGACGTCACGAATCCCACGGGCGGGCACAGAGCCCTGGCCGGGAGACCAATGCCGACCGCGACACGGACGGACAGGCCGCGAGCCCCGGCCAGGGCGCGCGCACCCCACACACCCTCCTCCGGGTGCAACCGGCGGAAGGGCCCACTCCACAGGAGTCACGAGGAGCACACATGCATTCTGCACTGCTCGATTCCCCTGACACGCAGGTTCGCTACCGCGTGATGACCGGCGAGGACGACGACCGCGCCCGTCGCGGTGCCAAGGAGATCGTCGGCCGCTCCGAGGTGTCCCTGTACTGCAAGGACACCGGCACCATCGAGAAGACCGTCGAGGCCCTGCGCCTGTCCGACGCCGAGCTGGTCAAGCGCCCCGAGGCGTCGAAGAAGTACGACTGGCAGTCCGTGTTCGTACAGCCCGACCCGGGCAACGCGGACGGCGGCGGCACCATCCTGTTCGGCGTCGCCTGGTACGACGAGGAGTACTTCACCGAGAAGGCCCAGGTGTACGGCGACAAGATGCACAGCCACATGTTCGGCAACCTCGGCATCACCGCGCAGGACGTGACCGTCACCCACTGGCGGGCGGCGACCGCGGCCTGAGCCGCCCCACCCGCACAGCACACCGCCAGGGCCCGGCTCCGGGACACGGAGTCGGGCCCCGGCCTTGCCGTAACGACCACATCAAGGGGAGAGATGACCGATCACACCGAGCAGGGAGCCCGCTGGGACCTCTGGGCGCCCTACTACGACCAGGACACCGCCGGACAGGACCACCAACCGGCCGCCGCGGGCCTGGCTGACCTCGCCGGTAAAGGGCCGGTGCTGGAGCTGGGCATCGGCACCGGGCGGATCGCCTTCGCTCTCGCTGAGTGGGGTGTGCCCGTCACCGGCATCGACGTCTCACCGCAGATGATCGAGCGACTCGAGGAGCGTGCCGCCCAGGACCCGCCTCGCGTCGCCGTGCGGGCTATCGCCGGAGACATGGCCCGCTTCGACCTCGGGGAACTCTTTCCCCTTATCTACGTCAGCGTCAGCACGATCTTCCTGCTGACCAGCCAGGCCGACCAGGTCGCCTGCTTCCGCAGCGCGGCCAAGCATCTGGGGCCGGAAGGCCGGTTCGTCGTCGAGGCCGCCGTTCCCTACGCCTCCGGCCTGGCCGCTGAACGGGAGCAGATGATCGTGCGCGAGATGAGCGAGGACCACCTGAAATGGTCTGCCTTCCTCCACGATGCCGCCACGCAGACCGTCCGCGCCCAGGAGGTCCGCCTCGGTACGGACGGCTTCCGGATGCTGCCCAACCTCATGCGCTACGCCCATCCCAGCGAACTCGACCTGATGGCCCAGCTCGCCGGACTGCGCCTCGACCGCCGGGCTGCGGACTGGTCGGGGCGACCATTCACCTCGACCAGCACGCACCATGTGTCCGTATATAGTCACCTGCCAGCCGACGCCGTCCTGCCGACCGGAGCGCCCGTATGACGACCATCCCCGAGCAGCTCCTCCCAGCGGCTTTCGGAACAGCGGATATCGACCGCGCATCTCTGGTCGCTGAGCGGCGCGGTACTGCCTTGTGGCGGGTGCACCTGGACGACGGCAGCCGCTATGCCCTGAAGGTGACCACCGCGTGCACAGACCCGCAGGGACACGTCGACTCCGAGCGCCTGGCGCTGGTCGAAGCGCAGCTGCTGATGGCCTTGGAACAAGACGGTGTGGTCAGTGACCTCTACCAGGCCCACGGTGCGCTGCCGGACGGTTCCGGGACCTGGCTGACGCTGCGCTGGCTGCCTGGGGAAGAGGCAGAGACCGCCTACGGCAAGCTCCGTACGACGCCCGATGACCGGACCGCTGCCCGGTACGCCGCGGCAATGGCCGGCGCGGTAGCCGACCTGCACGAGGCGGGGTGGAGGCACGGCGACATGCAGGAAGTCCACTTCATCCTGGAGGGCGACAGCGCGCACCTGCTCGACTTCGCCATGGCCCAGCCGCCCGCGCAGATCCGAATCGCCGCCCACCGTGCGCCGTACCGAGGGGCCTACGACTTCTTCATGTCCCCGGAGCTGGCCGCCCGCCGCCTCGCCACGAAGCCCTCGCAGGGCCTGGAACTGTCCACGGCCTCCGAGGTGTGGTCCCTGTGCGCGACGATCTTCGCCTGCTGGACCGGGGTCTACCCGATCAGTGAGAAGAACACCCAGCAAAGCACCCCAGCCCTCCGCGCGGAGCTTGCGCGTGGCCGCTGCCGGGACCTCACCAGCATCCGGCCGTGGCCCTTCGCGGCATTCGAAGACATCGTCATGACGGGTCTGAGCATCGACCCGTCCACACGGCCGACCGCCCGGCAGCTCCAGCACATGTTCGAGGAGCTGATGTAGCCGCTCACCGTCGGGCCCGCCGCAATCCGGTTGTGATCGTCAGGGCGTATCGACGAGCGGAGACAACTGCACGCCGAGCTGATGCTCGGGCTCGGCGTGCGGGACACCGTCCGCGCCCAGGAACAGGTAGAAGTACCGCGTCGTAAACGGCCTCGACGTTGAGGACCCGCCCTTGGTGAGGCCGCTCAGAGCGCCCGCAGAGTAGACATGCGGCAGCCAGTCGGGGCCCACGATCGCCTCCACCCATGCCCGCGCCTCCGCCGGGTCAACTGCCTGGCGAGTGCCGAGCTGCTTGTGCTGCGCGGCGATCGACAGCGTCAACACGCTCCCTGCCTGGCCCGGCCGCTCCAGGAGTACGGCCTGATCGTTGATGTCCCCGATGATGGTGAGGACGGCATGCCGGTCGGTCACCGAGCGCAGGGGGCCGAAACGGCTTACCGGGGCCAGGCCGCCGCTTCCGGCCGGGTCCGTGGAGAACAGGCCCGATCGAAAGCGTCGCAGGTCTTCCTGGTGCTTACGCAGCACAGTACGAATATCGACACACATGCCACTAACGTTACAAGCCGCCCCATAGTGTGTCGGATCACCCCGCTATTCCTCGATCGACACTGACCATGCCGACCAAGAGGCGTGGGACGGCATGATCCGCCGCTGCATCGCGCTCGAACACAGCGAAGCCCGTGGCGGCCGAGTATGGCCACACGGGCTTCGCGGAGTAGCAGGAGGTGGTTCGGCCTATCGGCTGAGCCGCAGCGCCCACCCATCCTGGCCGTCGGCCAGCTCCTGCCGGACCAGACGGGGGGTGTAGGTCTCGGGTGTGGGGCGGCCCGCGCTCTCCCACGCAGCGAGCCAGCCGCGCAGAACCTCCAGGGAGGGGCTGTCGGAGCGGTCGGCCAGGATCGTGCCGTCCTGCTGGACGACGGCCGCGGAGGTCGTCGTGGTGTGCCCGATGGCCCACAGGTCCGGGTTGAGTCCAGCCATCGTGAGGCGGTGGTCTGCGAGCGAGGCGGCGAAGGTCCGCCAGGACGGCCAGTCGATCTCCTGGCCGTACGGCTCGGTGTGCGTGT
Source organism: Streptomyces sp. NPDC058257 (assembly GCF_042881845.1). Taxonomy (NCBI): domain Bacteria; kingdom Bacillati; phylum Actinomycetota; class Actinomycetes; order Kitasatosporales; family Streptomycetaceae; genus Streptomyces; species Streptomyces sp. NPDC058257. The sequence goes on from NZ_JBHVXJ010000022.1 coordinate 21,730, forward strand.
CCTTCAGGAGCCGGTCCAGGGCGGTACGGGCGCCGGTGCGCATCTGGTCGTCCTCGTCGCGCCAGGCCAGGGAGATCCAGGACGGGGACGGGACGCGGTTCTCCCAGTCCACCCACCGGCCGGGCAGGTCAAGATCACCCTTGGGTGAAGTCGTGGCCTCGATGTAGCCGCCGGTTGCCACCGACTCGACCTCGGGCTGACCTTCGCTGACCACGATCTTCGCCACGACGGTCATGTTGGGCACGGCCGCGATCGGGAGTGGCGCGACGATGATCCCCCCATCCGCCATCTGTTCCACCCATCCCTTGGGCAGGAGCGGCGGCGTGCACCAGGCCACCATCCGGTGGTACGGGGCGCGGGAGGCGAAGCCAGCAGTACCGTCCGAGTCGTGGCATTCGACGTTGAGGACGCCGCGCTCGTGGTGGATGACGGCGGCCCAGCGGGCGAGGTAGGCATCGATGTCGAGGCTGGTGACCTGCCCCGAGGGGCCAACGAGCTGGGAGAGCAGCCCGCCGGAGTAGCCGGAGCCGGTGCCGAACTCCACCACGTTCATGCCCTCGTGCACGTCGAGCGTGTTCAACTCGCGATGGATCACCAGGGGATTGGAGCGGTGAGGGGTGACGCCTCGCTCTTCATGGTGGGTGTAGTGGCGCTCAGGTACGGTCTCGGCGGCTTCGGCGACAGTGGTCACGGTGTCACTCCTTCGAGGGGTGGGGTACACGTATGCGTCAACTGCTCCAGGCGGGTGAAGGACACGCCAGGGTGAAAACGCGGTTCAGATGGTCAGGGCGGTGTGGTGGTGCCAGCCAGCGGCGGTGTACTCCCCGACCGGGCCGACATCGGGAAGGGCCGCCCAGGCGTGGTACTCGACCGGTGGCGGAGTGAAGCGCACGCCCAGGCACCAATCGAGCCGCTGCCCGAGCAGCGCGGCGGCGAGGACCGCGCCGAGGGAGGTCTCCATGCAGGCGACACGGCCCGGCCACCAGCGGCCGGCGTACCGCACGGCCAAGACCAGCACCTCGCCCTGTGCCCGGCCCACAGAGCGGCGCCCCACGATGCGGGCCCAGCGGACCGCCCGCACGGTGTACCGGAAAGGCAGCCGGAGGAGCAGCAGCGCAAGGAGAAGACCAGTGAGGGCGGCGACGCGCTCACCGAAAGTCCCCGTGCGGACGGTGGACCAGGCTTCGTTGGTCGTCATCGGCCACGCCTCCACCATGGGCGGCGCACCGCTGACCGGGCGGTGACACCTTGCTCGGTGAGCGCGGTCACGACGGTGCGGATGTCGTTGGCGGCCTGGTCGCGGGAGATCCCGTACCGCTCGGCGTACTGCTCGGCGGCCTGGTCCTCGGTGGTGCTGGAGAGCAGGAGCAGCACAGCGGACGCGGCCGTTGGCGTGAGGTGACTCCAGCGGCCGGTGTGCTCGTCGAGGATCGCGCCGCCTTCATCGGTGAGCACAGGATGGGTACGTTCATGCAGCAACAGCACGGGAGTTCACCTCCCACCAGCTCGCCATCGCAGTGTCCACCTGGTGCAGCCACACCTCCGCGCTGACGGCCAGGTGCAGGGCGCCCTGCGCGGTGGGCTGGCCGCTCGCCGCCCGCGTGAGCATGTCGGCCACGGGCGCGTCGGTGATCAGCCCGGCGGCGGCCAGCCGCGAGGCGGGGCCGATGAGGTCGCGCAGGATGGCGGCGTTCTCGCGCAGACCCGCGTAGGACAGCGCGTTGAAGCCGCCCTTGGTGACCCGGTTCATGACGAAGTCAGGAACGACGTCAGTCCGGGCGAACGCCTCGGCGAGCAGGGGCTTGTACCGGCCGGGGGCGGCGCGCTGCTCGGCGGGGACGGCGAGACAGGCCCGGATGACCTCGTTGTCGAGGAACGGGGCGGCCAGTTCCACCCCATGGCCCGCACGGGCGATCTCGCGCCACCCGGCAGTGTCCACACCGACCCGGGCCAGGTCCTGGCGGTCCGACCAGGCGGCGAGGTTGGACGGCGCGTCGAGGCGGTCGGCCGCCGCGGTGTCGAGGAGGGCGGCGAGTTGGTGGCGCATGTCGGGCGCCATCCAGGCAGCCGTGGCCAACAAGGGTGTCCAGGCGACCGGCTGTTGAGCCTGGGGAGTCCAGGGGCCCGGCGGGCGGCGGAGTTCGGCCGCGAGTTGCGACCACGCCTCGGCCAAGGTGAGGCGGGAGGCGGGCCGGGCCCGGCGAAGCACCGTGAGCGCGGTGGTGTGCCGGAGCCGGGCGTGAGCCTGCGCGTGCTGCCAGGCCCGGAGCCGCTGGCCCGAGCGCAGCAGATCCGACAGGTAGGAGGAGGGCGCGGAGAGAACGGCGTCCCCGCCGGCACCGGTGAAGTGGACCCCGGCCGTCTGCTGTTCGGTCACCGCGTCCAGTACGGCCCGTTTGATGGAGGCCGTCACGACGAAGGCGCTCGGGGCGTCGGTGACCGGCAGCGATCCGAGATCGTCAAGTCCGTTGTAGTACACGGTGTCCGGGCTGCCGGGCACCGCGCGGTACGAGACTCCGAGAACCGCGGCTGCTGTCCGGGTCGCGTACGCCACGTCGTCGTCGCGCAACCGCTCGTCTGCGAAGGTCACCGCGGTCACCGGTGTGCGTTGCGCGGCGAGGCAGACCAAGGTCGTGGAGTCCAGGCCCGCGAGGTCCCCGCTCACCGGGAGGTCTCCGAGACGCGTAGTCACCGCAGCCGTCAGTGCCGCCCGTACGGTCGGCGCTGCACGACGTAGGTCCACCGGTTCAGCTTCGGCGGGCTCGTAGCGCACCGCCGAGGTGCGCTCCGGGGTGATCAGCAGCAGGTAGCCGGTGGGCACGCGGTTCACCGTCCGGAACAGGCTTCTCGTCCCGAGGACATCGGGCTGCCCGAACGCCATCCGGGCGGCGAGGGAAACGGTGTCGACTGGCGCGCCGTCCAGTGCTGCGAGTGCGGTCGCGGAGGTCGACCACCAGACGCCGGAGCGTTCGGGCCGCCAGTACACCGGGTGCTGTTCGGAGAGGTCACCGATCACCGCCAGGGTTTCGCCGCACCGTGCGACGACCAGATAGGACCCGGGCCAGGTGGTCAGAGTCCTCCAGTCCCGAGAACGCACGGTGGCCAGCGCCCGCCGAAGCTGGTCGTCGTCTGCGCCACACTCCCCGATGACCGCCAGCTCCGCTTGGCCATCGCCCACCGCGCGCACACCGCTGCCCGGCCAGCCGACGGTCCATGCCGATTCCAGTACCGGCACCGGCTCCCCGCCGCGCGGTGCTCGGCTTCTCTTGCTCTGTCCGAACCATCCTGCACTCCACCGCATCCGCCTTGTTCCCTTCTCCTCGTGGGTGTGTCGATCGCCGGTACAAGAGCGGGCGCCGGGCCGCTCGGGGCCGTGCACGCAGCACGACCCTTCGCGGCCCGACGCCCGGTCAGCCCTGGGACGCTGTCACGTCCGGCGGAACGCGGTCAGGCGTTCTTGTACTGGGTGTCGTCGGCCGTGTCGAAGTTGTTCGTGCCGAGGGTCACGGCGGCGACCTCACCGGCGTCCAGGACGACGGGGCGGATGTACTCGGGGGTGGTGTTCTGCTCCATGGTGATGACCTCCTGGTCACTGGATCTCCGGACGCTCGGGACTGAGCGTCGGCTGCACACAGCCAGGCGACGCGACCCTAGAACTCCCTTGTCGGGACGTCCGCTTGGCGTGATGAACAGTCAACCCGCAGTAGGGGTACGGCGGTACGGTGACGGGGAGGTCAAGCGGTATCACGGGTATCACGGGCGGGAATGACCATGAGTACACCGAACCAGCGGCTCCGGGATCTCATCACCGGGTCGGGTCTCACCTACGAAGCACTCGCCAAGGCTGTGCGGCAGGTCGCTGCCGAGTGCGGCGTCGAGTTAGGCACGAACAAGGGCATGATCCGGCACTGGCTCAACGGCGTCGTACCGCAGGAGACGACCGCCCGTTTCCTCGCCGTCGCCCTGTCCAGGCACACCGGCCGTCTGCTCACGCTGGCCGACCTCGGCCTACCCAGCCCGAACATGGCAGAGAATGACACCATGGGCCTGTCCCTCGGGGCAGACCCGATCGATGCCCTGTTGCCGATGTGGAGGGCCGAATTGGACCGGCGCACCTTCCTCACCTCCTCCGCCTACTCGGTGGCCGGCGCCGCCCTGCCCCTCAACTATGTGCAGGAAATGGCTGGCAGGGCTGCTGCCGCCCGCACCGGCCACATGGTCGGAATGGCCGAGGTGCGCGCGGTGAGGGACATGGTGAGGATGTTCTCTGAGATGGACGAACGGCACGGTGGCCAGCACGGACGCTCCGCCCTCGTCCAGTACCTTCGCGAGGATGTCGCCCCGCTGTGCCGTGCCCGTTTCCGCAGCGAGGAGATGCGGCAGCACATGCTCTCCGCCGCCAGTCGGGGCGTGCATCTCCTGGGCTGGAAGTCCTACGACGCAGGACAGCAGGGACTCGCCCAGCGGTACTACCTCCAGTCCTACGCACTGGCCGTCGAGTCCGGCATCACCGGGCACGACGGGTTCATCATGCGCACCATGGCGATGCAGGGCCTGAAGCTCCACCGTCCCGAGCACTGCCAGGGGCTCGCGGAGACCGGCCTGAACCGGGCCAAGGGCAAGGTCGACAACGCGACCATGGCCTTGTTCCGCGTCGTGCACGCTCACACCCTCGCCAAGGGAAATCAGGGGCGGGCAGCGATCGCCGAGGCCGACCAGGCCCGCGAACTCCTCGCTGCCGACATGGGCGACGAGACGCCCTTCTGGGCGCTGGCCTGGGGACCGCCCGCCGCGTCCGTCTACTCCCGAACGGCCAAGGTGTACGAAACGCTGGGGGACTACAGCGCCGCCGCCAACCAGTACGCCCGTGCGGCGACCGCCCGCCCCGCCACGACCTACGCGCGGATCGTCTCCCTCGACCTCGTTGCCGGCGCGGAGATGCAGCTGAAGCGCGGCCGGATCGAGGAGGCGTGCCAGACCTGGAGCCGGGCCATCGACCACATGGACGGTGTGCAGTCGGTACGCACACGTAAGGCGGTCAAGAACATGCGCAAGGACCTCGCGCGGTTCCGAGCCCGGGGGGTGCGCTGTGCGGCAGAGCTTGACGAGCGTGCGATCGACTTCCTCAGCGTGTAGCCCTCTGCCCAGGGAGAACGGGACTGTCCGACAGCCCTCCTAGCGTCGGCTGAATGGATCAGACGAACGACACAACCGCCGCCCGGCGCGTGGAGATCACAGCGCGGGGCGGCCAGGCCGACATCAAGATCGACGGCACGACCATCGACCCGGGCGCCGTCAAGGCGTACTCCCTCAGCCACTTCGCCGGAGAACGGCCAGAGGTCCAGCTCCACGTCGCGGATCGCGGCGACACCCTGTGGTCGGGGATGGCCCGCGTCACCGTCGCAGACCTCCCGGATCCCGGCCCGGCCGCAGCCGTGTTCCTTGAGGCGATCGACCCAGAGGCGCTGGAGCGTGCCGCGCTGGCCCGCCCCGACCTCGGCACCGAACAGAACTCGCTGACGAAGGCGATGCTCATCCAGCTCGGGGAGTGGGCTCGTGGCCTTTGACGTGGACGGTGCGCGCCGTGTCGTCGACCGCATCATGGATGACCAGCTGGAGGTGTGGCGGGACAGCGCGGGCCGTACGGACGACGTGCTGGACGAGACCACGGGCAGGCTGGTGCAGCCCGCGCCGGATGAGGAGCTGGTCTGGGACGGGCTCGGCGCGGTGATGCCGATCAGCCGCCCCGCCCTCACGCAACCGGTCGGGGGATCGGTCACCGTTGAACCGCCCACCACCGACTACCAGGCTGTGATACCGGTCGGCGCCCCGGTGCTGCGGCGCGACGACGTGATCCGCGTAGCCGGATCCATCCGCCCAGAAGGCCCGCGCGATCCACAGCTGATCGGTCGCCGGTTCCGCGTCTCCGACAAGGCGGTTGGTACCTACAGTGTGGTGCGCCTCGTCAGGGTCCAGGTGATCGACTGATGGCGACGGTGAACCCGCACCCCAACGCACACCCGGACGCGACCGCTTTCCGCGATCCGATCGCACTGGCCGCCGCGCTGGCCCGGATGGGCCCGGCGACCCGTGCCCGGACACGGACGATCACGCGGCACCACGCCATGCTGCTGCGGGTCCGGATCCAGCGGAACGCCAGCGGCAGGCCGGGCCCCAACGTGATCACCGGGCAGTACCGCGCCTCGTGGGACCTACGGATGCGCACAGGGGGCGGCGAGGTCACCGCTGAGGTGTTCTCCGACGCGCCGCAGGCGAGACGGCTGGAGTACGGCTTCGTCGGTGTGGACTCGATCGGACGGCACTACCGGCAGCCTCCGTTCCCGCACGTCGAGCCCGCGTTCCGGCAGACCGAACCGGCCTTCATCCAGGCCCTGGCGGACGGGGTCCTGCCGTGACCGCCCGCCTCCCGGTGACCCGCGCGCTCACCGCCCTCCTGGAGAAGACCACCGGCCGCCCGTGCGGGATCGGTGAACTTCCACGCGTTGAGGGGAAGTCCGGGTGGGAGCCCGCGTCCGCCCCGTACACGATCCTCGACTCGCTGCCGGCGTCGTTCGGCGGCCCGCCCCTGTGGGACTGGCACGCGGACGCGGCCTGGTCCTACCAGGTCACTTCGGTCGGTGAACGGGGCGATCAGGTCGAGTGGCTGGCCGACCGCGTGCGCGCTGGCGTCGTCGGCCGGACCGATGGCCGCTGGGCCCACGACCTGCGTGTTCCCCAAGCGCGGGTCATCGACAGGGAGTTGACCTACGACGCCGGAGGGGAGCCCTCGGTGTCGGCGGCAGGCGCTATCGTGTCCTACGTGCAGCGGGTCACGATCACCGTGACCCCTGCTTGAAGGAACGTTTCTTCAAAACTCACCGCGGAGGCCCGCGCGGACGCTAGGCCCCAGGCCAGGCGAACCCCCTTTGAAACTCAAGGGGCAGGGCCTCGGCACGGGACGCTGCCCCAGAAGTGGGAGCGGACCTGTGTCCACGAGCACGAAGAAGACCACCCAGACCCGATTTCTGCGGCGCGGCATCTCCAAGATCCTCTGGGTGCCGGAGCTCAACGACCCGAAGTACCCCAGCCGCCGGGAGATCAACAGCGCCTTCGTCCTGACCGATGCCGTCTCGGACATCGAGGGCTGGGCCCTGGAGAACGACCCCATCGAGACCCCGGACATGGGCTCGACGTTCAACTCCTCGATCCCGGGCAACGACAAGGCCGAGAACTCCAGCCTGACGTTCTACGAGGACCGGTTCTCCGACGCGATCGAGCAGCAGCTCCCCAAGGGCGCGAAGGGGTACACGGTCCTGCTCCGCAAGGGCGACCTGCCCGGCTCGCGCTCCGTCGATGTCTTCCCGGTCCAGGTCGCCACCCGCGCCGCGACGTACAGCACCGGCAACGAGGCGGCGAAGTTCAAGGTCGACTTCACGATCATCGACGAGCCATCGCTCGACCGCCCCGTGCCGCAGGCGCAGCACCGCCCGCTGCCGGACGAGGACTGCGACGACGACCACGGGCACGGTCACCACGACCACGACGGTGACCACGTCGACGTGACCGTGGTCAGCACCACCAAGACCGAGACCGAGGCGACGGTCCGCGAGCACGACGCCGAAGAGGGCTGATCGTGTCCACGCGTCCCGCACAGGCCAAGGGCCCGTCCCCCTCCGCCAGCCCGGCGGAGGGGGCGTGGTCGGCCAAGATGGATCGCCTCCGCCGCCGAGCGCGCCCGCAGAACCGGCTCCGCGTCTGCGACGACGACGAGCTGCGCAAGCGGTACGACGAGGCAGAACAGGCGGCCCGTCGCGCCCGGTTCGTGGCTGAGGCCAACCCCGGTGACGAGCTGGCCGAGCGGCAGGCTGCCGACGCCGACGCCGCGCGAGACGAGGCCGGCGTGGCGCTGGATGCTGCCTCGGAGTTCCTGACGTTCCGCGCGCTGCCACGCCCCGTGTTTGAGGACCTGATCTCCCAGCACCCGCCCACCGAGAAGCAGGCGGACGAGGGGGCGATCTTCAACGCCGACACGTTTCCGGCTGCTCTGGTCTCGGCCGCCTCGGTGGACGGGATGAGCGCCAAGGAGGCCGAGGAACTGCTGAACGGCTGGTCTGCCCCCGACGCGAATTCGCTGTGGGAAGCCGCCTGGCAGGTACAGCAGGAGAGCCGGGTCGAGCTGGGAAAAGGCTGAGCCGTGATGCGCAGCTGCGGTCCGAGCTGGAGCTGTGCGCCGCCTACGGCATCCCGCACTCGCAGTTCCTCGGCGGTGACGGTCGCTGGAGCGACCTCGACCGGGCCAAAGCCCTGGCCTGGGTGGAGTGGCAGCGGGCTGTGTGCCCCGAGTGTCAAACCCGGCTGGAGGAGTGGGACCACAAGCGCGGAGGCGACCCCCACGCCTACGTCACCGACACCCTGCGCTGCCCCGGCTGCGAGCTGATCGAGCAGGAACGCGACCACGTCCCGCAGGACCGGTCCGGCTACGGCGTGAAGATCCAGCTCCTCCCGCGCGAGCAGTACGAACAGCGCCCCTGATCCACTCCCGCACCATGTAAGGAGGCCGCCAGCGGTGGCCGGGTTCACCCTCACGGTCGCGATGCGCGCCGAGGTCCGCGACCTGATCGCGGGAACTCGTGCTGCCTCCGGCCAGATGAGGGCCCTGGCCGACCGCACTGACGCCGCCAATCGGTCTCTGGCCCGCCTCGATGCGAACGGGGCCCGCCTCGCAGGCCAGTTCAACGCGCTGAACCGGTCCACTCGCGCGGCCGTCGGCGAGCTGAACCGGATCTCCGCCCGTGCTGCGGCTGCCCGCGCCAGCCTGCGCGCGGCCGGGGACGACGGAGCCCGCTCCATGACCCGGCTCCAGCGCGCCACGGCCGGAGCGGGCAGGCGCGGCATGTCCGCCACCAACATGCTCGCCGGTGGCGGCCTGCTACTCGGCGCGGGCGAGATGATCCAGGAAGGCAACCGCTACCAGAAGCAGATGAACCTGTTCCGGGCGGTCACCTCAGCCACCGCCGGACAGATGAAGCGCGCCTCCGTTGTGGCGCAGGAACTCGGCAACGACCTGACGCTGCCCGGCTCGACGGCCGCCGACGCCGCCGAAGGCATGGTCGAGCTGAGCAAAGCCGGTTTCCGGGCCGACCAGTCCATTGATGCTGTGCGGGCCTCGCTCCAGCTCGCCTCGGCGGCCGACGTCAACGCCGCCACCTCGGCCAAGTATTTGGGCGACATCATGGACCAATTCGGTCTTGGTGCCGACCAGTCGGCCCGTGCCGCGGACACCCTGGCCGCCACGGCGAACAACGCCTCCGGCTCCATCACCGACATCTACTACTCGATGCGGTACGCCGGACCGGTCGCCAACGCCCTTGGCGTCTCGCTCCAGGACACCGCCGCCGCGGTCGGCATGCTCGGCAAGAGCGGCATCTTGGGGCAGACGGCCGGAACCTCGATCCGAGGGATGTTCGCGAACCTTGCGGCGCCGACGCCACAGATGCAGGGCGCCCTGAAGGACCTGGGGATCGACGCCTGGGACGCCGAGGGAAAATTCCGTGGGCTCCGGGTGGTCATCGACGGTCTCTCGAAGGCCGAACACAACCTGTCGCAGAAGGACTTCACCGCCGGAGTCACCAAGGCGTTCGGCAAGCCCGCGCTGAGTGGTGCCGCTGCCCTCGCTCACCAGGGCACCGAGTCCTTCGACGCGCTGTCGGTGGCGGTGCGCCAGACCGGTGCCGCCGCGTCCATCACCGCCTCGCGCGGACAGGGCCTGACCGGCGCGATGACGCAGCTGCGCACCCAGGCACGGCAGACCGGGCTCGCCCTGTACGACGGCATGGCACCCGGCCTGGAGTGGGTGACGCGGCTGCTGACACGCGGCATGGCCGGGGCCACGCCGTACCTGACGACCGCGCTGGAGTACGGACGTAACCTCGCCACGCTGTACGGCCCCGAACTGAAGGCCAAGACGAGCGCGGGGCTCGGCGGGCTCATCGATGACGCCCAGGCGCTGATCGGCCCGCTGAAGGAGCTGGGCGAACACACGCTGGCCACCGGCCTGAACCTGCTGATCAACGCGGGCCGCACGCTCGGGGACGTGCTCGGCAACGCGGCCGACGGCGCAGAACCGATCCTGGACGCGATCTCCGGTCTCGGGCAGGACGGCGGCGCCGCAGCCGGCACGCTCGACATCATTGCGACGGTCGCCAATCTGGCGATGGACGCGGTCTCGGGCCTCTCCGCCGTCCTGGTCCCGATCGGGCACGTCGTCGGGGGTCTCGTCAGCGCCTTTGGCGCGCTGCCCGCCCCCATTCAGTCGGCGGCCCTGGCGATGCTGCTGTTCCGCCGCGCGCAGCCGGGCCTGACCAACCTCGCCAACACCGTCACCGGCCCCGTCCGCAGCGGTTTCGCGAGCTTCAACCAGCAGATGCGGGTACAGCAGACCCTGGCCGCAAGCGCGGGCGTGTCACTGGGCCGGTACGGGGCGGCCTGGGCGGCGGTCCAGGCCCGGGTCGGCTTCCTCGGCAACATGACCTCCGCGTTCCGCAGCGCGAACGGCGCGGGCGTGACGTTCATGGGGACGATGAACGGAGTGACCCGCGCGGCCGGTTCGGGTCTGCGCTCGGCCATGTCCGGCATCTCCGGGGCCCTGGGCGGGCCCTTCGGTATCGCCATGGCCGGTGTCTCCGTCGGCCTGGGAATGCTCGCCGCCCGCCAGCAGCGCGCGGCACAGGCGGCAGCCGAGCACCAGTCCCGCATCTCCTCCCTGACCTCCGCGCTGCGGGAGTCGGGCGGCCAGATCACCGGCGACGTGCGCGGGCAGGCCGCTCAGGTCCTGCTCGACACGAAGGTCAGCCAGGGCCAGCTGACCAAGGTGATGGAGCAGGCGGGGGTGCCGGTCTCCACGCTGACCGACGCCTACCTCGGGCAGGGCACGTCCTTGGACGCGCTGCAGAAGAAGCTCCAGGCCACGGCCGACGACCACAAGGTCTACAAGGACCTGGCCGGCGGCAAGGCGACCACCCTGGAGTACTCCGACGTCGGCCAGCAGTACAAGGACGCCGCCGATGCCCTGGGCAGCGTCAAGGGTGAGATGTCCGAGTCGATCAAGAACGCGAAGGAGCTGGCGAAGGCCACCAAGGGCGCGGGCGACGGCACCTCGGCGTACGACCGGCTCAAGGGCGCTGTCGGCGGCCTCGCTGACGAGACCGCCGACGCCGACACCCGGACCCGCTCTCTCAAGAGCGCCCTCGACCTGCTGTCGGGCGGCCAGATCTCTCTCCAGGCCGCGAAGGCCAAGGTCAACAGCGCGGTCCTCGACCTGAAGGAGGGCGGCAAGAACGTCAACCGTGACCAGGGCTATGGCGGCAAGCAGCTGGTCAACGAGGACAAGACGCTCAACACCACCACGCGCAATGGCCAGGGCCTCTACACCCAGCTCACCGCCTTGTCCGATGCGGCGGCCGATGCCTCCGTGGCCACCTTCGACCTGGCCAAGCGCAACGGTGAAGATCTGCCGACGGCGCTGGCCAAGGCCCGCGGGGAGATGAGCCAGGCTCGCGCAGCGGCGATCCGGGCAGCCCAGAGCTACGGCCTCACCAAGACCCAGGCCCAGGGTGTGGCCGACAGCCTCGGCCTGCTGCCCTCGAAGGTCAGCCTGCTGCTCCAGACCAAGGGCATGGACAGCACGCTCGCCAACCTGATCGCTGTCCAGGCGGAGTTCCAGCGGCTGCCGAAGGCCAAGACGATCAAGGTGGACTCGCTGAGCGACGGCGCGCAGAAGAAGCTGCGCTCGCTGGGGTTCACGGTGAAGACCGTGCCGGGCACCCGGCAGATCAAGATCACCGCGCCGACCGCAGCCGCGAAGAAGAACCTGGACGGGTTGATCGACAAACTCGGCCGGACCCCCAACTCGAAGAACGTGCGGGTCTCGGCATCCACGGCCGCAGCGATTAAGGGCCTCCAGGGTGTGGAGGCGAAGATCCGGGCGACGCCCGGCGCGAAGCACGTGACCGTCAGCGCGCCCACCGCGCAGGCCCGCAAGGAGCTGGAGGCGCTCGGGTTCCGCATCACCAAGGTGCCCGGCAGCAAGAACGTCAAGATCACCCTTCCGACCGGCGGAGCACGCAAGGCGGCTGACGAGATCCAGGGACGCATCAACGGACTGCGCGGGAAGACCATCCCGATCTTCACCCAGATGATCCGCAAGCCGTCGTCCAACGACAAGGACGCCAACGGCATCCCCGACATGATCCAGAACCCCAACCTCAAGCAGGCGAACGGCGGGGTGGTCGAGTACTACGCCAACGGCGGTGTGCGCGGGGGTGCGGCGCCCCGGAGCGGACGCGAACAGCACGTAGCCCAGATCGCTCCGGCCGGGTCCTGGCGCATATGGGGTGAGCCGGAGACTCAGGGCGAGGCATATGTACCCCTTTCGGTCACAAAGCGCGACCGCAGCAAGGCAGTTGTCGAGGACGTCGTGGGCCGCTTCGGCGGTCAGGTCGAGTGGTTCGCCAACGGCGGCGTCCGCAGCCCCCGCGGCCGTGACTACAACCCGATGCTCGCCAGCTCCTTCAAACAGGCCCGCAGCGTCGCGGCGATGGCGGGCGTCGTGCGCTCCTTCGACGTCCGCACGGGCAGCGACCGGGCCCGTACCCGTGTGGTCGACGCCCGTGCTGGCGGCCGGGTCCAGGTCGTCGTCGTGCGCGAGCAGCAGCCGCTGATCGGCTCCATGCCGGTCACCGTCTCCGACAGCGCCGCCACCCCCGAGCAGATCGGCACCGAGATGATGCGCACCCTGCGCAACGCGCAGCGGGGCGGGAGAGTGTGAAATGAGCACAGCGAAGAAGCAGAACCCGCCGCCGCTGGCCCCCTGGCAGTACGAGATCGGCGGCGTTGTCCTCGGCACCGGGAGCTACGTCCCGATCGGCAACATCGAAGGGCTCGGCGCACCTGCCACCAGGGCTCAGGACGCCGACAACCCGAACGGCGACGGCACCGCACCGGGCCGGGACTTCTACGGTCCGCGCCCCATCCGCTTCGAGGCGGGCATCAAGACGCCCGGAGACCCGGTGAAGGCCGCCGACATCCTCGCCCGGCTCGAACGGGCCCTGGATGACCCAGACGCGCGGACGACTCCGGACGGCCGTCACGTACTGCGCGGGAGGTGGCCCGGCCATTCAACGCGCCGTATGTACGGTCGACTTCGCCGTGCGGAGGCGACTAGCACGGCCACCGCAATACATGGGTGGATACCTCTCGACGTCGAGTTCGTGGGCCTGGACAGCCCGCGCTGGTACGCCGACGAGCTGTCCGAGCTGACGCTCGGCCTCGACCAGGCCGCCCACCACACCGGCGCCGACCGCACCGTCGACGAGGCGATGGGCTGCCCCGCCACGTCCCGCCGCCCTGCCGACCCAGAACATCGCCCGGCCGACGACCGGCCCGGCTGGGTCACCAACCGCGGTGATGTGTCGACCTACCCGAGCCTGCGTGTGCACGGCCCCGTGGCAAACCCTCGGATCTGGAACACCGTGACCCGCCGCGTCCTCGAACTCGACCTGTCGCTGCGCGAGGGCGAGTGGGTGGAGATGGAGACCCGGCCCAACACCTGCTGGGCGCTGCGCAACGGCAGTGTCAACGTCGCCAACGACCTCAGCCCCGCATCGCGCCTCGACCTGTTCACCCTCCCGCCCGGCCGGTCCGAGATCGCGTGGAGCGCGAACGACCCGTCCGGCACCGCGCGCCTCGAGGTGGCGTGGCGGTCGGCGTACACCACCTTGTGAACGGAGAGCATTCGTGACGCTGCAACCCCCGATGATGGTGCGCGGGGCCGACCACTCCGCTCGTGCGATGCGCTTGATGATCCGCGACCTCGCCCGAGGCCGGCAGGGCGTCGCGGAGAGCGAGGACCTGAAGGTCCGGCCGCTGGAGACGCCGGGTCCCGGCGTCCGTGTCGGCGACGGTTCCGCCCTCATCCACGGCTCCCGCCCGTGGCAAGGGGCCTACACCCAGAGCAACATCGGTGACGCCCGGGTCGACGTCGAGCCGACGGGCCCCGTGGCCCGCACCGACCTGATCGTCCTGCGGATCGAGGACCCTGAGTGGGAGGGAGAACGCGACCCCCGCACGCAGGAGATCGGCTACTTCCACGTCATCAAGGGCGTGGCCCACGACGTCGCCACCGTGCCCGAGGACATGACCGGGATCGCCCTGGCCCGCATCGCCTTGCCGCGCAATACCGCGGCGATCACCGCCGACATGGTCACCGACCTGCGGCAGATCGCAAACCCGCGCACAGAACGCACGCTGCGCACCGTGCACCCGACGAAGACAGAGGAGGTGCCCGGCAAGCACGGCCAGTGGGCGGCCTGGCCCAGGGAAGCCGCCTGGGGCCTCGACGTTCCGGCCTGGGCGACCACGGCCACCATCGTCATCACCCTGTCCGGCCTGCGCGCCGAGGCAGGTTCCGTGTACGCCGAGCTGCGCACCCGGTTCGGGGAGCGCGCCGCGCAGCCGACCGTCGTGGACGACGACGGGACGACGACCCGTCGCTCCAGCGTGACCCTGGCGGACACGCTCGCCGTGCCGCCCGCCTACCGGGGCACCCGCCAGCACCTGGCCGTCGAGATCAACCAGAACGACAAGTACGGGGACGGCGAGTTGAGCGTGGCCAAGGGCACCACGGTCACGCTCGATATCGCGTTCACGGAAGGGCCTGCGTGACGATGGCCGACTACCGCTACATCGTCGCGCGCGCCGCGACCGGTGACGTCCTGCACTGGAACCTCCCGCTGGGCGAGGTCGAGTACGGTCCGGAAATATCCGGGCCCGGCTCATTCAAGGCGACCCTGCCGACGGCGTTCCGGCGCTCGCTCAGTGACACGCTCGACGCTGGCGACGCCGTGCTCCTGGTCGAGCGCAACGACCGCCTCGACTGGGGCGGCCTGCTGTGGCGCGCTGAGCCCGAGGGCAACACCCTGCCCGTCGAAGCCGCAGGGTTCACCAGCTACCTGCACAAACGCTTCGACCTCCACGGCAACCTCGACGGCCGCGGCCCGTACATCGAGGCCGACCCGTGCCAGGTGATCCGCGACGTGTGGGCCTACGCCCAGGCCCAGCCGGACGGCGACCTCGGCGTGAGTGTGGACGACACGAAGTCGAAGGCGAAGACCGGCACCGCCAAGGACCCGTACGCCACCACGAAGACCGACCCGCGCAATCTGGGCGAGATGGTGGACGAGATGGCCGAGATCGATGACGGTCTGGAGTGGTCGGAGGCCGTGGCCTGGCGCGGGCGCCGCGCCGAGCGTCGCATCCTCCTCGGCGCACCACGCCTCGGCCGGCGCAGGGAGGACCTGACGTTCACCACGGGCGCGAACGTCGTCGGCACCCCGCACGTCATCAAGGACGCCGACTCCTACGCCCAGTGGGTCATCGGGCTCGGCGCGGGCGAGGGCAAGAAGCGCAAGGTCGTCGTGGACGGCGAGCGCAACGGCCGCCTGCGCCTGGAACACCGGCTGGAGACGAGCGAGAAGGACGAGGCGAAGCTGAAACAGCGGACCCGCCGAGAGCGCCTCGCCCGCCAGGTCCTGCCCTCGCTGGACGAGCTGGAGATCATCGACCACCCCGCCGCGCCGATCCACGCGCTGAGGGTCGGGGACGACGTGCGCGTCCGCCTGTTCGAGCCGCACACCGCCTACGACGGATGGTGCCGGATCGTCGGCTGGACGGTCCGGCCCGGCGAAGGCGAGACCGCCGAACGCGTGACCTTGAAGCTGGAGCGCACCAACAAGCCCGAGGAAGAGACGGGCGAGGGAGAAGAAGAGTAGATGCCGGACACCATCGCCACCCTCGGCCGCCGACTGGCCCGGCTGGAGAAGAGGGTCACCACCCTGGAACGCGCCCGCCGCGCACCGTACCCGGAATGGCGCGACCTCCCGCTGACCGGCGAGACCACTGTCCCGGACGAGGAGCAGCCACCGCAGTTCCGCGCCAACCCCTGGGACACCACGGAGTTCAGTGGCCGTATCGGACTCACCGGCGGACGCGCCGTCGACGAGCAGCTTGTCGCGCTGCTGCCCGAGGGCTACTGGCCCCAAGCGCCGCGCACGGTCGACGTCGCATCCGACGCGGCACGGCGCTCGCTCCAGCTCGACATCGACCCCAAGGGCCTGGTGCACCTACGCGTTCAGGGCGGTGGCAGCGTCCGGGCATCCTGGATCAGCCTCGACAGCACGTCGTTCCGGACCGAGCGCGACGACACCTGACCTGCCCTGCGCCCGGCCACCGCCGGTAGCATGGCGCCCGGGTGACCCTCCACCCGCTTCGCACTCCCGAGGGACCGGACCGCCGCAGCGGCCACGGCCGACTGCCATCCGGCGCAGGGGAGAAGGACGAGGCGCGTGGCTACACCGCTGAGCGCGGACAGGTTCCTGTCCGTGCTGAAGGGCGCCGGGCTTGGCGTGGTCGAGCACGGCAAATGGCGCACCCACAACCGCAACACCCATGGCAACTGGGGCCCCTTGAACGGGGTCATGATCCACCACACCGGTTCGTACAGCTCCGAGAGCGACATGGTGGAGCTCTGCCGTACCGGCTACCAGGATCTTCCCGGACCCCTGTGCCATGGAGTGATCGACCGCTCCGGCACCGTGCATCTGGTCGGATACGGGCGCTGCAATCACGCCGGGATGGGTGACACGGACGTCTTGCTGGCGGTCATCGCGGAGAAGACGACTCTCCCGCGTGACAACGAGGCGGACACCGACGGAAATCGCCACTTCTACGGCTTCGAGTGCATCAACACCGGTGGCCAGGCGTGGCCGGCGGCGCAGCTCGACGCCATGGCGCGGGCGGCAGCGGCGATCTGCCATGCGCACGGCTGGAACGAGCACAGCGTCATCGGCCACAAGGAATGGCAGCCGGGCAAGCCTGACCCCGGCAACATCGACATGGACGACTTCCGCGCCCGTGTCGCCCGCCACCTCAAGGGCGGCGGCAAGCCGGACCCGAAACCGGATCCGAAACCCAAGCCCAAGCCAGGTCCCAAGCCGAAGCCGAAGCCGAAGCCGGACCCGAAGCCGACACCCAAGCCGACGCCGAAGTACGCGGCCTACCCCGGTGCCCAGTTCTTCCGGGAGGGGCGTTCCTCGCCGGTGATCGCCGCGATGGCCAAGCGCCTGATTGCCGAGGGCTGCGACTCCTACGACGCGGCGCCCGGCCAGGTCTGGAACGACGCGCACCGCCGTTCGTACGCCGCTTTCCAGATCAAGCACGGCCTCCACGGTGCCGACGCCGACGGGATCCCCGGGCCCAAGACCTGGGCGGACCTGCACGTCCCGCACCAGGCCGACGCGGCCGAACCGACCCCGACCACCCCGAAACAGGAGCACGACCCGATGCCGCAGGCCCTTGCCGACGTTGCTGAGCGCACCCTTGCCACCTACCTCCAGTCGCTGCTCGGCCTGATGGCCGCATCCAGTACGACGGACATGGTCTCCCTGTCGGCGTGGCAGGCCGCCGCGGTCTCCGCGATACCGGCCGCGCTCAGCGCGCTGAAGTCCACCCTCGGTACGGCGCTAGGCAGGCCCGGAACGGCATCGTGGCTGACGGTGAAGCGCGATCCAGCCACCCCCAAGTACTGATCGTCCTGGTGGCGAGAGAAGAGGAGGAAGCCATGCCCGAGGGACAGGTCGCTCTCGCTCTGGCCGAGCTCCGCGCGGCGCTGGAGGTCGGGTTGGCCCGTATCGACGGTCAGTTGGCACTGCTCGTCCAGCGCAGTGACCAGACGGACAAGGCCCTGGAGGAGCTGGAGGAGCGGGTGAGCACGCTGGAAAAGACGCGGTGGCCGCTGCCGACCGTCGCTGTCCTGGCGAGCATCACGGCCGTGGCGCTCACCGTCGTCAGCCTGGCGCGCGGATGAGATGAACCCCCAGGCTGTCGGGACGTGTTGTCCGACAGCGTGCATAGCGTGAGGGCGCACTGTTTTCCTGCGGCCTGGGGGTCTCGATGGACACGACACATCTGCTCGTCACCGATCTGGAAGTGGACTCCGCGCTCGCGGATCCGGCAGTTCCGGACGCCGTTCGCGCGGTGTGGCAACTGCTCTGGGAATCGGAAGTCACGCTCGACGAGGTCCTGGCGCTCGACGTGCCGGACGCGGAGCTGCTCGACCGCGTGGTCGTCATCCGGCACGCGAAAGAGGGCGGGGTGTTCGAGGCCGGCATCAGCGTGCTGGCGGTGAGGCTGCTGCGCGAGCTGATTGGGGCGCGTACCGACGGCCCTCTGTTCACGCTGGACGAGCGGCGGCTGACCAAGGTGAGGGTGGCCGCCGCGTTCCGCGCGGCGACGGGCGGCCGTACCGTTCACGCCCTGCGTTTCACGCGGCAGGTGAAGGAGCGTGGCGTGGCCCGGCTCAGCTCCGTTGAGGCAGACCGGCACGAGGGGAAGAGCGCGTAGAGCGCGCGGAAACGCACACGGCCCCCGCCGAAGCGGGGGCCGTTTGGTCCTCTTGGAAAGACCGCGGCCACCGTAGCAGCGACCGCCGCGCACGGTAGTGCGGGGGGTACAGCTACGCTGCCCACTGCACTCAGGACAGACAGCGGAGGACGGGGCATGAGTCGGCGTAAGCCGTATCTGGTCGGGCACCAGGAGTTCGCCGCGCTGTATCGCGTCGATCCCATGATGATCTCGCAGTGGCTGGCGGCGAGCCGCCGCATCCTGGACCCGTCGACAGCGATCGTTGTCAGCGGGGTGCGGTACTGGCCGCTCGGCTTCGCCGCCCGCTTCGGGACGACCACCAAGCGGTTTCGGCAGGTCGACTTCGACGCCAAGGCCCGGATCATTGCCGAGCAGGGTGAGGGCTGGGAACCAGACCTGAGCGACAAACTGCCTCCGCTCGTGGGCCAGCAGGAGATCATCGAGATGTTCCACCTGCCCTCGCAGGGGACGCTCGCCACGACGATCGCGACGGGGCGGTTCCCCGGGAGCGACTGGCTGCTGTCCGGGTCGAGGCTCTGGATGCTGGACACCGTCATTGAGGCAGTCCCTGCGCTGCGCGAGAGCGCGCGGAGTCTGCCGTGGGATGTGGACGAGGCGGTCGTCACCGCTCTGCGGGACGGCACGTACGACGGTCCCGGCAGCCGCATCTTCACCCGAGGCCGTCACGCCCGAAAGGCCGTCTGACCTGCGCAAACCTGTACTTTGCCCCGAATTGCCACTAAGATATAAGTAATCCCCTTCACGGGGACGGCAATCACCAAGGAGGCATCAGTGCAGTTCCTGACCGCGCCGGGCGGCGGCGACGTTGCCGCCATGAAGTCCAGCGAGACCCTGATCGTCGAGGGTGCCCTCTCGCTCTACGTCCTCAAGAATCCCAACTCCAACCTCGCCATCGACATGCTCCGGGATGTCGTGCGGTTCAACGAGGCCCGCGAGGCGCGCATGGACGATGCGGCCGAACGGGCCGCTGCCCGAGCCGAGTAGAGGTGAAGTCGGGCCTGGTGACGGTGGGGTTGATCATCTGTCCTCCAACCCTCAAGATAGGTGACATTCTTGAAATCAGTCACCAGGGGGCGGGTATGGCAGTCGTCCAGGACGAGATACCGGGCCTGGTCATCCACACCGTGCGGCAGCCCGAGGGCCACGCACCGTCGATCCAGGCCCAGTTCGAGTCGTTCCACCAGCTCAACCCCTGGGTGCTCCGTGCCCTGGAAGCCCTGACCGCCGACTACTTGAAGCGCGGGGCGCGCCGCGTCGGCATCGGGATGCTCTTCGAGGTCCTGCGCTGGCGCTACGTCACGGCGACCGAGGGCGACGAGTTCCGCCTCAACAACAACTTCCGCAGCCGGTATGTCCGGCTCCTCATCGAGCGCCACCCCGAATGGGCGCGCGCATTCGAGGTCCGCAGCCTGCGGACCGACTGACCTCTTGGAGAGATCGTGACCGACGAACAACCCCCAGAGCCCGCCGCCGTGGAGGGCGCGGTGGTCGAGGCCGCTCCGGCCGCTGCTCCGGCCATCCGGCCCAGCGCCATCGTCCTGCGCGGCGACCAGGACGAGTTCGACCACAAGCAGCTCTCGACGCTGGCCCTGATCAGCCCCGGCCTGGCCAACGCTCCGCGCGGGCACCTGGCGATGTTCTTCCACTACTGCGTGCGGACCGGACTCGACCCGTTCGCGCGGCAGATCTACATGATCGGCCGCACCAACTGGAAGGCCGCCGACAACCCTGACGAGCCCGAGAAGACGTGGACCATCCAGACCGGGATCGACGGGTTCCGGACCGTCGCCCACCGGGCGGCGGCGAAGGCCGGGGAGTCCATCTCCTACGAGGACACCGTCTACTACGACTCCGAGGGCAACGCCCACGAGGTCTGGCTGTCCAAGGTGTACCCGGCCGCGGTCAAGGTCACCGTCGTGCGCGGTACCGCGCGCTTCCCGTTCATCGCCCGCTGGGACGAGTTCGCCCCGACGTACTACGACCGCAAGTCGGGCACGTACGTCGTGGCGAAGATGTGGCAGCAGATGCCCGCTCACATGGTGCGCAAGTGCGCCGAGGCCGGCTCGCTGCGCATGGCCGCGCCGCAGGACCTGTCCGGCGTGTACGTGGACGAGGAGATGGAGCGGGCGGACTCCGAAGTCGTCGTACGCGAAGCCGAGGAGGCCACCCGACGTCTGCGGCAGGCCGCCGGGCTCGAAGCCGGACAAGGCTCCGGCGACGACGCGAAGGACGGGTCCGCCGACGTCGCGGCGAGCGCGAGCCCGGAGAAGCCCGCGCCGAAGAAGCGGAGGCGCCCCGCGAAGAAGGCGGACCCGGAACCGGCGCCTGACGCAGGGGCCGAGCAGGACCAGGCCCCGCCCAAGCGCAAGCCCCGCAAGTCGGCCGAGCCGAGCCGCGCCGCTTCCTGATCCCGCTGACACCGGGTGCCGCCCGTTGTCGGCGGGCGGCACCCCATCCTCTTGGAGACCATCGTGACCACCATGACCATCGCGGCCGAGCGGCCCCTCAGTCTGTGGCCAGCCGCGCACGCGGCGGACGCACGCCGTCCCCGCTCCCAACAGACCAAGCTCGGCGCCAGTGACACCGTGTGCGCCCGCCGAGCGGGATACCTCCTGCACGGCCACACCCCGACCGATGGCGGCGAGAAGCGCAAGGCGATCCTCGGCACCTGGCTGCACGCCGGGATACTCGAAGCTGCCCGCGAGGAGTACGGCTGGCTCATCGAGCGCCGCGTCGAAGACACGACCGTCCGGGGCCACATCGACGCTGTCCAGCTGGACAGCGCGACCGCCGCCCGGCTCCCGAAGCGGCTGCGCCCCACGCTCCCCGCCGAGGAGACGACGGTCGAGGACGTGAAGACGAAGAGCACGTACCAGTGGGACAACGTCCTGCGGTACGGCGCGAGCGAGGCCGAGTTGCGGCAGGTGTACCTGTACGCCGATCTCCTCGGCAGCGAGGGGTTCGCCAGCGTCAGGGGGCAGCGCCAACTCGCCTACCTCGGGCCGGTGCCGGTCGCCCGCATCCGCTTCCGGTTCATCAACCGCGACAACGGTGACGACCACGTCCAGGAGATCGCCTACGAGGCTGAGCGTGCCCGGCGGGCCCGTTGGTGGGTCCAGCAGGTGCGGGCCGCCTCCACACCGGAGGAGCTGCCGCGCACCTTCCAGGGCCCGGGAATCTCGGTGATCTGCGACCACTGCCCGTTCCGCACCGCATGCTGGGGCCCACTCGTCGCCGGGCGCTCTCCACAGAGCCAGCTCATCCACGACGACGAGGACCGCGCCACGGCGCTGGCCGAGTACGTCGAGGCGGGCGAGCAGATGAAACCGCTCAAGGAGCAGCAGAAGCTCGCCCGCGCCAAGCTCGACGGCTCTGAGCCGGGCGTCTACGGCGACAACGTCCTGAAGTGGAGCGGCGGCAACCCGACCAAGGCCGATGACGTCGAGGCGATGGTCGCGTTGTACCGCCGCGCGGGACTGGACGTGCCGATGGCGCCGGACGCGGCGGCCATGAAGGCGACGCTCAAGGAGGTGGGCATACCCGTGCCCACGCGCCTTGACCACGACCGGCTGACCACGGTGAGCATCAACGTGACCGCCAGCAAGAAGTCCTGACCACGCCACCTGGCGGGGGTGGGGCCGAAGTGCGCCCCACCCCTGCCTCAGTGCGGGAACCGTACGGAACGACGGAGAGGTGCCGGTGAGCATCCACATGATGGTGGCGGCTGCCTATCTGCCGAAGCAGGTGATCAACCAGACGCAGAAGGCGGTCCTGATGAAGATCGCTGACTCGGCTGATGACCAGACCAGGCTGGCGAGGCCGGGCCTGGAACGGATGATGGCCTGGGCCGGCGTGGGGGAGAAGCAGGTCATCACGGTCGTCACCGAGCTCGTCGGGCTCGGCCTGGTCGAGCGGGTCACGATCGGCCGTGTCGGCCTCCGGGCCGAGTACCGGGTGTTCCCCTACGGTGTGCCGCCGATTCCCTCGACGGAGGAGCTGATCGAGCGGCGCCGTGCGGCGCAGCGTGCGCCGAAGAACCCCCGGCTGGCGCGGAAGGGCTCGCGCCGCAAGCCGTCGTCGGCGGCCCGTACGCAGGACGACGTCGCCGCGCGGAAGGAGGCGCGGGCCGCTGCCGAGGCTGCCGCGGAGGCAGGGTTGCCCGAGGGGAACCCTGATTCGGGTCAGGGCAGGGTTGCCGCGGGGGAACCCAGTGGGTTGCCGCAGG
Source organism: Streptomyces sp. NPDC058257 (assembly GCF_042881845.1). Classification (NCBI taxonomy): domain Bacteria; kingdom Bacillati; phylum Actinomycetota; class Actinomycetes; order Kitasatosporales; family Streptomycetaceae; genus Streptomyces; species Streptomyces sp. NPDC058257. The sequence goes on from NZ_JBHVXJ010000022.1 coordinate 44,453, forward strand.
GAAACCGGGCGGGTTCCCCTGGGGAAACCCCTTCTCTTCCACCTTCTTCCTGTTCTCTTCCTATCCCCCCTACCCCCACGGCTGACGCCGCAGGGGAGCCGGGGGCGGGGCAGGGAGCGCAGCAGCGGGCGGGCTGTCCGAAGCACGCCAAGCCGGTGAACAACTGCCGGGGCTGTGGCACCAACCCGCGTGCCGGGCGGGAGGAGGCGCGGCGCGAGGCCGTCGACCGGGAGCATCGCGGCCAGCAGGACTGGCTACAGGAGTTCTTCGCCGAGCAGGAGCGCCGTGTGGCGCAGACCGACCCGCAGGCCCTGGAGATGGCCCGCCAGCGGACGCGGGAACTGGCCCGCATGGGACGCGATAAGGGCGCCAACTCCCGGCAGCAGCAGCGGCGTTAGCAAGATCGGCAACATTGACGCCCCGGTGTATGCCATTAAGATATAAGTAAGAGTTCGGAACTGGCCGAACTCCCCAGCCTCTTGGAGACCAACGATGACCGAAACCCTCACCCCGGCATCCGACGCGTTCTTCGTCGTCGCCGAAGTGATCCACGGCCCGCACCTCGCCCCCCGTGTCGGCGACGGCGTCTACTGCTCGCCCGAGTGCGCCGAGCATGGCGTCCGCGAGCTCGTGGGCGACCTCCGCAAGGAAGAGGGTGGTAGCGGCCTCGTCCTGCCTCACCGGGGCCGCCTGACCGGCTGTGTCGTCACGCCCGGCGGCCGGATGTGGGCGGTGAGCGTCCTCGCGCACAGCGAGCTGCCCGCCGTCTGACGTTCGCGTCACCTGAGATAGGTGACATTTTTCAACGGCGGGCGTGCGTTCTGCGCGCCCGCCGTGCACACCCTCTTGGAGACCAGCACATGACCACCACGATCGCGGCTCTGCCCGACCACAACCGACTGAACGACCCGCTATGGCTCAAGCTGTTCCACGGCTACCGCCACGTCATAGCCCCGCTTCGCCACAACGGCTGGGTGACCGACATCGAGATCTGCGGCGGCGAATTCCACGTCCGCTCCGACCTCGGAGACGGCACCGAACTGATCATCGCCTCCGAGCACTCCCTGCCCGTCGACCCGGCCGAGGTGACCGGGTGGATGGTCCTGCGTCAGAACATCGAGACCCCCTCGCAGCACAGCGTGCTGTACGAGTCCACCCCGGACCGTGCGCAGGCCCACCACGGCAACGGCCTCATCCCGATGTTCACGCGCATCGACGAGCTGGATGTCCCGAAGACCACGACGCGGCTCATGCTCTCGGGGACCTACAGCGCGCCCTACGGGGCCAACCACAACCAGTGCGCCCCCGTTGAGGCTCCGGGCACGGCCGTCGCCCGCTACTACGAGTGGACGCGCCAGCTGGCCGTCAGCGACGGCTACCGGCAGGTGTGGGAGCGCACGGAGGCGGACGGCTACCCGCTCTCCCTCTTCGAACGCGTCGGCCACGTGGTCGTAGCCCGCATCACCCGCGCCGACGACGTCGAACACCGCGCCGTCGCCCGCGCTCCCCACGGCGACGACCTCGAACACCTCCCCGTCGCCCACAGCGATGACTGACCGCCCGCGCCGCGCGGCGCACCTCGCAGGGGGCGCTGAGCGGTGATCTGGCTGCTGATCGTGTGCGCCCTCGGACTGGGGGCCTTCACCGCCCTCGGGATCGAGGACAGCCGCCACCACCGCGCGTTACGCGCCACCGACCAGTCCTGACCCACGGCCGCCCGGCCCGCGAACCGGGCCGGGCGGCCCCGCCTCTTGGAGACCTAAGACCGTGCCCCGATCTATCCACCTGCTCTGCGGAGCAGGAGGAGACGCCACCGGCCTGCTGGAAGCCGGTTTCGACCCCATCCTCGGCATCAACCACTACCAGAACGCCGTCGACACCTTCGGGCTCAACCACCCGACCGCGGCGGCGCGCTGCGCCGACATCCAGAACTACCCCATGCGCTGGCTCCCGAAGGCCCTCGTGCTGTGGGCCTCGATCATCTGCACCGAGATCAGCCCCGCCGGCGGCAGGAAGCGCCCCGACCCCGTACAGGACGCCCTCTTCGAGGAAGAGGAGCAGTGGCGCGAACTGCCGCCCGAGGCATTCGAGATGACCCGCGTGACCGCCTGGTGCGTGCTGCGCGCCGCTGAGGCGAAGGGTTTCCCCTGCGTCGTCGTGGAGAACGTGGTCGAGTTCATCACCGACTGGACGCTGTTCCCCGAGTGGATCCGCGCCATGAAGAAGCTCGGCTACCGCGTCCAGATCGTCTCCGTGTCCTCCGCGCACATCGGCTCGGAGACCAACCCGTACGCCCCGCAGTGGCGCGACCGCGTGTACCTCGTCTTCACCCTCGCCGGTATCCGCCGCCCCGATCTCGCGCCGCGCCCGCTGTCGCACTGCTTCGACTGCGGGCGGAACGTCAAGGCCCGCCAGAGCTGGCGCGACCCGCAGGTGAAGGTCGGCAAATATCAGCAGCAGTACGACTACCGGTGCCCGAACACCCGCTGCCGACATGCGCTGGTGGAGCCGTACGTGCGGCCCGCCTCCGACGTGATCATGTGGGACAACATCGGCCAGCGCATCGGGGACCGGGCCAAGCCGCTGGTGCCCAACACGATGCGCCGCATCGAAGCCGGGCTGACGAAGTTCCCCTACGACCCCTCCGTCGTCACCCTCACGCACGGCAAGGACGGCACCGACCGGGCCTTTGACCCGAGCACCCGGCCGATGCCCACCCGCACGGCCAAGCTCGGCGAAGCCCTCCTGGTGCCAGTCGGCGGCTCGTGGAACGACACCGCCTCCTCGGCGGCCGAGCCGATGCGCACCCGTACCACCCGCGAGAGCGAAGCCCTCGTCACCGTGGACCCGTTCATCGTGGAGTTCCGCAACAACTGCGACGCCGCACCGATCGACGCCCCGCTGAGCACCATCGCCACCGCCCGTCATCACGGCCTGATCGTGCCCGATGGTGATGTCCGCACCCGGGCCCGCAACACCCTGGTGATCCCGTACCGCAAGGCCGCGCCGAAGAGCGCAGGCCAGCCGCTGCACACCCTGTCGACCCACGACTCGGCGGCAGTTGTGCGCAGCGCGCCCGCCATCGAGGACTGCTACTTCCGGATGCTCCAGCCCCGGGAGCAGCTGAGCGCGCAGCGGTTCCCCGAGACGTACGAGGTCGTCGGCTCCAAGGCCGCCCAGACCATGCAGGCCGGTAACGCCGTGAGCGTCAACGTCGCGCGCTGGATCGGTGAGCGCCTCAAGCCCGTCCTTGCCTGACCCCACCCAACAAGAAGGGATTCCCCTGCCATGACACCGGCAGCACAAGACCAGTTGGCCATCCTCGCGGAGCAGCGCGCGGAGCTGGAGGCCGAGCGCCTGCGGATCGACAAGGCGTACAGCCTCGCGGTCCTCGACCACATCACCGCGAAGATCCGGACGGCCTGCCCGGAGGCAGTCCACGTGAACTTCGCCTTCTACAGCTCCCGCACCCTCGACCTGCACGGCGTACTGGGTGCGCAGCCCAGCCCGCTGGGGACGTGCCCGGAGCTGTGGGACAACCGCGGCGGGGAGGAGGAGCACCCGCTCGACTACATCGCCGACCAGATCGAGGCCGACCTACAGACCGCGCTCGCGCCCTACACCTCCCCGGCGTGGGCATCGGTCCACCGCAACTCAGCTGGCTTCGGCAACTCGTGGCTGCTGGAGCTGCCCCCGGCCGACCGCGCTGCCCGCGTGGCCGAGCTGGTCCGCGACCATCACCCGGAGGCAACCGCGGTCGTGGTCGACGGCCGCGCTGCCGGGCGGGTCATCGAGGTCCTTGAAGGCGTTGCCGACGACGGCACACCGGTGCGCGGCCCGCGCCCGCGCTGGTCTTCCTCGTGCGACACCGCCCTCAGCGGACTCATGTGCCAGGTGCTCGCACTCCCCGCCCTGGCCGACCGGCACCTGATGCCCGTGCCCAGCGACTACGCCCACCCGCACGGCATCAGCCCCAGCGCCCAGATGCGCCTGATGCCGCTGCCGCCGACCGCCTGACACCCGGGAGGAGGAGCAGATGAGCGGCAACGGGTGGGTCGCCAAGGCCCCCTGCGCCGGGGACCTCCGCTTCGCGTCCGAGGAGGCGGCGGCCGAAGCCCCGACGGAGCCGCTGGTTCTTGCCCTCCTCGCCGTCTGCCACGGCTGCCCGTTCCGGGCGCAGTGCGTCGACCTGGTCACGCCGAGCGCGAGCCAGTTCGACGGTGTGTGCGGCGGGCGGCTCTGGCGCAGCGGTCACGTCCTCGCGACCTGCGAGGACGCGCGGCCCGCCGAGCTGCGCGAGCGCAAACGGCACCAGATCACCCACGGCACTGAAGCCGGAGCCCGCGCCCACAACCGGCGCGGGGAGCGCGCCTGCTCCCTGTGCCGGGAAGCCGGACGGCTCGCCCAGCAGGCCCGCAGGGCCCGCAAGCGCACATCCGACACCTGATCACCACCCCTACAACTCCTGCGGAGAAAGAGCATGTTCACCATCAAGGCCCACGACCTAGCGGCCACCCTCGACCGAGTCGCCCCGCACCGCTTTCTGGCGGACGACGACGCCCACGACCTCGATGCACTGATCCTCGACTGCACCCCCGGCCACCTCCACGCCGTCGCGTGCAGCGACCGGACGCTCGCCGTCGCCCGTACGTCCGTGAAGGGTGATGTGTGGACGGCCCCCGTCGGCTACGACGACGCCGCCGCGCTGCGCGCCTGGCTGGAGTCCTCCGACCACGTCACCGTCGAGCACGTCACCGACAGCGGCCACCAGCAGCTCCGCTTCACCGAAGGCCCCGCGCAGATCACCGTCCCCGCCGCCCTCCACATCGGCCGCCTGCCCTGGCGCGCACTGCTGCGCCTCGTGCTCGACGCCCGCGACCACCCCTTGGCCGTCGGCCGCCCCGTGCAGCTCAACGCCGACGACCTCGCCCTGTGGGGCAACGCCGGCAGGGACGGCGAGGCGATCGAGTTCCGTTCCCTGGGGCCCGTGGGGACGCTGGTGACCGCCGGACCCGACTTCCTCGGCGTCCAGACACCGCACACCTTGGACGGCCCGACGCCGGGCAAGGGCTGGTCCTCCTCGCTGCGCACCCGACTGTTCCTCCACGCCGGGGTCCTCCTGGAGGTCGGGGCGCGCTACGCCGACCACACGGGAACGAAGTGGATGGTGCCCGCCCGGCCCGGCCCCGGCGAGGAGCCGACGCTGGTCTCCGCCGACTACGCGGCCGTCACCCTGCCGATCTCCCAGGTGCTCGCGGGCGGGAAGTTCCTGATCCGGCTCCCCGACTGACCAGAGATAGATGGCATTCATGAATCACCCACCGCACTTCCGTACTGCGGTACGCGACCACGACGCGGACCCCGGCTTCGGGCTCAGGCCCCTGCCCGGCGCGTGGCGCGCCCGCCCCTCAACTCCTGCGGCACAGACAGAGATCCGAGAGGAACACCCAGTGAATAAGGCCCAGCTCATCAAGGTCGTGGCCGACGCGACCGGCGACCGCGCTCAGGCGGCTCTCGCCGTGGAGACCACGTTCGACGCGATCGTCCGCGCCGTGGCGGCCGGTGAAACCTTCTCCATCACGGGCTTCGGCAGCCTCACCCCGGAGGACCGCCCGGCGCGCGCCGCGCGCAACCCGCAGACGGGCGAGCCGATGCAGCTCGACAAGAGCCGCGTCGTGAAGTACCGCCCCGGTGCCCGGTTCAAGGACCTTGTCGCGGGCCGCCGCGCGGTGCCGGAGTCCGGCAACTGCATCCAGAAGGACCCCAAGACGCCCCAGGCCGACCGCCCGTAATCACCGCACCAGGGGCCGCCCCGGCGTGCGCCGGGGCGGCCCTGCCGAAGGAGTTCGACAGATGAACGACCGATCCGTGGGAGTCGAGATCGAGGCCACCGCGAAGTGGCTGGAGGAGCGGGGCATGCCCGGCGCGGCGACCCTGCTGCGGCGCGTCGCCCGCCAACGGGACGAGGCCATACGGCAGCTCGGCCTGCGGCCCGCCTCACCCGCGTACCAGCCGGGCACCGAGCACACCGCCCCGCGCGACCTGGACGCCGCCGCCGAAGCGGCGATGCTGCGCACCGATGTGGCCCGTCTCCAGGCCCTCGCCGAGCGGGCCGGCTGGGTGCCCGACCCCGCCGCGAAGCGCCTGGTGCGGTGGCGCGACGGCTGGTGGGAGCTGGGCCACCGACGCCGGAATCCGAAGGACGGCTACCACGACACCGGCTGGTACCTGTGGGGCCCGGCTGGCAGCTACGACGGCGAGTGGGTCGACAGCCACAAGGGCCCGGCCATGGACGAGGCCGAGCGGCTGATCACCAAGCACCGCACGGCAACCCGCGGGGGCAGCCGGTGAACGGCCGCGCTCCCCGGCTGGCCGGGGGTGCCACGTGACCGCCGACCTCCAGAGCGCCCCGGTGACCCTGCCCAGCGTGCAGGCGGAGGGGGAGTGGCAGCCGCGCGTCGTCGGCCTTGACCTGTCGCTGACCTCGACCGGCGTCGCCGGTACGGACTGGGCGTACGCCTACCGGCCCGGACGCCGCCGCAGCCACGAACGGCTGGACTGGCTGCTGGCCGCCGTCGCGCTGAGCGTGAAGGACGGCGCGGACCTGGTGGTGGTCGAGGGCGCTGCGTACGCCCAGGGTGCGCAGGCCGGGCACCACGAGCTGGCGGGGCTGTGGTGGCTGGTCACCCAGTACCTCTGGCGCCACCGCATCCCGTACGCCGTCGTGACCCCGCACGGGCGCACGATCTACGCGACCGGCCGGGCGAACCCCGCCCAGGAGTGGCCCCGGCAGGACCGCTCCCGGGTCGCCAAGGGGATGGTGCGCTCGGTGGCCGTCGAGCGGTACGGCGTCGAGTGCGAGGGGCCCGGCCGCTACGACCAGGCCGACGCCACGATCCTCGCGGCGATGGGGCTCGACTGGCTCGGCTACCCGACGGTGCCGGTGCCCGACACCCACCGGCGGGCGCTGGAGGCGGTGCGGTGGCCCGACCTCATTCCAGCAGCCGCGAATTAGGGAATTGAATTGCGGCAAATCAATTCGCATTCAGTCGGGCAAACCTTGCTTCTGGGGTATTTGCCATTAAGATATAAGTAAGGAATTCGGGAAATGCCCGAACGGAAAGGGGAATTGGAAGTGGAAACCACCAACAACAGCGGCTGCGGCTGCGAGTGCAACAGCGGCGGCTTCTGTGGCGGCTGCGGCCACGCCGGATGCGGTGGCCGACGCCGCTGAGCACCACCAACCCCCACGAAACACCCCGCGCCCCCGGCTAACCGCCGGGGGCGCACCCATACGCGCAAGCGTCCTCTTGGAGACCAAATGACCGACTATTCGCCCGGAGTTCAGCACCTCGCAGAACAGATAGGGCTCGACCCCGAACACGTCGCCCACGCCGCCCGCTTTGCCTCACGCACCTTCGCCCGCATCCAGGTGACCACCGGCATGACCCTCGAACAGTTCCGCCGCCTCTTCGCCCAGGACCGGCACTCCATCGTCATCGTCGCGAACCTCGCCATGCGCCACGCTGGCCGACGCGACGACGCCCAGCTCCTCATGGACATCTACAAGGCCAGCGTCGGAATCGCCCCGTACCAGCCCCCCATCCACACCGGGGTCGGCACCCTGCCCGAGTGCCACGGCGACCGGTACGTCCAGGAAGCCGTGCGCATCCTCAGCACCGCCGGACTCCCGCCCATCCACACCGACGGCACCCACGAACTCCGCCCCGGCTTCCAGGTCGTGCCCGACGACACCGGCAACTTGCCCGGCTGGGTGTTCATCGCCCCCGACCCCGACGCCAAGGCCCGTACCGGCTTCGCGGGCGGCGACCTCGGCTACCTCGCCGTCATGAACTGGGCCGGATGGGGCGTCATCCCCGAACGCCTGGAAGGCGGCCTGTACGCGGCCTGCCACCCCGACCACCGGCACGACCCCTTCCCCACCTCTTCGACCTCTTGACACCCCGCCCGTGCCTGGCCGCACGGCGCGGCCGGGCACGGGCCTTCCCGAAAGGCACCAGCCCCATGAAGCTCCCCGTGGACGACGCCAGCCTGACCGCCTGGTCCTCCCTCCTCGGTCTCACCGAAGAGGAGAGCGAAGCGACCGTTGCCGACATCGAGCAGACCCTGCGCGTCGGCTATGAGCACCGGCCCGACGAGCTGCGCGAGAAGTCCTTCGACGAGCTCAACAGCGACTTGGGCGCCGACGAGGTGGCCCTGATGTTCCTCGTCAGCGGTCTGCGCCAGGCGGGACTTCCCGAAGCCGCCTACGCCATCGAGGTCCGCGGCCTTGCCGCCGCTCTCCAGTCGCTCCAGCAGACCAGCTGACCCACTGCACCACCCACACGCCGCCCCGGCCGCGCATCTGCGCACCGGGGCGGCCCCATGCGCGCCCGCAGAAAGGAATCCGCATCCATGCCCGACAGCTTCATGCCCCGCACCGCGGCCCCGGCCGCCGCGCGGCCCGCTCCCTCGTGGGCGAAGAAGCCCCCGCCCAAGTCCAAGGCCACCACCCGCGCTCCCGGCAAGATCGCCGCCCGCAGGTACTTCGCCCCGGGCGACCCGCACGAGCACGCCCGCAAGATCGCGGAGAACGCCCTCGAAGCCTGGTACCAGTCCTTCGGCGGCAGCAGTATCGACGTGCCCCTCGGCACCGTCGCCGCGCTCTGCCTGGTGCGCAATGTGCCTGGACTGGGCGACTGGATACTCAACCTCCAGCCCGAGGAACTCCCGCAGCTGTTCAAGGAGATCTACCTCGGCCACTGGATCAAGCGCCCCGACCTGATCAACCGCGCGCTACGCCTGCACGATTGGGCCTGGAACCCCGACCCCGACAAGCAGCAGCTCCGAGCCGTCCACGCCGTCACCCGCGCCGCCATCAACACCGGCTTGCTCGAACTCACCGGCCACGACGACGCCTGGCAACGCTCCGAAGCCGACGTCCTCAGCCCCCTGCTCACCGGCCTGCGCCACAAGAGCGACAAGAAGTGGCGCGGCGAGTACCACACGCCGGCGGGCGTCACGGACCTGATGGCCAACATGACCATCGACAAGCACATCGAGCCGGGCATGTCCTTCGCCGAACCCGCCGTCGGCTCCGGCACGATGTTCCGCTCCGTCGCCCAGCGCCTGCGCGACCTCGGCCTCAACCCGCACGACTTCCGCTGGTACGGCGTCGATATCGACGCGTTGTCCGCCGGGTGCGCCGCGATCAACGCCATCGTCTGGGACCTCGGTCCGCGCTGCCTCATCGGCTGCGCCGACTCCCTCGCACCGGAAGACGACTACGCCAAGACCATCGCAGAGGCCAAAGACGCCTTCGAGGAACGCGACCGCTACATGGACACCGCGACCTCCATCGTCGCCTCCCGCCGCGCCGTCGCCCTCCTGGACAAACTCATGCCGGACAAGGAGCACGCCCCGGCATGACCGACGAGCACGACTTCGTCCGCCCCCGCACTGCACGAACCGCCCGTCGGCGCAGGCCCGCCTTCGCCGCACCGGATACCGGCAACGTCCCGCCCCTGGACCAACTCGCCCCCGCACTCGAACCCCCCTGGCACAAGGAGAACACCGACACCCCCGAGACCACCGCCGCTTACAACCACCCCGACAGCCACCGCATCGGCCTGCGCATCCAACCCGGCGGCCACACCATCCAGACCTGGATCACCGCCGGGCCCGATCTGCCGCCGATCCCTGACGGCACGGACATCGAGCAAGCCGAAGCGCGGGCCGCCAACGACGCCCGGCTCCAGCCCGGCCGTTCCTGGCACATCGCGCTCAGCACCCGCACCAGCAAGGCCCTGGCCGCCGACCTCGGCGCCCTCGTTCGCGAACGGCTGCTCCCCGCCCTCACGAACAAGCCGCGGCGCATCCCCACCACGGACCCGACGACCACGCAGGCCCCGGCCGCCGATACCGGCCAGCACGACACCACACCGCAGAAGGAAGGAACCCCGACGTGAGCACGCCCGACAACACCGTCCAGGTCACCAGCCTGCCCAACCTCGCCCAGATCCTGCCGTACCTCCTCGGCCACTACCCCGACGACAGCATCGCCCTCCACGCACCCGGCCCGAACTTCATCGACGGGCCGACCATGACGAGCCCCCTGCCCGACGACCCCGCCGAGTGGCAGGCCACCGCCGAATTCGCCGCCCGCCAGTTCGTGGCCTACGCCAACGACCAGGGGCACGACCCCGGCCAGGGCGTCATCATCTACCTCTGCCGCGAGCCGCGCCCCGACCAGACCCCCTGGGACACCGCCGCGCTCCTCGCCCCCGTCGCCGACTGGCTCACGACCGAACTCATGGAGCACCGCGCCGTCGTACTCCAGACCATCGGTCTCGTCGCCAACCGCTGGTGGGCCTTTGAGTGCCCGACCGAAGGGTGCTGCGAGGGAGACCCACTGCCCTCCGCCGACGACCCGACCAGCATCACGGCGCAGATGAACCGCCTCGGCCGCACTCCCGGCCCGCGCACCCGCGACATCATCAAGGAGTTCCGAGCCAGCGCCGACCCCACCACCCTCCAGGAGCTCGACCTCGCGGCCCGGAACTTCAACAAGCAGTGCGAAACGCGCCTCGGACAGGACGCGGCGCTCACGACCACCCTCGCGCAGATCGAGACCGCCATACGCCGCTTCCGCGACGGCGCCACCGACCTGGGCCCCCTACTGACGGCGCAGCTCATCGTCGGCCTGCAAGACGACGGTGCCGTAGAGGCCGGCATGGCACACGCGGAGGACGCAGACCTGCCCCACGCCCGACGCCTGTGGGCCCATCTCGCCCGGCACTGCGCCGAACCCTTCACGCGCGAAGCCGTCCCGATCCTCACGCTGTTCGCGTTCGTCGCCTGGCGGCAAGACGAGCTCATCGCCGCCCGCCTCGCCCTGCGCGACGCCCTCACCACCGACCCCGACTACGAGCTGGCCGTCGGCATCCACCTCGGCACGATCGACGGCGAAGACCCCCGAGACCTGCTCGCCGTCGCCCGCCAGGCCCGCGCCGACCGCATCGCCCTCCGCCAGCACCCCGACACCCTCACCCACTGACCCCAGCGCCCCCACAAGAACGGAACCAGAAGTGAACACACACCACCCCGCACGCCCACTGGCGGGCCCCGGCGAACTCGTCGAGACCCTGCCGTTCCACCTCGGATTCCGCCCGGAGAACAGCATCGTCGTACACAACACCCTCGGCCCCACCTACATCGACGGCCCCACCATGACCCTGCCGCTCCCGGACGACCCGGACACCTGGCAAGACATAGCCGAAGCCTTCGCCCACACGTTCATCGACGTCATGGGCCATCGCGGACGCCCCCTGAAGAACATCACCGTCTTCCTCTACCGCGACCCACACCCCGGACACACCGACGACCACACCGCATCACTGCTCCGCCCAGCCGCCGAACAGCTCGCCACCATCCTCAAGAACGACGGCGCCGTGATCCTGGAGACCATCGGCATCGTCAACGACCGCTGGTGGGCATACGAGTGCACCCGGACGGGCTGCTGCGAAGGCGAACCGCTCCCGGACGCCGACACCCCGAACAGCCTCACGGCCGGAATGAAACAGCTCGGCTTCACCCCCCGCCCGCGCCCCAGCGAGATCGCCAGCGAGTTCCGCCCCACCCACACCAACGCGACCCGCTACAGCGACGCCCTGACCGACATCGCCGCAGACCTCCATGAACAGACCCTCACCCGCATCGGGCAGACCCTCACCCGCGAAGGCACCGGCAGGATCACGGGGGGAGCCCTCAAGGACTTCCGCAACGGCAACACCCAACTCATGGACGAGATAGCCGCCCGCATCATCCTCGGCCTCCAAGACGAGTCAGCCAGAGACCAGGCAATGACCTACGGCGAAGACGAAGACCTGCCCCACACCCGCCAACTGTGGGCCTACCTCGCCCGGCGCTGCGTACCCCCGCACACCGACAAGGCCCCGCCCCTCCTCACACTCCTCGGCTGGGTCGCCTGGCGGCAAGACGACACCGTCCTCGCCCGCCTCGCGTTCAGGGAAGCAACGGCCATCGACCCCACCTACGAGATGGCCGAACTGCTCCACCACGGGGTCAGCAACGGCGCAGATCCGCACAGGCTGCTGAAGGCGTACCGAGCCGTCGGCCACAAGCCGCTCACAGACGACGAGCCCGACACCCCCTGACCCACCTCGGCGGCCCCGGCAGCACCGGGGCCGCCCCACCCGAAAGCCACACACCATGAGCGCCCCGCCCGTACGCCTCGGCGCCGTCGCGCGCCACACCGCCTATCTGCCCCAGTTCTGGGACAAGACCAAGGACTGCCGCCCAATCTGGCGCATCGACTGGGGGCACCCCGGCTTCACCCGGCGCACCCCGCCCGAGCCCACCTCCGACCACCAGCCCACAACCCTCGTCCGCTCCTGGGGCCAGCCAGCTCCTGACGGTTCCGGTGAGACCTGGCCCTACCTCCACCGAGGGGCCTGCCTCGGCTGCCCCTGGGAAGGCCCCGACCGTCGCCGTACGGACGAGGCCGTCGAAGACGCTCACGACCACACCCACCCCGGCTGGCGCAACCTGCACGCGATGCCCGAACGCCGAGGTCGCCACTGGCTCACCCACGTCCAACGCCTCTACCCGGAGGGCTGGTTCGAGAAAGGCGGGCCCGTACGCACCATCCGCACGGGAATCGAGAAGCAGCACAAGCCCGGCGCAGCACCCGGCGGCGGCTACGACCTGGCCGTCCAACCGCCCAAGGCGAACGTTCCTGTGACGGCGATTGCTGACGTGCTGCCGCTCTCCGAACTCGGGCGCACCAAGGCGGCGTGAACGGAGGAACCCGCGCTACGCTGGGAAACAGCGGCTGACCTGCAAGAAGCCGCTCCGCTCCACCCCCGGGCACAGGGGGCGGGAGCCCGCTGCGCCGGTAAGGCACTCCGCTGCGCCAGAGTTCAAATCCTCTCCACCACGATGACCGCGACCTGCGCGGATGACCGAGCGCGTCCTGTCTGCGGTGCGTGAAATCGGGCATGAGTGGGCCCGTAGTGGACTCGCAGTGGACGGAAGGACCCGGAAGGATCAGGAAGCCGGCGGATGCGGGCGGAGGCCATCGGCGCTCTGACCTGCGGTTATGGGAAGATCAAGGCAAGATTCGGGACTGATCGGAAGATCCAAAAAGGACTCATAATCCGTCGGCCGTGGGTTCGAGTCCCACCCGCCCCACTGAGCTGGCCCCAACAGAATCGTTCTGACCTGGGGGAACGGCGCTTTTTTGGGGGCGTCTTGCGTGTGGCGCTCGCCTCACGGAGGTGTGGCGAGCGTGAGTCCTCGCGCATTCAGGACGAGCAGTGAGCGGCTTTGACCTGGGGTTTTGCGGCGGAACCGTCGTGGGAGAGTCGTGGAACGGTCCCACGGCCCTCCGGTAAGGGCCCATCTGCACCGAGCGTCCGCACCCTCCCTTGGTTCCCCGGCGAAGTAGCCCCGTCCTTTCGGGTTGCGGCCAGGTCAGGGGTGTGGTGTCCGTGACCGCGGCTTGCGGGTGTCTCTCGGCGATCGTCGGGTCGTGTCTGGCTCGTGCGTGATAGCCCACACAAGGGAATGTTGGTGATGTATCGTGGTTATGTACATCATGGACTCTCGGTGAGGGGTGGCTGGTATGTCTGTTACCCAGGTTGATCTCGATGACGAGGCGCTGGCCGAGGCGATGCGGCTCATGGGTGTCTCGACGAAGAAAGAGACGGTCAACGGAGCTCTGCGGGACTACGTGGCGCGCATCAAGCGGCTTGAGGCTGCCGAGAAGCTGGCCGCGCGGGGTGAGCGGGGCGAGTTCGAGGCTGCGGCTGCGGCGCATGCGGCCGCGAAGCGCGCCCGGCGGGCAGCCTTCGAGTGATCACGTACCTCCTCGACACCTCCGCCCTCTGGCACCTCTTCCGCACGCCGGGGGCGTTGCTGCCCTGGGAAGGGCACATCGCCGCCGGCGTGTTCCATATCTGCGAGCCCACGCGGGCGGAGTTCCTCTACTCGGCCACCAGCCCGGCTCACCGGGATGAGTTGGCCGAGGAGCTGGATGCTCTCTGCCAGTTCTCGCCGGTTCCCAAGAACGCGTGGCGCTGGGTGGAGACCGCGCAGTACAAGCTCACCCAGCAAGGGCAGCACCGCGCCGCCGGCGCCATCGATCTCCTGGTGTGCGCGACAGCGGCCCATCACGGTCACACGGTGCTGCACGTGGACAACGACTTCGCCACGGTGGCGGCGGTCCTCAAGGAAGTGCAGCAGCGGGACGTACGCGCCTGACTGCTGGAGGGCGCATTCGGCGCCCTCCCCGCATGCGCGGAGATGGTCCCGACCAAGGGACAGCGAAGCAGGGCGGCGACGGCCCGTAGCGAGCTCACTCACTACGGAACGTGACCGCGTCGACGGGGTGCGCTTGTGTGTCGTAGGTCGCGAAGCCTCGTCGACATTCCCGCATGCGCGGGGACCACGGCCTGCGCGGGCACGCGGGCGTGGACCGGCGGGGACCACAGTTCGGCGTAGGCCGAGGCGAGCTTCACCTCGGGACCACCCCCGCATACGCGGGGACCACAGGGAGCGACCTGCACGTTCATGGGCTGGGGGAGCCAACTTTGCTCACTAGCACGTGAACCGACATTTAGGGCACCTGTCTTCAAACTCTACGGCCCATGAGGGGAACTCTTGATTACTGCGGTGCCCAGAGCGCAGCCTGGTATTTGCGTGTTCCCCGCTCCTGCGGGGCCTGAGGCGGATTCGCAGGTGCTGCACGTTCACGCCCCCGGTCGTCCGCGAGAGGTCCGCGTGCCGAGTCTGCGTCACGCATGCGGAGCTCGCCCAATACCTCAAGCAAACTTCCATCTGTACGGCAGCTCTGGTGGTGATCCTCGTTGTGCGTCATCCGTCGGTGAATCTGTTGGCTCCGCGCCGTCACGCAGGCGAGGGGGGTGCCCCTATCTGTTTGGTCAAGCCGGGTGAGGATGGTCGGCATGACGGATCGGGATCGGTTGGGGCGGACGGCAGTGCACTATGCGGCTGCCGACGGGGACGCGGATGCTTTGCGGAGGCTCTTGGCCGGAGGTGCGGCCGCGGAGGCAGCCGACGGTGAGGGCTGGACGCCGAACAGTTAACACAATGACTGAAGTTGCCGGTGGGTGATGAGGCAGCAGGCCAGTTTGAGGAAAGCTTCATGGATGTCGGCTCGGCGTTCCCAGCGGACGCGGAGTCGTCGGAAGCCGTGCAGCCAGGCGAAGGTCCGCTCTACGACCCATCGATAGACGCCAAGTCCGGTGCCGTGGCGGGTGTTTCGGCGGGCGATGGCGGGCACGATGCCGCGGGCTCGGACCTGGTCGCGGTAGACGTCGTGGTCGTAGCCGCGGTCCGCGAAGAGCGAGTCGGGCTTGCGCGGGGGACGGCCGATGCGGCCGCGGATGGGTGGGATCGCGTCGAGCAGGGGCAGCAGCTGGGTGACGTCGTTGCGGTTGCCGCCGGTAAGGATGATGGCCAGCGGAGTGCCGTGCCCGTCGGTGATCACATGGTGCTTGGAGCCTGCCCTACCCCGGTCGACCGGCGAGGGGCCCGTGTGGAGCCCCCTTTTAGGGCCCTGACGTGGGAGGAGTCGACCACGCATCGGGACCAGTCCAGCCGTGCGGCCGCATTCAGTTCGGCCAGCAGCACCTCGTGGAGCCGCTGCCAGACGCCGGCCTCGTTCCAGTCCCACAGCCGGCGCCAGCACGTCATACCCGAGCCGAAGCCGAGCTCCTGCGGAAGGTGTTCCCACTGAATGTCAGTGTGCAGCACGTACAAGATCCCGCACAGCACCTGGCGATCAGGGACCGGCAGACGGCCGGGGTATCTGAACCGCCGTTCCCGCTTCGGCAGCAGCGGCTCGATCCGCTCCCAGAGGTCATCCGGCACGATCCACGGCGAAGTCCCCACGACCCGGACAACGCCCAACTACCCTGTCAGGCACGGCTACCAGGGCCGATACACCTCATTGTGTTAGCCGTTCTTAGTCCGCGATTAGAGCCGTTACTCATATCAAGGCAATCAGCCCCCTCTCTTGGCGAAGGGGAGATCCGATGAGGAAATCTCTGTCGGCCAGGAACTGCCTTGTGGCGTTGGCCGTGCCTGAATCATTGCAGGGGCCCGCGGACAACTCGAATCAGCAAAGAAGTAGGAACTCAATTCTAGGAATTAGGTTCCGACTTTCGCGGTAGAGGGATATTTCGACTGGGTGGTCGCTAATTCAACGGAGCCCTCCAAGACGATGACGTGGCCGACTCCCAAGAGCACGGGCCCCGACGGATTGGAGGGGGAGACGGTGTAGCTACATCTCAGCTGCGGTGGCGTGAGCGATCAGGTTCACCTCGACATCCCAACGTCCTCCCCGTCGACGAGGTACTCGGGCTATCTATCCTCCTGAGCCGAGCGTTGGAAATCAGCCACTGCTGCGGTTGGGCGCGGGAGCGTCAGGCGTGTGGAGGGCCACAGTTCGCCGACGACTTGAGGTGATAGACGCTAGTTGCGCCCTACAAAACTGAGAAATATCTACATAAGCAACGTTAAACGGGCAGGGGTGTTTTTCGGTCAAGCGTTTGAATTCCCTTAAGGGGAAGGTGTAGACCTGTCCAAGATTGCTTCACAATCCCCACACAGGGGAAACGGGGAGGGGAATTTATGAAGATTCTCGGTAAGTCCATAGCTCTCGCAGTGGCAGGCACGGCCCTGGCCGCTGTCGCCCTCGCAACGCCAGCCGCCGCGGACAGTTCGCAGCTCGACACCATCGGCACCATCACCATCCACACCCGCGGGGATGGCACTCAGCCGCCTTCGGAGCTGGGCGACCCAGAGGAATGGGGCGTCGTAGAACTGGCGATTGACGATTCGGCGGGAAGTGTCACGCCGAGGACCATCGTCGAGGTCGGTGGTGGCAAGTGGAGCTACGGCTGGAAAGCCGTCACAGGCGGTAAGTACTGCTACTCGAACTACTACCACAGCAGGGTGAAGCACGGATCGACCGTGAAGATCGCGGGCCATACGGTGAAGGACACCGCGGCTGCTGGCTACACTTCCAATGCCAATAAGACTGCAGGCGGTGCCTACACCTGCAAGGCCTACTACTCTAAGTAAAAGGTCCCGACCCCAGACGGCAACGTCGAGGCTGGGGCATGGGGGAAGTTCGCATCTTCTGGGTTTCTGTGCGGGCGCCCGCACAGAAACCCAGAAAAGCATCATTCCTGCCTTAGAATTGACCACAGAATAGGGCAAGAAAATCGTATACTTTCCGCGCGTTCGCGTAATCCCTATCGCTGCGGCCCTCGGGGCGGGCGCAGTGCTTGGTGTGATTGGACCATTTACGGGGAAATTTGAAAACCCGATTTGCCATGCTGTGAGTATTGTTTTTTCTGGAGGGTGGTCGTGGGCGTGCTTCGCCTTTCTGGTCGGTTATTCTCGACGTTCCAAGGTTGAGTCGACACTTCTTGCTTCTTCGGCGTTGGCCATCGGTGTGATCGTGTACTACCTGTTCAAGTATCTGAGCCCAGTTGCTCCGATAGGACAGGTTATCTCGGGCGGTTCTGGTGACGACCTCTCGTCCAGGATCTTGCTCTGGGGGGCCGCAGCTTTCGCCTTCGGTGCGCCTGTAGGACTATTGGGGAATGTGGCGAGGACGCCCGGCATCGGCGGCCTCTTGTTTCGCCTTCTTGTTCCCCTGATCGCATTCTTCGAGACATCTCAACGGCTGGGCACCGAGGCGGACTCGGAAGGCCTGGTTGTCGAAGTAACCTGGAATGTAATTCGCGTCATCTCGGTGGTGGTCGCCATGGTTCTCGTGGGGCATACGGTGTGGAACTGGTGGCGTGTTCGACGCATCCAACCCGAGCGGCGTGCGGAAGCCAGCGAGCCACTGAAGCACCTCTGAAGCCAATCGGGCGCGCCCGTATGGCCCGCGCCCTGGAGTTGCTGCGCCAGCGTGCATGCACAGCCGCTGCTTCCGCGCAAAACAATCCCCATCGGACGTTGAGGGAGGGCCCGGCGTGCGATGCCGCGAGCCACAGAAGCCCCTGGGCCTGGCCCAAGTCGATGACGGGTCCGAGCGCAGAGGCGGCGCAACTGCCCGACGGATCTCGCCGGACCTGCTTTGGATCCAAAGGGTCGGCGCCACGCGCAGCGCAGCCGGACCTACCAAATGTTGCTTGATGAGCCCGTCCGACGCGGCTTACGCCAGCTCCAGTACCGCCACAACGTGCTCGAAGGCTGCCTCACCGGCACCGGATTGGCCCCCGCCTCACCATGACGACATCACGCATTCAAGGTCAGTAACGCTGCGGTGATCAGGTCGTGCGGATCGGCGAACGCGCGGTTGGCCGTGGTGGTGCGCCGCAGTACCGACCAGATGCCTTCGACCGGGTTGAGGTCAGGTGCGTAGGGCGGCAGTTGGTAGACGGTGAGCCAGTCCCGTTCGGCGATGTAGCGGCGTATCCCCGCCGTCAGATGGGTGTTCAGGTTGTCCCACACCAGCACGATCGGGCCGCCGAGCTGCTGATGCGCGGTCTGGATCAGGTCTCGGTAGTCCTGCCAGGAGAAGCTTTTGCGTCCGTCAGGCCGGGCGTCGGGGCAGGGCCGGTAGATCAGTCGGGAGCGTTCGCCGGGCTTGTAGCAGGCCAGGGCGGCGACGGATAGCCGTCGGCGGGAGCGGCCCCGTACGCGCACGATGGGAGTGCGGCCGCGGCGGGACCATGTCTGGGCGCTCGGCGGCGTCATCGAGAGGCTCTGCCAAGAGTTCCGTGAGAGGTGATATTGGGTCACTTCGCTGGCATCGTCGAGTGTGTGCGACAACTTGCTTTGTGTGCTGTTCCCGCACCTGGCTGCGGTGCTGGTGGGGCGGGTTTCGTTGGTCGGGTGCGTGGTACGGGTCGATGCGCGTGCCCGTGAAGTTGCGTCCATGTCCAGACTGCGGTGTGAATTCCGTTCGTGTGCACAGCTGGTATCAACGACGCCTGGATGATGCTCCCGTAGGCGGACGCTCCGTGGTTGTTCAACTATCCGTGCGCCGACTTTACTGCGATGCAGTTGAGTGCAGACGCCGGTCTTTTACTGAACAGATTGACGGCCTGACTGTTCCTTACGGACGACGCACTACCGAACTGGCTGCGATGCTTCACCAAATAGCCTTGGCCCTCGCCGGCCGGGCTGGCGCCAGACTGGCAGCGGAACTCCACGTCACCGTTAGCCGAACCACCCTGCTCAACATGGTGATTGCATTGCCTGATCCTCCCTTGCTGGAGCCAAGGGTTCTGGGGGTAGAAGATTTCGCGACCAAACGCGGCAGGAAGTACGGGACCGTCCTGGTCAACGCCGAAAGTCACGGGGTCGTGGATCTGCTGCCAGGGCGGGAGAAAGAACTGGTGGCCAGTTGACTGTCCGAGCACCCGGGTGTCGAAATAATCTGCAGGGACCGGGCCGGCGGCTACGCTGAAGCGGCGAAAGCGGGTGCGCCTCAAGCATTACAAGTAGCTGATCGCTGGCATTTATGGGACAACCTCTAGGCTCTCGTCTATCTCCGCCTGCGGGCATCGCAGGTAATCGCTGTCACCGAGGGTGACAAGTTGCGCTTCTGATGCAGACTGCGGTGAGTCGGACGGGCGTTCAGTACGCGTCGGAGAAGGGGTGTTCTTCTGTGCCGGCCGAGGTGAGCGTGGGCCGTACGGGGATCAGCTAAGCGGCTTCGCGTCGCAGCGGATGTGGTGCAGCGAACGCTGCACCGCACCCCCTGGGGGCCGGATCGAGCGGGATGCAGCCGGACGGAAACGGGTTGGTTTGTCAGCTTCGCTGAGAAAGCCGCAGGTGAGACGCGTCACCGGGAGATGTTCGAGTCCCACCCGCCCCACTGGAGCGCTGGGGCGCAGGAACGATTCCACCTGCGTCAACAGTGCAAACCTCTGGGATGCTCCCATCGGGATGACGTTCGAGTGACGCAGCTGGCCCCCTGCCGGCCCGAAGGGCTGACGGTCAAGACGAAAAGCCCCCTCCCGCCCGACGGCGGAAGGGGGCTCATTCACGCGTACCGACTGCGTTGCGGGGCGAGGGCTGCCTGCGGGCCGCTGTCGGGTTTCTCCGGCGGGCGCCTCGTCGAGGTGGCGGGCCAGCGCATCGGGACCGTCGGCCGGAGGGTGAAGGCCGTAGCCGTCGGGGCAAGGCCGTCGGCG
This sequence comes from Streptomyces sp. NPDC058257, assembly GCF_042881845.1. Lineage (NCBI taxonomy): Bacteria > Bacillati > Actinomycetota > Actinomycetes > Kitasatosporales > Streptomycetaceae > Streptomyces > Streptomyces sp. NPDC058257. The sequence goes on from NZ_JBHVXJ010000022.1 coordinate 64,660, forward strand.
CGACCGTCGGCGCCGTCCTTCCCGGCGGGCCCCTCCCGCTCCTCGCGTTCGCCCACCTCACCGCCCCCGGCACCTTCGGCACGGACGCCGCGGCCCCGGACCTCAGACGCGCTCAAGCACCACGATCGGGATCGCCCGGTCGGTCTTCTGCTGGTACTCGTCGTACGCGGGCCATGTCGCGGCCATCGTCCGCCACATGCCCGGCTTCTCCTCCGCGGTCGCGACGCGCGCACGGGCGGTGTAGCGATCGCCCTTCACCTGCACCTGGACCTCGGGGTCCGCCTCCAGGTTGCGGAACCAGAGGGGCGGCGCGTCGGCGCCGCCGTTCGAGGCCACCACGAGCACCGCGTCACCGTGCGGCCGGTAGATCAGCGGGGTGCTGCGCTGCTCACCGCTCTTGCGGCCGGTCGTGGTGAGGATCAACACCGTGGTGCCCTGCCAGTCGTGGCCCTCCTCGCCGTCGGTCTCCACGTAACGCTTCACATGCTCTTTGCCGAACAGCATCTGCCGTCTCTCCTTCGTGCGTGTCCTCGCGCGTTCGCGCGACGTGCCGACGCGATGTCATGGCCACCCTGCGTCTTCCTCCCCGCCCGGCGCCGAATCGACGCGCCCGATCGTGGAGTGAGCTTCAGCCCCGGGATCCGGGGCAGCAGGGCTTCATGAAGATATTGATCGTCCTGGTGGTGATCGGCCTTGCCGCGGCCTGGTACCTGCAATCGCGGAAGCGCCCGTGAGCGCGCTCGACGACGGCATGGACGCGGCGCCGGTGGTCGTGCATCCGCCGCTCGGCACGGGCGGCCGACGGGTGACGGTACGCGGGGAGATCCTCGGCCTCGCGCACTCGGACGCCGACGTCGTCGAGTTCCTGCGGCAGGCCGGTCTCTCGGACGCGGAGGCGCTGCTCGACGATCTGGCCTGGGTGAAGTGGCGGGGCGGGAGCGCGCACCACTACGAAGCGGCGTGAGCCGGGCGCCGCTCACGGCCCGCCGCTCACGGAGGCGCCTGCCACTCATGGCCTGCCGCTCACGGAGGCGCCTGCCACCCACGGCCCGCCGCTCACAGAGGCGCCTGCCACGTGATCGTCGTGCCCGGGCCCATGTCGTCCGTCGTGCCGTCGTCATGCACCGTCAGGCGCACCCCCGTCCGCCCGTCCGCCAGCGTCGCCCGGGCATCCACCGCCACTTCGATACGGGTGACGTCGGGGCGGCGTGACGCGGCGGCCAGGGCGCGGCGCAGGGCGGCGAGGAGGTGGCCCGCCGCCGGGTCCGTGATGCGGGTGTCGACGGCGCCGGTGAAGTGCACGGACGGCTGTACGCCGACGACGGCGGCCGCGCCCGCCGTCTCGCGGAGCACCTTGCCGCGGAACGTGGTCGGGGCGTCGGCGGGCGGCTGCTGGAGCGCGAAGATCGCCGTGCGGACCTCCTGGATGGTGGACTCCAGTTCGTCCACGGCCTGGTCGAGGGTGGACTCGACCTGGGGAGAGCTGTCCCTGCGCCGGGTCGACTCCAGCATCATGCCGGTGGCGAAGAGCCGCTGGACGACGAGGTCGTGCAGGTCGCGGGCGATACGGTCGCGGTCCTCGAACACCGCGAGGCGCTGCCGGCTCTGCTGGGCGTCCGCCAGGACGAGGGCGAGGGCGGCCTGGGAGGCGAACTGGGTGGCGAGCAGCCGCTCCACGGAGGTGTAGGCGCGCTCGCCCCTGCGGCGGGGCAGCGCGAGCGTCCCGATGAGCCGCCCGCCCGCCTGGAGCGGCAGCATCATGCTGGGCCCGAAGTTCGTCCGCACGTGGGTGGTCATCCGGGGGTCGGTCGCGGAGTCCTCGATGAACACCGGCTCACCCCCGAGCAGTTGTTCGAGGACCGCGCTGCCGGGCTCGATGGTCGTGCCGATGAGGTCGTCCTGGAGGTCATGGGGGTGGGCCCGGGTCTCATCCGGGGGCTCGGTGGCGTCCTGTGCCGTCGCCGCCGCGACGATCCGCATGCCGCCCTGCTCCGTGGGCTGCAGGATCACCCCCGCGGAGGCGTTCGCGAGGATCCTGGCCCGCTCGGCGACCGTCATCAGGGCGTCGGCCGCCGGTTCGCCGGTGAGCAGCGCCGTGGTGACCGCCGCCGCCCCGTCGATCCACCGCTCGCGCTGCCTGGCCGCCTCGTACAGACGTGCGTTGCCGATCGCGATGCCCGCCTGGCTGGCGAGGACGCGGAGCAGTTGCAGGTCCTCGTCCGTGAAGCGGCCCCCGAGCCTCTCGTGCTTCTCGGTCAGGTAGAGATTGCCGAACGCCTCGTCGTGGACGTGTACGGGAACGCCCAGGAAGCTGTGCATCTCGGGGTGCCCCGGCGGCACGCCGCACGAGCGCGGGTCCGCCGTCAGGTCGTCGAGGAGCAGTGGCCGCGGCTCGCGGAGCAGGGTGCCGATGAGGCCCGAGTGACCGTCGGGGAGGTGGCCGACGCGGTCCCGCTCGGCCGAGGTGAGGCCCGCCGTGAACAGCTCGGTCAGCTTGCCGTGCCCGGGGTCGATGACGCCGAGCGCGCCGTACCTGGCACCGGTCAGCTCGGCCGCGCTCTCCACGATGTGCTGGAGGGTGGTGTGCAGTTCGAGGTCCGTGCCGACGCCGAGCACCGCGTCCAGGAGGGGCACCAGGGGCAGGGGCAGGTCGTCGCCGCTCATCGCGCGGCGCCCGCCGAGTCCCCGCCGGCCCCGCCGCCCCGCGCCTTCTTGGCCAGGCTCAGCAAGGAGACCACCATCCACGCCCCCTCCAGAAGCAGGAATCCCCACTGCCGTTCATAGAGAGCATCACCCGCCGTGAGCCCCGACCCGACGAAGTTCAGCCAGAGGTAGGACCAGGTGCCCGTGCCGAGCCTGCCCGCCTGGGCCAGGACGAAGGCGAGCAGGATCAGCGCGGAGCCGATCAGCTGTACGGTCATCGAAATCGGCATACGGGCACTCTTCCGCGGGGGTGCCGAGATCAGCGGGGGTGCCGAGATCAGCGGGGGCGCCGGGATCAGCCGGAGAGCGGGCTGAGGACCAGCGGCTGGATCTTGCCCTCCAGCATCGCGCCGAGCCCCATCACGGCACACACGTCGGGCCGCTCGGCGATCGCCACCGGCATCCCCGTCGCGTCCCGCAGCATCTGGTCGAGGCCCGGGAGCAGCGCGCTGCCGCCGACCATCATGATCCCGCGATCGGCCAGGTCGGCCACCAGGTCCGGCGGGCAGTCCCGCAGCACCTTGCCGATGCCGTCGAGCACGGCGGTGAGCGGGGCGTGGATCGCGTTGCGTACGGCCGCCGTGTCGACGTGCACCGAGCGGGCGAGCCCCGTGGCGACGTCGCGGCCGTGGATCTCCGTCGACTCGGGCCCCTGCGAAGTGAGGCCGTTGCCGCGCAGGGCGAGCTGCAGGGGCCGTACCGACTGACTGGGCAGCATCAACTCGTGATGGTGGCGCAGGTGCTGGACGATCGCCTCGTCGATCACCTCACCGCCGACCGGGATCCGCTGAGCGGTGACGATCGACCCCATCGACAACACCGCGACCTGCGTGGTCGCGGCCCCGCAGACCAGGATCATGGTCGCTTCCGGCCGCTCGACGGGCAGCCCGCAGCCGACCGCGGCAGCGATGAGCGTGTCCACGAGCTCGACCCTGCGCGCCCCGAGCCCGACCATCGTCTCCACGGCGGCGCGCCGCGCGAGCGGGTCCGCGTCGTGCGGCGTGCAGGCGGCGGCGCGCAGCCGGGGCTTGCGGCGCAGGGCGCGCCGGAGCTTCTCGCCGATGAGGTGCCGCAGCATGCGCTGGGCCATCTCGATGTCGACGACGGTGCCGCCGGAGACCGGCCGTACGACCCGGATGTAGCCCGGCGTACGCCCCGTCATCTGCTCGGCGAACCGGCCGACCGCGATGAGCGCGCCCGTCCGTGTGTTCACGGCGGCGGCGCTCGGTTCGTCCACGACGAGACCCGCGCCCTTCACGAACACCCGGGTCCTCGCGGCACCCAGGTCGACGGCGATGTGGCAGCGGCGCAACTGCTCCAGACTGACGGTCATGGCAGATCCTCCCGAGAGCGCAGACCGTACGGACCGTCGGATGGCGGTCCTGTCTCGCATCGTGCGATGGCCGCGGGCGGCGCGCGCGTTGGGCTGAGCCGGGTGGGGTGCCGCCGCACGGGTGGTCTTGATCGCGTCGCGGGCGGCGCAGTTAGCATCCCGTGTGACGCATACGCCCCCGGAAGAAGACGAAGCCGACGGCTCTCCCATATCCAGAGCCGACAACAACCCCCCGCTGTCCCCGCTACCAGTGGAGCCCCACGGGCCCGTCACGAAAAGGCGGATACTCGCCGATCTGACGCCTTTGCGTACGTCCGTCGACTACCGCCGTCTCTGGGTCGGCAACACGATCTCCTGGATCGGCCAGGCGATGACCGCCCTCGCGGTCTCCCTCCAGGTCTACGACATCACGCACTCCAGCTTCTCGGTCGGCCTCGTGGGCCTCTTCTCGCTCGTCCCCCTTGTGGTGTTCGGCCTGTACGGGGGCGCGATCGCGGACACGGTGGACCGGCGGAAGCTGGGCCTCTACTCGTCGCTCGGCTCGTGCGGCCTCTCGATCGCCCTGGCGGCGGGCGCCTTCGCGGGCTTCCACCACGTGTGGTTCCTGTACTCCGTGGTCGCGCTGCAGGCGGTCTGCGCGGCGCTGAACTCTCCGGCGCGCTCGTCGATGATTCCGCGTCTCCTGCCGCCCGAGCAGCTGCCCGCGGCGAACGCGCTCTCGTCGATGACGGTGACGTCGGGCACGATGCTCGGCCCCATGCTGGGCGGGCTCATCGTCGGCCTGTGGGGCTATCAGGCGGCGTACGCGATCGACGCGGTGGCGTTCAGCGCGGCGCTGTACGCGATGTGGCGGCTGCCCGCGATGCGGCCACAGGGAACTGAGGAGGGGGTGCCCAGGAAGCGGGCGTCGGTGCTCCAAGGGCTGCGGTTCCTCGCCACGCGGCCGAACCTGCGGATGACCTTCTTCACCGACATGTGCGCGATGGTGCTCGCGCATCCACGGGCGCTGTTCCCCGCGGTGGCGGTGGTGTGGTTCGGCGGCGACGCGAAGACGGTGGGCCTGCTGATCGCGGCGCCCGCGGTGGGAGCGCTGCTCGGCGGGGTGTTCTCCGGGTGGCTCGGGAGGGTCCGGCGGCACGGTCTCGCGATTCTGCTCGCGGTGGCCGGGTGGGGCACGGCGATCGCCGTCTTCGGCCTCACGCGCGATCTGTGGCTCGGTCTTTTCTTCCTCGCGGTGGCGGGCTGTACGGACACCATCTCGATGGTGCTCAGGAACACGATGCTCCAGGCGGCCGTGCCGGACGAGATGCGGGGGCGGTTGCAGGGGGTCTTCATCGTGGTGGTCGCGGGCGGGCCCCGCCTCGGTGACTTCGTCGCGGGGTCGGTGGGGGATGTGGCGGCGCCCGGCGTCGCGCTGGTGGGCGGGGGGATCGCGTGCGTGGTCGCCGTGGGGTTGCTGGGGCTCAAGTGGCGGGGGTTCGCCCGGTACGACGCGCGGGCGCCGGAGGCGTGAGGGGGCGGTGCCCGCGTGCTGTCGGCGGTTGGTTCCGTGGCGTGCTCTCGGCGGGTGCTGTTGCTCGGGTCGGGGTGCTTTCATCCGCCTCGCAGCGGGCGTGCTCTCGGCGGGTGCCGTCGCGCGGATCGAGATGCTTCCATCCCCCTCGGACCGCGTCGATCAGCGGGGCGAGTGAGGCGAGGGTCTGCTCGCAGCCGTCCGCCTGGAGCCTGCGGCAGGACTTCTCGTCGCGCCGGTAGCCGATGAACGGAAGCCGATCTGCCGCGCGGCCAGCAACTCCGCCGGTGGGGAGCGGACCATCACGCACTGCTCAGGACCGGCGTCCAGGGCGGGCGACGTCACGAGCGACGCACGCGGACGGGAGAGGTCGACGGACGCAGGCGGACGGGGGAGGTCGACGGACGCGCACGGACGGGGGAGGTCGACGGACGGGCACGGACGGGCTGGCGGGAAGGTGCCCTGGCGGCTTCCCGCCAGCGCCGGTCAACACCCCCGCAACACAAGCCCCCTGACACTCTTCGCAGCACCCGGGAACCACCCCCGCCCGGGTCCGACGAAGAGAGGGCACCCATGACCCGATCACCCGCCCGGCGAAGAGCGAGGCTGCTGCCGGCCGTCGGCCTGGCGTTCGCGCTGCTCCCGGCAGGGCAGAGCGCCACCGCCGCTCCCGCGGACGCGCCGCGGGGACGGGCCGCCCCCGCCACCTCCGCCGCCCGCGCCGCCCACACGGTCACCCTCGTGACCGGCGACAAGGTCACCGTCACGGAGCTCGGCGGCGGCAAGAAGACCGTCACCGTCGACCGGCCCGCCGGGGCCACAGGCGCCGTCCGGAGCCAGATAGCGGGCGACCGCATCACCGTCGTACCGGACGAGGCACGGCCCTATCTGCGCGCGGGCACCCTCGACGAGCGGCTCTTCGACGTGACGGAGCTGATACGGCAGGGGCTCGGGGACGAGAAGGGCGGCGCGCTGCCGCTCATCGTCACGTACGACGCGCATGAGAAGAGCGCGCGCCGGGACGCGGGCCCGGCGACACCGCGGGGCGCCGACAAGGTGCGCGCGCTGCCGAGCGTGGGCGGCGTGGCGGTGAGGGCGGACAGGACCGGCACGTTCTGGCGGGATGTCGCGAGCAAGGGCACCAAGACGACCAAGACGGCCAAGGGCACCAGGACGGCCAAGGGCACCAAGACGACCCAGGACGCCAAGACGGCCAAGGGCACCAAGACGACCCAGGACGCCAAGACGGACCGCGAGCAGGCCGGTTCCGGTGGCGCGTTCGCCGACGGCATCGACAAGATCTGGCTCGACGGCCGGGTCGAGGCCGACATGGCGCAGAGCAACGAGCAGATCGGCACCCCCAAGGCCTGGGAGGCCGGGCTCACCGGCAAGGGTGTGAAGGTCGCCGTACTCGACACCGGCGTCGACATCGGCCACCCCGGTCTCAAGGACCGCGTGGACGCCACCAAGAGCTTCATCCCGGGCGAGGAGGTCGCCGACCGCAACGGCCACGGCACCCATGTGACCTCGACCGTCGGCGGCAGCGGGGCCGGGTCCGACGGCAACAAGGAGAAGGGCGTGGCGCCCGGCGCCGACCTCTCCGTCGGCAAGGTGCTCAGTGACGAGGGCTCGGGCAGCGAGTCGCAGATCATCGCCGGAATGGAGTGGGCGGCCAAGGACGTCGGCGCCAAGGTCGTCTCGATGAGCCTGGGTTCGCAGGAGGCGAGCGACGGCACCGACCCGATGGCCGCCGCCGTCAACACCCTCTCCAAGGACACCGGAGCCCTCTTCGTCATCGCCGCGGGCAACACCGGCGCTCCCTCCTCGATCGGTTCGCCCGGCGCCGCCGACTCCGCGCTGACCATCGGCGCGGTCGACTCAGCGGACAAGGCCGCGTACTTCACGAGCCAGGGCCCCCGCCACGGCGACAACGCCCTCAAGCCCGATCTGTCGGCGCCGGGCGTCGACATCCTCGCCGCCCGCTCGCAACTCATCAGCGGTGAGGGCTACTACACCGAGATGAGCGGTACGTCGATGGCGACTCCGCACGTCGCGGGCGTGGCCGCCCTGCTCGCCGAGAAGCACCCGGACTGGAGCGGTGCGCGCCTCAAGGACGCGCTGATGTCGACGTCCACGCAACTGGACGCTTCCGTATATGAGTTGGGGTCGGGCCGCGTCAGCGTGCCCGACGCCGTCGACGCGCGGATCACCGCGAGCGGGAGCGCCGATCTCGGCTTCTACTCCTGGCCGTACGGGGACAACAAGCCCGTCACGAAGACGGTGACGTACACCAACTCCTCTGACGAGGCGGTCGAGTTGAGTCTCGCCGCCGAGGGTGCGGCGGAGGGCGTCGCGACCCTCGCCGACAAGTCGCTCACCGTCCCCGCGCACGGCACGGCGTCGACCACGGTGACCGGCGACGGCGCGAAGGCACCCGTCGGCGACACCAGTGGCCGCATCGTCGCGAGCGCTGCCGGGAAGCCGGTCGCGAACACCGCGTTCGGCCTGGTCAAGGAGGAGGAGCGGTACACGCTCACCGTCCACGTCAAGGACCGTGACGGCGCCGCGACCGGCGCGGGTCTGGTGCTCCAGCGGCTCGTCGAGCAGGTCGACCCCGTCCAGGCGGAGGTCGGCGACTCCGGCACCCTCGAACTGCGTCTGAAGCCGGGAACGTACGCCCTCTCCTCGTTCCTCGACGTACGCGGCAGCGAGGGCAAGGACTCCCTCGGCCTCGGCTTCCTCGCCGCGCCCGAGATCGTTCTCGACAAGGACCGTGAAGTCACTCTCGACGGACGTAAGTTGCGCGAGATCGGCGTGGACGTCGGCAAGCGGACCGAGACCCGGCAGCTCCTGATGGAGTACGACCGCCGGGCGAACGGCGCCGCGCTGCAGGGTGCGGTCCAGGTGCCGGTCAAGTACGACAGCATCTTCGCGGCGCCCACCGCCGAGGTCGCCGACGGCAGCTTCGAGTACCGCACCGTCTGGCGCCTGGGCAAGCCGACCCTGGACGTGAAGGGCCTCGGCCAGGTGGTCGCACAGCCCGGCGGCACGGTGACCGACGGCCGGAGCAAGCTGCGGATCGTGGACGTGGGCGGCGGTACGGCCGCCGATTACGCGGGCAGGAACGTGAAGGGCAAGGCCGTCATCGTGCGGCGACCCGCCGGTTCGGATGTGACCCCTGCTCAGATCGCTCAAGCCGCCCAGGACGCGGGCGCGAAGGCGCTGTTCGTGACGGACGGCGTCCCCGGGCGGCTCAACGCGTGGTTCGGCACGGACGACAACGCGGACCGGCCGTTGCAGATCGGCACGGTCGGCGCGGCGGACGGAGCACGGCTGCTCGCGGCGGCGAAGGCGGGCCGGACCGTGGAGACGACGGCGACGTCCCGCACGCCCTATGTGTACGACGTGTCGGAGGGCCACAAGGGGGCGGTGCCCCGGGATCTGACGTACGAGCCGTCCAAGCGTGAACTGGCCGTCCTGGACACGAAGTTCCACGCGGTGAAGCCGGTGGCGGGCGGAGAGTTCCGTTACTCGCTCACGGACACCTTCGCCGTCGGGATCGGCTTCCAGGAGAAGATCGACTATCCGGTCGAGCGGACGGACTACGCGTCCACGGGGGCGGGGCAGCTGTGGCACGAGTCGGTGTCGGTCGGGCCCGGCGCAGTGGAGGAGCGGAGCGGCCTGGTCGGCTACCGGGGCGGCGAGCACGGTGAGCTGAACTGGTTCAAGCCCGTGTGGCACCCGTGGCTGGGCACCGGCCTTGGCTGGGGGCAGCAGCGGTACGGGAACACGCTGGAATTCAATGTGCCCGGGTGGGGCGATTCCGGTCCCGATCACACGGGATTCGGCGATGTGTGGAACGACGACTCGATGACGCAGACCAGTGAGGTCTACGCGGACGGGGAACTGGTCGACCGCCGCCGGAGTTCGGGTGTGTACGTGTGGGACGCGAATCCGGCGCTGACGACGTACAGGGTCGTGACGGACACGACGCTGGACCCCGAGAAGTGGCGGCTCGCCACGAAGGGCCACTCGGAGTGGACCTTCAAGTCGAAGGAGGCGGCGGGTGACGCGGGCGACCGGAAGAGTTTCCTGCCCCTGCTGAACCTCGGCTTCGACGTGGACACGGATCTCGCGGGGAACGTCCGGGGCGGGCGTTCCGTGGAGGTCGAGATCTCCTCCGAGTATGTGAAGGGGGCTGTGGACACCGGCGCCATCGGGGGCGGAAAGCTGGAGGTCTCCTATGACGACGGGAAGAACTGGAAGGGCGTCGGCCTGGACCGGGACGGCAGCAAGGCGGCGTGGGACGGGAAGCTGAAGGTGCCGGGCTCCGCGGAATTCGTCTCGCTGCGGGCTTCGGCCAAGGACGACCGGGGCGGCTCCGTGACGCAGGAGATCGTGCGGGCGGTGGGGGTGAAGTAAGGGCGCGACAGAGGGGCACCTGAGACGCGGGCCGGGCTGGACATCCAGCCCGGCCCGCGTGCTCCCCGCACAGGGACGAGGCCCGCCTGCTCCCCGCACTGGGACGAGGCCCGCCTGCTCCCCGCGCAGGGACGAGGCCTGCCTACTCCCTGCACAGGGACGTAATGCGAGCGTTACGTCAGCGCAGGTGTGGTGTCACAGTGATCGTTGAGGCTGGTGGGGCCGATCGGCCCGTCTTTCAGGGCCAGTTGGCGGCTTGACGACAACCAAGGGTCCTCCCCCCACAATCCGAACAGGATGGGACCACACAGATGTCTCTTTCACCGCCCGCCGGGCGTGTTCGCGCGCGCCCGAAAAGTCATTCCCCCTTGCCCGCGCCTGCTCCCGCCGCCGGAGGCCGCGTCCTGGCCGTCGGCGCACCGGGCCCGAGCCGTGAACTGCTCACCCGGACCCTCAGACTCACCGGGTACGAAGTCACCCACGCCGTCCCCGGCGATGTGCACCGCCAGGTCAGGCAGGCGCCACCGGACGCGATCGTGGCCCTCGACGACGGCCCCGACGGACGGCGCCAGGGCCTGGACGTCATACGCGAGGTCCGAGCCGATCCCGCCGGGCAGGCGCTCCCGCTGCTCATGGTCACGACGGCCCGGACCCACGCCCCCGCCACCGTCGTCGACCTGCTGCGGCACGGCGCCGACGACTGCCTGCCGGAGGCCTGCGACCCGCGCGAGCTCTCGGCGCGGATAGCGGCCAAGCTGCACCGCGTCCCGGTCCCGGTCGAGAACCTGCTGCGCGATCCGCGCACCGGCCTCTACTCGGGCCCGCACTTCATGGACGAGCTCGACCGCGAGCTCAGCCGGCCGTCCGCCGCCCGGCGCGGCGGCGTTCTCGCCGTGGTCGGGGTCGCCGAGATGGCGGCCCTGGAGACGCGCCTCGGGCCCCGCGTACGGCGGGAGGTCGCCGAGCGGCTCGCCGGTGTGGCGGAACGCCTCGGCGGTGTCTGCGACCGGCTCGGCTGGGACGAGGACGGGCAGCTTCTCGTGCTGATGCCCGGTGTCGACGAGGAGACGGCGACACGGAGCCTGCGGGAGTTCGCCGTGTCCGTGGCCGGGACCCGCTTCGTCGTCGCCGACGAGAACGTCCGGCTCACCCCGGCCGTCGGCTGGACCCCGCTCGCCGATCACGCCTCCCACACCGGGGCGGCCGAGCACGCGCGGGACGCCGTGTCCGAGGCCGTACGCCACCGGGACCTGCGCCCGGTCCGCTACGAACCCTGGATGCGATTGAGCGCCCCGCACCCGCACCGCCGGGCCCGCGCCGGACTCCGGCTGCTGCTCACCTGGGCCACCAGGCTGCTGTCCCCGGTGCTTCCGCTGGTACTCGGCGTGGGCGTGCCGTTCCTGCTCTACCAGCAGGCGTACGAACTGGGCTGGGACGCGGCCGGGTTCGCGTACTGGGTGGTGGTGGCCGGGCTCGTGCTCTCCGCCCTGCTCATCATGCTGGAGTGCCTTTTCTCCCTTGACGCGACCTCCCGGCCCGAGCGCCCCGGCCAGCCCTATCCGTCAGCGAGCGCCGTCATCGCCGCCTACCTGCCGAACGAGGCCGCGACCATCGTCGACACCGTCGAGTCGTTCCTGCGGCTCGACTACCCCGGCGACCTGGAGATCGTCCTCGCGTACAACACCCCGCACCCGCTGCCCGTCGAGGACACCCTGCGCGAGATGGCGGCCCGCGATCCGCGCCTGGTGCTCCTCGCGGTGGCCGGGAGCACGTCCAAGGCGCAGAACATCAACGCGGCGGTGACGCGGGTGCACGGCGAGTTCGTCGGAATCTTCGACGCCGACCACCACCCCGCCCCGAACGCCTTCCGGCACGCGTGGGACTGGCTGTCCAACGGATACGACGTCGTCCAGGGCCACTGCGTGGTCCGTAACGGCGACAGCTCCTGGGTCGCGAGGACGGTCGGCGTCGAGTTCGAGACGATCTACGCGGTCAGCCATCCCGGACGGACCAGGATGTACGGCTTCGGGGTCTTCGGCGGGTCGAACGGCTTCTGGCGTACGGATCTGCTCGCCAGGACCCGGATGCACGGCTCGATGCTGACCGAGGACATCGACTCCACGCTGCGCGCCCTGAACGAGGGCGCGCGCATCGCCATGGACCGGACGCTCATCTCGCGCGAGCTCGCGCCCACACTCCTTCGCCCCCTGTGGAACCAGCGCTCGCGCTGGGCGCAGGGCTGGCTCCAGGTCTCGCTGCGGCACCTGTGGGGCGCGCTGCGTTCACCGGCGTACGCGCGGCGGCAGAAGGCGGGCCTGTTCGTGCTGCTCGGCTGGCGCGAGGTCCAGCCGTGGCTGACGCTCCAGATCCTGCCGATCCTGCTGCACGCGGCCTGGCGCGCGGGCGGCGCCGACCGCCTCGACTGGGCGGTGCCCGTCTGCCTGATGGCGGCGGCGTTCACCATGTCGGCCGGGGTGGTGCAGGCGGCCTTCGCGTGGCGGCTCGCGGTGCCCGAACTGCGGCGCCGCAAGGCGTGGTTCTGGCACTACCTGTTCGTGTCGACGTTCTTCTACACCCACTTCAAGAACATGGTGGCGCGCCAGGCACATCTGAAGGAGGCGCTCGGCGACCGGCAGTGGCGGGTCACGCCGCGTGCGGCCGTTCCCGACACGGCGGCGGTCGCGGAAGCGGCGGTGCGTACATGAGCACGCTGATCGCCCCGCGGCCCACCGAGGTGTCGGCCCCCGCTCCTCCCGCCTCCCGGGGGCGCGCCCTCGAACTCCAGGGCTACCGTGGCCTCGCCGCCCTGAGCACGATCCTCTTCCACGTGTGGCAGGAGTACTACACGTACGACGCGACCGGTGCGCACCCGCCGGTCGAGAGCCGCTGGCTCGGCGCGCTGATCTCGCTGGAGGTGATCGACCTCTTCTTCGTGATGTCCGCGTACCTGCTCACGCTGTCGTACGCGCGCGCCGCCATCGACGGAGGCTCGATCCGTACGGGGAGGACCTTTCTCTTCCGGCGGGCGATCCGCATTCTGCCGCTGTACTTCCTGGCGGTGCTCGTCGTCTGGGCCGGCCGCAATCCGACGCTGCCGGGAGACTGGCGCGACCTGGTCGGGCATCTGACGTTCACGCACGTCTTCGACCAGGAGCGGATCTTCTACACCTTGGGGCCCACCTGGTCGCTGTCCCTGGAGATCGCGTTCTACCTGGTCCTCGTCGCGCTGGGACCGCTCGCGGTGCGGGTCTGCCGGGGGCTCGAAACGAGGCGGGCGCGGGTCGCCGTGTGCCTGTCGGGGTGTGCGGTGCTCTTCGCGCTGCCGCTGGTCTGGATATCCGTCGCGCACTACGTCGTCGGGGTGCCGCACACCGACTGGCCGGTGTACTTCGGACCGCAGGCGCGCTTCGGGGGATTCGCCGTGGGGATGGCGCTCGCGGTGCTGCTCGTGGCGCTCGGCGAGCGGGGCAGGATGAGTGCGCGGGGGACGGTTCCGCTCTCGGTGGCGGCGCTCGCGGGGCTCTACGCCCTGTCGTACCTCTCCGAGGCGGAGAACTTCGCCCACACCTTCTACCACCCGCTCGCGGCCCTGCTCTGGTGCGCGCTGCTCTACGCGACGCTGCACGTCCGGCCGCGTGAACAGGTGCGCTGGCACGGCCTGTTGAGGGCGCGGTGGGTGACGGCGGTGGGGCTTATCAGTTACAGCGTCTACATCTGGCACGAGCCGGTGATGCTGCAACTCATCAAGTCCGGGCTCGTGCCCGCGGGGCAGGCGGGGTTCCCGTTCGCCGCGCTGGTCGTCTTCGCGGTCGCCCTCGCGGTCGGGACGGCGAGCTACTGGCTCGTGGAGTATCCGGCGAGTCTGCTCGGCAAGGCGAAGGACGCCAAGGGCGCGGCGCGGGACTTCTATCCGGATCCGACACGCTGACGCCTCCGGCCCCCGTGGCCCGCACAGACGCGGCGACGCCGCCTCCCGTGGGACGGGGAGGCGGCGTCGCTGTCAGAACTGCCGGGTGACGTCAGATCAGCCAGCCGAGGAAGTGGGCGATACCGGCGACGACGTCAGTGATGATGTTCATGGTGGTGCTTCTCCTTGTGGGACTTCTCAGGATCTCTTCCAACTCCCGGCCCTCGTATGGGACATGGACCGGGAACGCGGCAACTACGGTCTGCAGCCCGTTGCTTGCGTTCCGTAATCATCGTCAATCACATGCGTCACATGCAATCCCTGGCGTAACGATCACCTGTTCCAGGGAACAACTGCTCCCGTGTTCGTATTTTCGAGACGCGCGGGTGGGCGGGGGAGGTGAACGGCGCACGTGCTGGCGGCAAGCGCCTCCGCGCGCCGGATACGTGGCGTGCCTGATCGCCTACGGTGGGTGACTTCAGCGCGGGGTGCGTCGGGAGCGGTCCGCAGGGTGGAGGGGATCTCATCATGATGCGACGACGCATTGCCGTGACCCTGGGGGTGGTCGCGGCCGCCGCGACCCTGACGGTCGCGGTGCCGGGATCGGCGTACGCGGCGGAAGGTGTCCTGACCGTCAACGGCAACGAGCATGTCGACCCGAGCGGTTGCTACGCCCTCGACTGGTACCCGTCCTCGGTGACCAACGACACCGACGCCATCGCCGAGGTCCACTCGGGGCCCGACTGCGGTGGCCCGGTCGAGTGGCTCGTCCACCCGGGCGAGACGTACTACACGGAGACGGCTCGGAGCGTCTTCATCCTCTGAGTCCTCCGCCGTCCCGGGGCGACCCGCGGGCGCGGGGATCCGGGGCGAGGGCCTTGTCGGGGACACGTCGAACAGGTTGTTAGCCTGCGGGGCGGATCACCGAACCCAGGAGGCCTCCGTGTCACCAGACCGCCCCACGATCGCCCTGGTCACCAGCAGGCCTCAGCTGGCGACCGGCCTCGATCGCGACCTCCCCGAGCTGGCGCGCTCGCTCGGCGTGGCGGGTGCCGAAGTCGCCACCGTGTCCTGGGATGACCCGAGGGTCGACTGGGAGCGGTTCGACCTCGTCGTCATCCGGTCCGCCTGGGACTACAGCGAGCGCGTCGCCGAGTTCGTGGCCTGGGCGGGGCGCGTCGCGCGGCTCACCGTCCTGGCCAATCCTGCGTCCGTGGTGCGGTGGAACACCGACAAGCGGTATCTGGAGGAACTGGCCGCGGCGGGAGTGCCCGTCGTGCCGACCCGCTATCTGGCGCCCGGTGACGCCCTTGAGATCCCGGACGACGGCGAGTTCGTCGTCAAGCCCGCGTCCGGCGCGGGCGCGCGCTTCGCGGCGCGGTACGAGAAGGGCGCGTACGACGACGCCGTACGGCACATCGAGCGGATGCACGGCGAGGGGCTGACCGCGATGGTGCAGCCCTATGTGCCGCGCATAGAGGAGACCGGGGAACGCGCGCTCGTCTACGTCGGCGGGCGGTTCCTGCACGCCATACAGAAGGGCGCGGTGCTTGCGCCGGGGACGGCGTACGACGACGAGAAGATGCCGCATCCCGACCTCCGTCCCTGGCAGCCGACCCCCGCCGAACTCGACCTCTCCGAACGGGCGTTGGCAGCCGTACCGGGGTCGCCCGAGCTGTTGTACGCGCGGGTCGACCTCGTCGACGGAGCGGAGGACGGCGCGCCCTGCGTCATGGAGCTCGAACTCGTCGAACCGAATCTCTTCCTCGACCTGCATCCCGACTCGCTGCCCGCGGTGACCGAGGAGATCCTCGTCGCCGCCGGGTAATGGGTGGACGTGGGGCCAGGGGCCTGAATACTCTGCCGCCATGTCCAGTCCCGAGTCCGACAGACCTTAGTCACCGGCCCGGCATGTCCGGTGGCCAAGCAGGTAGGTATGCGGAACTGCGGCGTGCGACCGCGGGTGCGTCGTGGCTGGTCGCGCCCGCGCGGCGGAGCCGCATGTGTCGCAGCCCCGCGCCCCTTAGGGCGCTGTCGTGCGGACTGACTTTTCCCTTGCGGAGTTCCTTCATGCCATTTGCCCTCTACATGCTCGGACTTGCCGTTTTCGCGCAAGGCACCTCCGAGTTCATGCTCTCCGGTCTCGGCCCTGACATTGCCGCCGACCTCGACGTATCCCTTTCGACAGCGGGCACGCTGACCTCGGCCTTCGCCGTGGGGATGATCATCGGAGCCCCGGTGATGGCCGTCCTCAGCCGTCGTTGGCCGCGCAGGACCGCGCTGCTCGCCTTCCTTGTCACCTTCCTGCTCGTCCATGTCGTCGGCGCGCTGACCAGCAGCTTCGCCGTGCTGCTCGCGACCCGCGTCGTCGGTGCGCTCGCCAACGCCGGGTTCCTCGCGGTGGCCCTGGTGACCGCCATCGGCATGGTCGAGCCGAACGCCAAGGGGCGCGCCACGTCGGTGCTGCTCGGCGGTGTCACCCTCGCCTGTGTCGCGGGCGTTCCCGGCGGCGCGCTGCTCGGGCAGTTCTGGGGGTGGCGGTCCGCGTTCTGGGCGGTGGCGCTGGTGTCGGTGCCCGCCGTCCTCGCGATCCTGCGGTCCGTGCCCGGCGGTGCCCCCGCCGGGAAGGGGATGGGCGCGCGCCGTGAGCTGCGGTCGCTGCGCGCGCCGCGGCTCGTCGTGACCCTGCTCCTCGGAGCGCTGGTGAACGGCGCGACCTTCTGTACGTTCACCTACCTCTCCCCGGTGATCACCGACGTCACCGGCTTCTCGGAGAGCTGGGTGCCCGCGCTGCTCGCGCTCTTCGGCGCGGGGTCGTTCATCGGGGTCACGGTCGCCGGGCGGTACGCGGACGCGCGGCCCGTGCCGTTCCTCCTCGCTGGGGCGGTGGCGCTGCTCGCCGGGTGGGTGCTCTTCGCGCTGACCGCGGGGAATCCGGTGGCCGCGGTCGTCCTCGTCCTCGTCCAGGGCGCGCTGTCCTTCGGCGTCGGCTCCGCGCTGATCACCCAGGCGCTGTACGCGGCGACCGGCGCCCCCACGCTCGCGGGCGGCTTCGCCACGGCCGCGCTGAACGTGGGCGCCGCGATCGGTCCCGTGGGCGGCGGTATCGCCCTCTCGGCGGGTCTCGGCCACCGCTCGCCCCTGTGGGTCAGCGCGTTGCTCGTGGCGCTGGCCCTCGTGGTCGGGGCGGCGGCCCTGTGCCGGCGTCAGCCGGGCGAGCCCGGAGAGCCCGGAGAGTTGGGCGAGTTGGGCGAGTCGGGGAAGTCCGGGAACGACAGCCGCTGGAGCAGCCCCCAGGTGAACTCCGCGACGCAGCGCCGAGGCTGACCCGCCCCGTCCGGTGCCGTGAAGGCGAGCCGCCAGCGCGTGGGCGCCGTGCCCTCCATGGGGCGGGCCGGGGCGAACGCGCGGGCGACCTCGTCGACCGTGCACGACCAGGGTGTGAGGTCGTCCAGCGTATGGAGCGCGGGGCCCGGGGTGCCGGGTGTGCGGATCAGCCACTCGTTCCACACCGCGCCGTTCGGCGCGCGCAGGACCTCGAAGCGCAGGGTCGGCCAGAGCGGCACCGGCCACAGCAGGGCCTCGCACTCCAGGTCGCCGATCTGCCGGGCCACGGTGGCTTCGGGCGCGCCGAGCACCGAGCGGTAACGGGAGACCGTGCCGCGCGAGCGGGCGGAACGGGTCATCGCCTGCCAGCGGCGGTTGGCCTCGCGCATGTCAGCGATGGAGACGCCGAGCTGGTGGCGGGCCGCCTCCACCAGGTCCGGATTGTGGTCGGCCATGCGGCGCAGCAGGACCAGCTGGAAGTCCAGCGGCGTGAACGGGCCGGAAGGCTTGGGGCCGGGGGCGGAGCTAGCGGACATGTGCTCCATGGTCGCGCACCGCTGCCGCTCCCGGGCGGCGCCCGCCGGGAAGGAAGAGGACCGAATTGACGTACCGGGGCCTGCGCGGTGTCAGCACTCTGCGCAGCAGCCCCTGCGACACGACGTACGACGTGTCGTTCTGGTGCGCCTCCAGGTCGAAGTCCGCGAGCGGCAGCCAGGTGCGGTGGGGCAGGACCCAGCCCTGGTAGCCGTGGTGGCGGGTGAGCAGCTCGATGATCGGCTCGATCGGCTGGATACGGGACTCCAGCTCGATGAAGAGCGCGGGCCGGTCGCGGGTGAGCAGATCGTGGGCGCCGTGCAGGACCGGCAGTTCGTTGCCGTCCACGTCGATCTTGATGAAGTCGACGTCGCGCAGGCCGAGCCCGTCCAGGGTGAGGCAGGGCACGTCGACCGCCTCGGCGTGGATGTCCCTGCGGATGAGCGAGGAGACCCCGCGGTCCCCGCGATCGCCCCGCGGCAGCCAGAGCCGCGCCGTGCCGGGGCGGTCCGTGGCCGCGGCCTGGATCACCCGGACGTTGCCGGGCGTGGAGCTCTCCAGGAGCCGCGCCAGATGCGGGACGGGCTCCACGGTCACCACGCGGCGCGCACGCGAGGCGAGGCGGCGCGACCAGGGGCCGTACCAGCCGCCGACGTCCACCGCGGTGCCGCAGCCGGGCGGGCAGAGGTCGGCGAGGCGGGCGAGCTCCGGTTCGAAGCGGGGGTAGACGAGCCGGGCCAGGGCGCCGACAAGGCGGGTGGGGAGGTGCGGGGCGAGGCGGGCGGCCACGGTCCGGTGGGGGCCCGCCTCGGTCTCATGGGGGCCCCTCATGTGGATATCCGCTTCAGGAGCTGCTCGTGCTCGTCCTCCGAAAGCTGCTCGCCGGAGGAGGGCAGGAGCTGCGGTATGCCGTCGATGATGGGGTAGCGGCGGCGCAGGCGCGGGTTGTAGAGGACCTCCCGCGGTACGAGCGGGTCCGTGGGTTCCAGGAGATGCAGCGGCCCCTTGTCCAGCGGGCAGGCGAGTATCTTCAGCAAGGGATCTTCGGGGTTCATCAGCTCGTCAACTCCTTGGTGGGGGGCGTTGGTTGAGGCGGCGGCGCGTCGTGCTTGGGCATGGCGAGAAGCACGGAGACCGCGAGTGCCGTGCCGGCGATCCGCAGGGCGAGCCGCAGCGGTTCGTCGGGCAGTGGCTCGCCGAACGCCAGCGTCCCGAGTACCGCGGTGAAGAGCGCGGTAACCGTCGTGCACACGGGGACGATGAGCGAGGCCCGGCAGCGCTGCAGGGCCGCCTGGGACATGATCAGGCCGAACGCGCCGGTGAACATCAGGAGATACGGGTACGGCGATGCGAGCAGGTGGAGCAGTGCCGAGCCCAGTCCCTGCGTGGTCAGATAGCTGGACACGCCCTTGATGGCGAGTGAGCTGACTCCGTAGAGGAGCCCGACGGCGACCCCGTACTCGACGCCCGTCGTCGGAAGGCGGTGCCGGTGCTTCGAGCGGCGCTCGGCGGATCCGTAGAGCAGGACGCCCGCGGCGAGCGAGGGCAGGCAGACCGTGAGGACGAGCGGCACGGGCGCGCTGCGGCTCACGGTGTCCGACTCCTCGCTGAGCGAGAGGACGACCATGAGCAGCGCGAGGAGAATGGCTCCGACGGCGTACCGCTCGCGCCCCGACGTCCGCTCCCCGAGCAGCACGGAGGAGAGCAGCAGCAGGAGCACGAGCCCGGATACGAAAATGCCCTGCGCGGCGGCGATGGGCAGCGTCCGGTAGACGGCGAGCTGCGCGCCGAACCCGGCGGCGAGCGCCAGTGATCCGCCGATCCACAGGGGGCTCGAAATGACCTGCCGGAGCAGCCGTGCCGGGCTGCGCACGCTGACGGACGGCATGGCGGTGAGGGCACGTTTCTCCAGGACGAACCCGGTGCTGTAGAGGACGTTCGCCAGCAGGGCGGCGGTCACACCCCACCACACGGCGCTACTTCCTTCGGGCGTGCAGCAGCAGGATCGACGAGGCGCTCGGCACGGCGCAGGCGAGTCTGTCCAGGGCGCGCAGCGGACGCGGTACGCCGTGGAAGGGCGCACCGGCGACACGTACGACGTCGAAGCCGGACGCGGCGACGAACTCCCGCAGCGCGCGGGCGGTGTAGAGCCGCAGATGCCCGACGACCTCGCTCCCCGGGCGTCCGTGGATGCCGCGCAGGCTGACCTCCGAGAAGACGGGCTGCACCCCCGCGAGCAGGAGCCCGCGGTTGTACCAGGCGGCGAGGTTGGGTGTGGACAGCATCAGATGTCCTCCTGGCCTGAGCACTCTCCGCAGCTCGTCGAGCGCGCTGTCGGGGTCGACGAGATGCTCGATGACCTCGCTGAAGAGAACGGCGTCGGCGGATCCGTCGGCGAACGGAAGGCCGCCGTCGGTGAGTTCACCGCGTACGACGTACGGAAGGTGCGCGTGCGCCCGCTTGAGGGCGTCCTGCGACCAGTCGACGCCGATCACACGATGTCCCGCCAGGAGCGGTGCCGCGGTCGCCGCCGCGGTGCCGTCGCCGCAGCCGATGTCCAGGACGACGGCGGTATGTGCGGTGGCGGGGCCGATGGCGTCGGCGAGCATCCGGGCCTGGCGGAGGCTGCGGGCGTCGCCGGACGCGACGGGGACGGAGGGGTCCTCGTAGAAGTCCCGCAGGTCGCGGGGGGCGTTGCTGGTGCTCGTACTCGTACTCGTCGTCATGGTGTCGTCCCCTCCCGCGTGTGCTCCGTGTGCTCCGTGGCATGGAGGTAGTGCTCGAAGAGGTCGCGCAGATGGGCGCCGTCGCCGCTGCTGAGCAGGGACTTCGACCAGCGCAGGGCGACGTGCAGACGGCCCGCGGTGGACGCCGTGGTCACGGTGAGGCCGCGGGGCAGGCGTGCGGGCGCGGAGAACCAGACGGCGTGCGCGCGTCCGGCGTCACCGAAGTCGAGGGAGTACGGAACGCGCCCGATGTTGCTGAGCAGCGTGGTGGAGGTCCAGGGCGCGGCGGCCCTGCGCAGGCCCCGCGTGACGGCGGCTCTGAGGGTGACGGGCAGGACGGGCGAGGTCAGGAGAGCCGCGCCGCGGCCGAGCTGGGGCCGGGGGAGCGCCTTGAGGGCCCGGGTGCGGTCGGCGGTGCGCCGCAGCAGCGCCCCGATGTCCTGCGGGCCCCAGTCCGCGGAGGTCAACTCGTCAGCGGTGAAAGGCACTTCGACGAGCCGGGTGCCGTTGCCGATGGGCATGTCCATACTGCGGGGCCGGTCGTCGACGGGCATGGTGATCCGGAAGGGCCTGGGCCGTGCCCCGTGCTCCCGGTTCCAGTGCGCGATCATCAGCGCGGTCGCCACCATGAGCTGATCGTTCACGGTGAACGGCGCCCCCTTGGGCCGCCGCGGCACGGGCAGCTCGACGACGAGCATGCCGTTGCCGGGAGAGGGCTCGGGGGTGCCACGGGAGACACGGGCGGGGGGAGCCCAGCCGGATCTCGCGTCACCGACCGCCTCCGCGCTCTCGGGCACGGCGGCGGATGAGGGTGCCGCGCGCAGGGGAGGCGCGGCGGGGGAGTTGTCCTGCCCGCCGTACAGCTCGGCGGCCGTGGCGAGAACACGGAGGCAGGCGGGGCCGTCGAGGGCGGTGTGATTGATGGTGAGGAAGAGGACGCTGCCTCCGCTGGCGGGTCGCCCTGGGCTGTTGGGCGCGGCGCCCGTGCCGGGGCCGCTGACGTCGCCCGGGGCGGGGGTGTCGGTGCCGGAGGCGCGAGTTGCCCCTCCGGGGTCGGTCGGGCCCGCGTCGTCACCCGAGCCGGTGCCCTCGCCGGGGGCTGTTTCCCCCCGGCCGCCGTTCCCCGAAACGGGGTCCCCGCCGGGGACATGGCCCCCACCGGGGACAGGACCCCCGCCGGGGACAAGGCCCCCACTCCTGCCGGAGGCAACCGAGTCGCCCTCCCCGTCCGAGGCGATCACCTCCAGGCGGATCGGCGGAGACGCCGACAAAGGCGGGGCCTGGGAGAGGGAGCGGGTACGGGCCTTCTTCAGGGCGTCCCGTTCCGGCGCGGGGAACGTCACCACCTCCACGTCGGGACCCGGCGTCAGCTCCCACTCGTAGCGGCGCCGGTACCAAGGCCCCCGCGCCTCCCGCATCAGGATGCGCGGGTGGCGGCGCAGGGCCTCCGTGAACGCGGCCTTCAGGCGGGCCGGGTCCGGCATACCGGGCAGGTGGACCTCGATGTGTACCGTCTCCGGCTCCTCCTCCTGGAGGCAGTGCCGGGAGACCTCGTCGACGACGGGGAACGGCACGCGCTGCGGGGGCTGTTCGGGTCCGTCCGCGTGACGTGCCGGGTGATCGAGTGCGGTCATCGGTCCTTTTCCTCCCCGGCGGCGGTCGGCGCCGTGGCTCCCGTGAGCCCGTCCGACGGCCCTGGCCTGTGCCGCTTGAAGCGCGTGATCCGCGTGGTCCGCGTGGCGCGCGCGCCCGGCGGCAGAAGCTCTGCCTGCGCGGACGCGGGGCCCCTCGCGGAGATGGTCGAGCTGGTGGCCTTCGGCGCGCCACCGGCGTCCTGACTGCCGCCCCCGCCCCCGCCCCCGCTGCCCCCGTCCCCGCTGCCGCCGTCGCCGCCCGCACCCGGCCCGTTCGTCCCGCGCTTCCGGCGCGGCAGCGGCCTCGTGCCCAGGTCCCGGTCGGTCCCCAGCGGCGACCCCAGCGGTGGAGTACGGCCGCTCTCGGGGTGAGACGTCGCCGGTGGAGTATGGGGCGGCGGCCCCCACGGAGCGGCCTCGCCCCCGGCGCCCCCGGACGCTGCCGACGCCCCCGCGGGAGCCTCCCGCGCACTCGCCAGCGCCGCGAACAGCGCAATGAGAGCGAGGAGTTGAGCGGCCGGACTGAACGCGCCCGCGTCCGACGTGGTCGGCTCACCCGCCCCCACCGCCGCCACGATCCCCGCCCCGGCCATGGCCACGAACGCGAGCGGGACGAGCAGCGCGTGACGGCGCCACGCGAGCAGGGCGAGCGCGGGCACGAGCAGCGCGAACCAGCCCGCGATCACCACGGCCACCAGGGTCAGCGCCACCGTGCCGAGAATCAGCCCCGGCGCGGCCGGTGCCACGTCGGGCCCGTCCGGGTTGGGCTCGCGGCGCCGGATCAGGACCAGGGCGATCAGGGCGAGGATGCCGACACCGCCGCCGATCAGGCCGATCTCGTAGATCCGCGACGGCTCGTACGACAGCTTGACCGTGCCGCCCTCACCCTTCGGGATCAAAAAGCCCTGCTGCCAGCCGTCGAGGCGTACGGACGACAACTCCTTGCCGTTCAGCGTGGCCTTCCAGCCGTCGTTGATGTTCTCGTACGTCGAGAGGTACGAGGACGCGCCCGCGCCCACCGACAGCTCGCGGCGGTCGCCGAGCCAGTCCTTGATGTTCAGGGAGCGGGACTCCTTGTCGATCTCACCCGGCGTCCCCTGCGTCAGCGAGACGTCCATGAGGGCGAGCGGGCCCGCGTCCCCGGCCTCGACGGTGTGCTCGCCGGAACCGAGTGACACGGTCGTGTTCTTCGAGCCCCGCGAGCAGAGCGTCACCTCGATGGGCCGGCGCTCGACCAGATCCCGTACCGAACCCTTCGCGCTCGTCGCGTGCAGCTTGCCGTCGACGGCGAGCATCGGCCCCTCACCGCAGGCGAGTTCGAAGGCCGCCGAGGCCGCGGGCTGCTCCGTGCGGTACTTGTCCAGAGCCGGGATGTAGACCTCGGTGAGCCCGACCGGGAGCTGCAACTGGGCGTCGGCCACCGGGTTGTGGACCGTCAGCGGCGCCGTCTGCGTGATGGTGATGGTCAGCTCGTCCGTGGTGATCGGGGCGAACCGCGCGTTGCCGTTCTCGTCGACACCGGCGACCGCCGCGCCGTCCGGCGAGCTGATCTCGATCTTCTCGGGGCGGGTCGAGAGTCCGCCCGCCGCAGGCAGGACGATCTCGTCGATCTCCTGCTTGCCCTTCCACTTCAGATTGATCACCGGACTGTCGCCCGCGATCCAGGCCGTCGTCAGATCGCCGTCCGTGAGATTGCGGGGCGAGAGACTTCCGCCGGACTTCGACGTGGAGTCGGCGCTCGCGATGATCTGGTCCTTCTGCTCCGGGGCCACCTTGTAGAGCAGCTTGTCAAGGTCGGTTCCCTGTACGGCGACCGCGCTCGCCTTCACCTCGTAATCGGCCTCGGCCGGAGTCGAGAAGCGCCGGTGCAGGCCCGACTCGGCGTTCACCGGCGACAGCGCGCTCGGGTCCGAGGAACGGTGCATCGAGTACGTCGTCGCTTCGGCGCCATCGGCGGGCACCCTGGCGGAGGACCCGGTGTCCTGGGGCAGCCGCAGCAGCTTCGTCACCCGTACGCCCGGAACGGTGATCTCCGAGAACCCGGCGCCCGTCAGGCCTTGGCGGCCGATCTGCGCGTCCAGGACGGTGATCTTCAGCCAACTCGACTCACCGGCCGGTGCCTTGATGCTCTGCCGCATGCCGTTGGGCTGCAGCGGGCTCGTGCGGCTGCCCTGCTCCGTCTCCACCCGCACCCGCGTGGGCGCGGCCCGCACACCGTCCTGCGGCAGTGGCGTGACCCGGATGGAGGAAGGGACCGACTCCTCGGAGCGGAACTCCGCCTTGATCCAGGCGCCCTTCGGCTTCCCGGGGCTGCCCTCGGCCCACGCCGTGTCCGGGTTGCCGTCGAAGGCGTTCACGGGGTCGTACTGCGGCAGGTGGAAGAGCCAGTTGCCGTAGCTCGACGCCGTCACCGACTTCGCGCCGCGCAGCTCGGCCGTCGTCTGGTGCTCGACCCCCTCGGTGGGCAGGATCTGGTGCGGCTTCTTGCCCGCGTCCTGGAGGGCCCCGCTCGCGTTGCGTTCGCCAGGTGTGTACGTATAGGAGGTGTTGGAGCCGACCAGGCCGAAGCGTGTGTCGGCGCGGCGCAGACCGTCACCGACCGCCTGCAGGGCGGGAGTTCCGACGCCCGGGTGGTTGTCGCCCGTCAGGACGGAGGGGCGGTCCCGCATCGAGGGGTCGGCGGACAGCTGGAGCAGCGACTCGGGGCCGCCGCTCACCACGGCCGTGTTCGATACCGGCTTGATCCCGGCCTGCCCCGGCCGCTGGCCGCCCGACCCCGGCGCGTAGATCTCCACCGCGCGCTGGCGCGGGTAGAGGCCCTCGACCTGGAGAGGCGTGTCGTTCGGGATGATGCCGCCGGTCTCCGTCGGGCCGAAGCCGGTGACCCGCTTGTATCCCGATTCCTCCAGCGTCCGCTTGACGGTCGCGGTCGGTACGTTGCCGATCTGGTCGGGGTCGAGATCATTGCGTACGACGACGTAGTACATGCCCGCGCGCGACAAATAGTCGCGCAGGCCCGGGACTTCGCCGCCCGTCGTGAGCGCCTGCTCCACCGCGTCCATCGCGCGCCGGTTGCCGGGCGTGCCGAACGGCACGTAGTCCCGCTGTGCCCAGCGGGAGTCGGCGAGCACGTCGAGGGGCTGGTCGATGGGGGAGCCCCAGGTGTAGATGCCGTGCGCGGTGGCGGGCACCACGAGTGCGCGCGAGTCGGGGGAGTACTTCATCAGCCAGTCGGACGTCGTCTGCCAGTAGGTCGGCAGCTTCTTGAACGAACCGGGCTGGAGGATCGAGCCGTTCAGGTAGGGGAGGGCGAGCCCGGGAAGGACCAGCACGGCGGCGATCAGCGGGGCGTAGCGCCGCCCGCGCACCGGCCGCGCCCCGCGCGTCTGCGAGGCCACGCCCACGAGATGCGTCAGGCCGAGGACAAGGGCGAGCGCGAGGCCCGTCTGGAACTTGTAGATGTTGCGGAAGGGGACGAGCCCGCCGTTCAGCCACGACTGGATAGTCTCGTGGAAGGGCGCCCCGAACGCGCCGCCGTACCCGGCCAGCGTGACGAGGACGACCGAGAGCACGGTCAGGACGAGCCAGCGCCGCTCGGGCATGTCGCGCCGCGCGAGCCCGGCCAGGCCGAGGGCGGCGGCGAGCGCCGAGCAGACCACGACGATCACGGACGTCGCGACCGCCCACCCGGCGGGCAGCCACGCCTCGCCGAAGTGCAGATACGCGACCCAGTTGCCCGCGCCGCGCAGCGCCTCCGTGGCCGACATCGTGCCGGTCGTCGTGGCCGAATTCTCCACGTAGGGAAGGAAGTTCTCGCCGTAGATGCCCAGCATCAACAACGGCACCACCCACCAGGCGGTGGCGAGGATGACGCCGGGCACCCACCAGGTGATCAGCTTCCGTTTGCGCGGGCCGTTCGGTCTCGAAAGGAGGTACAGGCCCACCGGCAGCAATGACGCGAGCGTCGCCGCCGCGTTCACGCCGCCCATGAAGGGGATGACGAGTGCGGACCGCAGAGCGGCGGAGCGCGCGCTGATCCGGTCGTTCGTCAGCGGGAGCAGCACCCACGGCAGCAGGGCGCCGGGCAGCGCCGCCGCCGAGGTCGAGCCGACGACGATCGTGAACGTCGGCCACAGGGCGAACGCCACCGCGCCGAGCAGCCTGCTCGCGCCGCTGCCGATCCGCATCCTCTCGGCGAGCCGGAGGACGCCCCAGAACGCGGTGGCCACGATCAGCGAGAGCCAGAGCCGCTCCGCGAGCCACACCGGGAGGTGGACGAGCTTGGCCAGGCCGTAGAACGGCAGCATCGGCCACGCGTATCCGACGTACTGGTCCTGGATCCCGCCGAACCCGCCCCGGTCGTGCCAGAGCTGGCCCAGGTCGGAGAGGAACTGCCAGGGGTCGACGGCCACACCCAGCTTGGTGTCGAACGTCATCCGCCCCGGCTTCACGGCAAGCAGGAGGACGAACACCACGGCCCAGAACCCGAGCAGCCAGCGCCGCGAGCGCGGGCCTCTGCCAGGTTCGGGGGCGTCGGCCGTGGGCCGGACTGCCGCCGGGGGTGGGGCCTGGACCGTGGTCATGGACACCGCCTGAGGATGAGGAGGAGATTCCAGGTGGCGAACTCGCGTACACCCGGCACTTTGGTGATGCCACCGGCAAAGAACGGCCAGTAGCGGGACCGCGCGGACACGACGGACACGTCGTCCCTCGACCGTACTTGGCGCAGGGTCGGTCCGATGTGGTGGGCGAAGAGGTTCTCGCCGAGCGTGTGTTTGGCCGCCTTGCCGGTACGCCGTTCATAGCGGGCCCGCGCGCGGGCGCCGCCCAAGTAGTGCCAGGGCGCCCACTCGTGGCCGCCCCACGGCGAGTACCAGTTGGTGAAGGAGACGTAGATCAGACCACCGGGCCTCGTCACCCGCACCATCTCGCTGAGGAACGTCTGCGGATCGTCCACGTGTTCGAGAACGTTGGAGGAGAAGGTGACGTCGGCGACGCCGTCCCCCAGGGGGAGCAGATATCCGTCGGCGACGACGGCGCCCTCCGGGGGTTTGGCGCCCAGCTCGGCCGGGTCCGGCTCGAAGAGGAAACTCTGGGCGCCGCGCCGCCGGAACTCCTCGGTGAAGTAACCGCCGCCGCCGCCGACATCGACGACGACGCGGTCCCTGACCGGTCCATAGGCCTCGACCTGGTCGGCGGCGTCACGGGCGAGCAGGGTGTAACACCGCTCGGGCTCCTGCTGCTCGCGCAGGAAGGCCCGGAAGAGGGTGACGGAACGGCGCAGGGACGGATCTTTCACACGGACCCCTGCCGCGTGGTCTGTGGCGTGGTCCGGTGCGCGGTCTGCGGCGCGGTCCGGTGCGCGACGACCGCCTCGGCGGCCACCGCCTGGAACTCGCGTACGGAGTTGGCCCACCGGAAGCTGGCGGCCCGCTCGCCGGCGGCCTTGCCGAAGGCCCTGCGCCGCTCGGCGCTGAGCGCCAAGGTGCACCAGGCGGCGGCGAAGGAACTCTCGCCCCGGGCGAGCAGCCCCGTCACACCGTCCTCGATGGAGTCACGTACACCCGGTACGTCGAATCCGATCGCCGGCGTCGAGCGGGTCGCCGCCTCGGTGATCACCAGGCCCCAGCCCTCCACGGCGGAGGGATGCAGGAGCATCCAGGCCTCGCAGAGCAGCCGGTGCTTCTCCGCCTCGGAGACATGGCCCCTGAACTCCACGCCGGGCCCGGCGATCCGCTGGAGCCGCGCCCGCTCGGGCCCGTCGCCCACGATCACCAGACGTCCGCCGGTGACGGGCCTGACGCGCTCCCAGAGCCGAAGGAGCAGATCGATGCGCTTGTACTCGACGAGCCGTCCCATCGCCAGGAACAGCGGCTCGTCCGAGCGGGGGTGGAGCGGGCCCGGCTCCTCGACCCCGTTGTGGACGATGCGGATGCGCTCACGCTCGACGCCTATCGCGCGCAGGGCGGTGGACGTCGACGGCGACACGGCGACCAGGAGATTGCCGCGCTGGGCACCGGAGAGCGACCAGTGTTCGAGTCTTCGGCCGAGTCGGGCCGCGGGAGCGAGCGCGCCTTGGAAGCGCATCCCCCACAGATCGGTGTGGACGTGGTTGACCAGGCACAACGTGGGCCCGCGGTGCCACAGCGGCGCCAGGTACGGCATGCCGTTGCAGACCTCGACGAGCAGATCGCAGTCGCCGACCTGCCGGGTGAAGGCGGAACGCGAGCGCAGATAGTGCCCGAGGTCACCGCCCGCCGACACGACGCGGTAGTCGCGGAACGCGGCCGGGCCCCCGCACAGGAGGGTGACCTGGTGGCCGAGCTTGCTCAGGCCGTCGGCCAGCCGGTCGACGAGCAGTTCGGATCCGCCCGCGGCCGGGTTGGCGAGGTCGCGGCGGGCTAGAAAGACGATCCGGCGCGGCTGCGGGGGAGGTGCCGGAGGCCGTTGCGCGACCCGCGGGGTGGCGGCGCGCAGCGGGGAAGGCACGTGCTGGGGCATGCGTGCTCCAACTCGTCAGGGTGCGGAACCGTGAGGCGCTAAGGGGGTTCTGGAGGGGGGTGCACCGTTCGGGGGTCGCTTGCGGAGGCGCTGTGCTCGTACTGTGCGAGGCGGAGCGGGGCGGTGCGGGGCTGTGCGAGGTGGTGCGAGGTGGTGCGAGGTGGTGCGGGGATTGTGCTCGGGTGGGGTCGTTAGTTTTCGCTGCCGTGTTCGGCGCGGCTACTCACCGAAGTGACAATTTCTCGGCTTTCAACAGCTGACGTCTCATCACATCGTGCTCGGTTGCAGGGTGGTTGGGGACGTATCGCCATTCGGACGGTCCGGCTCCGCCGCCGTACCCGGACCGTCCGACCCTTGCGCCCCACTGTCGGACCGTCGTCCCCGTACGACGAGGACGCCTCCCGCGATCACCAGCAGCCCACCCAGCGCACCCGCCCCGATGGGCAGCGT
The DNA here is from genome assembly GCF_042881845.1 of Streptomyces sp. NPDC058257. Lineage (NCBI taxonomy): Bacteria > Bacillati > Actinomycetota > Actinomycetes > Kitasatosporales > Streptomycetaceae > Streptomyces > Streptomyces sp. NPDC058257. The sequence goes on from NZ_JBHVXJ010000022.1 coordinate 93,710, forward strand.
CTCGCCGACCAGCTTGAGGCGGCTGCTGTCGTCGTCGGCGAGCTCGACCTGTGCCTTCTGCGTCTTGGGCGTGAACGCGATGCGCTCGCTGTCGAGCAGCACCGTCGCGTCCTTGTCCGAGCCGGGCGCGCGCAGCGTCTTGCGGGGGCCGATCGCCGCGTAGATGATCCGGCCCGTGCGCTTGTCGGCGACCAGCTCGACACCGTGGTTGGCGTACCACTCCTCGGCGAGCACGTTGCTGCGCTTGGGCTGACCCACCAGGCGGCCCGGCACGAGGCGGGTTCCGGTCTTCGCGGGCTTCACCTTCGCGGTGAAGCGGTAGCCCTCGTACCCCTGGATCTTCTTCGTGCCCTTGAAGGTCAGCGGGACGGTCGCGCCGAGCGTGTTGTCCCACCAGGTGTAGGAGCGTTTCTGCACGTCGAAGGGGAACTTGAGGTAGGCCTCGCCCTCGAAGTACGGCTTCTCGCCGCAGCAGTGCACCGGCTCGTTCGTCCTGCGGTCGGTGACCCAGCGCTCCGCCGTCCACTGGAGCGAATCGTGCGGATCGGCGGCCGGGAGCGAGCTGTCCGGATCGACCGAAGTGGACACGTCCCAGACCGCGCGCTCGTCGTCGCTGTCGTCCACGTCGCCGCGCACCTGACGCGTGATCGTGAGGTTCTTGTCGTGCACGGTCTTGATCTTCTCGGTGTCGAAATAGCTGCCCTTGCCCTTGAAGACCGTCGTGATGTCGACGTCGACGGGCGTGCGCTTCGCACGTGGCTCGACGTACCACGCGAGCATCGGGGCCAGGACGAGCAGAAAGACGCCGAGTCCGAGGAGGATCAGCGAGAGGGGAGAGGCTGTGCGGCGCATCCGGCACTCCTGGGGGCGGGTGAGAAGTGTTACCGAGCCGTATGGGGCCGGAACGCTAGGCGGACCCTTGACGAAGTGTCAATGCGTTGATGAGACTGGGCACTTGCCGGGCGGGGCCGGTTCGGGACTGTACGAACGACATCCGTGCGAACCGCACGGACGACATCCGTGCGACCTGTGCGACCTGGGTGGGGACGACCTCCAGCAGAGAGGCTGACCCTGACATGCACCGACTGCTCGCCGCCGGTCTGACCACCGCGGTCGCCGCGGTTCTCGCCGTGGCCGCCGCCTTCGGCATCGTCGCCGCCCTGAACGCGACGCCGGAACAGCCCAACACGCCCCTTGTGCACTTCGAGGCTCCCCCACAGGGGCAGTGAGTGGCCGTGCCCGTGACCGAGAGCCAGGGGCTTTCCAGCCGCTCGGCCTGGCGCGACGTACCGCCCATGCAGGTACGGCAGTTCGCCGCGCTCGCCCTGGACGAAGTGCCTTCCCTCGCCCAGGACATCCTGCGGGAGATCCGCGCCGAGTATCCAGGGCTGCCCGTCGTCCTCGACGACTCGGGCGAGCCCATGGCGCTGATCGGCATCCGCCGCGCCCTCGAAGGGTTCGTCCAGCAGCTCGCGTCCGCCGAGGGGCGGCCGTGTTATCCGCTTGAGGTCTTCCAGGAGTTCGGCAGGGGCGAGGGCCTGCACGGCCGCAGCCTCGACTCGCTCCAGGCGATCTACCGTCTCGGGGTACGGCTCGCCTGGCGCCGCCTTGCCGAGATCGGCCAGAAGATCGAGATCCCGCCACCGGCCATGTACGAACTCGCCGAGTCGGGCTTCGAGTATCTGGACGGCCTGGTCGACCAGTCCGTACGCGGATACGCCGAGGCCGCGGCCCGCCAGGCGGGTGAACGGCTGCGTCTGCAACGGAAGTTGATGGAGCTGCTGCTCGCCGAGCGACGCGGTGACTCGGGGGCTGGGGCTTCGGCCGGTGCCGGTGCCGGTGCCGGTTCCGGAGCCGGGTCGCTCTCCGCGTCAAGGCGTCCCGGTGCCCGCAGCGCACTCGACGAACGGGCCGCCCGCGTCGGCTGGCAGCTGCCCGAGCGGGTCGCCGTCGGCGTACTCCTGCGCCCGGCGAGGGAAGCCGTCGCGCCCGCCGTCGGACAGGGTGTCCTGCTCGACATGGAGACCGAACAGCCCCGCATGGTGGTTCCCGACCCGGAAGCGGCGGGCCGCCCCGAGCTGCTTCGGCGCACCATGGCGGGCTGGTCCGGCGCGATCGGCCCGCCCGTACCGCTCGCCGACGCCGCGAAGTCGCTGCGCTGGGCGGAGGCCGCGGTCCGCCTGATGGAGCGCGGCCTTCTGCCGTCCGGCGAGGTCCTGCACTGCACCGAGCACACCGAGGCCCTGGTCCTGCTCCAACCCGAGGAACTCATCGAGGACTTGGCGCGCCGCTGCCTCGCCCCGCTCGCGCACTGCGGCCCCGCGCACGGCCGCCGCCTGGCCGAGACGCTGCTCGCCTGGCTGGAGACGCGGGGCGGCGCGCCGGAGGTCGCGGCCCGCCTCGGGGTGCATCCGCAGACGGTGCGCTACCGCCTGCGGCAGATCAGGGAACTGTGGGGCGACGAGGTCGACGACCCGGACCGCCGCTTCGAGCTGGAACTCGTGCTCAGGGCGAGGCGGTTGCGAGGGGAGCTGGGGCGGGTGGGTTGAGACGGTTGGGATGAGGCGGTTGGGGTGAGACGAGCGGGATGAGACGAGTGGGATAAGGCGAGTGGGCCGCGAAGGACGGGCTGACCTGACCTGACCTGACCTGGGCTGGGCTGGGTCGTGCGGGTAGCCTGCCGCAATGGACATAGCGGTACGCGCGCAGGCAGCACTCGGCGAGGGCCCCACCTGGGACCATGCCGCCCGGCGACTGATCTGGGTCGACATCCTGAGCTCACGCGTCCATACGTACGACCCGTCGACCGGGCACCGCTCGGTCATGGCCACCGAACAGCACGTCGGCGCCGCGAAGCCGCGCGCCGGCGGCGGCCTTGTGGTCAACCTCCGTGACGGCGTGGGCCTCTACGACTCCATGGCGGAGGGCGGCGCGTTCCGCTGGCTGCACCACGAGGCCGTGCCGGGCCGCCGTGGCAACGACGCGGTGGTCGCCCCCGACGGGGCGCTCTGGGCGGGCGCGATGCGCTATGACGAGGCGACGGGCGGCGGCAACCTGATCCGGCTGACCGGTGACGGCACGGCGACCGAGGTCTTCGGTGACGTGTCCGTCAGCAACGGCACGGGATGGAGTCCGGACGGCCGGTTCATGTACTACGTCGACACTCCGACGCGCCGCATCGACGTACTGGAACTGCGCGATGACCAACTCCCGCTCTCCAGGCGCCCCTTGGCGACCATCGAGGCCGACGCCGGATATCCCGACGGGCTCACCGTCGACGCCGACGGCTGCGTCTGGGTCGCCCTGTGGGACGGCGCCGCCGTCCGCCGCTACACCCCGTCCGGCGACCTTGACCGGGTGATCGAGCTGCCGGTGGCCCGCCCGACCGCGTGCGCGTTCGGCGGCGCGGGGCTGCGCGACCTGTACATCACCTCCGCCAGTACGGGACTTGCGGCGCCGCACCCCATGTCCGGATCCGTGCTCGTGGTGCCGGACGCCGGGCAGGGTGTCGAACAGGCGGCGTTCGCGGGTTAGCTTCGACGGTCGGGGGAGCCCCGGGACCGGGCCGGGAGAGGCGGTTTGCCCCATAGGGGAAGTCGATGCCGCTGGAACATTCGATTCCGCACACAACCTTCACGGCAGTGGCTTCCTCTGTCACCCGCGCCTCACTTAGCCTCCATGCCTCATGGACTACTGCCACCCGTGCCACAGGCACCTCAACGGCGCCCTGGCCTGCCCGGGATGCGGAACCCCGGCCGAAGCCTGCCGTGAGTACGCGGAGGCGGTCGCGGCGCAGGCCGAACCGGACGATTCCGAGCGCGCGTACGACGACGCGCCGCGCGGCAGGGGCCGCCGTCGGGAGCGCGGACGCCGGGCGCACCGGCGCAGACGCCGCAAGGTCCTGTTGATCACCGCTGGGCTCGCGCTCGCGGCCGGCGGCCTGAGCCTGGCCGAGCTCGGCACGGAGGGCCCTTCGGACGAACCGGCGGCGGCGTCCTCGCCGGACGGGGCAGGTGGCGAGTCCGCGTCGGGGGCGCCGACGGACCCCGAGAGCGGCGCGGCGACGGGCGCCGAGTCCGCCGCGGACACGTCGGGCGCGCCTTCGGCGGCGGAGTCCGATTCGGCGTCCGCGAAGGACGAGAAGTCCAAGGAATCCAAGGAGGCGGAGAAGGACAGGGGCGACGGGAAGTCGGATGAGGCCGGGAAGGACCCTGATTCCGCCGCTCCGGCCACGACGTCCGCGCCCGACGCCCCGGGCTCGCCGGATGCCCCGGACACCCCCGGAACCACGCGCCCCACGCCCCCGCCGACCACGCGGCAGCCGGATCCGACGCCCGATCCTGAACCCTCGGAGACGTGCGACCGCTTCCTGTGGTGGTGCACGTAGCGGTCGACCCATAAGCCGACCCCTACGCCGACCCATAAGTCGACCGCGCGCCGACCCATAAGCCGACCGCGCGCCGACCGCACGCCGACCGCTACGAGGCGGCGAAGGTCAGATCGCGTCCTCGCCGACCATCCTCCGCAGCAGCCCGCGCAGCGAGAGCCGCTCCTCGCGGGTCAGCTCGGCCAGCGGCTCCCGCGCGAAGTCCAGCGAATCGCGCAGGCTGCGGGCGACCGTAAGGCCCTCCTCCGTCGGCGCCGCCAGCTTCACGCGGCGGTCGGCCGGGTCGGGCCGCCGCTCGACGAGTCCGCGCGCCTCGAGCCGGTCGATGATCCCCGTGATGTTCGACGGCTCGCACTTCAGTTTCTGGGCTATGCGGCGCATGGGCAGGGGCTCGATGGAGAGCAGCCCCAGAACGCGCGCCTGCGCGCCGGTGAGGGCGTGCTTGCCCGCCGCGGCGTCGTACTCCTCGTAGTAACGCGCGACGACCGTGCCGATGAGCTCGACGACTTCGAGCGTCAGGGGGTCGGTGCGCGGGGTGCGGGAGCTGGTGGTGGCCATGCACTCCAGGCTACCCCGATACTTGACATCATGAAATATGTAGGAGCATGGTTGTTTCACAACCTGAAGCATTTCCGTCACAGCAGCCTGCTGGAAACGGCAGCCTGAGCAGCAGGAGGACGCCCGCATGTCCGTCACCCCCGAGGCCTCCGGGTCCCAGCTCCCCGCCGTCAGCCGCGAATGGCACCTCGTGCGCCGCCCGCACGGCTGGCCGGTCCCGGAGGACTTCGCCCTGCGCGAGGCCCCTGTCTCCGCCCCGGCCGACGGCCAGATCCTGGTCCGCAACCTGCACTTCTCCGTGGACCCGTACATGCGCGGCCGGATGAACGACGTGAAGTCGTACACCCCGCCGTTCAAGCTGGACGAGCCCATGCAGGGCGGTGCGGTCGGCGAGGTCGTCGCGTCGAACGCCGAAGGCTTCGCGGTGGGTGACAACGTCCTGCACTTCGCGGGCTGGCGCGAGTACGCGACCCTCCCGGCCAAGCACGCCACCAAGGTGGACGGGCAGGCCGCGCCGCTCTCCGCGTACCTCGGCGTGCTCGGCATGACGGGCCTGACCGCGTACGCGGGCCTCTTCGAGGTCGCCTCGTTCAAGGAGGGCGACTCGGTCTTCGTCTCCGGCGCCGCGGGCGCCGTCGGCTCCCAGGTCGGCCAGATGGCCAAGCTCAAGGGCGCTTCGCGCGTCATCGGCTCGGCGGGCTCGGACGAGAAGGTGAAGAAGCTCGTGGAGGAGTACGGCTTCGACGCCGCGTTCAACTACAAGGACCCGCGCCCGGTCGTCGAGCAACTGAAGGACGCGGCCCCCGACGGCATCGACGTCTACTTCGACAACGTGGGCGGCGAGCACCTCGAAGCCGCCATCAGCCGCATGAACGTGCACGGCCGTGCCACCATCTGCGGCATGATCGCGGGCTACAACGACACCGAGCCGACGCCGGGCCCGCGGAACATGGCCATGATCATCGGTAAGCGCCTGCGCCTCCAGGGCGTGCTCGTCGGGGACCACGAGGCGCTGCAGCCGCAGTTCGTCTCCGAGGTCGCCGAGTGGATCCGCTCCGGCGAGCTCAAGTACGACGAGACGTTCGTCGAGGGTGTCGAGAACGGCGTGGAGGCCTTCCTCGGCATGCTGCGCGGCGAGAACACGGGAAAGATGATCGTTTCCCTGGCCTGAGTCGCGGGCACGCGAGGTGCATCGCCGGAACTCATCTTCCGGCATCCGATAAAGTGATTCCACATTGTCGCGACTGTGGGCGCGCATCGCGGAACATCTCAGGAGGAACCGGCACTTATGTCCATCCAGCAGATCGACGTCAAGTACACCGCCGTCGCCACCGCCGAGAACGGCCGTGACGGCCGCGTCGCCACCGATGACGGCAAGCTCGACGTCGTCGTCAACCCGCCGAAGGAGATGGGCGGCAGCGGCGCGGGCACCAACCCCGAGCAGCTCTTCGCGGCCGGCTACAGCGCCTGCTTCCAGGGTGCGCTCGGCGTGGTCGCCCGCAAGGAGAACGCCGACATCTCCGGCTCGACCGTGACCGCCAAGGTCGGCATCGGCTCGACCGAGGCCGGCGGCTTCGGCCTTGAGGTCGCGATCACCGCCTCCATCCCGAACGTGGACACGGCCACCGCGCAGTCCCTGATCGAGAAGGCGCACCAGGTGTGCCCGTACTCGAACGCCACGCGCGGCAACATCAAGGTGGAGCTCGCGGTCGCCTGATCACCGCGGCGCGTACGCCTCTCGTACGCGACGGAGGGCCGCACCCCGGACAGGGGTGCGGCCCTACGCCATGTCGGTCGGTCGTTCGCTCAGCCGGCCACGACGGCCGTGTGGATCGCCAGCACGAGACGCTCGTTCTCCTCGGCCGGGCCGCCCGGGAAAGCGAACCGGCGCCGCGTGTAGCCGTAGGTGAGCCCGCTGTGCGGATCGGCGAAGGCCTGCGAGCCGCCCAGACCGCTGTGCCCGATGGTCCCCGCGCCGAGGAACGGGTACTTGGACTCGGAGGTGCTCTGGAACCCGAGCCCGAACGACCTGTGGGCCCGCGACACCAGGTCGTGTCCGGTGGAGTGGATCTGCCCGAACGCGGCCACGGTGTCCGCCTTCAGGAGGGGCTCCCGGCCGTCGAGCCCGGTGACCGCCGCCGCGTACATCCCGGCGAGACCGCGCGCGGAGGCGACACCACCCGCCGACGCGCCCCCCTTGGCGCGCACCAGGCGGGAGTTGGGGAACGCCTCCAGGTCGGTGGGGTGTGCGCCGTTCTGGTTGAAGGCGATGGACGGCAGGCTGCCCGGCTGCGGCGGCTGCGCGTCGAGGACCGCCTGCTCGGCGGGGGAGGGGGTCATCGGAAGGACGGACTGGAACCGGGGCTCCAGCGCTTCCGGGAGCCCGAGGTGGAAGTCGAGCCCGTGCGGGGCGCGGACACGCTCCTCGTACACCTCTTGCAGCGTCTGCCCGGTGGCCCGGAAGACGACCTCGCCGGTCAGGGCGCCGATGGAGAACGCGTGGTAGCCGAAGGCGGTGCCGGGGCGCCAGAAGGGACGCTGCCCCGCGAGGCGCGCGGCGATCGCGCGGTCGTCGGCGACCTCCTCCAGAGTGAACCCGGTGTCGGCGCCGACGATGCCCACGCGGTGGGCGAGGAGCTCCCGGAGGGTGACGTCCCCCTTGCCCTCGGCCGCGAACTCCGGCCAGTAGTACGCCACTTGGCGGTCCAGCTCCAAGGTGCCGTCCTGGACGAGCAGGGCCACGACGAGGTGGGCCGCGCCCTTGGTGGACGAGTAGACGCCGAACAGCGTCTCGGGCCCGGTGTCCGGCCCCACCCACAGGTCGACGACCTGCTTCCCCTTCACATAGGCGGAGAGTTGCGCGGCGTGATCGGGCTTCTCCCCGGCGAGCACGGCAGCGAACTCGTCCCGGACGGCTTCGTATCCGGCTGCGATGGTGCCTTGTACCTTGATCTCACGGGTCATGTGGTCTCATGCCTCCCTGCTCGCTGCAACCGCGGTCAAAGCCGGGAGAATTCCCGGCCCCGGCCCTCAACGCCGGAGGGGCCGAATATCAGCCCTCCGGCGTTTGGAGCCGGGCCCGGGGCGGAGCCCCGGTTTTCGGCAAGGGGCGGGAGCGGAGAGAGCCCCGCAGGGTCCGTCCTAGCCTCGGCCCACGCTCAGCAACGCCCGCCCCACTTGCGGAAACACTCCCTTGGGGTGGTCCCGGAAGAGCGGCTCGGTGCCGAAGAGAACCACGCGGGACCCGGCAGCGGACCCGCTGACGACGGAAGCCTGACCCGAGGCGTCCGCAGGACCCCCCGCACCACCCTCGACCGCCCGCCAGTGCCCGGAGACCAGCGGATTCCCGCCCCCGTACGACTGCTCGACCCGCACACCACTGCCGAGCCCGGTGAACCACATGGGCGCGTACACGAACGAATGCTCCGGGGCGCCCCCGGTGACAGGGCCACCGGAGTTGACAACCCGCACCACGCCATTGGCATCGCCGTTCCCGGCGACCGCCTTCACGGAGAGCAGCTTCGCGGCGGAGTTCAGCGCGGCCCCCTGTGAACCACGCCCGACGAGCCCACCCCCACCGGCGAGAAACGCGTCGAGCCCGGCCTTGGCCCCGGCGTTCAGCTCGCCGTAGGAGAGCCCGGCAGAGACGAACAGGGCGTCCGCACCCGACTTCTTCCAGTCGAACCCGGCGTTGAGGGCATCCGTCGACACCGGCACCACGTCGAAGTTCATCTCCCGAAGAGCGAACAGCTCACCGGGAGTGACGGCCGCCGCGACCCGTGTGGGGTGCACGACAGCGCCGCCCTTCACCTTGGTGGCGTCGAAGGCGACGTCGTACTTCTTCGCCGCGGCGACCGCCGCACCCCGCGCCGACGACGGCAGGATCACGCTCCCGTCTTCGGCTCGCCGCACGGAAGTCCCGCGTGCCAGCAGCCAGTTGAGAGCGGCGGTCTCCCGCGCGTCGTCGAGCCGCAGCCGAAGAGCTCCGCGCGAAGCGACATGCCCGACCCGCGTCGCGGAGTCCACGACACCCGACCGCACACCGGACAGCGAGCCACCCTTCACCGGGTCCACCGTCGCGCCCCACAGCCGCCCGAGGCTCCACCCCGAGATGTCGTACATCGTGGACACCTTGTCGCTGATGTCGCGCCCGTCGGCGAGCATCACATTGGCGAGCCCGCGCTTGGGCTGACGCATGTCGATGACGTACGAACCCTCGGCGTACGAGGTCCCGCCGAGCCTGAAGTCCCGTGTCGCTCGGCACACTTCGACGTCGTTGTCGAGCAGGTGCTGCACGAGCCGCGAGGCGGCCGCCGCCGAGCGCTGGCGGCGCTCGCCCTTCTCCTCGCCCCGCGGAATCACGTACGCACGGGGGAAGTCGGTCGTGTAGACGTCCTCAGGGCCGATGCCCGGCACCCCGGGCACGGTCTCGGGCGAGACCGGCACCTGCGCCGCACCCGTCGCGCCGCGCCGGAACGTCTCGATCTGGTCGGCGATCACCGAAGTCCGGTGCTCCTGCGTGTACTTGAGAGTCGCCGACATCGCCGCGCCCGCGATGTCCACGTTGATCGCGGACCGCCGCCGCAGCTCCGGCACCGACAGATCGTCGTACTCGTCGTTGTTGACGGTCATCGGGAACTCGATGGTGTGCGCGGCGACCGCGCCGTGGAAGGGCATGTACTGCGGGGTGAAGATCGGCGGCCAGTCGTCCCAGCCCTCCTTCTGGTCACGGAAGGGGATGATCGCCGGCTCGACGCCGTCCTTCTCGGGGGTGTAGCCGAGGCCGTTGACCGCGGCCTCCATGCCGAGGGCGTTGGCGTAGGAGTTCTTGAGGAAGAGGTCGTACTCGTAGTTCTCGCCGTGCGGAGGAGTCGTCGGCTCGATCAGCGTGCCGTTGACGTAGCCGTGCAGGTCGATCATGACCGCGGGCTGCTTGTCGATGGCGACCTGCCGCATCGCGCGGACCTCGGGCTGTGACGCGGTGATGAAGTCACGGTTGAGGTCGAAGCCGTTGGCGTTCTCGCGGGTGCCCGCGATGCGGCCGTCGGGGTTGGCCGTGACGTTGAAGTAGAGCCGGTTGTGCGCGAGCAGGTCGCGCGTCTTGCCGTCCTTGGCCTTCGCCAGCTTCTCGATGAGCTTCAGGGCGGCGTCCGTGCCCTCCCACTCGTTGCCGTGGATGTTGTTGTTGATGAAGACGGGCGTCTTGTACGAGGACTTGACCGCCGGATCCTTGGCGGCGGCGCCGGGCGCGTTCTCGATGAGGTCGCGCATCCGCTCCTGGCGGGCGGTCTCCTTGGCGGACTCGGGCGAGGTGACGGTCACCAGATAGAGCTGGTGTCCGCCCGCCGAACGGCCCGCGATCTCCACGCTGACGCGGTCGCCGATGCCCTGGATGTCATTCAGCTTCGGGGCGATGGAGTGATAGGGGGACAGACCCAGCTTTATCGACTTGTCGGCTGGATCGGCGGGAGGCGGGGTGAGCTTCTGTTCGCGGGGGTAACCGCGGTTCTTGCCGTCACCGGAGCCGTCACCGGAGCCGAGGCCGGAGCCTTCCGAGGCCCCCAGCGCGCGGTCGGCGGCGCTCTCCGGGGCCGTGGCGGCCGAGTCCGTGCTGCTGAGGGGTGAGCCCTCACGGAGGATGTCGCGACCGCCCGGGCCGGGGTCGGCGGTCGCGCTGCCGGGGGCGAGGGTGGTGAGGAGAAGAGCGCCCGCCGAGGCGAGCGTGGTGAGCAGAACGGGTCTGGACGGCCGGGGTATCCCCATACGTACCTCCTGAAGAGAAGTCGGTACGCGTGGTCTACCGTTTCAACCCCCGCGCAACAAGAGGGTCTTCGGCCCCCACGAGTCCCCTTGAGCCCCCCCTGCGTCCCATGGCCCGCAGGGCCGCGACCGGCGGATAGGCTGTGCCGCATGCGTGATCTGGGACGAGGCTTCGGCTACTTGATGAAGGGCCAGCGCTGGGTCGCCCAGCACGGCAAGCAGTACGGGGTCGGCCTGTTGCCGGGCTTGATCACCCTGGTTCTCTACGCGGCCGCGCTCGTCGCGCTCGGCCTCTGGGGCACGGACTTCGTCGGCTGGGCGACGCCCTTCTCCGACGACTGGTCGTCGCCGTGGCTCGGCCTGTTCCGCGGCTTCCTCACGGCGCTGCTCTTCGCGCTCGCACTCCTCCTCTCGGTGATCACCTTCACGGCCGTGACACTCCTGATCGGCCAGCCCTTCTACGAGTCACTGTCGGAGAAGGTCGACATCTCCGTCGCCGGACACGCCCCCGAGTCGGGCCTGCCGCTCTGGCGCGAACTGTGGATCTCCGCACGCGACAGCCTCCGCGTCCTCGTAAGGGCCCTGGTCTGGGGCATCCTGCTCTTCGCCCTCGGCTTCATCCCGGTCGTCGGTCAGACCGTGGTCCCGGTGGTCGGCTTCTGCGTGACCGGCTTCTTCCTGGCCGAGGAGCTGACCGCGGTGGCGCTGCAGCGCCGGGGCGTCGAACTCCGCGAACGGCTCACGCTGCTGCGCGGCCGGAAGCAGCTGGCCTGGGGCTTCGGCACCCCGCTCGCCGTGGCCTTCCTCGTCCCGTTCGTCGCGGTGTTCCTGATGCCGGGGGCGGTCGCGGGCGCGACGCTGATGGCGCGGGAACTGGCGGGCGAGAACGATCCCGAGGACCCGCGGGGACCGGCCGGTTCGGCCGGTCCCGAAGGCCAGATGTCGTCCGCTACCGGCGGGCGTCCATAGCGGCTATCCGCGGGCGTCCAGGGCGGTCGTCAGGATCTGCCGCACCTGCGCGATGATGTCGAGGCGGTTGCGCACGAACTCCGGATCGGTGATCTCGCCCGTGGCCGGGTCCGTGTTGCCCGTCCCGAACTGCAGGATCGGCGTGTGCACATGGCCGCCGGGCAGGCGGTCGTGCAGCCCGAGACGGTCGCGGAGCAGCGTCGCGCGGTAGGCGATCTCGTTCGACAGGTAGTTGCCGCCGCCGCCCTCGCGGGCCGTGGAACCGGCGGTGGGCCCGTCGGGGCGGACCACGGGGGCGCTCTGGCCCGCCGGGACCTCGGTCACCGAGGTGTTGTCGTACACGGGGAAGCGGCCCGTCTCGGCGCTCACGATGTCCTTGTACGGGAGGGTCGTGGACGTCCACTGCGGCTGCGAGGCCGGATCGGCCACCGGGACCGTCTCCGTGCGCGAGAGGTTCTCGTTGTCGGGGAAGCCGCCCCGCCACGCCCCGTTGGTCCGCTCGATGTCGAAGCGTCCCGCGCGGCCCTGGCTGATGGTGGTGAAGAGGTCGACGCCGGGGAGGTGGGCGCGCAGGGTGCGCTCGACCGTCCCCTCCTCGAAGTCCTCCCAGCGGACGGGGAAGACGGCGGTCTCCACGCGGGCGGGCCCGTCGGCGGTCTGGATGACGGCGCCGTCGAGCGCGAGGGCGGTGGCGCCGGACGGGTTGCTGATGCGGACGTCCCGGTCGAGCGTGAAGGGGTCGAAGCCGGTGACGAGGACGCGCTTGAGGCGGTGGCCGGCGGAGTCCCTCTTCGGGTAGCTGATGGAGTCGTGCCCGCGGGACGCGTCCTCAAGGGCCCGTATGAGAAGCCGCTGCCGGGCCTCGCCCACCCCGAAGCGGGTCGGCTCCCACTGGCGCAGCTCCCGGGTCATCCCGAGCCGGGCCCAGTACAGCGGCCGGTCGTCGTCCCTGCTCAGCTCACCGGCGGGACCCCGCCCCTGTGCCCGGTCGACGGCACGCCGCCACAGCGCCTCCCCCTGCCGTACGACGATGCGCTTGGCCTCGGCGTACGAGTGGGCGCGTTCCAGGGCCCGCGCGAACCTCGGAGCCACGGCGTCGAATCCGCTGCGCCGCAGGATCTCCCGCGGCGCGGCCCGGTCGAGGCGCTGCTCCTCCGTGGTGGCGTCCGATGCGGTGGCGCCTGATGCGGTGGCGTCCGACGCGGTGTCCGCCGACGCGGGTACGGCGGCGAGGGAGAGCAGGAGGGTGACGCCGAGCGTGGCGAGCCGCGGGGAGACGTTGGACGAGAGTGACACGGGAGTCCTTCCGTGGCCGGTGGGGTGATCGCAGTATTCCGGCAGGAAGGCGGCGCCCGCTAGCGGTTCACCTCTGCGTGATCTGCGAGAACCTCCTCGATCACATGGCGTGCGATCTTCGCGACGGTGGCATTCCTCGTCCGGTAGTACGGCAGCTCTATGAGCGCGATCGACAGGGCCCAGCCGCGCCCCCGTGCCCAGGTCGCGCCGTCGACGCCCAGGGCGGTACGGAAGGTCTCCCGTGCGTCGGCCGTGAGCAGGCTCCACGCGGTGATCAGATCGACGGCGGGTTCGCCGTGCCCCATGCACCCGAAGTCGATGACGGCGCTGAGCCGTCCGCCGGTGGTGAGGAGATTTCCCGGTTGCAGATCGGCGTGGACCCAGACGGGCGGCCCGTCCCAGCGGGGCGCGCGCAGGGCCGCGTCCCAGGCGGCGGTGGCGGCGTCGGTGTCGATGACGCCGTGGAGCTGTGCGATGGCCTCGCGGGTATCGGCGTCACGGGGCGCGAGCGGCCCGCTGCGGTACGCGGCAGGCGCTCCGGCCGGATCGACGCGCTGGAGCGCCATGACGAACTCCGCCAGATCGGCGGCGAACAGGCCGGGTTCGACCACTTCCCCGACGGCCGGGTTCTCCCCCTCCAGCCAGCGGTAGACGTACCAGGGCCACAGAAAGCCCTCGCCCGGCTCGCCCTGCCCCAGCGGCGCGGGAATGGCGACGGGAAGCGAGGCCGCGAGCCGCGGCAGATGAAGCACCTCGCGCTGTACGTCCTCGACGCCTCCCTCGATACGCGGGAGCCGGACGGCCATGTCGTCGCCGAGGCGGTAGATGGCGTTGACGGTGCCGCTCGACTCGACGGGCTCGACGGCGAGGTGCGCCCAGTCGGGGAACTGGGCGGCGAGCAGACGGCGTACGAGAGGCGTGTCGATGTCGGCTTCGTGGGCGTGCATCTTGGCAGGCGGCATGGGGCGCCCTTCCTTGAAGATCCGTCGGCTCCGTCAAGCTCCGTCAAGATCCGACGGACACTTCGATGGTGCACCACGCCACTGACAACGGCGGCCGGCCGGGGCCGTCATGGACGGCGCGCCGCGCGCCCATAGTGCTGGGCCACCGCGTGGAACGACTCCTTCGGCTCCCAGTGCCAACGGCCCGACGGGACGAAACCGTCCTGGATCGGCTTCACGAGGCCGTAGCTCGCCATGTCGAGGTCGTACCGCGTCTCGGAGCGGTGCGGGGCGTCCGGGGTGACGAAGTTGTAGAGCGTCGCCGAGTAGAGGTTCATCGACTCGAAGACGTCCAGTACGTCGGTGATGTACGCCGCCTGGGTCCGCTCGCTGCGCACGAGCCCGTCCTTGATCTCGGGTGGCTCCTTCGTGTAGTCGACGACGTCCCACCCCATGCCGCCCTGCTCCGGCGCGCCCCGGAACGTACAGGTGCCGAACTCGGTGACGGCCACCGGCTTTCCCCAGCGCTTGTAGGGCGCCAGGTCGCGGACGTAACCGGACCGGTCGCGGTGGCATCCGTAGTAGTTGACGCTCACGATGTCGAACAGACCCCAGTCGACCTCGTCGTCCTCCGCCGCCCCGTACGTCAGCCCGCCGCCGAAGACGGACCTGCCGACCGCCGCCGCGCGTCCGATGAACCGCTTCAGGCGCCGCCGCATCAGAACGGGGTCGTAGTTCCCCTTGGTGATGTTCTCGATCCGTTCCACCGCGTTGTCGCCGGGCACGATCCCCGGCACGAACAGCACGAACTCGCAGCCCACACTGAGGTGGACCGCCGCGCCCTGGCGCCTGAGCCGCTCGGCGTGCCGGCCCGTCTCCGCGAGGTGGTCGAGGATCTCCCGTTCGGGGCGGTCGGCCAGGCGCGGCTGGAGCCAGACGTGCAGTCCGCGTTCGGCGGCCTCCGTCGCGGTGGCGGCCAGCCGCCGTACGCCGTCGCCGAAGACGGAGACGGTGGTGGCGTGCAGCCGGTCCTGGACGGCGTCCATGTCCTCGCGCATGCGGCCCGCGTCCCAGCCGGTCGTGGGTGTCTCCCCGGTGGCCACCTCGTAGCAGACGCCCCGGTACGTGAGTCCGCCCGCTCCGGGGCCTGTTGCGGCGGCCGGTGCCGCCGCGGTCAGCAGACCCCCCGCCGCCGCCGCGACGCCCACGGCCCCCGCACCGGCCCCGGCCAGAAAGCGCGCCCGATTGATCCCGGTTCCGTCACTCCGCACGGTGCCTCCCTGTGTCCGCCCGTACGGTGCGTACGGTGGGCCCAAGTCTTGCTGGCGAGGCGGCCGAGCCGAGACGGCCGTCGGTCTACGCCGTGGGCGACCTTGGTAGGGACACGCCGTCCCGCGAGGCGACTTGAGTAGCCCGCAGCGCCTCCAGGAACGGCCCCACCGCCGGCGGAGCCACCCGCCCCCGCGCCGTCGCCGCGTACACGGCGCGCGGCGGCGCGTCCTCGTCGCGCACCGGGATCAGGGTGATGTCGGGGCGGACCGACTCCGCGGCAAGGGCGGGCACGAGGGTGACCCCGAGCCCGGCGGCCACGTAGCCCTGCTTGGCGGTCCACTCGGCGACGACATGGGCGACCCGCGGGCGGAATCCGTGCCGGTGCGCCTCCTCCAGGAGGGTTCCCTCGGCGTGCGCGCTGCCGGAGATCCATTCCTCGGCGGCGAGTTGGTGCAGACGCAGGGACTCGTGGCCCGCCAGCGCGTGGGCCGGAGGGACGGCGACGTACAGCGCCTCGTCAAGGAGGTGATGCAGCTCGTACGCGTCTACGTCGCCGCTCAGCGCCCCGCCCGTCGAGGAGACGATCGCCAGGTCGAGATCACCGTCCGCGAGGCGGGCGAGGAGCCAGGGCGTCAGGCCCTCCTCGCGGGTGAGCGTCACGCCGGGGTGCCGGGCGCGGAACGCCGCGATGGCGCGTGGCACGAGCGCCGCGTCGGCCGTCGCGAACGCCCCGAAGCGCAGGGTGCCGCCGGTCACGTCGCGCAGCGCCGTCAACTCCCGCTGCATGGCGTGGAGTCGGGCCATCGTCTCGTCGGCGTACGGCAGGAGCGTTCGGCCGTATGCGGTCAGGCGTACGCCTCGCGGCAGCCGGTCGAAGAGCGGGGCGCCGCCGAGGGCCGCCTCCAGGGAGGAGATCTGCCGCGAGACGGCGGACTGCGTCCAGCCGAGATCGCGGGCGGCCACGGTGAAGGAGCCGTGCCGCGAGACCTCCAGGAAGACGCGGAGCCAGACGGTGGAGAGGTCGGGCGGTGGCGCTGGTGGCGCCTGGGTCCGCGCGGCCTGGGCGGCCATGGCGGCCTGCGTGGCCTGGGCGGCCTGTGTGGCCTGGGCCATCCGTGCGACATGCGAGGTCGGCATGAATGACATGCTAGACATTCGCTTGTCGCATCACGCGCCCGGGCCTAGCGTCGGACCCATGGAGAAGATCGCGTTTCTTGGACTGGGGCATATGGGTACGCCCATGGCACGCCAACTCCTCGCGGCGGGCCACCCGTTGACGGTGTGGAACCGGACCGCCGAGAAGGCTGAGCCACTGGTGGGGGCGGGGGCCCGGCTCGCCGTCGACCCCGCGGACGCCGTGCGTGACGCCGATGTCGTCATCACCATGCTGGCGGGCCCCGACGCGGTGCGGGCCGTCGCCGACGCCATCGTGCCCGAGCTGCGGGCGGGGGTCCACTGGGTGGAGATGTCCACCGTCGGGCCCGATGTCGTAAGGGAGTTGTGGGAGAGGGTGCCGGACGGCGTGACCCTTGTCGACGCGCCCGTCATGGGGAGTACGGACAAGGCCGCCGCTGGGCAGCTCGGCATTCTCGCGGGCGGCGACGCGGACGGGGTCGCGCAGGTCCTCGCCTGCTTCGGCCCGGTGACCCGCACCGGCCCGCTCGGCTCGGGGGCCGCGCTGAAGGTCGTCGTCAACACCGCCGTCATCGGTGGCGTCGCTCTCGTGGCGGAGGCGATGAAACTGGCGGACGCGCTGGGTCTCGACGAGGAGACGGCCAAGGGGGCGCTCGCGAAGGGGCCGCTCGGGGGAGCGGTGGGCCGCGCCTTCGCCACGGACGTCCACTTCGGCAGCGACCTCGCCGTGAAGGACGTGGCGCTCGCGACGGAGACGACGCAACTACCGGCGATGGAGGCCGTATTGGGCCACTTCCAGGCTGCCGCCGCAGACCCTGATGTCGTCCACGAGGACATCGCGCGTGCGGTCGCCCACATCCGTTCCCGGAACGTCAAACCGTCGTAGCCGTAGCCGTAGCCCTAGCCGTAGCTCTAGCTCTAGCTCCAGCCCTAGCCGTTCCGTAGCCGCGCCCTCGTAGGAGCAGTCCTCACCGCGACGCCGCCCACCCGCACGACGGTCGAGGTGCCCCGGCTCTTCAGGCCCGACGCGGTCATGGAGGTCGAGGTCGTGGCGGCGGTCCGGGCCGCCGCCTGATCACTCGCCGCCGTTGCCGCTGTCGCCGCCGCTGTCCGCGCCGATCAGGCCCAGGAAGTCCCTGAACGCCCCTGCCATGTCCACCGATTCGGGGTCCAGGAGCCACTGGTACTGAAGCCCGTCCATCACCGCGACGAGCAGCGGCGCCGCCGCCTTTGGAGTGAGGCCGCCGGGCAGGCGGTCCCCGTACTCCACGCGCAGGACCGCCGCGAACTTCTCCCGCACCGACCCGTACCGCTCGGTGAAGTACTCCCGTGCCGGATGCCCGTCCGTGACGCTCTCGCCGAGCAGCGCGGAGAAGGTCTGGATGATGCCGGGGCGCATCGCGTTGTACTCGACGAGCGAGCCGAGCAGGTCGAGGCGGATCTCGTTCGACGGGACCGCGTCCCACTGGTCGCGGGCGTCGAGGACGGCGACGAGGAGGGCGTCCTTCGTGGGGAAGTAGTGCAGGAGGCCCTGCTGGGTCAGGCCGACCCGCTCGGCCACGGCACCCAGGCTCGCGCCCCGGTAGCCGCGCTCGGCGATCACCTCGAAGGCGGCCCGCAGGATCTCCGCTCGCCGCTCCTCGCTCCTGGCCCTGGCCTTGGTCGTGGTCGTGGCCTTGGCCGTAATCCTGGCCTTGGGCGCCATCGCGTCCGCCCTTCACGTTCTCTGTCCCGCTCCCGATCCTGCCCGCGGGACGACCGTACGTCATACCGATCAAAATATAACGTCCAGATTACGAAAACTACCGACCTACAGGTAATCGAGGCAGGATGGAGGGACCGTACAGAACGGGAAGGTACGGAACGGACTTCAACGAGGAGGTACGCCATGGCGGGAACGCAGGGCCCGGGCCCCGGAGCCACGCAGGCCGACCAGGCGCGCGAGTCGGTCGTGGAGGCCGCGCTCGGCACGCTGGATCTGGACGCCAAGACCCGGCTGCTCGGTGGGCGCGACATGTGGTCGCTGCACGCGCTGCCCGAGATCGGCCTGGCCTCCCTCGTGATGTCGGACGGCCCGATCGGTGTGCGCGGCACCCGCTGGACCGCCGACGATCCCTCCATCGCCCTGCCGTCCCCGACCGCGCTCGCCGCCACCTGGGACCAAGGCCTCGCCCGTCGCGCGGGCACCCTCCTCGCCCAGGAGGCCCGCCGCAAGGGCGTCCACGTCCTCCTCGCGCCCACCGTCAATCTGCACCGCTCGCCGCTCGGCGGGCGGCACTTCGAGGCGTACAGCGAAGACCCGTATCTGACCGGCGTCATCGGCACCGGCTATGTCCAGGGCGTGCAGTCCGGCGGTGTCGGCACGACCGTCAAGCACTTCGTCGCGAACGACGCCGAGACCGATCGCTTCACCGTCGACAACATCGTGGGCGCGCGCGCCCTGCGCGAGCTGTACCTCGCGCCCTTCGAGGCGATCGTCGCCAACGCCCACCCCTGGGGCATCATGACCGCGTACAACCAGGTCAACGGCTCGACGATGACCGAGCACCGCTACCTGGTCAACGAGGTCCTGCGCGGGGAGTGGGGCTTCGACGGCTACAACGTCTCCGACTGGATGGCCGCCCGCTCGACAGTCGGCGCCATCGAGGGCGGCCTCGACGTCGCCATGCCGGGACCGCGGACCATCTACGGCGACGCGCTCGCCGAAGCGGTGCGCGGCGGCCGGGTCAAGGAGTCGACGGTCGACGACGCCGTGCGGGGCGTCCTGCGTCTCGCCGCCCGCGTCGGCATCCTCGAAGGCGCCGAGCCCGTGGTCACCGACGTGCCCGCCGAGGTCGACGGCGAGGCGCTCGCCCGCGAGATCGCCCGCCGCTCCTTCGTCCTGGTGCGCAACGAGAACGAGACGCTGCCGCTGAAGCCCGCCGCCTCCGTCGCCCTCATCGGCGCGGCGGCGCGTGACGCCCGCGTCCTGGGCGGCGGCTCCGCCACCGTCTTCCCCGCACACGTGGTCTCCCCGCTCGACGGCCTGACGGCCGCGCTCGCCGACGAAGCCCTGACGTACGCCGTCGGCGCCGACCCGAGCGATGAACTCGCCCCCGCCGACAAGGGGTTCGAGCTGCGCGCCGTCTGCCGCGACGCGGACGGCGATGTCCTCGGCGAGGGCAACCTCCCCTCCGGCCAGGTCCAGTGGATCGGCAACGACCTGCCCGACGGAGTCACCCACGAGACGATGGCCTCCATCGAGGTCGTCGGCACGTTCACGCCGCGCGTGAGCGGCGAGCACTCCTTCGGCACGCGAGGTCTGGGCGCCTTCACGCTGACCGTCGGCGGTGAGGTCGTCTTCGACGGGTCCGAGGTGTTGGGCCCCGAGTCCGACCCGTTCGAGGCGTTCTTCGGCTCACCGGTCGAGCGCGCCAAGGTGTGTCTGACGGAGGGCGAGACGGTCGAGGTCTCGCTGCTCCACCCGCTCGACAAGGAGTACGAGTCTCCGCTGCCCGGCGTCGTGTTCTCCTTCGTGCACCTGGAGCCGCGGCGGGACTCCGACGAGCTGATCGCGGAGGCCGTCGATGCGGCACGCGGCGCCGACACCGCCGTCGTGGTCGTCGCCACCACCGAGCGCGTCGAGTCCGAGGGGTTCGACCGGAAGGACCTGCGACTTCCCGGACGCCAGGACGAGTTGGTACGCGCGGTGGCCACGGCCAATCCCCGTACGGTCGTAATCGTCAACTCCGGCTCCCCGGTGGAGCTTCCGTGGCGCGATGACGTCGCGGCCGTGCTGCTCAGCTGGTTCCCCGGACAGGAGGGCGGCGCGGCTCTCGCCGATGTGCTGCTCGGCGCCGAGGAACCGGGCGGGCGGCTGCCCACGACGTGGGGCGCTCTCGCGGACGCGCCGGTCACCCAGGTCACCCCGAACGAGGGACAACTGGCCTACACCGAAGGCGTGTTCATCGGGTATCGCGCCTGGGACCGTGCCGTCGAGGAGCACGCGGGCGCCACTCCCGCGTACGCCTTCGGCCACGGCCTCGGCTACACCGACTGGGCTTATGAGTCCCTCGCCGCTGATGGCACGACGGTCACGGTCCGCGTCCGCAACTCCGGTCGGCGCGCGGGCCGTGAGGTCGTCCAGGTCTACCTCGCCCCGGACGCGAACGACGGCGACCGCCCGATCCGCTGGCTCGCCGGCTTCGCGGGCGTCGAGGCAGCGCCCGGCGAGAGCGCGGAGGTGCGGATCGAACTCCCGCGCCGCGCCTTCGAGACGTGGGACGAGAGCACCAACTCCTGGACGTACCGGGCCGGTTCGTACGAGATCCAGGTGGGCCGCTCGATCGCCGACCGCCGCTTGAGCGAGACGATCGCCGTCTGACGTGAACCGGCGGCCCTAGCGCACCGAGAAGCCGTAAACCGTCTCCGACCTGTACACCCCACCCGGCCGCAGTACCGTGCTCGGAAACTCCGGCCGGTTGGGGGAGTCGGGGAAGTGCTGCGTCTCCAGGGCTACCCCGTCACCGGGCGCGAACGGCAGCGGCCGCGCGAAGTGGTCTCCCGTGTACAGCTGGATGCCGGGCTCCGTCGTCGCGACGGTCAGCACGCGTCCGGACGCCGGGTCGCTCAGCTCCGCCACCTCGACCGGCCGCTCGGTGATCCCCTTGTCCAGTACGTAGTTGTGGTCGATCCCGCCCCCGACCTTCCGCGCCGCCCGGAAGTCGAACCGTGTCCCGTCGACGTCCGCGTGCACCCCCGTGGGGATCTGGGTCTCGTCCGTCGGCGTCATGCGCGCCGCGTCGATCCGCAGCTCCTGCCCGCCAGCGCCGCCGCTCCCGGGCACGGCCCCGGCGAGGTTCCAGTACGTGTGGTTGGTGAGGTTCACGACCGTCGGGGCGTCGGTCGTCGCCTCGTACGCGATCCGCAGCTCGCCCGCCTCGCTCAGCGCGTACGTCACCGACAGCGCGAGCCGCCCCGGATACCCCTCCTCGCCGTCCGGGCTCACCCGGGAGAGCCGCACCCCGTGCTCGATCTCCGTGGCCTCCCACACCCGCTTGTCGAATCCGGCCGCACCGCCGTGCAGCGCGTTGGGCTCGTTGTTCCGCGCCAAGCTGTAGGTCCTGCCGTCGAGGGGGAACTCACCGCCCGCGATCCGGTTCGCGTACCGGCCCACCAGCGCACCGAAGTACGGCCCGGGGTGGTCGAGATAGCCCTGGAGGTCGTCGAAGCCGAGGGACACGGGATCGCGTCGCCCCGAGCGGCCGGGAACTTCCGCCGACTGGATGATCCCGCCGTACGTCAGGACGCGTACCCGCACCCCACCCCTTTCCAGGATCCAGCGATGGACGGGCGTGCCGTCGGGGAGAGCCCCGAAGAGTTCACTGCGCATGATCGCGACCCTACGCCGGGTGGCCACACCCTCACCCCTTGAGGTCCCATAGCCCTTGGGGCCCCCTAGCCCTTGAGGTCCCCTAGCCCTTGGGGTCCTTGGCCTTCACCTGTCGGTAGGCCAGCTCGGCGAGGCGCGACTGGCCGTCCTTGCTGGGGTGGAACCAGTCCCAGTGGCTCAACTGGTCGCCGTCGAAGCGGTAGTCGAAGACCGCACCGCCGTCGTACCGGCAGCGCAGATCCTTCGCGCACACCTCCTTGAGCACCTCGTTGTACGCGATCACGCGGCTGTGCACCGTGGCCCGCCGCTCCGTCGCCGCCGCGTCCTCGGCGTCCGGGTCCGCCAGCATCGAGGAGCAGATGCCGAGCTTCCAGATCTGCTTGCCCAGCGGGTTCGTACGCCCCTGGGACCAGAGCCGCTTCAGATCCGGCACGGAGGTCACGTACACCTGAGTCTTGGGAAGCTCGCGCCGCAGCGTGCGCATCGCCTTCTCGAAGTCGGCGCGGAACTCGGCGACCGGGGTCATGGAATCCGCCGAGGGGCGGCAGGCGTCGTTCGCGCCCGCCATCACCGTGATCAGCTCGGGGCGCTTGAGCGCGGCCTGCTCGACCTGCCCGGTGAGATCTTCCATACGGGCGCCGGTCTTCGCGTAGTTCCAGCTGTTCCCCGCGGCCCGCTCCTTCCCGAGCAGGCGGGTCGCGAGGCTGCGCACATCGGAGCCGGTGCCGGTCGCCCAGGACGCCTCGGGGCAGTCGGCGAGCACCGAGCAGGCGTCGAAGCCGCGGGTGATGGAGTCGCCGACGGCAGCCAGGGAGCTCGGACTCGCGTCCCACGTAGGGGTGGGTTTCGGGGAGGGTCGGCCGGCCGATGGTCCGTTGGGTGCCGGGGAGTCGCCGCCGGACGCGTCACACGCGGTGACCGCCGTGGCGCCGAGAAGAACCGCCGTCGCCATCGCGACGGCGGCACGTGGGCGGTGCCTTCGGTTCCGCATCCCCGGGTCCCCTCTGTCGTGGGCCGATCCGTCGTCACCGTCGTCACGGTCAGTCGTCGTAGGCCGACCGCGCCGTTTCGACGCACCTGCGAGTGAATGGCGGGTGATTCCTGGCCTTGGGACCGACGGTACGTCACACTCCTTGCGCCGACGCACGGTAGCCTCGCGACCCAGTGGCACCCCGCTCTTTCGGTTCCGCTAAATTACATCACGTCACATCTGTCCCGATTTTGGGAGTTTCCCTGATTCGGGGCCACAACGCTCGGCACGGGCGCGAGGCCGCTGGGGAAGGCGAACCTCGACCCACACTGGAGGTCCCGGTGACGACACGTGGAGTTCTGTACGTGCACTCCGCGCCGCGCGCGCTGTGTCCGCACGTCGAATGGGCAGTCGCGGGCGTACTCGGCGCGCGCGTCAACCTCGACTGGATCAGGCAGCCCGCGGCGCCCGGCAGCTGGAGATCGGAGTTCTCCTGGCGCGGCCCGGTGGGCACCGCGTCCAAACTCGTGTCAGCCCTGCGCGGCTGGCAACTGCTGCGCTTCGAAGTCACCTCCGAGCCGTGTTCCACGGCCGAGGGCGAGCGGTACAGCGCCACCCCCGAACTCGGGATCTTCCACGCGGTCACCGGAATCCACGGTGACATCCTGATCCCGGAGGACCGTCTGCGGGCCGCCCTGGCCCGCTCCAAGGGCGGCGAGAGCGACCTGGAGGCCGAGCTCGCCAAGCTGCTCGGCAAGCCCTGGGACGACGAGCTGGAGCCCTTCCGGTACGCCGGCGAGGGCGCGCCGGTGCGGTGGCTGCACCAGGTCGTCTGAAGCCTTCGACCGGCTTCGACAGCTTTCGTCCGCTTTCGGCGCACGCGCGAAGGGCCCCCACCGTGCGGTGGGGGCCCTTCGCCACGTACAGCTGACTGCTTCAGAAGCCGGAAGGCAGAAGACAGAAGCCGGAAGGCAGAAGACAGAAGCCGGAAGGCAGAAGCCGGAAGTCAGTAGGTCTCAGCCTCAGACGCTCCTGAACGCGAGCACCACGTTGTGGCCGCCGAAGCCGAACGAGTCGTTGAGGGCCGCGATCCTGCCCTCGGGCAGCACGCGGGCCTCGTCGCGGATGACGTCCGCGTCGACCTCGGGGTCGAGGTTCTCGATGTTGATCGTCGGCGGGGCGATGTGGTTCTTCAGCGCGAGGACCGTGGCCACGGTCTCCACGCCGCCCGCGCCACCGAGCAGGTGACCGGTCATCGACTTGGTGCTGGCGATCGCCATGTGGTCGACGTCGTGGCCGAACGCCTTGCGCAGCGCCTTGATCTCGGCGACGTCACCCTGCGGCGTCGAGGTCGCGTGCGCGTTCACATGCACGATCTCGGCGGGCTTGAGGTCCGTGGTGTCGATGAGGTTCTGCAGCGCTGCCGCGATGCCGTTGCCGGACGGCTCGGGCTGCGTGATGTGGTGGGCGTCGGCCGAGATGCCCTGGCCGACGGCCTCCGCGTAGATCTTCGCGCCGCGGGCCTTGGCGTGCTCCTCGGACTCCAGGACGATCACGCCCGAGCCCTCGCCGAGCACGAAGCCGTTGCGGTCGGCGTCGTAGGGGCGCGAGGCGCCCTGCGGGTCGTCGTTGTTCTTGGACATCGCCATCATGTTGCCGAACGCGACGATCGGCAGCGGGTGGATCGCCGCCTCCGTGCCGCCCGCGACGACGACGTCGGCGCGGCCGGTGCGGATCATCTCGATCGCGTAGCCGATGGCCTCGGCGCCCGATGCGCACGCCGACACAGGGGTGTGAACGCCCGCGTGGGCGCCCAGCTCGATGCCGACGTTGGCCGCCGGGGAGTTGGGCATCAGCATCGGCACGGTGTGCGGGGAGACGCGGCGTACGCCCTTCTCCTTGAGCACGTCGTACTGGTCGAGCAGGGTGGTCACGCCGCCGATGCCGGAGGCGATGACCGCGCCGAGGCGGTCGGGGTCCACGGACGGGTCCTCGCCCGCCTTCGCGGTGTAACCCGCGTCGGCCCAGGCCTCCCTGGCCGCGATCAGCGCGAACTGCGCCGAACGGTCCATCTTGCGGGCCTGCGGGCGCGGAATGATCTCGCCCGGCTCGACCGCGATCTGGCCCGCGATGCGGACCGGAAGCTCGGCAGCCCAGTCCTGTTCGAGAAGGCTGACGCCGGAACGGCCCGCGAGCAGGCCCTCCCAGGTCGAGGCTGCGTCGCCACCCAGCGGTGTGGTTGCGCCGATACCGGTGACGACCACGGTGCGATTGGTCGGGTTCACAGGAAAATTCTCCACGGTGTTGAGGGGATCAGCGGCGCCACCGCCGGGTGGCGACAGCAGAGCAGCCTTGATCAGGCCTGGTGCTTCAGCAGAGAGACCTGATCAGGCCTGGTGCTTGAGGATGTAGCTGGTCGCGTCGCCGACCGTCTTGAGGTTCTTGACGTCGTCGTCCGGGATCTTGACGTCGAAGCGCTCTTCGGCGGCGACGACGACCTCGACCATGGACAGCGAGTCGACGTCCAGGTCGTCGGTGAAGGACTTGTCCAGCTGGACGTCCTCGACCGGGATGCCGGCGATCTCGTTCACGATCTCGGCGAGACCGGCGACGATCTCTTCCTGAGTGGCGGCCATGTTGGCGCTCCTTCTATGTATCCAGAGGGTGTGGCGCCCGCCGCGGCAGCGGCAGGTTGGTTACAGCCGTACGGACCGGATGATCCGGACGTGATGCCTAGGGGAGGGTAACGACCGTGGCGGCGTACACGAGACCCGCCCCGAAGCCGATGACGAGCGCGGTGTCGCCGCTCTTCGCCTCGCCGGTCGCCAGAAGCCGCTCCATCGCGAGCGGAATCGAGGCTGCCGACGTGTTGCCGGTGGTGCGCACGTCACGGGCGACCGTGACGTGTTCCGGCAGTTTCAGAGTCTTCACCATCGAGTCGATGATCCGCTCGTTGGCCTGGTGCGGAATGAAGACATCCAGTTCGTCCGCGGTGATTCCGGCCGCGTCCAGCGCCTGCTGTGCGACCTTCGCCATCTCGAACACGGCCCAGCGGAAAACCGCCTGACCCTCCTGCGTGATGGCAGGGAACTTGTCGGGGGAGCCGTTGCGGTACGCCTCCCAGGACTCGGTCTGCTTGATCGTCTCGGACTTGTCGCCCTCCGATCCCCAGACCGTCGGACCGATCTGCGGCTCCTTGGCGGGGCCGACGATCACGGCGCCCGCGCCGTCACCGAACAGGAAGGCCGTCGCACGGTCCTCCAGGTCGGTCAGGTCGCTCAGCCGCTCGACGCCGATGACCAGGACGTACTCCGCGCTGCCCTCGACGACCATGCCCTTGGCGAGCGTCAGGCCGTAGCCGAAGCCCGCGCAGCCCGCGGAGATGTCGAACGCGGCGGGCTTGCCCGCGCCGATCTTGTCCGCGATCTCGGTCGCGATGGCCGGGGTCTGCTTGAAATGAGAGACGGTCGAGACGACGACCGCGCCGATCTGCTCCGGAGCGATGCCCGCGTCGGCGATCGCCTTGCCGGAGGCCTCGACGGACATCGCGGCCACGGTCTCCTCGTCGGAGGCCCAGTGGCGGGTCGCGATGCCGGAGCGGGAGCGGATCCACTCGTCGGACGAGTCGATCGTCTCGAGGATCACCTCGTTGGGCACTACACGGGTCGGGCGGTAGCCGCCGACACCCATGATGCGCGCGAACGGGGCGCCCTTACTGGGCTTGATCTTCGACATGCTCTCCTGGCTCCTTCTCAGGCATCCGCCGCGTCGGCGGCGGATGCGGTGTCGGCGATGAGCGCAGATGCGGCGTCGAGGTCGTCGGGTGTCTTCAGAGCCACCGTCCGCACGCCGGGCATGGCGCGCTTGGCGAGACCGGTCAGTGTGCCACCGGGGCACAGCTCGATCATCGCCGTGGCGCCCAGTTCCTTGAACGTCTCCATGCACAGGTCCCAGCGCACCGGGTTGGCCACCTGGCCGACCAGGCGGGACACGACGTCCGAGCCGCTCGTGACGGCCTGGCCGTCGCGGTTCGAGACGTACGTCAGCTTCGGGTCGGCCGGGCCGAGGGCCTTGGCGGCCTCTTCGAGCGTGGCGACCGCGGGAGCCATGTGGTGCGTGTGGAAGGCGCCCGCGACCTTCAGCGGCACGACGCGGCGCACCCCTTCGGGCTTGTCCTCCACGAGCGCGGCGATCTGCTCCGCGGTGCCCGCGGCGACAACCTGTCCGGCGCCGTTCACGTTCGCCGGCGTCAGGCCGAGCTTCTCCAGGTGCGGGATCGTGACCTCGGGGTCGCCGCCCAGCAGCGCCGCCATGCCGGTCTCCGTGATCGCCGCGGCGTCGGCCATGGCCAGACCCCGCGTACGGACGAGACGGAGCGCGGCAGCGTCGTCGAGCACACCGGCGTACGCGGCGGCGGTGATCTCGCCGACGCTGTGTCCCGCGACCGCGCCGGGCTTGTTCGCGCCGAGCGCGTCACCGAGTGCCTCGGCGGCGAGCAGACCGGCGGCCACGAGCAGGGGCTGGGCCACCGCGGTGTCGCGGATCGCGTCCGCGTCGGCCTGCGTCCCGTAGTGGGCAAGGTCGAGCCCGATGGCGTCCGACCAGGCCCCGAGGCGGTCGGCCGCGCCGGGGAGATCGAGCCAGGGGGTCAGGAAGCCGGGCGTCTGGGCGCCTTGGCCGGGAGCGACGAGTACGAGCACACTCACACTCTCTCTTGTGGACGGTAGGGGCCGCCCGTGGGGACAGGGACGAAGAACGGCTGGGGGAATTGTAGGGGCCCGACAAAACCCTACGGTTGGAGATCTCCGTCGGCCAGACGCCCCAGGATCAACGCGATCCGCAGCGTGAATGCGGAGCGCACGTCCGACGGCGACCAGCCGGTGACGTCTGTCACACGTCGCAGCCGGTAGCGCACGGTGTTCGGGTGCACGAAGAGCATCCGGGCGGCACCTTCGAGACTGCTGGCCTGTTCCAGATAGACACTGAGCGTCTCCAGGAGAGCCGAGCCCGCTTCCTCCAGTGGTCTGTAGATCTCCTCCACCAACTGCTCGCGCGCGGCGGGATCGCTCGCGATCGCGCGCTCCGGAAGGAGATCGTCCGCGAGGACGGGGCGCGGGGCGTCCTGCCAGGCGGCGCAGGCCTTGAGTCCTGCGGCGGCGGCCTGCGCGGACCGGGTGGCGGCGAGCAGGTCGGGGACGACGGGCCCGGCGACGACGGGCCCGGCCGCGTACGGGCCGATCAGGCTCTTGGCGACCTGCAGAGGATTGTCGCTGCCGCCCGCGATGACGACAAGACGGTCGCCGAGCACACCGGTCAGGACCTGGAGCTTGGCGTGCCGTGCGGCGCGGCGGATGGCCTCGACGGTGAGCTCGCTGTCGCCGTCGGGCGCGGTGCCAAGGACGACGCATACGTGCTCGGGGGAGTTCCAGCCGAGCGCGGCGGCCCTGCTCACCGCCCCCTCGTCGGCTTCCCCGGAGAGCACGGCGTTCACGACGAGCGACTCAAGGCGGGCATCCCAGGCACCGCGTGCCTCGGCGGCCTGCGCATAGACCTGCGCGGTGGCGAAGGCGATCTCGCGGGCGTACACGAGGAGCGCCTCGCGGAGGATGGACTCGTCCCCCGGGGCCGCGACCTCGTCGATCGCGGACTCCATCACCTCGATCGTCGTACGCACCATCTCGACGGTCTGGCGCAGGGTGATCGCCCTGGTCAGCTCGCGCGGGGCGGTGCCGAAGACGTCGGTGGAGATGGCCTGGGGGGCGTCGGGATGACGGAACCACTCGGTGAAGGCGGCGATACCGGCCTGCGCCACCAGGCCGATCCACGAGCGGTTCTCCGGTGGCATCGCCCGGTACCAGGACAGCGTCTCGTCCATGCGCGCGATGGCCTGGGCCGCGAGGCTGCCGGATGACTGTTCGAGGCGCTTCAGCGTGGCTGAGTGCGCGTGAGCCTTTCGGTGCGCGTCCTGACGGGCGGCTTCCTCATGGCGCGCGGCTTCCTCGTGGGCTGCCTGATGGGCGTCCGGGCGGGCTTCGTTCGCAGAGGGTTCGGGCACGGGGACAAGACTGCCTTATCGGGACGGGGGTGTGCGGTGCCGGGTCTAACGTGGGGTGTGTGATTGATGTACGGCGCTCCGGCGATCGGTACCGCGGCGGGGAGCCCGGCACCGGTATCGAGACTTTCCACGCCTTCTCCTTCGGGCCGCACTACGACCCGGACAACCTGCGCTTCGGTGCGATCCTGGCCTGCAACGAAGAGCGTCTGGCACCCGGCGCGGGCTTCGACGAACACCCGCACAGCCACACCGAGATCGTGACCTGGGTGGCGGAGGGTGAGCTGACCCACCGCGACTCGACCGGGCACGCGTCGGTCGTGCGCGCCGGGGACGTCCAGCACTTGAGCGCGGCGGGCGGCGTCCGCCACGTGGAACGCAACGACGCCGAGACCCCTTTGGTCTTCGTCCAGATGTGGCTCTCGCCCCTGACGCCCGGCGGCGACCCCGCCTACGAGGTGGTCCACGGCATCGCGGACTCGACCCCGTACGCGGTCCCCGCGGCAGGCGCGCTCCTCCACGTCCGACGACTCGGCACGAACGAGCGCACCGCCATCCCGGACGCGCCTTTCGCGTACGTCCATGTGGTGCGGGGTGAAGTGCACCTGGGCGGCGAGGAACTGCGTGCCGGGGACGCGGCACGGATCACGGAGGCGAAGAACTTGGAGGCGGTTGCGGCGGCTTCGGACGGGGCGGAGCTGCTGGTGTGGGAGATGGCGGGGAGCTGACGCGGCTGCGGCTGTGGCTGCGGCAGTCGTGCCACGGGGGCGGCGCGGGTGGGCACAGCGGCGGGAGCGGGCCCGCAAGCCCGGGCCCCGCACAGCGCAAGCGACTATCAGAGCTCACCGAACACCACGTCAGAGCTCGCCGAGCACCACGTCAGAGCTCGGCGAGTACCACGTCAGAGTTCGCCGAGCACCGCGTCAGAGCTCGGCGAGTACCGCGTCGGTGAACGGAGGCCACGCCTCGGCGGCCCACGGGCCGAACGCCCGATCCGCCAGAGCGACACACGCCGCCCCCGCATCGGGATCGACCCAGAGGAACGTCCCGGCCTGACCGAAGTGCCCGAACGTCCGGGGCGAGGACGAACTCCCTGTCCAGTGCGGCGACTTGGAGTCCCGAATCTCGAACCCGAGCCCCCAGTCGTTGGGGCTCTGGTGCCCGTACCCGGGAAGGACACCCTTCAGCCCCGGATACGCCACGGACATCGCCTCGGCCACCGTCCGCGGATCAAGCAACCGAGGCGCCTGCACCTCGGCGGCGAACTTCACCAGGTCGTCAACGGTGGACACCCCGTCCTTGGCGGGCGACGCACCCCCGTCGAGCGAGGTGGCCGCCATCCCCAACGGCTCCAGCACCGCCTGCCGCAGATACTCCCCGAAGGGAATGTCCGCCGCCTTGGCGACATGATCCCCGAGCACCTCGAAGCCCGCGTTCGAGTACAGCCGCCGCGTCCCGGCAGGCGCCGTCACCCGATGCTCGTCGAACGCGAGGCCACTGGTGTGTGCCAGCAGATGCCGCACGGTCGACCCCTCGGGTCCCGCGGGCTCATCGAGCTCGATGGCTCCCTCTTCGTACGCCACGAGGACCGCGTACGCCGCCAGCGGTTTGGTGACCGAAGCGAGCGCGAAACGATGCCCTGTGGGCCCGTGCGCCCCGACGACCGTGCCGTTCGCGCGTACGACGGCGGCGGCAGCGGTGGGGACCGGCCAGTTCTCGATCAACGCCAGGCTCTGCATGCGTACGAGCCTATGCGCCCTACAGCGTCAACCGCATCGAGGGGTCAGGCTTGCGCACGAAGCCGAGCGAGGCGTACAACGGCTCCGCGTCCGCCGACGCGTTGAGCTCGACACTTCCCGCACCACGCTCCCGGAACCAGTCGAGGAGCACCTCCATGCAGGCCCGCGCATACCCACGCCGTCGCTGATCCGGATCGGTGGCCACGCTGAACACATGGCCGATGACGCCCCGCGGATTGCCCGCCCGCCCGATGCGGTACTCCAGCGTCCCCGCCACCAGCGCCGCCAGCTTCCCGGGCTGATCGGGCCAGTCGATGACGAAGGCGGCGAAGTCGCCCTTCGGATCAGCCAGTTTGCCCCGCACGACGGCAAGGGACTCGACCTGCCATCCGGTGTCGGACCCCACCTGCCATCCGGTGTCGGGCCGGTTGGCGGCAGCGGTGCCCGAACCGGTGCCGAACACCGAGTCGATCATCACCTGGCGCAGTCTGATCAGTTCCTCGGCATCATCCGGCGTAGCGCGACGCACAACACTCATGATCGACACCGTAGCCACCACCCGAAGCGGTGTCCTCCGATTTTCCGAGGGTCTGTTCCCGTCACATATTTCCTCCCCGCTTTCCCGCTTTCCTTCCGGTTCTGCTTGCCTAGAGCGCACTCCAAGGTTTTAGCGTGGGGGCATGACGGTGATGGAGTCCGAGACCACCCGCACACTGCGCCCCGCGCAGAGCGCGACCGAAGCGCCCCCCGGTACCGCCGAGAGCATCCCCGGTACCGCCGAGAGCGCCGACGGAACCGCCGAGAGCACCGACGGTGTCGGCGCCGACGGCGTCGCGACCAAGGCGGACGCCTGCGCCTCGGCACCCACCACGCACCCCCGCCCGAACGGCAGGGACCACTACACGATCAGCGAAGTCGTCGCCTTCATCGGCCTGACCGCGCACACCCTGCGCTGGTACGAGCGAATAGGCCTGATGCCGCACATCGACCGCTCCCACACGGGTCAGCGCCGCTACCGCAACCGTGATCTGGACTGGCTCACCTTCGTCGGCAAGCTCCGCCTGACCGGCATGCCGGTCGCGGACATGGTCCGCTACGCCGAGCTGGTGCGCGAGGGCGACCACACCTTCACCGAGCGCCACGAACTCCTCGAGCAGACCCGCCGCGACGTCCGCACCCGCATCACGGAGCTCCAGGACACGCTCGCCGTACTCGACTACAAGATCAACTTTTACGCTGACGCCCGCCCGGCGTCGGAGAGGCTCTGAACACTGATGACCGCAGAGACGCCCGATACGCCCGATACACCCGCGAAGTCCGATGCGACTGCGACGACCGGAGCGACCGGGACGACCGGGACGGCTGGAACGACCGGTACCCCGGGCAAGACTCCCGGCCCGATCGCGAAGGTACGGCTCGGGACAAGTGGCCCCGAAGTCGGCGTCCAGGGGCTCGGCTGCATGGGCATGAGCTTCGCCTACGGCCCCACCGACGCACAGGAGGCCCGAGCCACCCTGGAGCGAGCCCTCGAACTGGGCGTCACCCTCTACGACACCGCCGACGCCTACGCCTCCGGTGAGAACGAGAAGTTCCTCTCTCCCTTCTTCAAGGCACACCGCGACGAGGTGGTCATCGCAACCAAGTTCGCCCTGGGCATCGACCCGAACGACTCGACCAAGCGGATCATCAACAACGACCCCGCGTACATCCGCGCCTGCGTCGACGCCAGCCTCCAGCGCCTGGGCGTGGACGCCATCGACCTGTACTACATGCACCGCCGTGACCCGCGGGTGCCGATCGAGGAGACGGTCGGTGTGATGGCCGAGCTGGTCGCCGCGGGCAAGGTCAAGCAGCTGGGACTCAGCGAGGTCACAGGCCCCGAACTCCGCGCTGCCCACGCCGTCCATCCCATCGCCGCCCTCCAGTCGGAGTGGTCGCTCTTCAGCCGTGACATCGAGCAGGGCGTGGTCCCCGTCGCCGCCGACCTCGGCGTCGCCCTCGTTCCCTACTCTCCGCTCGGCCGCGGCTTCCTCACCGGCTCCTTCGTCAGCGCCGAGAAGGAACTCGGCGAGGACGACTTCCGCCGTCAGCAGCCCCGCTTCACGGGCGACAACGCCGCCACCAACGCGGCCCTCCTCGAACCCGTCCGCACCGTCGCCGCCGCCCACGGCGCGAGCCTCGGCCAGGTCGCCCTCGCCTGGGTCCAGCAGCAGGCGCAGGCCCACGGCCTTGCCGTCGTCCCGATCCCCGGCACCCGCAAGCGCACGCGCGTCGAGGAGAACACCGGGGCCACCCGCCTCGAACTCACCTCCTCCGAACTCGCCCTGCTGAACCCCATCGCCACCCAGGTCGCAGGCGACCGCTACGCCGACATGACCTCGACCTCGGCGGGCCGCGAGTAGCAACAGCCGGTCGCTCTCCCGGGTGGGGCCCGTGTCGCAACGGCCCCACCCAGCGAGGCCCCTGCCGTGCAGGTCCCGTTCAGGTCTCCCGTGCGTGGCCCAGCTGTTCACGCCAGTCCAGCTGTTCATGCCAGCCCCGCTGTTCACGCCAACCCCAGTGCGAAGACCGCGAACCCGGCCGCCAGGAGCCCGGCGAGTGCCCGTCGCGCATGCGTGGACCGTTCCCACGGTCCCTCGAAGCCGCGGGCATAGCGGCCTATAAGGAGCAGGAGCGCTCCGAAGACCGGAAGCCAGGCGACCCGGGCCGCTATCCAGCCCCAGGTGTCCGGACCCGTCGTCAACCCGGGCACGGTGCCGCCGAGGAACGAGCCGGGCACGGCGGCCGTGAGCATCGCCGTCTGGTGCCAGCACAGGATCGTCATCGCCGACAGGTTGATCACGACGACCGGCGCCCACAGGGCGGGCCTGCGCAGCAGCTTGCCGATGCGCTCTCGCAACAGGATCGCCGCACCGCTCTGCGCGGCGGCCAGCGCCAGGACCAGCAGTGACGGGGGATGTGAATTCGTCCGGGCCTCACCCGGGACGCCGACCATCGACGCCGGATAGTGGAAGACGAGCAGCAGAGCGGCGAAGAGGGCTGTCCCTCCGACGAGCAGCAGCCACGCACCGCGCCCGGCCAGCTTCTTCTCGCCCCAGCTGACGCCCAGTTGGTAGGCGAACATCCAGCCGGGCAGCAGATTCAGCAGACTCAGCCAGGACGGCATGGCGTCCCCGAAAAGGCCGTAGCGCAGGAAGTCGACGACGGCGACCGAGCCGAGCAGCGGCGCCGCGGCCCAGGCACCGAACCGCTCCGCTGCCCTTATGCACCATGGGGTGAGCGCCGTGATGACCGCATAGATCCCGACGAACCACAGCGGCTGTATCACCAGCGTGGACCCCGTGCGCAGAGTCGTGCCCGGCACTCCCGTCACATACAGCACCGGGATCAGAGCGGCCCAGACAGCCGTCACCCCCAGGACCGGGCGGCCAAGGCGCGCCACCCGCCCCCGAAGCCAGCGTCTCGTCGGCTCTCCGCGCGCCGTCGCCCGGCGATACGACAGGACGGAGGCATAGCCGCCGACCAGGAAGAAGATCCCGAGCATCTGCAGCACCCAGCTGAGCGGTGCGAAGAATCCGAACGAGGCCAGGGGGCTGGCATTGTGCAGCGCGCCGCCCGCATCGAGCGTGAATCCGCCGAGCAGCCAGTGCCCGGTCGGCACGGCGAGCAGGGCGAGCGCACGCAGCCCGTCTATGGCCCGGTCACGATGTGCGGGCGTCTTGGCGTCGATCGCCGACGCGGTCTTGCGCAGCTTCTCGTGCAGGGTGGTCGCCGGGGTGAGGATCATGGCCGCTCTCCGATGGGGCGGGCATCGGCGGCAGATGCGCTTCCGCCGGTGCCGGTGCCGGCACCGGTGCGGGTGCGGGTGCCGGTGGCAGTGGCGTTGTCCGGTGCGCTGGGGACGGTGGTCTGTTCAGCGATGTCGGCGAAGGCACGGAGGGAATCCGTCCCCGGCGCGAAGTAGCCGGTGTGGCCCTCGGCTCGCTCCGCGGGAACACGCCGGGCGCCGAACCCCGGGTCGGCCGGGTCCTCACCGTGGCCGAGACCGAACAGCTCGACGTTCGGCACGTCACCGATCCAGTCGCTGTCGTCC
Organism: Streptomyces sp. NPDC058257; assembly: GCF_042881845.1. Classification (NCBI taxonomy): domain Bacteria; kingdom Bacillati; phylum Actinomycetota; class Actinomycetes; order Kitasatosporales; family Streptomycetaceae; genus Streptomyces; species Streptomyces sp. NPDC058257. Next base: position 128,252 of record NZ_JBHVXJ010000022.1, read on the forward strand.
TTGGCCGCCCAGACGCGGGCGGAGGTGTGCAGATCGGCCACGCTGTCCGCACGCATACCGGGGGAGCCGAGCACCACCAGGTCGGATGCCGTCAGCTGTGGAGCCGCCAGGCCGCACACCACCGAGCCGTAGCTGTGGCAGAACACGGCGGGGCGTGGGGCACCGGACGCCGACAGACCCCGCACGAACCGCGCGAGCCGGGGAGCGCCTGCCTCCGCGAGACGTCCTGTCGCGGCGTCCGGGCCGAGGCCGACCGGAGTGGTGTACCCGACCCAGGCCACCACGGCCGTGCCGCTGCCCGCCGCGGCGTGCAGAGAGCGTGCCATCCCGGCCGGTGTGCCGTACTCGTCGTTCGAGCGGTCGAAGGTGCTCAGATCGATGTCGGAGCCCGGCACGACAACCGATACATGCTTGGCGCTCGACAAGTCCCCGAAGACCTCAGCGACTTGGCCTCTGCCACGCGGGTCGAAGGCGAGTATCTGGCGCCCAGGGCTGAGGAGTTCTTCGTAACGCGCGACCAGGGATCGGGCTTGCTCGTGGTCCTGCGCGGTGAGGCCCGGGTCGCTCTCGCGGGCCTGCTCGCGGGCGCGTTGGGCTTTCATGGAGAGGGAGTTGGCCTCGTACCGCAGAGAGGTCGGGGCGCCGTCCAGATTGCCGACGACCGAGGGGTGCCGCCTCGCCAGCCTGTGCTGCTGCTCCTCGCCCAACGAGCCGAAGAACTCGGCGACTCGGGCGGGAGCCGTGGCCGCCGGATCCGGCAGCCGAACTCCCCACGTATGGTCCGCGCGCCAAGCCTGTGCGCCCGGCGGAGGGCCCGTGACCGGCTGCTGCTCATTGCCGACGGCCCAGCCGGTCGTGCCGGCCGCGATCGTCGTCGTGAGTGCAGCGGCGATCAGTGTCCGCCTGCCGCGGGTCTTCCAGCTCCCGCGGGCTTTCCAAAAACGAAGGCGCATGGCCCGTCTCCCTCCCCGTCTGGTGGCACGCTCTGGCGTGACGAGAGGAAAGTAGGGAGACGGTGCCCCGCAGCACCTCACACTGGGGAGCCAACTCGCGGGTGATACCGGGGTAGTGGAACTCATACCGCGGTATGAGAGCGGGGGCTCTAGTGCTCCCCGGGCGGATCAGCTCCGATTCGCTGCTTCCCGGGCGTGATCAGGCCCGATTCGGTACTCCCCGGGCGTGGTCAAGCCCGATTCATTGCTCCCCGGGCGTGATCAGGCCCGACTCGTAGGCGAAGATCACGGCCTGTGCGCGGTCCCTCAGGTCCAGCTTGGAGAGAACCTTGCCGATATGGGTCTTCACCGTCTGCTCGGCGAGGACCAGGTGTTCGGCGATCTCCTGGTTGGACAGGCCGCGCGCGATCAGCGCCAGTACCTCGGTCTCACGCGGTGTCAGGCCGTTCAGGCGCAGCGACTGGTCGTTGCGCGGCCGCTGCTTGACGAAGTCCGTGATCAGACGACGGGTCACCGACGGAGCGAGCAGCGCCTCGCCCCCGGCCACCACGCGTACCGCCGAGATCAGATCGGCGGGCGGGGCGTCCTTGAGGAGAAAGCCCGAGGCTCCGGCACGCAGCGCCTCGTACACATAATCGTCCACGTCGAAGGTGGTGAGCATAAGGACCTTCGGCACGTGCACCACGCCGGGCGGTGGGTCCAACAGGGCGCGGGCTGCGGCGAGTCCGTCCATCTCCGGCATCCGGACGTCCATCAGAACGACATCGGGGTGGTTCTTGCGGCTGACGTCCACGCCCTCCTTGCCGTTCGGCGCCTCGCCCACGACGTCGATGTCGCTCTGGGCCGCGAGGAGTGCGGCGAAGCCGGCCCGCACCATGTTCTGGTCATCGACGATGATCACGCGGATGGTCATGCGGTGCCGGAGTCCTTCGTGAGGAGGGGGAGTTGGGCCGCCACGCGGAAGCCGCCGTCGGGCAGCGGTCCGGCGTCGACCGTGCCGCCGACCAACCGTACGCGTTCGCGCATGCCGACGAGTCCGTGACCTGTGCCGCTGTGCTCGAATGAGTCGGGTGTCTCGGTGGGCGGGCCGTTGACGACGAGGATCAGCAGATGTTCCTCGTCCAGGGTCACGGTGATGGTGGTGCGCGCGCCCGGCGCGTGCCGCATGACGTTCGACAGCGCCTCCTGGACGATGCGGTACGCGGACAGGTCGACGGCCGGTGTGACGTCGGCCAGGTGTGTGAGCACCGACAGTTCGGGACGTGACAGATCGATGGGCAGGCCGGCGCGCACCGTCGCCTCCACCAGATGCGGCAGCCTGCTGAGCCCGGGCTGTGGCGCACGCTCGCCCGGTGTGTCCTCGCTGCGCAGCACCGCGAGCAGCCGTCGCATCTCGGTGAGGGATTCACGGGCGCTGGCCGCGATGCTGCCGAACTCCTCACGCGCGGCGTCAGGAAGGCCGTCGAGACGGTAGGGCGCGGAGTCGGCCTGCACCGTGATGACCGACATGTGGTGGGCGACGACGTCGTGCAACTCCCGGGCGATGCGAGCCCTTTCCTCGAGGAGGGTGCGCTGGGAACGCTCGGCCTCGCTGATGGTCTCCTGCTCGACGAGTCTGCGCTGCGCGTCGCCACGCTCGCGCAGCAGCGCGCCGAGCAGCAGCGCGACACCGCTCAGCACGATCAGCAGCACACCGGTGTCCTGGCTGCCTTCGTCGCGGAACGCGCCGAGGACGAGACTCACGACAACGGTGACCAGCCAGATGCCCAGAAGGGTGCGGCGGCTCTCGCGCAGGGACAGCAGCAGGCACACGACCACGTAACTCACGATGATCATGACCGTCCAGGGGGCCGGACGGCCGTCGCCCGTGGACAGCGTCACGATCGCCCCGAGAACATTCGCGACGATCATGATGCACCAGGCCGCCAACGGGCGGCTGACCGCCAGCAGCAGCGGTGCGGCCTGTGCCACGCCCAAGGCGCCCGCCAGACCGCCGCTCACCCCGTAGTCGTTCGTCAGTACCTGGGTGGTGATCGGGATGAGTGCCGCGACGAAGCCCAGCGCGATGATCAAGGGCATCAGCCGCATCCAGCGCCTGGTAGCCCGGGCGAGAAGCGGCTCGGTCCGCCCGGCGGGCTTGGCGAAGAAGGCTGCCGCCCTGTCGAGCCCTTCACGGACGCCCGCGGACGCACGCAGCCGGGTGGCCCCTCGCCCGTCCGGCTGGGAGGCCGGTGGGCGGGGATCCTGGTCGGGTGGTCTCGGCGCGCTGCTCATGGCCTGATCAGAGTAGGCATGAAGTCACCGCTCTCCCACCCGCCGGGGCGCAGCTCCCGCCCCACTGGGACGCAGCTCCCACCCCACCGGAAGCAGCTTGCGCCCCGCCGGGTCACAGCTCCGCCAGGAGCTCAGCCTTCTTCGTGGTGAATTCCTCGTCCGTGAGCAGACCGGCTTGGTGCAGCTCACCGAGGTGCCGGATGCGTTCCGCGATGTCCGCGGGGTCGCGACGCGTCACCGGGGCGGCACCGGGGACCGTACCGGGCGTCAGTGCCGGGCCCGATGCCCGCACCGCGGCGAGGACCGACGCCGCGAAGGGCAGCGACTCATGCACCGGGCCGTACCCGAGACCGAAGACGACCGCCGCCGGGTCCTGATCCGCCTGCGCGGGCTGGGCGACCGGGGTCTCACGGCGCAGCAGCCGCAGATGACCCTCGAAGACCTCGGGAGAGCGCCACTCGACGCCGCTCAGGTCCGTGACCAGGAAACTCTGGTCGCCGGCTTTCCACTTCGCGGACGAAGCCCCCGTCCAGAACCACCGGAAGGCCACCGACTTGCCGTCGAAGGACGCCTTCCCGTCGTACGCCTTGAACTGCAGCGGAGTCTCCGGCGGGGCCACCAGGTAGCGGTCCGGAGGCACGCCGTCGTCCTGGGTGAGCTGGGCCCGCAGCTCGTCCGCGTAATACTCGGCGAGCGTCTCCCGCTCGGCGGGCAACACGAGTCGATACGGGTCGCAGCCGTCCTTGAGCTGGCCCCCGGCCACCTCCATCAGCGGATCCGCGCCCGGTCTCGGCACGGCGTGCAGGACGACCGTCCCGCGCTTGCCGGGAGTAAGTGTCACCGCTGCGATCGCCTCGTGGGGGATGCGGCGTTCACCGAGCGCCTGAAGGAGCTTCGGCGTGCGGATCCCCCGTTCGAAGCGGATGAGCACGGAGTCGGACTCGAACTCCCAGGCGGCGTGAAATCCGGCCAGTACATCACCCATGCGGCTCATCGTAGGCGGCACGCGCGCCTCCGTCCCTCCTGCGGCGTGCCGCTGTTTCGTCGATTTCTACGCGCGTCAGGCCACTGTCGTGCCGGAAAATTCCTCCCGACAGGCGTCATCCCCGCTGGCGCACCGCACCGAACGGTACGCACCAGTGCCGATGTCGGCGAAGTTGCTGAGGCTCTCCGTACCCGGCTCGAAATAGCCGGTGTGGCCGATCGCGCCCCGTGCGGAGAGCACACGCGCGCCGAAGTCCCGTGAGATGGGATCGGCACCGTGGCCGAGCCCACCGACCTCCATGTTTGGCACATCCTGGATCCAGTCGTCGCCGTCCCTGGTGGCCCAGATCCGGGCACCTGTGCCCAGCTGAGCCGCCGTGTCCGCTCGCATGCCGGGGCTGCCCGCGACCGCGATGTCGGAAACGCGGGAGGGCAGCTGTCGCGCGGCCACCCCACACACCACCGAGCCGTAGCTGTGGCAGTACAGCGCGACGGGTGAGTGCCCCGGCAGCCCGCGCACCAAAGAGTTGAGCCGGATCGCGCCTTCGTCCGCGCGCATGGACGTCGCGGCGTCCACACCGAGGCCGATGGGCGCGGTGTAGTCGGCCCAGGCGATCACGGCGGTACGCGCGCGTGGGCTCGCCGAGTGCTCCGCGCGGTAAAGAGACTTCGCCATGCCGACAGGCGCCGAGTACTTGCGGTTCGTCCGCTCGAAGGTCAGCACGTTCGTGTCCACACCGGGCACCACGACCGACACCCGGGAGGCCCGGTCGAGGTCTCCGAAGACCTCGGCTATACGCCCCGACCCCATGGGATCGAAGGACAGGACCTGTCGGCCCGGGTGCATCATCACGCCGAAGCGCTTCATCCTGCGCTCCGCCTCTTGTTGCCCGAGAGGGGAGAGCCGGTTGTCGTGCATACGTCGGCGCTCGGTCTTGCGCGCTTCGTCCAGGGCGTTGTGGTTCGCCCGATATCGCAGCTCTACGGGGGCACCGTTCATGTTGCCGACCGCAAGGGGGTAGCGGGTGGCGAGAAGGGTGCGCTGCTTCGCGTCGAGCGAGGCGAAGAAGTGGGCGAGCCGACCGGCCGGGGCGCTGGGGTCGGGCAGGGCCCGTCCGTTGATGCGCCCGTTTTCCCAGGCGGAGACGGAGGCCGCGAGCGGCGATGCAGCGTCCCTGTGGTGGCGTACCGCGGTCCAGCCCGTGGTCGCGAGCATGACGAACACGACGGCGAGGGCGAGCAGTGCGCGCCAAGCGCTGAGTTGAGGGGAGGAGTCGAAGGAAGTCACTACGGAACACCCTAGGAGAGTCGTGATGCCCACCGTGCACCGGGTGAGGCAGATCACGTTTCGCATGGGGTAATTGAGGCAAAGCGGGCGCACTTTGGATGCATTCGTCACGCTCCGTGGGCCGTACGTGCGCGTATCGCACACGGGCGCACTCTTACTGGTGGCGGGTCAACCAGTCACTCAATGTATTGATCTGTTCGATGCGTTGACCCGCGCCGCGTCCTGACGCGGGGCTTTCGCGTCGTCACTCTCTGCGCCAGTTCTCCGCCAACGCGGGCCCCAGTTGGTCGAGATAAGTCTCGGTGATCGCACGGATCGACTCCACGCTGGAGTCCTCGCCCGCGCCCCACAGCCGTCCGGTCACGCGCATGACTCCATTGAAGGCGGCCACCACCACGCGCGGACGCGGGTCCGTCTCCAGGTCGAGCCCCTCACGCTCGGCGATCACGCGCGCGACCTCTTCCTCCATCTCTATGGAGCGACGCAGGTGGGCGGCGAGCAGGGAAGGGGTGGACTCGATCATCTGGTAGGTCCGCATATGGAGTTCGACCGGGACGACCTCCTCGATGGACCGGCCCATCGCGTCCCAGGTGCCCATGACGGCCCCGCGCAGAGCCACGAACGGCGCTTCGTCGGCAGGGCGTTCGCGCAGCGCCTCCACGAACCGCTGTTCCACCATCTCCTGTACGGCGAAGGCGGTCTCCTGCTTGTTGGTGAAGTACCGGAAGAACGTGCGCTGAGAGACGTCGACGGCTTCGGCGATCTCGTCGACCGTCGTCTCCTCGAACCCTTTGGTCGTGAAGAGCTCGAGCGCCGCACGAAGGAGCTCATCACGGGTGCGCTGCTTCTTCCGCTCGCGCAGTCCGGGCCGCGAAGGCTCACCGGAGATGCCTCCGAACTCCTCGGCCTGCGGTTTCGCGGGGTCCGCCGCTCGCTGCCCGGTCGTCACGTCATGGCCCTCTTTCCGCCGCTTTGACCAGCTCACCCTACCTGTGAGCTACGTGACAGCTACCGACTTGTGAAATGGTTTGTCAACTGTCAGCGACTGACACTAGCCTCGAACGCATGACTAGTCAGATCACCGTCGACAAGGCGGAAAAGGGGCCGGATCCGGCGCCCGCTCCGGCCCCGGCCAAGGGGCTCCGCGGCCACCCCTGGCTGACGCTCTTCTCCGTCGCGATCGGCGTGATGATGGTCGCCCTGGACGGCACCATCGTGGCGATCGCCAACCCGGCCATCGCGGCCGACCTCGGCACCACGATGGCCGGCGTCCAGTGGATCACCAACGGCTACCTCCTCGCGCTCGCCGTCGCACTGATCACCGCCGGCAAGCTCGGTGACCGGTTCGGCCACCGACAGACCTTCCTGATAGGCGTGGCGGGCTTCGCCGTGGCCTCCGGCGCGATCGGGTTCTCCAGCAGCGTCGGCCTGGTCGTCGCCTTCCGCGTGCTCCAGGGCCTCTTCGGGGCCCTGCTGATGCCGGCCGCGCTCGGTCTGCTGCGCGCCACTTTCCCCGCCGAGAAGCTGAACATGGCGATCGGTATCTGGGGCATGGTCATCGGCGCGTCGACCGCGGGCGGCCCCATCGTCGGCGGCCTGCTCGTCGAGCACGTCAGCTGGCAGTCGGTGTTCTTCATCAACGTGCCCGTCGGCGTCATCGCTCTCGCCCTCGGCCTGGTGATCCTCAAGGACCACCGGGCGGAGAACGCGCCGAAGTCCTTCGACATCCCCGGCATCGTCTTCCTGTCGGGCGGCATGTTCGCGCTGATCCTCGCCCTCATCAAGGGCTCGGAGTGGGGCTGGGGCGGGACCAGGACGCTGCTCTTCCTCGCGGGCGCGGTGGTTCTCTTCGCGCTCTTTGCCATCTGGGAGACGAAGGTCAAGGAACCGCTCATCCCGCTGGGCATGTTCAAGTCCGTCCCGCTGTCCGCCGGCGTGGTTCTGATGGTGCTCATGGCCTTCGCCTTCATGGGCGGACTGTTCTTCGTCACGTTCTATCTGCAGAACGTGCACGGGATGAGCCCGGTCGACAGTGGCCTGCACCTCCTGCCGCTGACGGCCATGATGATCGTGTCGTCGCCGATCGCCGGTGCGCTCATCACCAAGTTCGGCCCGCGCGTCCCGCTGGTCGGCGGCATGGTCGCCACCGCTATCGCGATGTTCGGCATGTCCACGATGACCACGGACACCGCGACGCTGCCGATGTCGCTCTGGCTCGGCATGCTCGGCCTCGGCCTCGCTCCCGTGATGGTGGGGGCCACCGAGGTCATCGTCGGCAACGCCCCGTTGGAGCTGTCCGGCGTGGCAGGCGGTCTCCAGCAGGCGGGCATGCAGGTCGGTGGCGCTCTCGGTACGGCGGTGCTCGGCGCGCTGATGGCCGCCCGGGTCGACAGCGACCTTCCCGCGAACTGGACGGACGCCAAGCTTCCGCCCATGACGCCGAACCAGCAGGACCAGGCGTCCTCCGTCATCGAGATGGGCGGAGCCCCGGTTCCGCCGAAGGCACCGGAGCCCATCGCCGAGGCGATCACCAAGGTCGCGCACGACACGTTCGTGTCCGGCATGGGCCTGGCCTTCACCGTCGCCGGTGGTGTCGCGGTCCTCGCGGCCCTGGTCGCCATGTTGACCAAGCGAGGCGCCAACGCCGAAGCAGGCGCCGGAGTGGGACACATGTAGTCCGACTGGTTCGACACATTCGGTCCGACACGTCCAGCCGGACGTGTCGGACCGAAGGCGTCTGCCGGGGCCAAGCATCTGCCCGGCGATCACGCATCAGGGAAAGCCCCTCAGGGTTCAACTGGGGGGCTTTCGCCTATCTGGGTGACGCACATCCGTACCCCTTCCGACGGATCAAGCGAGTGGGTCACAGTTCTGGCAAGTGATCGACACGACACGGGAGTTGAAGCAGATGCGTACGACCATGCCCACGACCTTCGCCGCGGCCGCACTCGCCACAGTGATCCTTACGCCCGTACAGGCCGGAGCCGTCACACCGTCCGCTCGGGCCGAGTTCGCGGCACCGGCCAGGCACGCGGGGATCGCCGAGCCACCCCGGCTCGCCAGGTGCGGGCCGGGGGAGCTCTGTCTATGGCAGAAGGCGGAGTTCAAAGGCGCCCGGCGGACGTATGAGCTGTCCGAGATCGACATCGAGAGCTGTGTAGCGCTGCCGGAGGGGGGCAGCGCTCAAGCACTCGCCAACCGCACGGGCCGACCGGTCACCACGTATCAATCCGCGGAATGCGCGGAGACCGGCGAGTTCGACACCTACCCAGGGGGTGGCACCTGGCTCCCCGAATCGCCCTACCGCGTACGGGCGTTCAAGGTCTGGGAGAACTGACTCCTCGTTCTTGGAGGCCTGACTCCCCGCACGCGTCGCGGGAAACGCCGGAGGGCGGCGGGAACCATCGTCCCACCGCCCTGCGACGACCTACGTGGCCACGACGTCCTAGGCGTCGCCGCCGGCCGCGCCCGGGTCAGCCGCCATGACGTCGAGCAGCTGATAGCGGTCGATGGCCTGCTTCAGCACGGAGCGGTCGACCTTGCCCTCGCGGGCCAGCTCGGTCAGCACGCCGACCACGATCGACTGCGCGTCGATGTGGAAGAAGCGGCGCGCCGCACCGCGGGTGTCCGCGAAGCCGAAGCCGTCGGCGCCCAGGGACTGGTACGTGCCGGGGACCCAGCGGGAGATCTGGTCCGGGACGCTGCGCATCCAGTCGGAGACGGCCACGAACGGGCCCTCGGCGCTGGACAGCTTCCGCGTCACGTACGGGGTGCGCTGCTCCTCCTCGGGGTGCAGGAGGTTGTGGCGCTCCACGTCGACCGCCTCGCGGCGCAGTTCGTTCCAGGAGGTCGCCGACCAGACGTCCGCCTTGACGTTCCACTCCGAAGCGAGGATCTGTTGTGCCTCTACCGCCCACGGGACCGCTACACCGGAGGCGAGGATCTGTGCAGGGATGGCGCCCTGCTCGGCCTCCTTGAAGCGGTAGATGCCCTTGAGGATGCCGTCGACGTCCACATCGGCGGGCTCGGCCGGGTGCTGGATCGGCTCGTTGTAGACGGTGAGGTAGTAGAAGACGTCCTCGCTGTCGGGGCCGTACATCCGGCGCAGGCCGTCCTTGACGATGTGCGCGATCTCGTAGCCGAAGGCGGGGTCGTAGGCGACGCAGCCCGGGTTGGTCGAGGCGAGCAGCTGCGAGTGGCCGTCCGCGTGCTGGAGACCCTCGCCGGTCAGCGTGGTGCGGCCTGCGGTGGCGCCGAGCACGAAGCCGCGGGCCAGCTGGTCGGCCATCTGCCAGAACTGGTCGCCGGTGCGCTGGAAACCGAACATCGAGTAGAAGACGTACACGGGGATCAGCGGTTCGCCGTGGGTGGCGTAGGCCGAGCCCGCAGCGATCAGCGAGGCCGTACAGCCGGCCTCCGAGATGCCGTCGTGCAGCATCTGGCCGGTCGGGGACTCCTTGTAGGCGAGCAGCAGCTCGCGGTCGACCGACTCGTACTGCTGGCCGAGCGGGTTGTAGATCTTCGCGCTCGGGAAGAAGGCGTCCATGCCGAAGGTGCGGTACTCATCGGGGGCGATCAGCACGAAGCGCTTGCCGATCTCCTTGTCCCGCATGAGGTCCTTCAGGATGCGGACGAACGCCATGGTGGTGGCGATCGACTGCTGACCCGAGCCCTTCTTCGCGGTCGCGTACGTCTTGTCCTCGGGAAGCTGGAGGGGCTTCGAGCGGACCACGCGGGTCGGGACGTAACCGCCGAGGCCCTGGCGGCGGTCGTGCATGTACTGGATCTCTTCGGAGTCGCGGCCGGGGTGGTAGTACGGCGGTGCGCCGTCCTCCAGCTGCTTGTCCGGGATCGGGATGTGCAGGCGGTCGCGGAAGCCCTTGAGGTCGTCGACCGTCAGCTTCTTCATCTGGTGCGTGGCGTTGCGGCCCTCGAAGTTCGGGCCGAGCGTCCAGCCCTTGACCGTCTGCGCCAGGATCACGGTCGGCTGGCCCTTGTGGGCCTTGGCGGCCGCGTACGCCGCGTAGACCTTCTTGTGGTCGTGTCCGCCGCGGCCCAGGTGCAGGATCTGCTCGTCGGTCATGCCGTCGACCATGGAGCGCAGGCGGTGGTCGTCGCCGAAGAAGTGCTCACGGATGTACGAGCCGGTCTCGGTCGCGTAGGTCTGGAACTGGCCGTCCGGTGTGGTGTTGAGCCGGTTGACCAGGACGCCGTCGCGGTCCTGCGCGAGCAGCGGGTCCCAGCTGCGGTCCCAGACCAGCTTGATGACGTTCCAGCCGGCGCCGCGGAACTGCGACTCGAGCTCCTGGATGATCTTGCCGTTGCCGCGCACCGGGCCGTCGAGGCGCTGGAGGTTGCAGTTGACGACGAAGGTCAGGTTGTCCAGGCCCTCGCGGGCGGCGATGGAGAGCTGGCCGAGGGACTCGGGCTCATCCATCTCGCCGTCGCCGAGGTAGGCCCAGACATGGGACTTGGAGGTGTCGGCGATGCCGCGCGCCTCCATGTAGCGGTTCATCCGCGCCTGGAAGATCGCGCCGAGCGGGCCGAGGCCCATGGAGACGGTCGGGAACTCCCAGAAGTCCGGCATCAGACGCGGGTGCGGGTAGGACGAAAGCCCGTTCGGGGCCTTCGACTTCTCCTGGCGGAACGCGTCGAGCTGCTGCTCGGAGAGCCGGTCGAGCAGGAAGGCGCGGGCGTAGATACCGGGGGACGCGTGCCCCTGGAAGAAGATCTGGTCGCCGCCGTCGCCCTCGTCCTTGCCGCGGAAGAAGTGGTTGAAGCCCACGTCGTAGAGCGAGGCGGAGGAAGCGAAGGTGGCGATGTGGCCGCCGACCCCGATGCCGGGGCGCTGGGCGCGCGACACCATCACGGCGGCGTTCCAGCGGGTCGCGTTCAGGACCTTGCGCTCGATCTCCTCGTTGCCGGGGAAGAAGGGCTCGTCCTTGGTGGCGATCGTGTTGATGTAGTCCGTGCTGCGCATCTCGGGCACTGCCACGCGCTTTTCGCGCGCGCGTTCGATAAGTCGGAGCATCAGATAGCGGGCGCGCTCACGGCCGCGTTCGTCCACCGCGGCATCAAGGGAGTCGAGCCACTCCTGGGTCTCTTCGGGATCGAAGTCCGGGACCTGACTCGGCAGGCCGCCAATGATGATCGGGTTGCGATCGGATCCGGAAGCCACGCTGTTCCTTCGCTGTTGGGGCTTTCGCCTGGGTTCTGCCTGGCTGTGAGACGTTCCCCATCGTGTACCGCGTAGTCGGAATCGTCATCTCTACTGAGAGGTAACCGAGGCGTCCGTCCGGCGGCGCTGGGGTAGGCTCGACCAAATCGCAACGATACGCCCATCCCGCCTAGCCGGTTCGTAAGGCCGTTCGGACCCCAGTTCCGACCGGCTTCGTGCGAGCGAAGTGCGAGCGGAGAAGCTTCTGGCAGGTGGGCCTTGAGTTGCGGCGACACGGCCGGGAACGTCACCGTTTCGGCGGTCTTGACGGCCGGGTACTTGCGCGATCCGGTCCGCCCGTGTGGACTACCGCCAATGTCCCGCGCACGCGCGTGGATGAAGGCATTCCCGAAAACATGATCAGGAGGCAAGCCGTGAGCGCGACCGCGGACCACGCGGAGGAGCGGACCAACCCTGCCGCGAGGCTGGGATTCCAGCCCGAGCAGGTGGTCCAGGAGATCGGCTACGACGACGATGTCGATCAGGAGCTCCGCGAGGCCATTGAAGGGGTAATCGGCAGCGAGCTCGTCGATGAGGACTACGACGACACTGCTGACGCCGTGGTGCTGTGGTTCCGCGAGGACGACGGCGACCTGACGGATGCGCTGGTGGACGCCACCCAGCTGATCGAAGAGGGCGGCGACCTCTGGCTGATGACGCCCAAGACCGGCCGTGACGGGTACGTCGAGCCGAGCGACATCAACGAGGCAGCCCAGACCGCAGGCCTTGCGCAGACCCGGACCATCAACGCGGGCAAGGACTGGACGGGCAGCCGTCTTGTCACGCCGAAGGCGGCAGCCAAGAAGCGGTGAAGCTGCCGCTCAGGCAGCAGGAAGTCGACTGAGCCAAGCGCCGTGAGCCCCCACCGACACATGCCGGTGGGGGCTCACGCATGCGCGTGGCCGGTGGGCCGAGCGAAGTTCCTGTCATGGAAAGCGCCCGTCATGGGGAGTGATCGGATGAAACGCCCGTTGCGTAGGGTGGTCATCACCCGAACAGCTCCATCGAAGGGATGCTTGGCTCATGGCGCTCGCTGGACTCGAGACCGGCACTTTGGCCCCGGACTTCGAGCTGAAGGACAACCACGGCAGGACCGTGAAGCTGTCGGACTTCCGCGGCGAGAAGAACGTGGTGCTGCTCTTCTACCCGTTCGCTTTCACCGGTGTGTGCACGGGTGAGCTCTGCGCCCTGCGCGACGAACTGCCGAAGTTCGTCAACGACGAGACCCAGCTGCTCGCGGTCTCGAACGACTCCATCCACACCCTGCGCGTCTTCGCCGAACAGGAGGGTCTTGAGTACCCCCTGCTCGCCGATTTCTGGCCGCACGGTGAGGCGTCGCGCGCCTATGGGGTCTTCGATGAGGAGAAGGGCTGCGCCGTGCGCGGCACGTTCATCATCGACAAGGAGGGCGTGGTGCGCTGGACTGTCGTCAACGACCTGCCGGACGCCCGCGACCTCGACGAGTACGTCAAGGCGCTCGACACCCTGTGATTCCTCAGGGGTGACACCCTGTGATTCTTCAGGTGCAGAGCCTGTGGCGGCCGGGAACCGGTCACTAGGATCCACTCGTTGATCCGATGGCAAGCACGACCGGCAAAGCACGACCGGCAAAGCATGACTGGGGCTCCCCGCCCCTGGACATCAATTTGGGAGGATTTGTGGGAGTCAGCCTCAGCAAGGGCGGCAACGTATCGCTGAGCAAGGAGGCCCCCGGCCTGACCGCGGTTCTGGTCGGCCTGGGCTGGGACGTCCGTACCACCACCGGTACGGACTTCGACCTCGATGCCAGCGCCATCCTGACGAATGCCGAGGGCAAGGTCAGCAGCGACGGCAACTTCGTGTTCTTCAACAACCTGAAGAGCCCGGACGGATCCGTCGAGCACACCGGTGACAACACCACCGGTGAGGGCGAGGGCGATGACGAGGCGATCAAGGTCGACCTCGCGGCCGTTCCGGCCGACGTGGACAAGATCGTCTTCCCGGTCTCGATCTACGACGCCGAGACCCGCCAGCAGTCGTTCGGCCAGGTCCGCAACGCGTTCATCCGCGTCGTGAACCAGGCGGGCGGCGCGGAGATCGCGCGCTACGACCTCTCCGAGGACGCCTCGACGGAGACGGCGATGGTCTTCGGCGAGCTGTACCGCAACGGAGCGGAGTGGAAGTTCCGCGCCGTCGGCCAGGGGTACGCCTCGGGCCTGCGCGGCATCGCGCAGGACTTCGGCGTCAACGTCTGAGCCGAGTAACACCCTCCGCCTTGTCGTCCGGCGCCGCACACCACGAGTGCGGCGCCGGACGCGCTCAAAAATCTCGCTCCCGACAGGGGAGTCCGGGGAACTCTTGCTCTCGAATCACGGGGAGGACCACATCATGGGCGTCACGCTCGCCAAGGGAGGCAATGTCTCCCTCTCCAAGGCCGCACCGAACCTCACACAGGTCCTGATCGGCCTCGGCTGGGACGCGCGCTCCACGACCGGAGCCCCCTTCGACCTCGACGCCAGTGCGCTGATGTGCAACTCGGGCCGGGTCATCGGTGACGAGTGGTTCGTCTTCTACAACAACCTCAAGAGCCCGGACGGCTCTGTCGAACACACTGGCGACAACCTCACGGGTGAGGGTGACGGGGACGACGAGTCGCTCCTGATCGACCTCTCGAAGGTGCCCGCCAACTGCGACAAGATCGTCTTCCCTGTCTCGATCCATGACGCGGACAATCGTGGCCAGACGTTCGGCCAGGTCAGCAACGCCTTCATTCGCGTGGTCAACCAAGCCGATCAGCAGGAGCTCGCGCGCTACGACCTCTCCGAGGACGCCTCCACGGAGACTGCGATGATCTTTGGCGAGCTCTACCGCTATGGCGGAGAGTGGAAGTTCCGTGCCGTTGGGCAGGGGTACGCGTCAGGTCTGCGAGGCATCGCTCTAGACTTCGGGGTCAATGTTTCGTAAAGCCGGGGACCGGCGCGGGGGAGACCGCTACACGGGAGCCCGTACACACACGATTGGGTAGCCAGTGCTTCTGAAAACCTTCGGCTGGTCGTTCGCGGTTACCGCGCTCGGCCTGGTCGCGGCGGTGTTCTACGGGGGGTGGACAGGTTTCGGGATCGTGGCGATCCTGACCATCCTCGAGATCTCGCTGTCCTTCGACAACGCGGTGGTCAACGCCGGGATCCTGAAGAAGATGAGTGCCTTCTGGCAGAAGATCTTCCTCACCGTCGGTGTGCTGATCGCCGTCTTCGGCATGCGGCTCGTGTTCCCCGTCGCGATTGTGGCCATCAGCGCAAAGATCGGCCCGATCGAGGCCGTGCGGCTGGCTCTCAACGACAAGGACAAGTACCAGCAGCTGGTGACCGACGCTCACCCGTCGATCGCGGCGTTCGGTGGCATGTTCCTGTTGATGATCTTCCTCGACTTCATCTTCGAGGACCGTGACATCAAGTGGCTCGGCTGGCTGGAGCGCCCGCTGGCCAAGCTCGGCAAGATCGACATGCTGTCGGTCTGCATCGCGCTCATCGTGCTCATGGTCTCCGCGATGACCTTCGCCACCAACGCCCACCAGCACGGTGGCATGCATGTGGACAAGGCGCAGACGGTGCTCATCTCCGGCATCGCCGGACTCATCACCTATCTAGTGGTGGGCGGTCTTTCCGGATTCTTCGAGAACAAGATCGAGGAAGACGAGGAGCGCGAGCACGAGGAGGAGGAAGAGGCCAAGAAGAGCGGCAAGAAGGTTCCTGCGGTCGTCATGGCCGGCAAGGCCGCGTTCTTCATGTTCCTCTACCTCGAGGTCCTGGACGCGTCGTTCTCCTTCGACGGCGTGATCGGCGCCTTCGCGATCACGAACGACATCGTCCTGATGGCGCTCGGCCTGGGCATCGGAGCCATGTACGTCCGTTCGCTCACCGTCTACCTGGTCCGCCAGGGCACCCTCGACGACTACGTCTACCTGGAGCACGGCGCGCACTACGCGATCGGCGCCCTCGCCGTGATCCTCCTGGTCACCATTCAGTACGAGATCCACGAGGTGATCACGGGCCTCGTCGGCGTCGTCCTGATCGCCTGGTCGTTCTTCTCGTCGGTGCGCCGCAACAAGGCGCTGGCGGCGGCAGAGGGAAAAGGCTCGGGCTCGGACGAGAAGACTGAGGTCTCCTCGGGCGTGTGACTTCGGGTCTGACTCGTTCCCGGCGTGTGACCCGGGGCCGAGTGAGGAACGCTTCTGAACGGGGCGGCCATCGAGGACGAGTCCTCCTGGCCGCCCCGTGGCATTCGTGACGGGCCCATGGGGCTCCGGCAATCATTGGGGGCGGCGATGTCCTTCTGGGACGGTTTATTCCGTGGGCGCTCTATGGACTTCGAGTCGGGCAGCGCCGCGACGAACTCCATCGAACTCACCAAGCGGCACCCGACGGTCTCGCTCAACAAACAGGGCGCGGCCACCGGCAACCTTCGGGTCAACCTGCACTGGCAGATGCGAACGTCCGACATCATCGGCAAGCGGGAGGGCGGCAGCCTGCTGCGACACCCTCTCAGGATGTTCCAGCCCGACGTGGTCCAGGCGCACACCCAGGGCGTGGTCAACGTCGACCTCGACCTCGGCTGCCTGTACGAGACGATGGACGGCGCCAAGGGCGTCGTACAGCCGCTCGGCAGCTTCTTCGGGGACCTGAACGCCCCGCCGTTCGTGAAGCTCAGCGGCGACGACCGG
The DNA here is from genome assembly GCF_042881845.1 of Streptomyces sp. NPDC058257. Taxonomy (NCBI): domain Bacteria; kingdom Bacillati; phylum Actinomycetota; class Actinomycetes; order Kitasatosporales; family Streptomycetaceae; genus Streptomyces; species Streptomyces sp. NPDC058257. The sequence goes on from NZ_JBHVXJ010000022.1 coordinate 144,667, forward strand.
TTCGGTTCGCCGTCCGGCGAGACGATCTATGTGAACCTCGACCACCGCGAGTCGATCAAGCGGCTGCTGTTCTTCGCCTACATCTACGACCAGACACCGGCCTTCGACCGCACGCACGCCAAGGTGACGCTCTACCCCAGCAACGGCCCACGGGTCGAGATCGACCTGGACGAGCGCCATCCGCAGGCCCGCTCCTGCGCGATATTCACGCTTGAGAACGTCAAGGGCGAGCTGGTCGTGCGCCGCGAGGTGAAGTTCGTGTACGGCTTCCAGGCAGAGCTCGACCGGCTGTACGGCTGGGGACTGCAGTGGGGCCGTGGCTACAAGTCGCAGGTGGGAGGGGCCTAGCGGCCCCTCGTGCGGGCCTCGGCGCGGGTTTCGGCGTCCGCCGGGCCGGAACGGCCGCCGCTCCCCTGTTCGAGACGCTCAGCGTGCCAGGAACTGCGGGCCTTGCGGCGGCAGCCGGAAGTTCGGGTCGGGCATGGGGGCCACCGGCTGCGGATAGCCGTACGAGGGCTGTGGGACCGGGGCCGCGTGGGCGGGCGCGTGCTGCGGATAGCCGTAGGAAGGCTGCGGGGCGGGCTGGTGGCGCGGGGGCTCGGGAGGGTAGCCATAGGCGGGCTGCGGGGCCGGAGCGGGGAAGGGCTGCGGAGCCGGCACCTGTGTGGTGGCCGACTCGGACAGCGGCTGATGCTGCTGCGGATACGGCTGCGGAAGCGAGGCCTCGGGCGACGGTTCGGTCACCGCCTCGGATTCGTCCACGGAGATGCCGAAGTCGCCCGCGAGCCCCTCCAGGCCGTTCAGGTATCCCTCGCCCAGGGCGCGGAACTTCCACACGTCACCGCGGCGGTAGAGCTCGCCGCAGATGAGGGCGGTCTCGGCCCCCGTCTGCGGGGTGATGTCGAAGTACGCGAGCGGTTCGCTCTCGCCCGCTCCGGCGTCGTACAGCAGGATGCGCAGCGCGCGTACGTGCTCGAAGGCGACGTTCTCGGCGGAGGCGACGAGCAGGACACGGTCCACCGCGGGGTCCAGGCCTGCCAGATCCGTCTGGACCGTGTCGGTCAGGCCCTCGGAGAGCCCCTGGGCGACCCGCTTCTTGCCGAGCCGCCAGACCTTGCCCGACGGGTGGCGCGGCTGGTTGTAGAAGACGAAGTCCTCGTCGGAGCGCACACGGCCGTCGGCGCCGATCAGCAGCGCCGACGCGTCGACGTCCGGGACGCCCTGTCCGGGGGTCCAGCGCAGCACGGCGCGGACGGCCGTGGCTTCGAGCGGGACGTTCGACCCCTTCAACATCGCGTGCGTCATGCGGTCATCCTGCCTTCCCGGTCCTGTACGGGACAACGCGGGGGTGACGGTGTGTGGCCTGTGTGTCTGACATGGCCGGGTTACCTGAATTTCATGCCCATGGGGAACCCTTGACACCCGTCCCTACGTACTATTACCGGCCACATCACGTCGGTCGCGCCGACGAGTACAGGGGAAATCATGCGTCATTTCGGGCATATAGCCCCAGAGGTGCGACAGCGTCTCTTCCATCGGGAGCCGTGCTCCTTCACCGCGGACTCCGCCCCGAGTCTGCTGGCCGTCGCCCTCGGGGCCACGCTCTACAGCCCTGCCACGCGCCCCCGCCTCGCCGACGACATCCTGAAGCAGGCCGGTCGTGGCGTGATCTCGATGGTGCTCTGCCTGGAGGACTCGATCGACGACGCCGAGGTCATCGGTGCCGAGGAGAACCTGGTCAGGCAGTTCGCCGACCTGGCCGAGCGGGACCTGGCCGAGCGGGAGGAGGCGGGACGGGACGGGGTGGAGCCGTACGGCGCTGAGCGGGGCGGCACGGAGCCGCCGCTGCTGTTCATCCGGGTCCGGGAGCCCGAGCAGATAGCCGACCTGGCGAACCGCCTGGGACCCAGCATCCGGCTGCTGTCCGGATTCGTGCTGCCCAAGTTCACCGAGGAGCGTGGCGTCGCCTTCCTGGAGTCGCTCGCCGTGGCGGAGGCCACCAGCGGCCGACGCCTCTTCGCGATGCCCGTCCTCGAATCGCCCGAGCTGCTGCACCTGGAGAGCCGCTCCGAGACCCTCGCCGGAATCGCCCGCACCGTCGACAAGTACCGCGAGCGGGTGCTCGCGCTGCGGCTCGGCGTCACCGACTTCTGCTCGGCGTACGGACTGCGCAGGCCGCCGCACATGACCGCGTACGACGTCCACATCGTGGCCTCGGTCATCGCCGACGTGGTCAACCACCTCGGCAGGGCCGACGGCACGGGGTTCACCGTGACCGGGCCGGTGTGGGAGTACTTCCGCGTACAGGAGAGGATGTTCAAGCCGCAGCTGCGCCGGAGCCCCTTCCTGGAGGGGCGGGCCGAGGAGCTGCGGCAGGCGCTCATCGAGCACGACATCGACGGGCTGCTTCGCGAGATCGAGCTCGACCGGGCCAACGGCCTGCTCGGCAAGACCTGCATCCACCCCTCGCACGTGCTGCCCGTGCACGCGCTGTCGGTCGTCAGTCACGAGGAGTTCAGCGACGCCGAGGACATCCTGCGCCCGGAGCGGGGCGGTGGCGGGGTCATGCGCTCGACCTACACGAACAAGATGAACGAAGTGAAACCGCACCGCGCGTGGGCCGAGCGGACTCTCAGGCGCGCCGAGGTCTTCGGCGTCGCGCGCGAGGACATCGGCTTCGTGGAGCTGCTCACCGCCGGGCTCTCCGACTGAATCCGTCTTTGGCGGACTGCGCCTGCAAGACTCCGGCGGACCGGGCCTCCAGGACTCTGGCGACTTTGGCCGACTGAAAAGGAACGTAAGGACTGTGCGAGGACTGTGAACGACGACGTGGTGTGGTCAGGGACGTGGGTCGCCGAGCGGCTCGGTGTGGAGTTGGCCGGGGACGCGGGGCTGAGTGGCCTGCTGGGCCTCGCCCTGCGCCGCAACCCCAAGCGGGCGCACCTCCTGGTGTCGAACGTCCTCGGCAAGCACGTGCCGCAGCATCCCTCGGTCGTGTACGCGGCCGGGCGCGACCTCGGTGTCAGGGTGCGCGCGCTCCTGGGCGACGCGGAGGCCCGGCGCGCGGTCGTCCTCGGGTACGCCGAGACGGCGACCGGCCTCGGCCACTGCGTCGCGGACGGCCTCGCCCTCGCGCCCTACCTCCACTCCACGCGCCGCCCGGTCGACGGGGTGCGCAGGGCGGGCGGCTTCGAGGAGTCCCACTCGCACGCGACCTCGCATCTGCTGCTCCCCGAGGATCCCCGGCTGCTCACGAGGGACGGCCCGTTGGTCCTCGTCGACGACGAGTTCTCCACCGGGAACACGGTCCTCAACACCATCCGCGCGCTGCACGAGCTCTTCCCGCGCGAGCGGTACGTCATCGTGGCGCTCGTCGACATGCGCTCCCCGCAGGACCAGGGCCGTCTGGCCGACTTCGCGCGGGAGATCGGCGCACGGGTCGACCTGATCACGATGGCGTCCGGCACCGTGAGCCTGCCCGACGGGGTCTTGGAGAAGGGGCAGGCGTTGGTGGAGGAGTACGAGGCCGCCGCCCTCCCTGCCCCGCGCCGGGAGGGCGGCCCGGTCACCCGGGTCGACCTCGACTGGCCCGCCGGAGTGCCGGACGGCGGGCGCCACGGGTTCACCCCGGAGCACCGGGCGGTCCTGGACGCCGCGCTGCCGGGGATGGCGGAGCGCGTCGCCGAAGCGCTGGCGGCGACGCCGGCACCGGCCCCGGAGGCTCCCGGCGCGCTCCCGCGCCGCGTTCTCGTCCTCGGGTTCGAAGAGCTGATGTACGCGCCGCTGGCCCTCGGGACGGCACTGGAGGAACGTCTCGGCGCCGACACGACGGACGTGCGGTACTCCACCACCACGCGCTCACCCGTCCTCGCCGTCGACGACCCCGGCTACGCCATCCGCAGTCGTCTCGTCTTCCCCGCGCACGACGCGCCCGCCGACGGACCCGGCGAGCGGTACGCGTACAACGTCGCGGGCGGCGGCTTCGACGCGATCGTCATCGTGGTCGACTCCTTGGGCGACCGACCCGAACTCCACTCTCCCGACGGCCTGTTGGCGCAGCTCGCCGCGCACGCCCCTCAGGTGCTGCTCGCCGTCGTGCCCTCGTACGTCCCTGAGCGCGTCCCTGAGCACGTCCCCGAAAGGCCCTCCATGCTGCCCGAGCCCCTTCGCGGCCCCGCCTTCTCCTCGTACGCCCCCGAAGACGTCGGCTGGCTGCTCCAGGACCTCTCGGACGTACGGCTGGAGGCGCCCACCGAGGAGCGCGAGGAGGCGATACAGAGCGGTGGCGCGCACTACGCCGAGTCGCTGCCGGTCGAGTACCAGCCGAGCCCGCAGTACCAGGAGCTGTTCCGCACGGCGCTCGGCACCTCCGCCGCGCGTATCGCGCAGGCCGTCGGCACCGTCACCGAGACCGTGCTCGCCGAGCGGTCCCCCCGCCCCGTCCTCGTCTCGCTGGCCCGCGCGGGCACACCCGTCGGCGTACTGATGCGGCGCTGGGCCAAGGACAGGGACGGCCTGGACCTGCCGCACTACGCCGTGTCGATCGTGCGCGGCCGCGGCATCGACGCCAACGCGCTGCGGTGGCTCGCCGCCCACCACGACCCGGCCGACGTCGTCTTCGTCGACGGCTGGACGGGGAAGGGCGCGATCACGCGCGAACTGGCCGACGCGGTGCGGGAGTTCGAGGAGTCCGGCGGGGCCGTCGGCTTCAACCCGGAGATCGCCGTGCTCGCCGATCCCGGCTCCTGCGTCCGCACGTACGGCACCCGCGAGGACTTCCTCATCCCCTCCGCCTGCCTCAACTCGACGGTCTCCGGGCTGATATCGCGTACCGTCCTGCGCGCGGACCTGGTCGGACCCGATGACTTCCACGGCGCGAAGTTCTACCGCGAGCTCGCCGACGGCGATGTCTCCCTGGACTTCATCGACGCCGTCGCGGCCCGCTTCGACGAGGTGACGGACGCCGTCGACGCCCAGGTCAAGGAGCTGCTCTCGGCGGACAGGGCACCGACCTGGGAAGGCTGGGCCGCCGTCGAGCGGATCAGCCAGGAGTACGGCATCCACGACGTGAACCTGGTGAAGCCGGGCGTCGGCGAGACGACGCGCGTCCTCCTTCGCCGTGTTCCCTGGAAGATCCTGGCGCGTGCGGGGGCGGGGGCCGACCTCGATCACGTACGGCTCCTGGCGGAGCAGCGTGGCGTCCCGGTCGAGGAAGTGGACGAACTCCCTTACACCTGCGTCGGGTTGATCCACCCGCAGTACACGCGGGGAGCCACTGGCACGGACGGCAAGGCGGTGGCCTTCAAGTGAGTGCGGAAGCGAGCGCGGGAGTGAGTGCGGGAGCGAGCGCGGAGGAGAGTGCGGGAGTGGGCGCGGAAGCGAGTACCCGAGTGGGCGCATCCCGGCCGGTGTTGGTCGCGAGCGACCTCGACCGCACCCTCATCTACTCCGCCGCCGCCCTCGGCCTGACCATGCCCGACGCCGACGCGCCGCGCCTGCTCTGCGTCGAGGTGTACGAGAGCAAGCCGCTGTCGTATGTCACCGAGACCGCCGCCGGGCTCCTCGACGAGCTGGGCCGCGGAACGGTCTTCGTGCCGACGACCACGCGTACGCGCGAGCAGTACGGCCGCATTCAACTGCCGGGCCCCGCGCCGAAGTTCGCGATCTGTGCCAACGGCGGGCATCTGCTGGTCGACGGGGTTCCCGACCCCGAGTGGCGGGCGGGCGTCGGCCGCCGGCTCGCCGCCGAGTGCGCTTCGCTCGACGAGGTCCGCGCTCACATGGTGCGCACGGCCGACCCGGCGTGGCTCCTGAAGGAGCGGGTGGCCGAGGATCTCTTCGCCTATCTCGTCGTCGACCGCGCCCTGCTGCCGGAGGGGTGGGTCAAGGAGCTCGCCGGGTGGGCGGACGGCCGCGGCTGGACCGTCTCCTTGCAGGGCCGCAAGATCTACGCGGTGCCGAAGCCGCTGACGAAGAGCGCGGCGGTGCGCGAGGTGGCCCGCCGTATCGGCGCGGAGGAGATCCTCGCCGCCGGTGACTCGCTGCTCGACGCCGATCTGCTGCTCGCCGCCGACCGCTCGTGGCGTCCGGGGCACGGCGAGCTGGCCGACACGGGATGGACGGCGCCGGGGCTCACGGTGCTGCCGGAGCGGGGGGTCGCGGCGGGGGAGGAGATCCTGCGGGGGTTCCTCGCGGCGGCGGTTCGTTGAGGGCTGTCGGTGCTGTCGGTGCTGTCGGTGCTGTCGGTGCTGTCGGTGCTGTCGGTGCTGTCGGTGCTGTCGGTGCTGTCGGTGCTGTCGGTGCTGTCGGGGCTGTCGGTGCTGTCGGTGCTGTCGGTGCTGTCGGGGTGGGGGGCGAGTTTGTGACGAAGCCCCGCACTCCGGTTGAGTGCCTCTGCACCGAGGCCACGCACCCCGGTTGGTCCGCTCTGCCGCTAGCCTTGGCCCATGCCCCGATACGAGTACCGCTGCCGTTCCTGTGGCGACACCTTTGAACTGAGCCGCCCGATGGCCGAGTCCGCCGCCCCCGCGGCTTGCCCCGCCGGGCACGAGGACACGGTGAAGCTGCTGTCGACGGTGGCCGTCGGAGGCTCGGCCTCGGCGTCCGCCCCTGCACCGCGAGGCGGCGGTGGCGGCTGCTGTGGCGGGGGCTGCTGCGGCTAGCAGGCCGACGGTTCCAGGGCACCTCGCGAGGGGCGAGGGCGGCAAGGGGCGCGGCAGCGAGATACGCGGCTCCGCGGCGCGCGTGGACGCGGCCCGCTTCCACCGCCTCGCGGTTCTGTCGCCGTGTGGGCGCGACCGGCTCGTACCGCCCCGTGGGTCTGTCGTCGTGCTCCAGTGGCCTGAGAGTCTGTCGCCCGGTGGGCGCGACGGGCTTCCACTGCCTCGCGGTTCTGTCGTCGTGTGGGCGCGGCCGGCTTCCACCGCCTCGCGGGTTTGTCGCAGAGTGGGCGCGACCTGCTCCTACCCCGCCCCGTGGGTCTGTCGTCGTGCTCCAAGCGGCCCGAGAGCCTGTCGTCGCGTGGGCGCGACCAGCTCCGACTGCCTCGCGGGTTTGTCGCAGAGTGGGCGCGACCTGCTCCTACCCCGCCCCGTGGGTCTGTCGTCGTGCTCCAAGCGGCCCGAGAGCCTGTCGCCGCGTGGGCGTGGCCAGCTTCCACCGCCTCGCGGTTCTGTCGCCGCGCGCAGCGGCCCCGCAGTGCTAGCGCACCACAGTCCCGGGCCCTGCCCCGAGCAGCCCGAGTTCCGTTCGCGTGGGTGCCCCTTCCCAGTCCCCGTGCGATGCCACGGCGAAGGCGCCCGTCGTCACGGCCCGGTCCAGGCGCCCCGCCACATCCGCACCGTCGAGCAGCGCCGACAGATACCCGGCGACGAACGCGTCCCCCGCGCCCACGGCGTCCACCGCCCGTACCGGGCGCGCCGGAGTGTGCAGTTCGCCGTCGGCGGTGTACGCGGTGGCCCCGGCGGCGCCGAGCTTGACCACGACTTCGCGGACTCCTTGGGCGAGGAGCGCCTCGGGAAGGGCAGGGTCCTCGCCCGGCCCGGTCATCTCCGGTACGCACAGCGGCAGTTCGTCGTCCGACGCGATCAGGACATCGACGTACGGAATCCAGGAACGCATGACCGCGGCGGACTCCTCGTCGCTCCACAGACGCGAGCGGAAATTGACGTCGAGGCAGACCGTCGTGCCGTGCTCCCCGGCCAGTTCGAGGGCGCGGCGGCAGGCGGCCAGGGCGGAGGGGCCGAGGGCCGGGGTGATGCCGGTGAGGTGCAGGACGCGGGGTGCCCCGGGAACGGTGAAGGCGCCCTCGACCGCTGACACCGTGAGGCGTGAACCGGCGGAGCCCGCGCGGTAGTAGTGCACGCGGGTCACTTCGGGCAGCCGGGGTTCGAAGAGGATCAGGCCCGTGGGCGCGTCCGGATCGCGGGTCGCGCCGCTGACGTCGACCCCCTCGGCGCGCAGCGTGCGCAGCACGAGCTCACCCGCCTCGTCGTCGCCGACGGCACCCGCCCACCGCGTGGCGTGGCCGAGCCGGGCGAGGCCGATGGCCACGTTCGACTCGGCGCCCGCGATGGACACGTCCATCGAACCGCCCAGCTTCAGCGGCCCGCTGCCGCGCAGGGCGACCATGGTCTCGCCCAGGGTGAGGACGGTGGCGGCCTCCTGAACAGTCGCCGCGATGGCGCTCATCGACCCGCCCCCGCGACCGCCACGAACCGCGCCGCGCGCTTGCGCAGCGCGTCCAGGTCCCCGCCGTCCGCCGCGTCCCCGATGAGCGGGGAGCCGACGCCCACAGCGACCGCGCCGAGCGCCAGGTACTCCTCGGCGGCGGCCGCGTCCACGCCGCCCACCGGTACGAAGGGCAGGTCGGGGAAGGGGGCCCGCAGCGCCTTGAGATAGGCGGGGCCGCCCATCGCCGAAACGGGGAAGATCTTCAGCGCGGTCGCGCCTGCCGCGCTCGCCGCGATCACATCGGTGGGGGTCAGGACCCCGGCGGCGACGGGCAGTTCACGCCGTACGGCCTCATCCACTCCGGCCCCGAGGCCCGGCGTCACGATGAGATTGGCCCCCGCCTCCCAGGCGCGCCGCGCGTCGTCCGCGGTGAGGACGGTGCCCGCGCCCAGCCAGGCCTCGTCGCCGATTTCAGCGCGCGCCCGGCGCAGGACGCCCAGGGTGTCGGCGCCGCTGAGGGACACCTCGACGAGCGGCACGCCCGACTCGACGAGCGCCATGACCGTCCGGAAGGAGGCCTCCGCGTCGGTGCCGCGCACGATGGCGACCAGGCGCCGGGTCCGCAGGTCTTTACTGAAGGCAGTGGTGAGGTCCGACATGCCCCAAGGCTCGCACAGGGCGTTCAGCGTGCCTGCTCAGGGTGCTTGCGGTGCTTGTGGTGCTTGCGGTGCTTCGATGCGCTTGCGGTGCTCGGAGTGTTCAGCGTGCTGCTCGGGATGGCGCGCCCTCCAGTACGGGTTGTCGTGCGGCAGGGCCGAGCCGACCCTCCCGTACATCCCGAAGATCATCAGCAGGATGCCCACCACGAAGCTGAACAGGACGTTCGGCATGCGGAAGGCGAGGAAGTTGAGGCCGGTGTCGAGGAAGGCGAGGTTGACGAAGCCGCTGAGGATGAAGGCGCAGCCCAGAACCATGTTGAGCGTCGAGGCGAAGTTGCCGCCGATCACCATGCCGACGAACAGGAGCAGCCCGACGCAGATCGACAGGACGCTGAGCGCGCCGTTGGTGTTCAGACCGGCGACGGTGTCGCCCCCGGTGTCGAAGAAGCCGATCTTGTCGATCAGGCCGAGGACGCCGAACGCGAGCAGGACGAGCCCCATGAGGCCCGCGCCGACGCGGTAGACCGTGCTGAGGCGGTGGTCGACGGGCAGGTGCTCGTTCAGCGTGACGTGCCGCCTGGGCCGCTTCGGCCCTGTCTGAAGTACATGCGTGGCCATGTCCGCCTCCCTTGGGTATGCGCGGAGGCCGCTTCTGTACGTTGTCACTTCTGTACATTTTTACTGCTGACGCCCGCGTCCGGAGACGTCGGCGTACGTAACTCCAGGATCCGCCCGCGGGCCCCGGACCGCCAGCAGAGGCGCTCGAACCAGCCGACCTCAGGCCCCCAGGCCCCCAGAGGCCCCCAGGCTGCTAGGCCTCTCGCCCTTCGGCCCTAGGCTCCGTGCCCCCGCTCCTCCCGGATCTGGCCGACCACCCGCGCCACCGTCTGCCGCACGGCTTCGGTCTCGGTCAGGAAGTGCCAGTAGTCCGGGTGGCGGCCCTCCAGGGAGGCCACCGCGCGGTCCAGGCGGGCTACGGACTCGTCGAGCGGGCGGGCGTGCCGCTGCTCCGGGGTCTGGCGCCCCGCCATGGCCAGGCGCTGGGCGTCGCGGATCGCGAAGCGGGTGCGCTCGATCTCCTGCTGGGGGTCCTTCGACACCGCGTTGAGCCGCTGCAACCGGTCGCCGGCGGCCGATACCGCCTCGTCCGTCGAGTTCAGCAGGGCGCGGACCGTGGAGAGCCGGGCGGTGGCGTCCGGCCAGCGCTGCTCTTCGCGCGCCTGCCGGGCCTCCTTGAGCTTGGCCTCGGCCTGCCGTACGTTCTCCGCGGCCTCGTCCGGCACGCGCTGCAGGTCCTGCCAGCAGGCGGCCGTGAAACGCCGCCGCAGCTCGCTGAGGACCGGGTCGACCTGGCCGCTGCGGGTGGTGAGCGCCTGCGCGCGCGTACGCAGCGAGACGAGGCGGCGGTCTATCTCGGCGGCCCGCTCCGGCAGCTGCTCGGCCTCGGCCCGCACGGCTTCGGCGTCCCGAAGGACGCGGTCGGCCCGCTGCAGTGTCTCCGGCACGCCGTGCTGCCCGGCCCCTTGATTGAGCTTGGTCAGCTCCGGGCCGAGCGCGGCGAGGCGTGCGGCGAGGTCGTCGGCCTTGAGCCCGGCCTCTCGTACGGCATCGAGGGCGTTGCTGGCGGCCAGCAGTGTCTGGCGGGCGCGCTCGACGGCCGGGGCGAGCCGGGCGAGCTGCGTCTCCGCCTTGTCCAGCAGGGGCCCGAGTCCTTGCTGGAACCGCTCCAGGTCGCCCCTGGCCTTGTCCAGCTCGCCCTTGGCCTGGGTGAGCTCGGTGCGTGCGCGGGCGGCGACGGAGGTCTCCAGGTCATCGCGGTCGAGGTCGTGCGCGTCCACCGCGTCGATGTACTGATGGCTGGCCTCGTCGATGCGCCGCCCGATGGCCTCGAAGTCGGATACCGCCCGCTGCGCGGCGGGCGTGGAGTCGACGGCCACGATGGTCTCGATGGAGATCCGCAGATCGCGCTGGGCGGTGTCCAACTCGTAAAAGGCAGCGGCCGCCGCGTCCTTGGCGGCTTGCGCGTCGGCCCGCACGCTCTCGCCGCGTCCGCCGAACCAACGCCGGGTGCCGCCACCGGCGAAGGCGGAGGGAAGGGCGAGGGCGAGGAGGGGGAGGGGCAGGAGGGCGAGCGCCACGGCATCGCGCAGAGGGGACGGGCGGTGCGGGCGGTGCGGGCGGTGCGGGCTGTGCGGGCTGTGCGGGCGGAGCCCACCGTCCCGGTCGTTCTGGGGGCCCTGGAGGTTCTGCCGGTCGTCCGTACGGTGAGGCGGTCGCACGCTCCCGCAGCGACGTACATCCTCATCCGGCACCAGCACCAGCACCACTGAACCGCTGGACGTAACCGGCGTGTACGGCTGCGAAGGTGTCGCCGTCACTATCCCTCTCCCGTGCTGTCATCCGCCTTGCCCGGTGTCACATTCTCCCACCGGTTAATGACGAATACACGGGCCGGTTAGTTCGCGCCGCGCATCGTGACTTTGCCGCCTTCGCTACGGGCGGACACCAGGTGCGGACTACCACTGTCGCGGGGAACGGAAACATCAACGGCCCCGTTGGCGGTCTTGGCCGCCACGTCGTGCGAACGGACGCGTGCCGAGCGGACGCCGGTCGCATCGCCCGCTCTCCCCCGAGCGCCGTGGACCCGCCGAACCACCGGGGCACCTTGATCACCCATACGGGTTTGCGGGGCGGGGCCACAGGCAGGGTAGGCTGTCGAAACATCCCGGGCGCGTAGCTCAGTGGTAGAGCGCTGCCCTTACAAGGCAGATGTCGGCGGTTCGAAACCGTCCGCGCCCACCGCAGTAACCCGCTGGTAAGCGGTACGAACGGCCCCTCAAGCTTGATCAGTTGAGGGGCCGCTTTCATGCGCGAGTCCACATCGTGGCCACATTTCCCGCCGATCATGAGATCGGCGGCACTCGCACGAGGGAATGGCACAGGCCAGGGCCGCGCATAGAGTCGCTCATGACGAGGGCTGGTGTGCCTTCCCGCGCAGGCGGACACGTGAACACCTCCTACCCTCCTACCGTTACCCTCCCGCGACACCTGCCCCGAGAGAGCCGGTCGCGAGTGAGCCCACCCGGGTCTGGGGGTGGAGGTATATGCAAGCCGCATCCATCAGATCCGATCGAGAGCGCTCTCGCAACGAGGCATGTACCTGTCATGCGAACGAGCGATCTAATCGCATAGGGCACGCGCTCCGCCCTCATTGACCACTTGCTCCTCATCGCCGACATCCTCGACATGCCGCTTCGCGCCCTCGTCCAACCGGACCGCGGGCTGCGGTGCGGCACCTCTCGCGCGGCGGCCCGCGCCGCCCGCGGAGCCTTGCTCTCCTGCCCCCTCGGCCGCTGGCACTCGCAGGGACACCAGACCTCGGGCACGGCGACGGGCCGGCCCCTCTCGATGGCGCGCGTGGTCGAGAGATCGCAGGCAGGCACGGCCGCGTACTTGCTGCTCGGACAGCGCGCCCGGGTCCGGTACGTGGACTGGCGGCGCCTGGAGTGTGCTTCTCGGTCCGCTTCCCGCGCCGGACGCTGGGCCCGAAGTCTCGGCCATGTCGACTCCTGTTGGTCGGCCATACCCCGGGGCCGTTCACGCGGTTGCCGGGGTGTTGCTCCGTGAGGTCTGTGGATGCTTCCGGGCGTGCCGGATCTGCGGCTGGGTGCGGGACATGATCGGCGGGAATGCAACTACAGGCCCAGCGGCGCTCCTTAGTCTTCCGGCGGCGCTCGGGAGGAGCAAGCGCGAGTGGGCTTCACCAGCCGTTCCCATAAAGATCCAATAACGGACATCTACGTCGTAATCCGTGCGGTGTGGCGACCTTGGGGGCGGCAACGGCACTTTGATGAGCACGAGTTGACGGGTATTCCGTCCCTGTGTGTCCGTTTGCTTGGTATTGACCACGAGATATACAGGAAAGTTCGATAAGTGCGCTACTGGTAGCGTCCGTGCCTGTTCAGCCAAGATCAACCGCTCGGAGTTCCTTAAGTGAATCGCTCGCTCGCCGCCAGCGCCACGGCAGTTGCCGTCCTCGCCCTCAGCGCACTAACCACTTCCTCTGCCCAGGCCGACACGTCCAGCGAGCGCCTCCAGAAGTCGATCGATGAGCAGATAGCCGAGTACGGCGGGACGCAGGTTTCCGACTACGCCGTCGCCTACGACGACGGCGCAGTTGTCGTGTTCCCCAACCCCGTTACCGGTGAAGCTCCAGACAACCTCGGAACAGGAACTCGCCAGGGTCGGGCACAGAGCTACAACCTGGACACCGACCCGAATGACAACGTCGGGCTGCGGTCCGCGGTCCAGGGCTGCCCCTCGGGGTGGACCCCCAACTCGGACTGGTTCTGCTTCTACCAGTACAAGAATTTCAAGGGAAAGCGCTGGCAGTTCAAGGACACCAGTGTCGGATATGCCGCCAACTGGGGATTCGATAACAAGACGTCGTCGTGGGTGAATAACCGCTCGGATTGGGTTATCGACACCTACCGTATCCTTGACTCGAAGTGCCGAGGTAAGGACTCTATGTTTGTTATGGGGCACGGAAAGTCCTCGGCGGTGGACTCCAGGGTGGACAACAAGCTCACGGCCTGGAAGGCCCAGCATGTCAAGAACTGGCCCGGTTGCAGCTGAACCGAGCTGGTGGAAGGAGGAACCCCTATGTCTAAGCTGCGAATTGCTATCGCAGTAACCAGTGTCGCTGCCGTAGCGTTCGGCGTCTATGGCCTGCTGTGGGCGCCGGAGCCCGGCACCCCCTCTACCTCTGTGGGCAGCTACTTGGATAGCCGCTGAGGGTATTTAGGCCCCAGCAGAGAGGCCCCGCCGCGTCAGGGGCGGCGGGGCCTCGGCGCGCCTCTAAGCGTCCGGGCGGGTAATGCTCACCACATATGGTGGCCTACGGGAACTCTCAGGCTTCCCCGGAGTGCCTAACGTGACTGCCTCCCTCCATGTTGTGATCTTGGTGGCCACGTCCCCGTACCCGTCTGAGGGGGCGTCACATTTATGGGGGGGGCTTCATGCGGAGTGTCGCGACCAGAGTCATAGCGTTGTCCACTTACGGCTACAGCGCCAACCGGTACACCAACTGCTCTCCGCCGGTAACAAGAAGTACATGGAATTCTGGGCGCCGTACCGCGAGGGATGGACCATCAGCTAGGTTCCAACCCTGCCCGCCCGATGAGACAGCCGTCGGGCGGGCGCAACTCTTCAGGAGAAGCTCATGGGCCGATGCGTGGCCGTGTCCGTCTGCTCCGGCGCCAGGACAGTGACGGTAGTTGAAAGGGAGAACCCAAAGGGCGACCCCACCACCGTCAAGTGCAGCAGCCCCGTGACCATCGGGCGGGTCTACGGTGACCCGGTGAAGCAGAAGCTGGCCATCCAGGCAGCTGACGGCGCTCGTTGGACGCTCGCGGTCGTCGATGGAGAGCGCCCCTTCTGAGCGCCCGCACGTTAGCTGGTGGGGGAATGGTCTACCCACCAACCGAACGGTGACTACACAAGGCGGCCCGGGAAATCCGCCTCCCCACCCCGAAGAGGGACGGATGTGGCAGACCAGTCGGAACAGGTGCGGCGCGTGCGTGAAGCCATCGCCGCCGTGGCGGTAGACACGCCGCCCGCAGAGCGAGCCCATCGGCTGGAAGCAGCCATGGATGATGCTGCTCGCCTGGAGTGGAGACGGCGCGGGCAGGAGGCGGTGCGGGAGATGACTGAGCAGCTGTGTCAGGAGCTCGCTCAGCACCAGAATTCCACGGTTGAGAAGGTGTGGGGACGCCTCGTCGCTGACCAATTCCGGGATCTGTCCAGCCTCCAGCCCTCTCAGGAGAAGACGGCGCCGAGCGTCGTGAGGCAGGCGGAAAGGGCCGCTGCTGTGGGCGCGTAATGTCCGTGAGGCAACCCCCGACGCCCGGCCCGCACGGGCCTTCTCGTCGAGGTGGTCGCCGCGCTTGGCCAGACCGACGCTGTACGTCCATGAGCGCGGTGAACGGTCCGCCTGCCCGCCCCCACCCGCGCGCGTAGCCATAGCGCGGCGTACGGAGCCGTGCGGCGGCCGGTGTACCCAGCCGTGATCGGCGGCCTTCACGAAGGGGCGTTCACGTCTCCATCTGGGGGCCGGGAGCGCACCGTGACGCGGAGTGACTGTTGTCCGTTGTCCCGATGCTGCCGTCCTTCAGCTGGGCCCGGAGTTCATCGATCTCCAGCTGCATGGATTTCATCTGCTGGTGGGTGTCGAAGAGGTAGCGGACCTTGGTGCGCAGGGTCAGCGGATCGATGGGCTTGAGGGCGATGTCGGCCACGCCGAGCAGGAAGGCCGTCGAGGCTATGTCGCGGCTGACGTCGAAGCCGGTCAGCAAGATGATGGGGATGGACCGCGTCTGGTCCAGTCGGCGTACATAGCGCACGACGTCGAGACCGCTCACGCCCGGCATGCGCACGTCGAGCAGGATGAGCCCGACGTTCCCGCGCAGGACCATCCTGAGGGCGTCGTCCCCGTTGGTCGCGCTCACCATCGGGTAGCCGAGAGGGGCCAACGCGCTCTCCAGCGCGAACAGGGTGTCCTTGTGGTCATCGACTACGAGGATCACGGAGTTGGTAGGCATGGACTCGAGCCCCCTCTGTCCGTAACCACGCTATGCCGATGCCGAGTTGCAGTATCCATTCGTCACCACACGGGCGGTACCTAAGTGCATGACGGCAGTATCAACGGCAACAGAGGAAGCGCCCATTCCAGCCGTGGGCGGAAGAGGCCGTCCACGGTCGGCGGCGGATCGCGGCAGGCCGCCGTGCGGGTCGGCTCGCGCTCCTCGGCTCGCGCTGGGCCGTCCTCGCCGAACCGCCGCCGGGGGAGTTCCACCAGTGGCGGGGCGGAGCAAGCGTGCATAGAACGGGAGACACGTACACCTACGGGGTGAGGACGCCCCGCTGAAATGGAGAACGAAAATGGCCGCTGAGTCATTCTCTGCCGCAGGGGACATATCCGGAACCGACGAGCCGCTGGTTTCGACGTCGGTTCACTGGGGGACCGTGCAGCTCGGCGTCCCGCTCCGCGATCAGCCTGTTCTGCGGCCGCACGCGGAGGACCCCGACACCGATCAGGTCGCCCTCGACACCGGCCAGGTGGCCCGCGACACCGGCCAAGGCGCCGATGACGCAACCCCGGAACAGGCCGCGCCCGGCGCCGACGACGACGCCGTGGAAGAGCTCATACGCGTTGCCGTCGTGTCCAGGCCCCTGGACGACGTCGTCGACCTCGTCACTCGTCTGGAGCAGTCACCTGACGGCATGCCGACCGCCGCCTCGGTGCTCCGTCTGGCGGCCGTGGCCCGCTCTGTCGACGACGTCACTCAGCTGGTGGAACTGCTCGGCCCGCCGCAACACCCCGTCGAGCACATGGATGAGGCCATTCGGCACGCCGCCGAAGAACGGCCTATTCCGGAGGTCAGCCGTCTAGTTCACCTGCTGTCCCGCCCCCCGCACGACCCGCACAGCGGCGCCGAGGCGGTGCACGCCGCGGGTACGACTAGATCCGTCGAGGATCTGATGCAGCTGATCGGCAGCCTCAAGGAGCAGAAGGAACACGAGGAACACGAGGGGCATGGGGGACACGAGGAGCATGGGGAAGACGGCGGAGCCGTGGACGCCGACAGCGTCGGGGCCGGAACTCCGGCCGCGCCGACCGCTTCGCCCGCCGAGGCCGGGCACCCCTCAACCGCCCCGGCCGCCCCGGCCGCACACGCACAGGGCAAGACACTCCTGGCGTGGCTGCGCCGCGCGGCAGGCGGCCTTCTTCTGCTCTGTGCGGCGGCCCACTTCCCGCTGAACTGGTCGGACGCGTCCACCCTCAGCGTCTCCGCCGCGCTCGGCGTCGTCGCCGTCTGTGCCGTGACGGGCCTGGCACTGTGCCTGAGCCGATCGCCGATCGTCGCCGTCGTGAGCACCTTGGTGGCGGGTGCGCTGACCGTCAGCCACCTCGTGGATGACCGGATCGACTCCACGACGCTCTCCTACGTGCTGCGGCCCGACGGGGTGACAGCACCGATCCCGGCCCTGTCGGCGGTGGCCGCCGCGCTGGCCTCACTGCTGGTCGTGGCACTCACGGTGGCGGGCCTCAGGGCCGCGGCCAACCGGAGCGCCAAGCTGTAGGACAGGCCGCGGGACAAGCTGTGGGAAGAGACCGGGTGGCCCGGCAGGACACTGCTCCTGCCGGGCCACCCGGCGTCGGCGATGACCGCCGGAAGGAGCAGAGGCGCAGGACATCGATCGGGTGGTCGGCCAGAACCTTGGCGATCACGCGAGAGTTGGGGAATTCGGCAAGGGCTGTGTGAGTGTCCGACCTGCGGATGCTTCGGGCGTACGACCGTCGTGCTGCCGCCGGGCCCTGCCGGAAGGGATCCACCTCGTGAAGATCGCCAAGGCTGCCGCTGGTGTCGTCGGTTTCGGGCTCGCCCTGGGGGCCGTTTCTCCCGCGTTCGCCGCGCCGCAGCCGCCCGCCGACGGTGGGACGCGGCTGCTCGACTCCGTCACGAGGACGACGGAGGAATCGACGCGGGACCTGCAGGGGACTCTCGGCGGGGTCGACGTCGACGAGAAGACCGGCGAGCTGACGGCTGACAACCCCGCGGCTGCCACCTCCGTGGTCGACGAGGCGGCTCTGGGGGCGGTCTCGATGCTCGGGGGGCTTCCCGCGGGCGCGCCGACCGGCTGACCTGTCGGGGCGGTGTTCGGGCTGACCCGCCGGGGCGGTGTTCAGAGGGCGGTGCACCCCGTGGCCATGGTGGCCGTGGTGGCCGTGGCAGGGGTGCACCGTGGTGGGGCGACAGCTAGCACTCCATCTTCCAGGTATGGGAGTCGCCGCTGTCGTTGGCCCAGCCGCTGGGAGTGGCGATCTCCTGGCCGGGGCCCAGGCAGACCGTGCCGAAGCCGACCAGGCCCGGGTTCTCGTAGACCTGGACGTGGTCCTTGATGCCGGGGCCGGAGATGCCGTGGTTGGCCCAGGAGGAGTCCTGGTCCTGGATGGGGTCCTCCCAGTCGTGGTCGTCGCCCGACCAGTTCGTGCGCTGGCCGCCGAAGTTCGCGTCCGTCCAGGCGCAGAACTGGCCGCTGGGGCACGAGGCGGCCTGGGCCGTGGCCGACGAGGCAACGGCGGTGCCAAGTGCCAGGAGCGTGGCGGCGAGCAGGGCCGTGGGCTTGTGACTACTGATCATGATGCGTGCTTCTCTCTCTGCTGCTGTGCTGTGAGTCGGGTCGTGGCCTGGTGCAGGGCGTGTGTGTGCAGGGTTCGCCAGTCGGCCAGGTCCTGCCGGTGCTCGGCGCGGACCGACGTGAGGGTGCGGTGGCGGTATGCCGCCTCCGGCTTGAGGTTGTTGGCGATCGTGGAGACCTCGAACCAGCGCCGTTGGTCGCCGTAGAGCGTGCGTTGTGCCGCGGCGAGGCAGCCGTCCGTGTGGGCGCGCACGGTGTACCCGGTGGCGAGTTTGAGGGAGAGCTCCGTGCGGCCCGTACCGAACAGGGCTGCTGCCGTGCGCTCCTGGGCCCGGACTGACTGTTCGCCCGGGTTACGTGGATTACTCGCGGTGCCGTTGTAGTCGCCGCTGTGGCTGTGGCTGTGGCTGTGGCTGTGGCTGTATCTGTGGCTGTCGTTGCCGTGGTGCGGGCGTGGTGGCGTGAGGCCCTGCCTCTTCAAGCAGTCGTCCGTCAGCTGTTGTTGGGCTGACCTGATGACGTCGTCCGGTGGCAGCGCGGGGGCTGTGGGCGACTGCGCGCACGCGCTCAGGAGGAGCAGGGAGGGCGAGAGGAACAGCGCGGCCAGGAGTGGCCGTGGGCGGTGGGGCATCTACGTACGTCAGCCCTGCTCGCAGCCCATGGTCGTATCGCTCACGCCGTCCAGCTTGGTGGCCCAGGCCGTCCAGTTCTCGTCGTAGTCGCCCGGGCGGATCTCGCGGTAGAGACAGCCGGATCCAGGGCCGAAACTGATGGCGTAGACAGTGCCGTTGACGCGCGACTCGAAGGAGTAGGCGTGGCGCTGTGTGCCGTTCTCGGCCTCCGCGTAGCCGGGCGGGCCGTAGCACCAGGCCTGGCCCATCATGCCGGGCTCGGTCCAGAAGCAGACCTGCCCGGGGGGTGTCGCGACACTCGGTCGGGTGGCGTGGGGTTCGGCGGTGGCCGAAGGGGCGACCGCGGTCAGAAGGGCCGCGAAGGCGGCGGTGACTACGGCGGTTCCGAAGCGCATGCGAGTGAACTCCCGGGGCTGGTCGATGCGTTGTGCATGACCTCAATCCCCAGCGTTTGCGCAGGTAAGCGCGCTGTCACCCGGAATGATTACTAGTAGTACCGGCAATGCGGCCGCCCGCTGACGACCGCACCGTTCGATGTCCGCTCGACGCTCGATCTGCGCCCGGCGCCCGGATCCGCGCCCGGATCCGCGCCCGGATCTGCGCCCGGATCGGCACCCCGTCGGCCTCCCGATCAGCGCCCCGAATCGGGATGCGTCCGGCGGTACCTGCGGTCCCAGCGCTCCTGGCGTTCTTTCCGGATGCGGTAGTCGCGGTAGGTCTTGGGGATACCACCACCGCCACCACCCCCACCGCCACCTCCGGGACCACCGCTTCCGCCCGCCCCGCTTCCGGCCGCGCCGCTCCCGCCCGCCCCGCTTCCGCCCGAGCGGCTCCCGCTGCCGCTGCTCTTTCCCGAGCCCCCGCGGTCGTACTGCTGGATCATGAAGAAGATGAGCGCCGCGGCGGCCAGCCACAGAATTGGCTGGCTGAAGCCCAGGCCGATCAGTGTAAGAAGCAGGACCACCAGCAGAATATTCATGCCAGCACCTCCTCGGCGTAGCTGAGTCAACGCCCGCTGTCACTCGGTGTCAATGGCTTTCTCGTGGGCGTGTTTGAGTCGTGCGCGAGCCGCCACGGCGTCCGGTCCCGTCACCTCGTCCCAGAAGCGGTGACAGGTGACGAACACCGCCAACTCCCTTTCCCGCGAGCGAAGTTTCTCTACTTCCGCTTGTTGGTCCGAGGTCCAGCCGGGGGAGGCCGGGCGTTCCACCTTGCGCCAGCCGTGGTCGTCGCTGAAGCCGTCGAGCGGCGTGACCGACCAGGGGAGCCGCTTCAGCAGGGCCAGGAGTTCGGCCCGGACCTGGTGCAGTTCCTCCTGACCCGCGAGAAGGTCGTCAGGGAAGTCGTATGCAGGGGTTGCAGGCACGCGGTAATGCTACTCCTGTTCGAATTTCGAGTGCGAGGGGTCTCGTGGGGTCCGGCGAGATCCCGCGGGTTCTGGTGGTGTCCGGCGAGGTCTCGTGGGGCCCGTGGGCGTGACGGCTTCACGCCCGCGCCTCACTCGCGGCAAGCTGTATACATGTGCCGAAGCATCAAGACGCTCCGTCCGCCCGCCATCCCCGAGGACGCCACCGAGGAGGAGATCCGGGCCGCCGCGCTCCAGTACGTGCGCAAGGTCTCGGGGTTCCGTGCCCCGGCCGCGCACAACCGCGAGGTCTTCGACCGCGCCGTGGACGCGGTCGCCGAAGCCACCGCCGAGCTGCTCGCCGGGATCGAGGTGCGAGGGGGCAGGCCGAGGGCGGCCGAGCAGGCTGCCGAGGACGCCCCGGCGGCTTAGCCCGACGCCACCGTGCGCGCAGCGCAGCCCGCCGTCACCGTGCGCGCAGCCTAGTTCGCCGTCACCGTACGTGGCCGCCGCACCAGGAACGCCGCCCCCGCGCCCGCCGCGAACAGGGCGACCAGTGAGACGCCCGTGGCCAGCCACGTCGCGCCGAGCCACTGCCCGCCGAAGTAGCCGAGCGCGACGCTGTAGCCCGCCCAGGCCACGCCCGCGAGCGCCGACCAGGGCAGGAACTCACGTACCTTGCGGTGTGCCGCGCCCGCCGCGAGCGAGACGATCGAGCGGCCCGCCGGGGCGAAACGTGCGACCACGACCAGGACGCCGCCGCCGCGGGCGAGTGCCGTGCCGAGTCGTTCCTGCGCCGTGGTGAGGCGGCGCGAACGGGCGATGGCGCGGTCCAGGCGCTTGTTGCCGCGCCAGGCGAGGCGGTAGACGGCCAGGTCGCCGAGTACCGAGGCGGTGGCCGCGCAGAGCAGGAGGAGCAGGATGTCGGGGACCTCGCGCGCGACGCTCCCCGCCCCCGTGCTCGCCGTGCCGGCCGCGGTCGCCGCGGTGGCCGCCGTGATGACGAGGACGCCGCTCGGCAGCACCGGCAGGACGATGTCGAAGAGCACGGAAAGTGCCACTACCGCGTAGATCCATGGGCTGCTGGTCAGTGAGCCCAGACTCTCAAGCACCGGAATTCCCCGTAACTCCCCGGTCGACGACTTGACTGCCGCGACAGCGCGGGGAGCGGCAGGGGCGGCTTGGTGACAGCTGTACAGCGTACGCCGCGCTCGCCGCCGGAGATCCGCTGGGGGCTCATATGTTCGCTACATCACGTTCACCCGGCTGCCGCTCTCGGCGCGACGTACGGCGCCGAAGTCCCGTACCAACAGAGTGAGTCAACGGACGGTACGGAAGGAGCGGGACGATGGTGGCAGGAATGCTCGCCGGGACCCTGGCGGTGGCGGTGTTCGCGGCGGGCGGCGGTGTGGCCGGCGGGGACGAGGCGCCTTGTTACCGGCAACGGGTCGGGGCGCGGTTCGCGCCGCCCACGGCCTTCATCCCTTCGTCGGCGATCACGTACGACCAGAAGCTCGTGCCCGCCGGATCCTCGATCGAGGTCGAGCAGCGCGGCGGTCCCGGCGACATGGCGGTCACGGTGCGCGTGAAGGGCCTGAAACCGGGTCACGCGTACGGCGCCCATGTGCACCAGAAGCCGTGCGGCGCCGACCCGGCCGCGGCCGGCGGGCACTACCAGCACCGTGAGGACCCGGTTCAGCCGTCGAAGGACCCGGCCTACGCCAACCCGGAGAACGAGGTCTGGCTGGACTTCACCGCGAACCCGGACGGCTCGGGCGGGGCGAGCGCCCGCCACGGCTGGGAGTTCCGTGCGGGCGGGGCCGGATCCGTCGTGCTGCACCGGGAGCAGGGCGGCGCGGGGGACCGGGTGGCGTGCTTCACGGTGCCGTTTGCTCCCGTGGGCTGAAGCTCCAGAACGTACGGTGCCCCCTCCCGCGTAGATGTACGCGGGAGGGGGCACCGTACGTTC
>NZ_JBHVXJ010000023.1:0-125510 GCF_042881845.1 Streptomyces sp. NPDC058257
CCAAGCCCGTAGGCACCCCAACCAGACCCCCCGGTCCGCCCCGACCTCCGCGCACCGCGCCAACAGCGCCCTGCCGGGTGCTGTCGGCTGCCTGGTGGTTACGCCTTGCGGAGGCGGAACGTCATGGACAGCGATTCGTCAGTGAACGTCTCGCCGTACGTGTCGTCGGCCTCACCCTGACCGAAGTCCGTGGCGAGCACCTCGTCCGCGATCAGCTCGGCGTGGTCGGACAGAGCCGTGATCACGGCCGGGTCCGTGGAGGTCCAGCGCAGGGCGATCCGGTCCGCGACGTCCAGACCGCTGTTCTTGCGGGCCTCCTGGATCAGGCGGATCGCGTCACGGGCCAGACCGGCCCGGCGCAGTTCCTCCGTGATCTCCAGGTCGAGAGCGACCGTGGCACCGGAGTCGGACGCCACCGACCAGCCCTCGCGGGGGGTCTCCGTGATGATGACCTCGTCCGGGGCCAGTGTGATCTTCTCCCCGTCGACCTCGACCGACGCCGTTCCCTCGCGCAGGGCCAGGGAGAGCGCGGCGGCGTCCGTGTCGGCGACGGCCTTGGCCACCGCCTGGACGCCCTTGCCGAACCGCTTGCCCAGGGCGCGGAAGTTGGCCTTCGCGGTCGTGTCGACCAGCGAACCGCCGACCTCGGAGAGCGATGCCAGCGAGGAGACGTTGAGCTCCTCGGTGATCTGGGCGTGCAGCTCCGGGTTGAGCGACTCGAAGCCGGTGGCCGCGATCAGGGCGCGGGACAGCGGCTGGCGGGTCTTGACGCCCGACTCGGCGCGTGTGGCGCGGCCCAGCTCCACCAGGCGGCGGACGAGGACCATCTGCCGCGACAGGTCCGGGTCGATCGCCGACAGGTCGGCCTCGGGCCAGGACGTCAGGTGGACCGACTCCGGGGCGCCAGGGGTGACCGGCACCACCAGGTCCTGCCAGACGCGCTCGGTGATGAACGGCGTCAGCGGGGCCATGAGGCGGGTGACCGTCTCCAGGACCTCGTGCAGGGTGCGCAGGGCCGCCTTGTCGCCCTGCCAGAAGCGGCGCCGTGAGCGGCGTACGTACCAGTTGGAGAGGTTGTCGACGAACGTGGACAGGAGCTTGCCCGCACGCTGGGTGTCGTAGCCCTCCAGGGACTGCGTGACCTGGTCGGTCAGCGCGTGCAGCTCGCTGAGCAGCCAGCGGTCCAGGAGCGGGCGCTCCGAGGGCGCCGGGTCGGCGTCGCTGGGGGCCCACTTCGACGTACGGGCGTACAGGGCCTGGAAGGCGACCGTGTTCCAGTACGTGAGGAGCGTCTTGCGGACGACTTCCTGGATGGTGCCGTGGCCCACGCGGCGTGCCGCCCACGGTGAGCCGCCGGCCGCCATGAACCAGCGCACCGCGTCGGCGCCGTGCTGGTCCATCAGCGGGATCGGATCCAGGGTGTTGCCCAGGTGCTTGGACATCTTCCGGCCGTCCTCGGCGAGGATGTGGCCGAGGCAGACCACGTTCTCGTAGGACGACTTGTCGAAGACGAGCGTGCCGATCGCCATCAGCGTGTAGAACCAGCCGCGCGTCTGGTCGATGGCCTCCGAGATGAACTGCGCCGGGTAGCGGCTCTCGAAGAGCTCCTTGTTCTTGTACGGGTATCCCCACTGCGCGAACGGCATCGAACCGGAGTCGTACCAGGCGTCGATGACCTCGGGGACGCGCGTCGCGGTCTCCTGGCAGGTCGGGCAGGGGAAGGTCACCGCGTCGATGTACGGGCGGTGCGGGTCGAGCTCAGACTGGTCGGTGCCCGTCAGGCCGGAGAGCTCGGCGCGCGAGCCCACGCACGTCAAGTGGCCTTCCTCGCAGCGCCAGATGGGCAGCGGGGTGCCCCAGTAGCGGTTGCGGGAGAGCGCCCAGTCGACGTTGTTGTTCAGCCAGTCGCCGAAGCGGCCGTTCTTGACCGAGTCCGGGAACCAGTTGGTCTTCTCGTTCTCCTGAAGGAGACGGTCCTTGATGGCCGTGGTGCGGATGTACCAGGACGGCTGCGCGTAATAGAGGAGCGCCGTGTGGCAGCGCCAGCAGTGCGGATAGCTGTGCTCGTACGGGATGTGACGGAAGAGCAGACCGCGGTCCTGGAGGTCCTCGGTGAGCTTTTCGTCGGCCTTCTTGA
The DNA here is from genome assembly GCF_042881845.1 of Streptomyces sp. NPDC058257. Lineage (NCBI taxonomy): Bacteria > Bacillati > Actinomycetota > Actinomycetes > Kitasatosporales > Streptomycetaceae > Streptomyces > Streptomyces sp. NPDC058257. The sequence goes on from NZ_JBHVXJ010000023.1 coordinate 2,138, forward strand.
AGAAGACACCGCCTACGAGGGGGACGTCCTCCTCGAAGGTGCCGTCGGGACGCACCGGGTTCACGACCGGGAGGCCGTACGAACGGCAGACCTTGAGGTCGTCCTCACCGAAGGCGGGGGACTGGTGGACCAGACCGGTGCCGTCCTCGGTGGTCACGTAGTCGGCGTTGACCACGTAGTGCGCGGGGGCCGGGAACTCCACCAGGTCGAAGGGCCGTCGGTAGTTCCAACGCTCCATCTCGGCGCCGGTGAAGGTCTGCCCCGTGGTCTGCCAGCCTTCGCCGAGAGCCTTCTCGACGAGCGGCTCGGCCACGACGAGCTTCTCCTCACCGTTCGTCGCGACGACGTACGTGACGTCGGGGTGCGCGGCGACGGCGGTGTTGGAGACGAGGGTCCACGGAGTGGTCGTCCACACCAGGAGGGCCGCCTCGCCGGCCAGCGGGCCGCCGGTGAGCGGGAAGCGGACGAAGACGGACGGGTCGACGACCGTCTCGTAGCCCTGCGCCAGCTCGTGGTCCGAGAGGCCGGTGCCGCAGCGCGGACACCAGGGGGCGACGCGGTGGTCCTGGACGAGGAGGTCCTTGTTGAAGATCTCCTTCAGGGACCACCAGACGGAGTCGACGTACTCCGGGTTCATGGTGCGGTACGCGTCGTCGAGGTCGACCCAGTAGCCCATGCGGTTCGTGAGGTCGGTGAAGGCGTCGGTGTGCCGGGTCACGGACTCGCGGCACTTGGCGTTGAACTCGGCGATGCCGTACGCCTCGATGTCCTTCTTGCCGCTGAACCCGAGCTCCTTCTCGACCGCGAGCTCGACCGGGAGGCCGTGGCAGTCCCAGCCGGCCTTGCGGGCGACGTGGTAGCCCCGCATGGTGCGGAAGCGCGGAAAGACGTCCTTGAAGACGCGGGCCTCGATGTGGTGGGCGCCCGGCATGCCGTTGGCGGTGGGCGGGCCCTCGTAGAACACCCACTCGGGGCGCCCCTCGGACTGCTCCAGGCTCTTGGCGAAGATCTTCTGCTCGCGCCAGAAGTCGAGCACGGCGTGCTCAAGGGCGGGCAGGTCGACCTGGGCGGGCACCTGGCGGTACTGCGGCTGCGTGTTCAACGCGCTTCCTCCGGCGGACGATTCCGTTCCGTCGGAGGGACGAGAGCCGCTTGTCGCGCTCCCGCGGTACCACCCTCCTTGGCCTTCCTGACGCGTGTGGCGCTCGGAACGCCCCCTCATTGGGGTCGCGATACCGGGTCTACTGGCCCGCGGCGGGCCTGAGGGCCCACTGCCGGTGGTTCTTCCGGCGGCTCCGGGGTGATCTTCGCGTCGTGCCTGCCCCCGGGCTCACACCGTCCCCGGGTCGCTCATGGCCGCGTACGCCGCTACTCGTCCCCATCCACGCTTCTCGCTGCGCCCAGTGTACGGGGCCGGGGCGGACGAGGCCGACCGCTTATTCGGGTGGGGCCAAGGGGGCCGTTTCCGCCCGGGAACGGGCCTGTGCCCCGGGCCGCCGGGACCGCCGGAACTGACCCGAATGGCGACATGCCGGGTAGCCGGATCCTGGGCCGCCGTACCGGGCGGATTACCGCGCTGGGAGCTGGGCACAACGCATGCATGCTTTTCGCGCGCACCCATGGGGCGGGCGGATCGGGCGGCGTGCCCCGTTGCCGCGGGCTCTGAGTCGATTTATCGTCCCAGCACGATTCGCGTGCAAGATCACAAAATGTGAAGGGGCCGCGGCCATGGTGGCGAAGAAGACCGCCGTACAGGATTCGGCGTCGGGCAGATCCACGGGCGCGGCCACGAAGAAGACCGCCGCCAAGAAGGCAGTGGCGAAGAAGGCGGCCGCCAAGAAAGCAGTCGCGAAGAAGGCGGTCGACATGGTCGCCGACGCCGGCAGGAAGACAGCGGCCGAGGAGGACTCCGCCAAGGAGCCCGGCGCGGCGAAGAAGGCCTCCGCCGCGAAGAAGACCTCCGCGACGAAGAAGGCAGCTGCCAAGAAGGGCACGGCCAAGAAGAGCACGGCCAAGAAGACGGCTGCGACAGCGGCCGAGGGTGCGGCTCAGGCCGCGGAGACGACGGGAGCCACGACAGTGGTTACGAAGAAGACTCCGGGCACGGCGACGGCAGCGAAGAAGCCGACGGCGGTGCCCAAGGCGCGTATCGCCGCCGCGGACCCCGGTGAGCTCGCTGTACGGCCCGGCGAGGACCCCTGGACCCCGGAGGAGGTCGCGGAGGCCCGTGCGGAGCTCCAGAGCGAGGCGCTGCGGCTCGGAGCCGAGATCTCCGCCTCCGAGGACGCCCTGGCGGGTCTGATGCGCGACTCCGGGGACGGCGCGGGCGACGACGACGCGGACACCGGCACGAAGAACATCACGCGGGAGCACGAGATGTCCCTGGCCGCCAACGCGCGCGAGATGCTCGAGCAGACCGAGCGCGTCCTGGAGCGGCTGGACGCGGGAACGTACGGCATCTGCGAGAACTGCGGCAATCCCATCGGCAAGGCGCGGATGCAGGCGTTCCCGCGCGCGACCCTGTGCATGGACTGCAAGCAGAAGGAGGAGCGCCGCTACTGAAGGCGGCCTGACCACCTGCCGCCGTACGTGTGTGCCGTACTCTCGTCCCCAGTCAGGTACCTAGGTTGAGGGACTCACGTGGCAGAGGCGGAGCGCATCATCGGTACGCCGGACATCCCTGAGGCGGCTGGGCGGGACGAGGCCGGCGAGCAGGTGTCGCCGGACGAGCACGCGTCGCCCGACGAGCAGGCCGCGCCGGACGCGCAGCGGCCCAAGGGCAAGCGCAAGATCCTCGTCCTGTTCGCGGTCGCCGTGCTGGCGTACGCCCTGGACCTCGTCAGCAAGATGATCGTCGTCGCGAAGCTGGAGCACCACGCGCCGATCGAGATCATCGGCGACTTGCTCCAGTTCAACGCCATCCGGAACGCGGGCGCCGCCTTCGGGATCGGCGAGGCCTTCACCGTGATCTTCACCTGCATCGCGGCGGCCGTGATCGTCGTGATCGCCCGCCTGGCCCGCAAGCTCTACAGCCTGCCGTGGGCGATCGCCCTCGGCATGCTGCTCGGCGGCGCCCTGGGGAACCTCACCGACCGGATCTTCCGCGCCCCCGGAGTGTTCGAGGGAGCGGTGGTCGACTTCATCGCGCCGAAAGGCTTCGCGGTGTTCAACCTCGCGGACTCGGCGATCGTGTGCGGCGGCTTCCTGATCGTGATCCTCTCGTTCCGAGGCCTGGACCCGGACGGCACCGTCCACAAGGACTGACCAGGGGCTGACCAGGGGCTGAGCAGGGCCCGAGCGGCGGCGGAGCCTCCTGCGGGGGCTCTCGTGGTGCGGGAGTGTCGGTGGCCTCCTGCATACTCAATGGGTGAGCACGATTCCCGAGATCCGTACCCTGCCCGTGCCGGACGGCCTGGAGGGCGAGCGCGTCGACGCCGCCATCTCTCGCATGTTCGGTTTTTCCCGCACGAAGGCCGCCGAGCTTGCGGCGGCAGGCAAGGTGATGGTCGACGGCAGCGTGGTCGGCAAGTCCGAGCGCGTGCACGGCGGCGCCTGGCTGGAGGTGGAGATGCCGCAGGCGCCCGCTCCGGTACAGATCGTCGCCGAGCCCGTCGAGGGCATGGAGATCATCCATGACGACGACGACATCCTCGTGATCGTCAAGCCGGTGGGCGTGGCCGCGCACCCGAGCCCCGGCTGGACCGGCACCACGGTGATCGGCGGCCTCGCAGCTGCCGGGTATCGCATCTCGACCTCCGGAGCCGCCGAGCGCCAGGGCATCGTGCACCGCCTCGACGTGGGCACGTCCGGCCTCATGACCGTCGCCAAGTCGGAGCGTGCCTACACCTCCCTGAAGCGGCAGTTCAAGGAGCGCACCGTCGACAAGCGTTACAACGCGCTGGTGCAGGGCCACCCCGACCCGATGAGCGGCACGATCGACGCCCCCATCGGACGCCACCCGCAGCACGACTACAAGTGGGCGGTCACGGCCGAGGGCAAGCCCTCCGTCACGCACTACGACCTCATCGAGGCGTTCCGCGCGGCCTCGCTGCTCGACATCAAGCTGGAGACGGGGCGCACGCACCAGATCCGCGTACACATGGCGGCCCACCGCCACCCGTGCGTCGGCGACCTGACGTACGGCGCCGACCCCACCATCGCCAAGCGGCTCGGCCTCACACGCCAGTGGCTGCACGCGGTGCGGCTCGGCTTCGAGCACCCCGGTGACGGGCAGTGGGTGGAGTTCGAGAGCACGTACCCCGACGACCTCCAGCAGGCGCTCGACCGGGTGCGGGCCGAGAGTTCATGAACGCGCGGGTCACCTGCCGGATCGCGGTCGAGGCCGACGACCTGGAGGCCTGCTTCGGGGTCCGCAAGGAAGTCTTCGTAGTCGAGCAGCAGGTCCCCGAGGACCTGGAGTACGACGCGTACGACGCCGACGCGGTGCACGTCCTCGCGGTCCGCGACGACGGCCTCCCGCTGGGCACGGGCCGTCTGCTCACCGGCGCGGCGGCCGTGGCCAAGAACGGCGGGGACAGCGGGGTGGGCGCGCTCGGCCGCCTCGCGGTGACACGCGAGGCGCGCGGACTCGGCGTCGGCGCGGCCCTGGTGCGGGCGATCGAGGACGCGGCACGCGCGCGTGGCCTCACCGCCGTCGACCTGCACGCACAGACGCATGCCCTGGGGTTCTACGAACGCCTTGGATACGTGGTCCACGGCCCCGAGTTCCCGGACGCGGGCATCCCGCACCGGGCGATGCGCAGGCCACTGGGCTGAGCGCCGGACAGCGGCAGCGGTGCCGGAGGGGCATTGGCCCGGTTCGTGGGAACGCGTGGCAGGGTTGAGGTCTTGATCGTCTGAGTCCCGGACTTTCTCGAACTGACCGACACCGCCGGAGGCCGCACCGTGGATCAACTGGCGCTGCTGCTCATTCTGCTGCTCGGCGCCGTGGTGACGGTGCCTCTTGGCGAGCGGCTCGGGCTGCCCGCGCCCGTCCTCATGACGCTGGCCGGGATCGTCCTCGCCTTCGTGAGCTGGGTCCCGAACGTCGAGCTTCCCCCCGACTACATCCTTCCGCTGGTCCTTCCGCCCCTGCTGTACGCGTCCGTCCAGCGCACCTCCTGGCGGCAGTTCGCCGCCAACAGGCGCCCCATCTTCCTGCTCGCCGTCGCCCTCGTCTTCGTGACGACCGCGGCGGTCGCCGCGATCGCGAACTCGGTCGTCCCCGGGCTGCCGATCGCCGCCGCCGTGGCGCTCGGCGCGCTCGTGGCGCCGCCCGACCCGGTCGCCGCGACCGCCGTCGCCGGTTCGCTCGGGCTGCCGCGGCGGCTCGTGTCGATCCTGGAGGGGGAGGGGCTCTTCAACGACGTCACGGCGATCGTGCTCTACCACGTGGCGATCGCGGCGGCTGTCAGCGGGACGTTCTCCTGGCCGTCGGCGGTGGGGCAGCTCGTGCTCTCCGCGGTGGTCGCCGTCGCCATAGGGATTGCGCTGGGCTGGATCACCAACAAGCTCATGGGGATCCTCGGCGAGGCCACCCTGCAGACCGGCCTGACACTGCTCGTCCCGTTCGTGAGCTACGTCCTCGCCGAGGAGCTGATGGGCTCCGGCGTGCTCGCCGTACTGACCACCGCGCTCTACCTCGCGGAGCACGGCGCCGACGCCGACGACGTCCTCGGGCGGATCACCGGGCAGACCTTCTGGAGAATCGTCGACACCCTGGTCACCGGCGTCGCCTTCGGGCTCATCGGGCTCGAACTGCACAACGTCTTCGGCACGGCGAGCGGCCGTGAGTGGCAGATGGTCGGCTGGGGCGCGGTGGTCGTCGCGGTCGTCGTCGGCGTACGACTGCTGTGGCTGCTGCCCGCGACCTATCTCGCCAAGCGGCTGCACAAGCTGCGGGACATCGACGAGGAGATCCCGACGACCTGGCGCGAGACCGTGGTCATGTGGTGGTCCGGGATGCGCGGCGTGGCCTCCGTCGCCCTGGCCCTCGCCATTCCGCTGAAGACGGACAACGGCGATCCCTTCCCGGCCCGGGACGAGATCATCTTCATCGCCTTCTGCGTCATCATGGCGACCCTCGTCGTCCAGGGGCTCACCCTGCCCTGGCTGGTGAGGAAGCTCGGGGTGCGCGCGGACACCGACGTCGAGCGGGCCATCGAGCGGGATCTCGCCATCCGGGCGGCCAAGGCGGCCAAGCGCCGCCTCAAGGAGATCGAAGAGGTCGAGGAGCTGCCCGAGGACCTCTCGGAGCGGCTGCTGCGCGGGGCCTTCGACATCGGCGCCAGGGTCAGCCCCGACATCGTCGACGACGAACGGCGCGAGCGGTACTCCAAGCGCGCCGTCCGTCTCAAGGCGGTGCAGCGCATCCAGCGCGACATGATGTCGGCCGCCCGCCACGAGATCCTCGCCGCGCGCAGCGAACCCGGTGCCGACCCCGAGATCGTCGACCGGGTCCTGCACCACCTCGACGTACGCAGCCTGCGGTCCTGACGGCTGACGGCTGACGGAGCTGACGGAGGGCGCCGCTCAGCCCCGGCCGGTGCGCGGCATGACAGGCCGGGGCGGATGCGGCTGCTCGTCCTCCGGCGGCAGTTCGGCCCAGGCCGTGTTGACCCGCGGCAGCGCGTAGGCGTGGCGCTCGGTGAGCCAGCGGATCAGGTGCTCGCGCACCGTGACCCGCACCGTCCAGATGTCGTCCGCGTCCTTGGCGGTGACCAGGGCGCGCACCTGGATCGTGTTCGGCGTCGTGTCCGTGACCGCGAGGCCCCAGTCCCTGCCGTCCCAGGCGGCGCACTCGCGCAGGACGTCCTGGAGCTTCTCGCGCATCTCGGCGATGGGCGCCGTGTGGTCGAGCTGGAAGAAGACCGTGCCGGTCATCTGGGACCCGCCTCGCGACCAGTTCTCGAAGGGCTTCGAGACGAAGTACGACACCGGCATGGTGATCCGGCGCTCGTCCCAGGTGCGTACGGCCAGGAAGGTCAGTGTGATCTCGTCCACGGTGCCCCACTCGCCGTCCACGACGACCGTGTCGCCGATCCGCACCATGTCGCCGAAGGCGATCTGCAGCCCCGCGAAGAGATTGGAGAGTGTGGACTGGGCGGCGACGCCAGCGACGATGCCGAGAAGCCCCGCGGAGGCGAGCAGTGACGTTCCGGCAGCCTGCATGGCGGGGAAGGTGAGCAGCATCGCCCCGACGGCCACGACGCCGACGATCGCGGTGACCACCCGCTGGATGAGCGTGACCTGCGTACGCACCCGGCGGACCCGGGCGGGATCGCGGTGGGCATTGGCGTAGCGCGCGTACGTGGACTCGACGATGGCCGTCGCGATGCGGACGAGGAGCCAGGCCACGGACCCGATGAGCACCAGGGTCAGAGTCTGCCCGATGCCCGGCGAATGGTCCTTGGCGATCTCCGCCTGTTCGAAGGAGCCGCGCAGCAGAGCGGCACAGAGGAAAAGTTGGAAGGGGAGCCGGCAGCGGCGCAGCAGACCCCACAGAGGGTTGTCGGGGTGGCGGTCGTCGGCCCGGCGCAGCAGCACATCGGCCAGCCACACCACGGCCAGCGTGATCACGACCGAGCCGCCGACCACGATCAACGGACGCAGTACGTTCTCCATGCCCCCGAGGGTAAGTGGCACGATGGCCCCATGAACATCATGCTTTTCCACTCGACGTACGGGCTTGTGCCCGCGGTGCACGCGGCGGCCGACCGGCTGCGCGCCGAGGGGCACGAGGTGTGGACGCCCGATCTGTTCGACGGGCGCACTTTCGGCACCGTCGAGGAAGGCATGGCCTTCAAGGACGAGCTCGGCAAGGAAGAGCTCCTCAAGCGGGCGATTCTGGCCGCCGCGCCCTACTCCGAGCGGGGCCTCGTCTACGCCGGATTCTCGTTCGGCGCCGCCACCGCGCAGACCCTCGCCCTCGGCGACGACAAGGCGCGCGGTCTTCTGCTCCTGCACGGCACGTCCGACATCGCGGAGAACACGACGGTGGACGAGCTGCCGGTGCAGCTGCACGTCGCCGAGCCGGACCAGTTCGAGACGGACGACTGGCTGAGCGCGTGGTACCTCCAGATGGGACGGGCCGGCGCCGACGTCGAGGTGTACCGCTACGCGGGGGCGGGCCACATCTACACCGACCCCGACCTGGACGACTACGACGCCGAGGCGGCGGAGTCGACATGGCGGACGGCGATCGGCTTCCTCGAGTCCCTCTAGTCCCTCTAGACCCTCTAGACCCTCTAGACCCTCTAGACCCTCTGCCCCTCTGGGCATATCTCCTGGACCCCTTCGGGCCTCTCCGGGTCCGTGAACGCCAAGAGCGGGCGAACCGTGAAAGGTTCGCCCGCTCTTCGGCCAAGCGCTGCATCTAAGTGCTGCAGCCAAGTGCCTCAGCCAAGTGCCTCAGCTAAGTGCTTCAGCCCTTCAGCGCGGCGTCGATGGCCGTCTTGTAGTCCTTGACCGACGAAGGGGCGTTCTTCTTGTCGGGGCCGGTCAGCTTCTTGCCGTCCATGACGAAGGAGGGCGTGCCCTCGACGCCGTCCTTGTTGTCGTCGAACATCTTCGACATCTCAAGGGCCCAGCGGTCGTACGTGCCGTCCTTGACGTCCTTCGCGAAGGTCTTGCTCTTCTTGAGCTCGGGGACCTCGTTCGCGATCTTGGTCAGGAGCGCGTCGTCCTTGAACTTGTCCTCCGTCTCGGAGGGGTGGTTCTCCTTGGAGAACATGGCCTTCTTGTAGTCCAGGAAGGCCTGGTCGCTCACGTTCAGGGCGGCACCGAGCGCGCTGAGCGCGTTCTTGGAACCCTCACCGGTGAGGTTGCGGTCGAGGAACGTGGCACCGACGAACTGGATCTTGTACTTGCCGTCCTTCAGGTCCTTCTCGACCGTCGGGCCCACCGTCTGCTCGAAGCTGGCGCAGACGGGGCAGCGCGCGTCCTCGTAGACCTTGAGGGTCTTCTTGGCGCTGTCCTTGCCGATGACGACGGTCGTGCCGTCCTTGCCCGAGGTGTTCGCGGGCTTGACCAGCTTCTCGTCGGCGGCGGCTTCCCAGTGGCCGGGCTTGTTGGACTGCATGACGGCGTAGCCGATGCCGCCCGCGATCGCCAGGACCGCGACGACGGAGACGCCGACGATCGCCGTCCGCTTCCGCTTCTGCCGCTTGCGCTCGGCTTCCTGCTGGGCGCGGATCCGCTCGCGGGCCGCCGACTTGGCCGCCTGGCTGTTGCGCTTGCTCATGATGATGTTCTCCGTAGGGGTGACGTGCGTGGGGACGGTGGTGCTCAGGCGAAGACGGCCGAGCAGGGCGGTCCACGCCGTCCCACGAAATGCACGAGAAGCCGCGAACGCGCGGTCCGTATCCGGCGCGCGGGGCGCGGGGCGCGGCGGCGCACGGGCCGCATGCCGACGCCCACCACGGCGACCGCGATGAGCAGCGGCCGGAAGGTGCAGGCGGCCATCGCGCGCAGGACCTGGGCCAGGGCGCGCTCGCCGCGCCGAAGCCAGGCCGCCGCGAGCAGACCGACCCCGATGTGCGCGCCGAGCAGCAGCCAGGCGGCGCTCGGCTCGGCGTCGGCGAGAAGGACGGCGGCACGGTGACCGTCGCCGGTCATCCGGGCCAGCGGCGTGCCGACGCTGCCGCCGCCGCACAGCACGTCGAAGCCGACGGAGCGCAGCGGACCCGCGACGGGACCGCCCGCCTGGCCGTAACAGACGTGCTGCCCCGTGGTGAACACCGTGTCGGCAGCCAGTTCGAGGGGGATGAGCAGGGCGGCGATCCGGCCGTAGCCGCGCTCGCGCCCCGCCAGGGCGTAGGCGATGACGAAGACCGCACCGGTGATCACGGCGACGGTGGTCAGCGGCAGCGGGGCGCGGGACAGCAGGACGTGCGACGCGGCGGAGAGCGTCACGACGAGCGTCGTGAAGAGGGCCGCGCGCACGGCTCTGAGCTGGGTTCCGGATATGTCCATCGCGCAGCCGAGTCTGTCATGTGCTCCCGTAAGGCATCCCTAAAGGGTGCCTATGAGTTACACGATGGCCTGCAGACCCGGAATCCGACCGTTACGGAACAGGTCGACGAAGATCTGGTGGTCCCTGCGGGCACGCGCCCCGTACTCATGGGCGAAGTCCACGAGCAGGTCCCCGAAGCCCTCCTCGTCCGCCGCGATGGCGGCGTCGATCGCGCGCTCCGTGGAGAACGGCACCAGGTCGGAGTGGCCGCTCTCGTCGTCGGCGGCGGAGTGCATCGTGGCGGTGGCGCGGCCCAGGTCGGCGATGACCGAGGCGATCTCGTCCCAGTCGTCGATGTCCGACCAGTCCAGGTCCACGGCGTACGGAGAGACCTCGGCGACCAGCTGGCCCGCGCCGTCCAGCTCGGTCCAGCCGAGCCAGGGGTCGGCGTGCGCCTGGAGCGCGCGCTGCGAGATGACCGTGCGGTGGCCCTCGTGCTGGAAGTAGTCACGGACCGCGCCGTCGGTGATGTGCCGCGAGACGGCCGGGGTCTGGGCCTGCTTGAGGTAGATCACGACGTCGTTCTCCAGGGCGTCGCTGTTGCCTTCGAGCAGGATGTTGTACGAGGGAAGACCCGCGGAGCCGATGCCGATGCCGCGGCGCCCGACGACGTCCTTCACGCGGTACGAGTCGGGGCGGGTGAGCGAGGACTCGGGGAGCGTCTCCAGATAGCCGTCGAAGGCGGCGAGCACCTTGTAGCGGGTGGCCGCGTCGAGCTCGATCGAGCCGCCGCCCGGAGCGAAGCGGCGCTCGAAGTCGCGGATCTCCGTCATGGACTCCAGGAGCCCGAAGCGGGTCAGCGAGCGCGCGTCGCGCAGCGCGTCCAGGAGCGGGCCCTGGGCGGTGTCCAGGGTGAAGGGCGGCACCTCGTCGCTCTTGGCGCCGGTCGCCAGGTCGTGGATGCGCTCGCGGTACGCCGCCGCGTAGATCCGCACCAGGTCGGTGATCTGCTCGTCACTGAGCGCCTTCGTGTACCCGATCAGGGCCGCGGAGGCGGCGAAGCGCTTCAGGTCCCAGGTGAAGGGGCCGACGTACGCCTCGTCGAAGTCGTTCACGTTGAAGATCAGACGGCCCTGGGCGTCCATGTACGTGCCGAAGTTCTCCGCGTGCAGGTCGCCGTGGATCCACACCCGTCCCGTGCGCTCGTCCAGGTACGGACCGCCGTGCTGCTCGCGCTCCAGGTCCCCGTAGAAGAGGCAGGCCGTGCCGCGGTAGAACGCGAAGGCGGAGGCGGCCATCTTCCGGAACTTCACCTTGAAGGCGGCGGGGTCCGCGGCGAGCAGCTCGCCGAACGCGGTGTCGAAGACGGAGAGGATCTGCTCGCCGCGCTGATCAGCGGTGGGCTGCGGTTCCGACATCGCGGGGTGCCTCCTGGTACAGGTCGTGCATGACGTGTGGGACGGGTGTTCAGAACATTTGGGACAGGCGTTCCGACCTGTCCAACGCACGACGGTACCCCCGAGTGCCCGCCCGCCCGCCACCCCTCGTCGAGACGCTTCGCGTCGCCGTATCCGTCCACGATGTCAGTGCTCCGGATTAGACTTCCACGCTGTCCCCCCAGACTGCCCGCAGCCTGTTGCCATCTGTTCTCCGGAGGCCTTCCACCGTGACCAAGCCGCCCTTTACGCACCTCCATGTCCACACCCAGTACTCGCTGCTGGACGGTGCCGCGCGGCTGAAGGACATGTTCAACGCCTGTAATGAGATGGGCATGACGCACATCGCCATGTCCGACCACGGCAACCTCCACGGGGCGTACGACTTCTTCCACGCCGCGCAGAAGGCGGGCGTCACGCCGATCATCGGCATCGAGGCGTATGTGGCGCCGGAGTCCCGCCGCAACAAGCGGAAGGTCAAGTGGGGCCAGCCGCATCAGAAGCGCGACGACGTGTCCGGTTCGGGTGGTTACACGCACAAGACGATCTGGGCGTCGAACAGCACCGGCCTGCACAACCTCTTCAAGCTCTCCTCGGACGCGTATGCCGAAGGCTGGCTCCAGAAGTGGCCGCGCATGGACAAGGAGACGATCTCCCAGTGGTCAGAGGGTCTGATCGCCTCCACCGGCTGCCCTTCGGGGGAGCTCCAGACCCGTCTGCGCCTCGGTCAGTACGACGAGGCCCGCAAGGCGGCGGGTGAGTACCAGGAGATCTTCGGCAAGGACCGCTACTTCCTGGAGCTGATGGACCACGGCATCGAGATCGAGCGCCGGGTCCGCGACGACCTCCTGAAGATCGGCAAGGAGCTGGGGATCCCGCCCCTGGTCACGAACGACTCGCACTACACGTACGCCCACGAGTCGACCGCGCACGACGCCCTGCTCTGCATCCAGACCGGCAAGAACCTCTCGGACCCGGACCGCTTCCGCTTCGACGGGACCGGCTATTACCTGAAGTCCACGGACGAGATGTACGCCGTCGACTCATCGGACGCCTGGCAGGAGGGGTGCCGGAACACGCTTCTGGTGGCCGAGCAGATCGACACCACCGGGATGTTCGAGAAGCGCGACCTCATGCCCAAGTTTGAGATCCCGGACGGCTTCACCGAAGTCACCTGGTTCCAGGAGGAGGTCCGGGTCGGCATGGGCCGCCGCTACCCGGGCGGTGTCCCCGACGACCGGCAGAAGCAGGCCGAGTACGAGATGGACATCATCATCCAGATGGGCTTCCCGGGGTACTTCCTCGTGGTCGCCGACTTCATCATGTGGGCCAAGAACAACGGCATCGCGGTGGGCCCGGGCCGAGGCTCAGCGGCCGGCTCGATCGTCGCGTACGCCATGGGCATCACCGACCTCGACCCCATCACGCACGGCCTGATCTTCGAGCGGTTCCTCAACCCCGAGCGCGTCTCCATGCCCGATGTCGACATCGACTTCGACGAGCGCAGGCGCGTGGAAGTCATCCGGTACGTGACCGAGAAGTACGGCGCCGACAAGGTCGCCATGATCGGCACGTACGGAAAGATCAAGGCGAAGAACGCCATCAAGGACTCCGCGCGCGTGCTCGGATATCCGTACGCGATGGGCGACCGCCTCACCAAGGCGATGCCCGCCGACGTCCTGGGCAAGGGCATCGACCTCTCCGGCATCACCGACACCAAGCACCCTCGCTACAGCGAGGCGGGCGAGATCCGGGGGATGTACGAGAACGAACCGGACGTGAAGAAGGTCATCGACACCGCCAAGGGCGTCGAGGGCCTGGTCCGGCAGATGGGTGTGCACGCGGCCGGCGTGATCATGTCCAGCGAGCCGATCGTCGACCACGCGCCGCTGTGGACGCGGCACACGGACGGCGTGACCATCACGCAGTGGGACTACCCCCAGTGCGAGTCGCTCGGCCTGCTCAAGATGGACTTCCTGGGTCTGCGCAACCTCACCATCATGGACGACGCCGTCAAGATGGTGCGGGCGGGCAAGGGCATCGACCTGGAGATGCTCTCGCTCCCGCTGGACGACCCGAAGACCTTCGAACTGCTCTGCCGCGGTGACACGCTGGGTGTCTTCCAGTTCGACGGCGGACCGATGCGTTCGCTGCTCCGCCAGATGCAGCCCGACAACTTCGAGGACATTTCCGCCGTCTCGGCCCTCTACCGGCCGGGCCCGATGGGCATGAACTCGCACATCAACTACGCGGAGCGCAAGAACGGCCGCCAGGAGATCACGCCGATCCACCCGGAGCTCGAAGAGCCCCTGAAGGAGACGCTCGGCCTGACCTACGGCCTCATCGTGTACCAGGAGCAGGTGCAGAAGGCCGCGCAGATCATCGCCGGTTACTCCCTCGGCGAAGCCGACATCCTGCGCCGCGTGATGGGCAAGAAGAAGCCCGAGGAGCTGGAGAAGAACTTCGTTCTCTTCCAGGCGGGAGCCAAGAAGAAGGGCTTCTCCGACGCGGCGATCCAGGCCCTGTGGGACGTCCTGGTCCCCTTCGCCGGATACGCGTTCAACAAGGCGCACTCGTCGGCGTACGGCCTCGTCACGTACTGGACCGCCTACCTCAAGGCGAACTACCCCGCCGAGTACATGGCCGCGCTGCTCACCTCGGTGAAGGACGACAAGGACAAGTCGGCCATCTACCTCAACGAGTGCCGGCGCATGGGCATCAAGGTCCTTCCGCCCAACGTGAACGAGTCCGTGCACAACTTCGCCGCCCAGGGCGACGACGTGATCCTCTTCGGCCTGGAGGCCGTCCGCAACGTCGGCACGAACGTGGTCGAGTCGATCGTCCGCTCGCGCAAGGCCAAGGGGAAGTTCGCCTCCTTCCCCGACTACCTCGACAAGGTCGAGGCCGCCGCCTGCAACAAGCGGACCACGGAGTCGCTCATCAAGGCGGGCGCCTTCGACACGATGGGGCACACGCGCAAGGGACTCACCGCGCAGTACGAACCCATGATCGACAACGTGGTGCAGGTCAAGCGCAAGGAAGCGGAAGGGCAGTTCGACCTCTTCGGAGGCATGGGTGACGAGGGCGGCGGCGACGAGCCGGGCTTCGGGCTCGACGTGGAGTTCTCCACCGACGAGTGGGAGAAGACGTATCTGCTCGCCCAGGAGCGGGAGATGCTCGGTCTCTACGTCTCCGACCACCCGCTCTTCGGCCTGGAGCACGTCCTTTCCGACAAGGCCGACGCGGGCATCGGACAGCTCACCGGCGGTGACTACTCGGACGGCTCGATCGTCACCATCGGCGGCATCATCTCCGGCCTCCAGCGCAAGATGACCAAGCAGGGCAACGCCTGGGCGATCGCGACCGTGGAGGACCTCGCGGGCTCCATCGAGTGCATGTTCTTCCCGGCGACGTATCAGCTGGTGTCGACGCAACTCGTCGAGGACGCCGTGGTGTTCGTCAAGGGCCGCCTCGACAAGCGCGAGGACGTGCCGCGCCTGGTCTCGATGGAGATGCAGGTCCCCGACCTGTCGAACGCGGGTACCAACGCGCCCGTCCTGATCACCATCCCGACGGTGCGGGTGACCCCGCCGATGGTCAGCCGCCTCGGTGAGATCCTCAGCCACCACCGGGGCAACAGCGAGGTGCGGATCAAGCTCCAGGGCGCGCAGAAGACGACAGTGCTGCGGCTCGACCGTCACCGTGTGCAGCCGGATCCCGCCCTTTTCGGAGACCTGAAGGTGCTGCTCGGCGCGTCCTGTCTGGCCGGATAGGTCCAGGCCCGGCCCGGA
The DNA here is from genome assembly GCF_042881845.1 of Streptomyces sp. NPDC058257. Taxonomy (NCBI): domain Bacteria; kingdom Bacillati; phylum Actinomycetota; class Actinomycetes; order Kitasatosporales; family Streptomycetaceae; genus Streptomyces; species Streptomyces sp. NPDC058257. The sequence goes on from NZ_JBHVXJ010000023.1 coordinate 17,317, forward strand.
TCCGGTCCAGGCCTGGCCCAGACCTGGTTCACGCTTGACGAAAGGGGCGCACCCGGAAGTCCGGGTGCGCCCCTTCACGCATATACGCCTGTGCGCGCGTCAGTTGTGGCCGAAGCGACGCTGATGCTTGCGGGCGACCTCGGCCGGGCTGCCCTGGGACTGAACCGCGGACTGAACCCGCTGCTCGGCCTGCTCCGCAGACGACTTGGCCTGCTCCTGCGCCTGCTCCGCGGCCGAAGCGCGGTTCTGGTCGTCGCCCTGCTTGCGGTTCTTGTTCTTGGCCATAGTGATCTTCCTCCTGAAGGAAATCTGGGGGCCAGGACGCGACCAGATTCACATATGCTGACAAGCAGCGCATTTCAGAGAATTACCGTGCGTAATAAGCCCTGTCGTAGCCCTGTCGCAGTCCTGTCGAAGAACGAAGTCGCGCTGCGCCACGCCGAAGATCGAGTTCCGGCCGTTAACCTCCGCAGGGTCGGGCAGACTCGAAGGAAACCCGAACCATTGCTTCCAGGGAATCTCCAGGGAAAGAGGGTGGATCGCGTGGACCGCTGCATCGTCCTGGTGGACGCCGGGTATCTGCTGGGTGCCGCCGCGAGTCTCCTCGCGGGCGAGCCGTCCCGGTCCCGGATCACCGTCGATCACACCGCCCTGATCCAGGGCATCCGCGAGCGCGCCGAATCCGACACCGAGCGCCCCCTGCTGCGGATCTACTGGTTCGACGGCGCCCCCGACCGGGTGCCGCAGCCCGAGCACCGAAGGCTGCGGGTCATGCCGCGCGTGACGGTCCGGCTCGGCGCGCTGACCCGGAGCGACGGGCGGTGGGCCCAGAAGGGCGTCGACGCCGCCATGCACGCCGAGCTGACGGAGCTGGCCCGCAACCGCGCCTGCTCGGACATCGTGCTCGTCACCGGCGACGGGGATCTGCTGCCCGGCATGATGGCCGCCAAGGAACACGGCGTCGCCGTCCACCTGTGGGCCGTGCAGGCCGCCGACGGGGACTACAACCAGTCCGAGGACCTCGTGGCCGAGGCCGACGAGCGCCGCGTCCTCGACCGGACCTGGATCACCAAGGCGGTGCGCCCCAAGGAGCTCACCGGCGTCTGCGCGCCCTCTCCGGTTCCGCGCCCCGAGATCGCCGCGATCCTCTCCGCGCCCCTGCCGGAGTCCGCCCTCGCGGCCAGCGCCCAGCGGGCCGCCGACGAGGCCGCGGGCGTGCACCACGGCCAGCACGTCGAGGCGGGGACCAACGGCGACAGCGGCGGCACCCACCACATCCCCCCGGGCAAGGGCGTGCCCACCCCCAAGGACCTGGCCGCCCTGCGCGGACCCGGCACCCAGGCCGCCGCGCAGCACCCCGCCAACGCCACGCTGCGCTGGTCGTCGGACAAGGGCTGGGTCGAGCGCCCCGGCGGCGCCGCGGAGAGTCCCGAGGCCGCGGCCCTGCCGACGCTCGCCCAGCTGACGACGGCCGAACAGCGCTGGGCCGACCGCGAGGAGGACATCACCACCGTCGGCGGCGACCCCTTCGAGGTCGGACAGGTCTTCGCGCGCCGCTGGATGGCCCGCCTGCCGGAACAGCACGATCTGCGGAAGCTCTCGACGATGTACCCGCGCATCCCGCACCGCGTCGACGGCGAGCTCCTGCGGTACGCGGCCCGCTTCGGCCTGCTCGCCCACAAGGACGACCAGATCGACGAACACGACCGGTACGCGATCAGGGCGGGCTTCTGGCGCGAGATCGACGTCCACACGGCGGTCGAGCACGCGCCGGTGGGCGACCGCTCCGGCGAGTGACCGAACGGGTATGCGGACGGGTGACGGAACGCGGGCGTGGCTGACCGGGCAGATGACTGATACGGGGCGTACGGGGCGCCCCGGGCGTCGTAGTGGGCACCGGACCCCGTAGTCTCGTCCTTCGTGAGTACGCGCTCGGCACAGGCAGTCCGACAGGGTCACGGCAGCAATGCCGTCTGCGCGGTGCGCGACCTCGTCAAGACGTATCCCGCCGCCCGTGGCAGGCGCGGCAGGCCCGCGACCCCCGAGGTGCGCGCCACCGACGGGATCAGCCTGGAGGTCAGGCGTGGCGAGATCTTCGGCCTCCTCGGCCCCAACGGCGCCGGCAAGTCCACCCTCGTACGCCAGCTGACCGGCCTGATGCGGCCCGACAGCGGCAGCGTCGAGATCCTCGGGCACGACATCCTGCGCCACCCCGAGCGGGCCGCGCGGATCCTCGCGTATCTGGGCCAGGAGTCCACCGCGCTCGACGAGCTGACCGTTTCGCTCGCCGTCGAGACGACCGCGCGGCTGCGCGGCCTCGACGTGCGTGCGGCGCGGGCCGAGCGGGACGGCGTACTCGAAGAGCTCGCGCTCACCCCGCTCGCCTCCCGGCCCCTGAAGAAGCTCTCCGGCGGACAGCGCAGGCTCGCCTGCTTCGCCACCGCACTGGTGGGGGAGCGGCCGCTGCTCGTCCTCGACGAGCCGACGACCGGCATGGACCCCATCGCGCGGCGCGCCGTCTGGGGCGCGGTCGACCGGCGCAGGGCCGAGCGCGGCACGACGGTGCTGCTCGTCACCCACAACGTCATCGAGGCCGAGACGGTCATGGACCGCGTCGCCGTCCTCGACCACGGCAAGGTCATCGCCTGCGACAGCCCCGTGGGGCTGAAGGAGCAGGTCGCGGGTGAGGTGCGGGTGGAGCTCGTCTGGCGGGAGCGGGCGCCGCTCGATGTCCCCGAGGTCATGGCGCTTCGCTCCTGCGCGGTCGAGTCCGGGCGGCGGTGGTCCCTGCGGCTCGCCCCCGACGAGGCGCGGGCCGCTGTCGCGGCGGTCACTGGCGGAGCCGCCTTTGCCTCGCTCGATGACTTCACGTTGGCCACGCCGAGCCTGGAAGATGTGTATCTGGCCCTTGGCGGGAGCGGTACGGGGCTGGTGAAGGCGTGACTTCTTCCGCGGCCCGATGGGGCCGTTCTCGTGCCGCCGCTTCGCGGCGGACTTTCCCCGCCCACCTGCCCGAGTGCCCCGCATCGAGCAGTGGGCGCAGTGACTGGAACATCAGCAGGAAGGGCGTCCGATGAGTGCGGTTCCTCTGGAAGCCGCGGTGCGGACCGACGACCGGGAGCGGCAGGCCGACGCCGCCGCGCCCCTGGGGCCCCGTGCGCGGCTGTTTCCCGCGCTCGCGGCCGTCTACCGGGCCCAGCTGTCCCGGGCGCGGGTCGCGCGGATTCCGCTGCTCTTCGTGGCGACCTTCCAGTCCGTCGGGATCATGATCCTGATGCGGGGCGTCGTCGACGGGGGCGGTGAGGCGCGTGCCGTCGTCGCCGGGTCCTCCGTGCTCGTCGTCGCGTTCGTCGCGCTCAACCTGCTCGCGCAGTACTTCGGGCAGCTGCGGGCCGACGGCGGCCTCGATCACTACGCCACGCTGCCCGTGCCGCCCGCCGCGGTGGTCCTGGGTGCCGCGGCCGCCTACGCCTCGTTCACCGTGCCGGGCACGCTCGTCACCGCGGTGGTCGGGTGCGGCCTCTTCGGGCTTCCGATGGGACACCTGTGGGTGCTCGTCGCGGTGATCCCGCTGGCCGGTGCCGCGCTCGCAGGGCTCGGTGCCGCCCTCGGGCTGCTCGCGCCCCGGCCCGAACTGGCCACACTGCTCGGTCAGTTGGGTATGTCGGCGGCGCTGCTCCTCGGGGTGCTCCCGGCCGAGCGGATGCCGGGCATCCTGCAGTACGCACGTGATCTGCTGCCTTCGACGTACGGCGTCGAAGCGTTCGCCCGTACCTTCGGGCCGCATCCGGACTGGGCGGTCGTCGCCCTGGATCTCGCGGTCTGCGCGGGGGTCGGCGTCGCCTCGCTGGCCATCGCCACCTGGGCCTACCGCCGTGCGGCCGTGCGGTGAAGCGGTGCTCGGTGACAAGAGGGGCGCGCGCGGCGCCTCCTTGAGGGGTGGCGGCCGGGCGACGGCCGGGCCTGGCACCATGTGTGGGTGACTGCACCGCTGACGCCCTCCCAGCCGCCCCACGACCAGCCCTCGCACGACGCCTGGCAGCAATCCGCTCAGCCGTCCGGAGCCGTTCCCACGTCGGCGCATGAGGAGGACGGTCCCGGTATGAAGACCGAAGTGCGGCAGGCCGCAGTGATCGTGGTCGCGATGGCGGTCGGTGGCCTACTGCTCGGGCTCCTGTGGATGTGGCTCGCGCCACGGGTCCCGTTGATCGCGAACAACGAGGCGGTGTACCTCTACGACACCGAGGGCGAGCAGGCGATCGGGGTCGACGGAACGTTCACTCTGCTCGCGCTCGCGTTCGGCGCGGTGAGTGGCGCCGTGGTGTTCCTGCTGCGCAAGCGGGGCGGGATTCCGCTGGTCGTCGGGCTGACGGCCGGGGGGCTGCTGGCGGCCGTGGTCGCCTGGCGCTTCGGGATCTTCCTCGGGCCGGAGACGGATGTCGTTGCCCACGCGAAGTCGGTGGGCAAGGGCGTCGCGTTCGACGCGCCCCTCGAACTCAAGGCGAAGGGCGCGTTGCTGGCCTGGCCGGTGGCCGCGCTGCTCGTGCACCTGGGACTCACCGCGCTGTTCGGGCCGCGTGATCCCGATCCCTACCCTCTGCCCTACGGGGACCCCGGCCGGGTCGACGGGAGCCCGGACTCCACGGGGGCGTGAGAAAACCCCGGACGCCGTCGGCGCCCGGGGGATCGGGGCCGGACGTCAGGCGGGGCGCCTCCCATGGTTGGCCTTGCCCTTCTTCACCCGCCACTTCCTCTTGCGCGTCTTCTTCGACATGAGGGTGGTACTAGTCGAGCCGACGGCCCGCGTCGAGGGCCTATTCACGCCCGATCGGGGCCAGTACCGCGCCCGTGAGACGCGCCAGGTCGCCGGGGGCCAGCTCCACTTCCAGGCCCCTGCGGCCCGCCGACACGCAGATCGTGGCGTGCGACGAGGCCGAGTCGTCCAGTACGGTGCGCAGTTTCTTGCGCTGGCCGAGGGGTGAGATGCCGCCCCGTACGTACCCGGTGGTGCGCTCGGCGGCCGGGGGGTCGGCCATCACCGCGCGCTTGCCGCGGACCGCCGTGGCCAGGGCCTTGAGGTTCAGGGTGCCCGCCACGGGGACCACGGCCACCGTCAGCTCTCCGTCGACCTCGGCGACCAGGGTCTTGAAGACCCGGTCGGGGGAGACGCCCATGGCCTGCGCCGCCTCTTCGCCGTACGAGGGGTGTGCGGGGTCGTGTTCGTACGCGTGGACGGTGTAGTCGGCGCCCGCCGCCGTGAGGGCGACCGTCGCGGGAGTGCCGCCCGCGCCCGACTGCTTCTGCTGTTTCTGCTTCTTCGCCACAGCGCTCGCGCCTTACGTCAGTTGAGACTGGTCGTGCCGCGCGTGAGGTCCGTCGCGGGCAACGACGGCAGATTACGGATGATCGCGGTCTCGGCGCGAAGGACTTTCAGCTCCTCGTGCAGGCGCGAAGCCGTGTCCGGCGCCTCCAGGAGCCGCTGCTTGGTGGGGGTGTCGAGGACGGCGGCGGCCGCGACCAGATACGACACCACGGACGGGTCGTCCGGCAGCTCGGCGCCGGTGGAAAGGGACCGTTCGCGCGCCCCCGCGAGGCGCTTCTGGTAGGCGCGGAACGCCCGCAGGACGCCTTCGGCCAGCGCTCCGGCCTCCTCGCCCGGATCCTCGGGCAGCTCCTCGACCTCCGCGGTCAGGAAGGCCCCGGACGCGTCGACCGAGTGCAGGCGTACGCGTGAGGTGCCGGTGGCGAGGACCTCGAAACCGCCGTCGGCGCGCTCCCTGATCGTCGCCGCGTCGGCCACGCAGCCCACCGCGTGGAAGGCCTTGAGCGGGTCCTCGCCGAAGCCGGCGGTCGGCCCCTGTTCGGGCCGCGCGGTGGGGTCGGGGAGGCCGGGGGCGCTCGGCGCCACTTCGAGGCCGTCACGGATCGCGACGACCGCGAAGAGGCGCTGCTCCTCTTCGGGAGTCTTGAGCAGGTCGCGCATCATGGCGCGATAACGCTCCTCGAACACGTTCAGCGGGAGGACGAGCCCCGGGAACAGCACCGAGTTGAGCGGGAAGAGCGGAAGCCGGACGGTGGTCACGAGCCCGAAGCCTAATGGTCCTCGGAGCGCGCACGTCCGCCACCGGTGCGCAGCGGGGTCCTGGAGGCCACCTCGATGCGTACGCCGTCGCGCAGTTCCAGGAACTGGCCGAGCGGATCGTCGGACATGCGGTCCCAGGGAAAGGACGTCGCACAGGTCCCGATGAGGCGCAGTTGTTCGAGGGCGTCGCTCCATCGCTCAAGGCGTACGAGGACGTACGTGAGGAGGTTGCGGACCTCGGCGGGCCAGGGATCCCCGGCCTCGTACTCCTGCGACGCGGCGATCCCGAGGTCGGCCGCGGCGTCCAGGCGCTCGCGCGGCACGCTCCCCGACGCGCTGGTGAGATATGCGAAGGCGGCCCGCGCGGGCAGCGCCTGGATCAGCGAGCCTGGCAGCGCGTCCCGCGCGGCCTGCTCGGCGAAGTCGAAGCACTGGCGGTGCGATCCGTACCAGTCGGCCGAGAGGTACTGGAGTGCGGAGGCGTGGCAGCCGTAGTGGTGCGAGGCGCGGTGCACCGCCTCGGCCCGGATCGAGTCGAAGACCGACTGCGGGGCATGCGTGCCGCGCGCGTGGTCCAGGGCGATCCGCCACGGCACGGGGTCGCGCGGGTCCGCGTCGGCGGCGGCGGTGATCAGGGGCGCCGTCTGGCGAAGCAGCTCGGCGCGGGCGGGCGACTCCCAGCCGCGGACGACCGCGAGTTCCGCCTTGACGAGCAGCGCGTCCGGATCGTGCGGCGCGGCGGACTGCCAGTCGTCGAACCACTCGGAGCGGGAGCGGGCGAAGGCGGCCAGGCGCGTCGTGTAGCGGTCGCGGTTCTCCCACTCGTTGCCCTCGCGGGTCATGGCGAGCAGCTTGGCCGCGGGGTCGTAGTCGCCCCGGCCCGCGGCGACGAGCGCGGGGCCGAGCCGGTCGTCGGGTGCGTCGAGGAGCACCTCGTCGTCGGGGGCGAGGCCGGTCGCCAGGAGCGGGGTGTTCCTGACCATGCGTGCGGTTCGGATCAGGGCGTGCAGGAATGCCATCGTATGGGTATTGAAAGCCGCAGGTCGGGGCGGCTGCCAGGGGGCGGCCGGTGAAGCTTTCGCATCGGTCGTTAGGTTGCCTGACACAAGGTCAAGGGAGGGTAAAATATCCGCCCGGGGGCCCGTGAAGCCCCGACCCGGGAGGCCCCGACCCGTGAAGCCCCGACCCGGGTATCGCTGACGCTGACCTGGGGATCCCCGCGCCCCTTCAGTTCCTCCGCAGCAGTCGCGTCGCCCCCGCCGCGACCGTCGTCGCAAGGACCCACCCGAGCAGGATGAGGACCGCCGCGAACCACTGCCAGCCGCCGCGCAGCTGCCAGTAGCTGTCCTGGCCGAGGTCGATGACCGGGAGCAGCAGGTCGAGGGAGAAGAGCGCGGGGTTCCAGTTCGGGTGCTCGCCCGGCTTGATCGCCGGATGGTCGGAGTGCGAGAAGGCCACCGCGCTCACCGCCCAGAGCACCGCCATCCACAGGGCGGCCCGGCCTGGACGGTAGCCGTAGGCCACCGTCCAGTCCTGCGCGAAGCCCCAGAGCTTGGCCGCGAGGGGCAGGGTCTCGCGGCGTCGGCGCTGCTTGGCGAGCAGGACCTCGCGGGCGTCGGCGTCCTCGCCGCCGTTGCGCAGGACGGTCGCCAGCTTCTCGTACGGTTCGGGGTTGTACTCGGCGGTCGCGGCCGCCACCCAGGCCAGCCGCCTGGAGAGCGGGAAACTGCCCTGCGGGACGAGGTTCTCGTAGCTGAAGCCGCCCATCTGGAGGCCGCCGGGGCCCGGCCAGCTGGTCGACTTGTCGATGAGGTTGACGACCTTCATGCCGGACAGGATGATCTTGCCGCGCTGCGGTGCCTCGCCGAGGAAGCGCAGCTCGGGGGTCTGGACGCGGCGCAGCGACACCTCCTGGTCGTTCTCCAGGACGAAGCGCGCCTGGGCCAGGTCGACGGCGTCCCCGAAGCGCCCGTCGTCGAGCCGTATGCCGCCCTGGCACTCGAAGCGCTGGACGCGGGTGCCGCGCGGGGGAGTCGTGCCGCTGGTCATGGGGGGATCGCCGAGCGCGGCGGGCGTCATGTAGAGCGTGCGTTCCACGGTCATCTGCGGGGCGTTCAGCGCCCGCGGGCCGTACGGATTGGCGAGCTTGCTGCCGCGCAGGCTGAAGGAGACGCCGACCTTCGCGCCGCGCAGGCTCAGCTGGCCGTGCGACTCCATCATCTCGGCCTGCAGGTCCTGGCCGACCGAGAGCCCGTCGCCCATGATCGAGTTGCCGCGCCGGTCGCGGTAGATCACGGCCTGGTTGATGAGCAGGTCGGTGCCGATCTGGGCGTCCGTGAGCCGCATGCCGTTGTGGATCCGGCAGCGCGGCAGATGCAGATCGCCCTCCGTGTGCACGCGGGCCGCCTCCACGCGCGGGATCGAGCAGTTGACCAGGCGCAGAGTGGTGAACTTGGCCTCCGGGACGAGTACTTCCTTCTCGAAGCGGCAGTGCTTCAGCTCGGCGTAGGGAAGGACCTCGCCGCCCGCCAGATCGAGTACGTCCGTGATCTGGAGGCCCGAGAGCTTCAGCGACGAGACCCGGCCCGAGAGCGCGGGCGGCCCTTCGAGGAGCAGCCAGCACACGATGCGCGCGCGCACGCTGCGTTCCGGGCCCCAGGGGTGGCCGCCGTGCGGATCGTCCGCCATCGCGTCCCCCGACCTGAGGTCGTAGACGCTGCCGTTGCGGAAGGCCTGCCACATGCCGATCTCGGCGGCGGTCAGTCCGTCCGGCGGGTCACCGATGCCGGTGTCGTCGACCACTGCTGTTGCCCTCCCCGTACTGCGGTCCCGTACCGCGTTCTCGTGCTGCGACGCGCGTTGGTCTCGTACACCTGTTTCATGCCCGCTCAGTGACGGGCTGAACGCTAGTGGTGAACAGGGTCCTACGAAAAGCGAGGGGCGACGCGAAGCGTTTCAAGCAGGGCGGTGGTGGGGGACGGGCGGGCCCATATCAGCCAGTGATACGGGCGTCCGGCCCGGAATCGGGGTCTGAGAGAATTGGGCACGTGATCTCCCGAATCGATCTGCGCGGCGACGCCCTCCCTGAGGGCCCCGCCCTGCGCGCCCTGCTGCCCCGTGCCGACTTCGACGTGGCGGCCGCCCTGGAAAAGGTGCGGCCCATCTGCGAAGACGTGCATCATCGTGGCGACGCGGCGCTGATCGAATACGCGGAGAAGTTCGACGGAGTACGCCTGACGCAGGTCCGTGTCCCGGCGGCCGCCATCGCCGAGGCCCTCGCCGGCCTCGACCCCGCCGTGCGCGAGGCCCTCGAGGAATCGATCCGGCGCGCCCGCATCGTCCACCGCGAGCAGCGCCGCGCCCCGCACACGACCCAGGTCGTGCCCGGCGGGTCGGTCACCGAGAAGTGGGTGCCGGTCGAGCGCGTGGGGCTCTACGCACCGGGCGGACGCTCCGTCTACCCGTCCTCCGTGATCATGAACGCCGTCCCGGCCCAGGAGGCCGGCGTCGAGTCGATGGCGCTCGCTTCCCCGCCGCAGAAGGACTGCGGTGCCTTCAGTGGGCTTCCGCACCCGACGATCCTCGCCGCCTGCGCCCTCCTGGGCATCGACGAGGTGTACGCGGTGGGCGGTGCCCAGGCCGTCGCGATGTTCGCGTACGGCACCGAGACCTGCGCCCCGGCCAACATGGTCACCGGGCCCGGCAACATCTGGGTCGCCGCCGCCAAGCGCTACTTCACGGGACGCATCGGCATCGACACCGAAGCCGGTCCGACCGAGATCGCGGTCCTCGCCGACGACACGGCCGACGCCGTGCACGTCGCATCCGACCTGATCAGCCAGGCCGAGCACGACCCGCTCGCGGCCGCCGTCCTGGTCACCGACTCCCTGGCCCTGGCCGACGCGGTCACCAAGGAGCTAGAGCCACAGGTCGCGGCGACCAAGCACGTCGAGGACCGGATCATCCCCGCCCTGAAGGGCAGGCAGTCCGCGATCGTCCTGGTCGACGGCCTGGAAGAGGGCCTGCGCGTCGTCGACGCGTACGGCGCCGAGCACCTGGAGATCCAGACCGCGGACGCCACCGCCGTCGCCGACCGGGTGAAGAACGCCGGTGCGATCTTCGTCGGCCCGTGGGCCCCCGTCTCGCTCGGCGACTACTGCGCGGGCTCCAACCACGTGCTCCCGACCGGCGGTTGCGCCTGCCACTCCTCGGGGCTCAGCGTCCAGTCCTTCCTGCGCGGCATCCACATCGTGGACTACACGCGCGACGCGCTCGCCGAGGTCGCCCACCACGTGGTGACGCTCGCCGAGGCCGAGGACCTGCCCGCGCACGGCGCCGCCGTCAAGGCCCGTTTCCCCGAAGGCGAACAAAACTGGCACAGCGGATGGAAGGTGCCGGAAACCAAGTGACCAACATCGACGACCTTCCCGTACGCGACGAACTGCGCGGCAAGTCCCCCTACGGCGCCCCCCAGCTCGACGTTCCCGTACGCCTGAACACGAACGAGAACCCCTACCCGCTCCCCGAGCCGCTCGTCGAGCGCATCACCGAGCGCGTCCGCGAGGCGGCCCGCGACCTCAACCGCTACCCCGACCGGGACGCCGTCGAGCTGCGCACCGAGCTCGCGCGCTACCTCACGGACACCGGCGGCCACGAGGTCACTCTCGCCAACGTCTGGGCGGCCAACGGCTCGAACGAAGTCATCCAGCAGCTCCTGCAGACCTTCGGCGGGCCAGGACGCACCGCCATCGGCTTCGAGCCCTCGTACTCGATGCACGGCCTCATCGCGCGCGGCACCGGCACGGGCTGGATCTCGGGCCCCCGCGGCGAGGGCTTCACCATCGACGCCGACGCGGCGGCGAGGACCATCGCCGAGAACCAGCCCGACGTCGTCTTCATCACCACGCCCAACAACCCCACGGGCAACGCCGTATCGGCCGACACGGTGATCGCGCTCTACGAAGCCGCGCAGGCCGCGGGGCCCTCGATGGTCGTGGTCGACGAGGCGTACGTCGAGTTCAGCCACGGCGACTCGCTGCTCCCGCTGCTCGCGGGACGGCCGAACCTCGTCATCTCGCGCACCATGTCCAAGGCCTTCGGCGCGGCCGGGCTCCGCCTCGGCTACCTCGCGGCCGACCCGGCGGTCGTCGACGCCGTACAGCTCGTACGCCTGCCGTACCACCTGTCGGCCGTCACGCAGGCCACCGCGCTCGCCGCCCTCGAGCACACCGACACGCTCCTGAAGTACGTCGAGCAGCTGAAGAGCGAGCGCGACCGGCTGGTGAGCGAGCTGCGTGCGATCGGCTACGAAGTGACCGACTCCGACGCCAACTTCGTCCAGTTCGGGCGATTCGAAGACTCACACGCGCTCTGGCAGCGGATCCTCGACCGGGGCGTCCTGGTCCGGGACAACGGAGTGCCCGGCTGGCTGCGCGTCAGCGCCGGAACCCCCGAAGAGAACGACGCGTTCCTCGATGCGGTACGCGAACTGAAGAAGGAGCAGCAGGCATGAGCCGCGTTGGACGGGTCGAACGCACCACGAAGGAGACGTCGGTCCTCGTCGAGATCGATCTCGACGGCACGGGCGAGGTGGCGGTATCGACAGGGGTCGGCTTCTACGACCACATGCTCGACCAGCTCGGCCGCCACGGCCTCTTCGACCTCACGGTCAAGACCGAGGGCGACCTGCACATCGACACGCACCACACCATCGAGGACACCGCCCTCGCCCTGGGCGCCGCCTTCAAGCAGGCGCTCGGCGACAAGGTCGGCATCTACCGCTTCGGCAACTGCACGGTCCCGCTCGACGAGTCGCTCGCCCAGGTGACCGTCGACCTCAGCGGCCGCCCCTACCTCGTGCACACCGAGCCCGAGACCATGGCGCCGATGATCGGCACGTACGACACGACGATGACCCGGCACATCCTGGAGTCCTTCGTCGCGCAGGCCCAGATCGCCCTGCACGTCCACGTGCCCTACGGCCGCAACGCCCACCACATCGTGGAGTGCCAGTTCAAGGCCCTCGCCCGCGCGCTGCGCTACGCGTCCGAGCACGACCCGCGCGCCGCCGGAATTCTCCCCTCCACGAAGGGCGCGCTGTAAAGCCATGACCGGTCTCAACACCATCCTGATCGTCGTCGGTCTCTTCCTGATCGGCGGCATCATCTCCTTCGTCAAGCAGGGGATGCCCAAGAGTCTGATCACGCTGCTCTCCATCGGCGCGGCCATGTGCATCGTCGCGGGTGTCATGCGGCTCGACTACTGGAACTGAGGGGAGCTGATCCACGTATGACCGCTCCCAAGAAGGTCGTCGTCTTCGACTACGGCTTCGGGAACGTCCGTTCCGCCGAGCGCGCCCTGGCGCGCGCGGGCGCGGAGGTCGAGATCACCCGTGACTACGACAAGGCCATGAACGCCGAAGGCCTCCTCGTCCCCGGCGTCGGCGCCTTCGCCGCCTGCATGCAGGGGCTCAAGGAGGCGCGCGGCGACTGGATCGTGGGCCGCAGGCTCGCGGGCGGCCGTCCCGTGATGGGCATCTGCGTCGGCATGCAGATCCTCTTCGCGCGCGGCATCGAGCACGACGTGGAGGCCGAGGGCCTCGACGAGTGGCCCGGCACCGTCGAGCCGCTGAAGGCCGGCATCGTCCCGCACATGGGCTGGAACACGGTCGCCGCGCCCGAGGGCTCGCAGCTGTTCGCGGGCCTCGGCGCCGATGCCCGCTACTACTTCGTGCACTCGTACGCCGTTCAGCACTGGGACTTCGAGGCGGGCAACCCCGCCTTCCGCGCGCCCAAGGTCGCCTGGACCACGCACGGCGAGCCGTTCGTGTCCGCCGTCGAGAACGGCGCGCTGTGGGCCACGCAGTTCCACCCCGAGAAGTCCGGCGACGCCGGCGCCCAGCTCCTCACCAACTGGATCGGAACCCTCTAGCGATGTCAGGGATTTCTGTGAGCAAGCTCGAACTCCTCCCCGCCGTCGACGTCCGCGACGGCCAGGCCGTACGCCTCGTGCACGGCGAGTCCGGATCGGAGACCTCCTACGGCTCCCCGCTGGAGGCCGCCCTCTCCTGGCAGCGGTCGGGCGCCGAGTGGCTGCACCTGGTCGACCTGGACGCCGCGTTCGGCACCGGCGACAACCGCGCGCTCATCGCCGAGGTCGCGGACGCCATGGACATCAAGGTCGAGCTGTCCGGCGGCATCCGCGACGACGACACGCTCGCCGCGGCCCTCGCCACCGGCTGCACCCGCGTGAACCTCGGCACCGCCGCCCTGGAGACCCCGGAGTGGGTCGCCAAGATCATCGCCGAGCACGGCGACAAGATCGCGGTGGGCCTCGACGTCCGCGGCACGACCCTGCGCGGCCGTGGCTGGACCCGCGACGGCGGCGACCTCTACGAGACCCTGGCGCGCCTCGACTCCGAGGGCTGCGCCCGCTACGTCGTCACCGACATCGCCAAGGACGGCACGCTGCAGGGCCCGAACCTGGAGCTCCTGCGCAACGTCTGCGCGGCCACGGACCGGCCGGTCGTCGCATCCGGCGGCGTCTCGTCGCTCGACGACCTGCGCGCGATCGCCGAGCTCGTCCCGCAGGGCGTCGAGGGCTCGATCGTCGGCAAGGCGCTGTACGCGAAGGCCTTCACGCTGGAGGAAGCGCTGGAGGCTGTGTCGCGATGAGCGGTGTACGACGAGTGCAGAGCGGGAGTCCTTGGGAGGAGGCCTTCGGCTTCGCCCGCGCCGTCGAGGCGGGCGACCGGGTCGTGGTCGGCGGGACCACGTCCTTCAAAGGCGAGATCCTGTACGGCGAGGGCGACCCCTACGAGCAGGCGCGGGTCGCCATGGGCAACGCCCTCGAAGCCATCGGCGAGCTCGGGCTCGGTCCCGAGTGCGTGATCCGCACGCGGATCCTTCTGACCCACGCGCGGGACGTCGACGAGGTGGGCCGGGCCCACAAGGAGATCTTCGGCTCCGTGCGTCCGGTGACGACCATGGCGGTCGTCTCCGGCTTCGTCGACCCGCGCATCCTGGTCGAAGTGGAACTGGAAGCCTTCCGAGGAGCCCCCGCATGACCCTCGCGGTACGCGTGATTCCCTGCCTGGACGTGGACAACGGCCGGGTCGTCAAGGGCGTCAACTTCCAGAACCTGCGCGACGCGGGCGACCCCGTCGAGATGGCCAAGGTGTACGACGCCGAGGGCGCCGACGAGCTCACCTTCCTGGACATCACCGCGTCCTCCGGCAACCGCGAGACGACGTACGACGTGGTCCGCCGCACCGCGGAGCAGGTCTTCATCCCGCTCACGGTGGGCGGCGGTGTCCGCACCGCCGACGACGTCGACAAGCTCCTTCGCGCCGGCGCCGACAAGGTGGGCGTGAACACGGCCGCCATCGCGCGCCCCGAGCTGATCCGCGAGATCGCGGAGCGGTTCGGGCGCCAGGTGCTCGTCCTCTCGGTCGACGCCCGGCGTACGTCTTCCGGCTCCTTCGAGGTCACGACCCACGGCGGCCGCGAGTCCGCCGGGATCGACGCCGTCGAATGGGCGCACCGGGCCGCGGAGCTGGGCGCGGGCGAGATCCTGCTGAACTCGATGGACGCGGACGGCACGAAGGACGGCTACGACATCGAGATGATCGCGGCGGTGCGCCGTCACGTCACCGTCCCGGTCATCGCGTCCGGCGGCGCGGGCCGCCTGGACCACTTCCCGCCCGCGATCGCGGCGGGCGCGGACGCGGTGCTCGCCGCGTCGGTCTTCCACTTCGGGGATCTGCGGATCGGCGAGGTCAAGGACACGTTGCGGGGGGCGGGGCGCCCGGTTCGTTAGCGTGCTCTCTGCCGCCACGGCCTTCGGGCCGTGGCGGCATTCTCCTGTCGAGATGCGAAAGATCTGTTGCGCAATATTCATTGCGCAATTTTTCTTTCGTATCTACGGTGGCGGTATGGAGAATCCCCGCCGCATCACCGACCTCGGCACGCTCAAGGCATTGGGGCACCCGCTGCGTCTGAGGGTCTACGGCGCTCTGCGGGTCTCGGGCCCGTCGACGGCCTCGCAGCTCGCCTCACAGGTCGACGAGGCGGTCTCGCTCGTCAGTTACCACCTGCGCAAGCTCGCGGAGCACGGCCTCATCGAAGAGGCCGAGGTGCAGAGCGAGGACGCGCGGGAGCGGTGGTGGCAGGCGGCGCAGGACACGCTGAGCTTCCGGCACGAGGACTTCAAGGACTCACCGGAGGGGGCGGCCACGCACGCGGCCGTCGTGCGCAGCCTGATCACATACCGCCGGGAGCAGTACGAGACGTACCTGGACCAGCAGGAGGCGTGGGGCGCCGAGTGGCGCATCGCGTCGGACCAGTCGGACTTCCTCGCCCGTCTGAACCCCGCCGAACTCACGCGGCTCAACGCCGAGATCCACGCCCTGGTCAGGACGTACGAGGAGCAGGGCAGGGCCGCCGAGGCGGCGGGCGACACCGAGGGGCGCGAGAACGTCGCGCTGCATCTGGCCAGTTTTCCGTTCCGGATCTGAGAGGCCTCACGCCATGACCGCCACCGACCTGCCGATAGCCCCTGTCACGGCCGTGGAGAGGCCCGCGCACCGGGACGGCAACGTCCTGCGCTGGCTCGGCGCCTACAGCGCTTCCGCCGTCGGCGACAACGTCTTCTACCTCGCCCTGTCCTGGGCCGTCGTCCGGTCGGGCAGTCCCACACAGGCGGGACTGGTGATGGCCGTCAGCGCCGTGCCGCGAGCGCTCCTGATGCTGGGCGGGGGAGTCGTCGCCGACCGGTTCGGGCCGCGCCGGGTCGTCATCGGCAGCGACGCGGTGCGGTGCCTCGCGGTGTTCGCGGTGGCGGGGCTGCTGCTCGTGACGAGCCCCGGACTGTGGCTGCTCGCCGTGCTCGGTTTCGTCTTCGGCACCGTCGACGCGCTGTTCATGCCGGCGGTGGGCGCACTCCCGTCGCGCATCACGGGGCGCCATCAGCTGGCCCGCGTGCAGGGCATGCGGGGCCTGGTGATCCGACTCGCCAACGTGGTGGGAGCGCCGCTCGGCGGTCTCGGCGTCGCGCTCGGCGGCTCGGCCGCGGCCTTCGGCATCGCCGGGCTGCTCTTCGCGTCGTCGCTGCCGCTGCTGGTGTCCATCCGTATCGGCAAGCTCCCCGAAGAGCGGGCGCGGGGCAGGCGGGCCGCGTGGAGCGAACTCGGCGACGGGCTGCGCTACATCCGGCGGCACCGCGTCCTCGCCCCGCTGATGGTGGTCGTCGCGCTGGGGGACCTGGGCTTCGTGGGGCCTCTGAACATCGGGCTCACCTTGCTGGCCGACGAACGCGGCTGGGGCTCGTCCGGCATGGGCCTCGTCCTCGCCGGGTTCGGCGCGGGGGCCGGGGGATCGGCGATCCTGCTGACGGTGCGGGGGCGGCTGCCGCGGGCGGGGCTCCTGCTCTCCGCGACCTGCGCGGTGGGAGCCGTGGGGATCGTGGCCGTGGCGTATGTGCCGAGCCTGTCGCTCGCGGCCGGGGCGGCGCTCCTCGTCGGCCTCCTGGTGGGTCTCACCGGAGCTCTGGCCGCCGCACTGGCGCAGACCGAGTCGGACCCCGCGTACATCGGTCGGGTCACCGCCGTCAGCGGTCTGGTCAGCCTGGGCGTGGCACCTCTGACGTACCCCCTGACGGGCTGGGCCGTGGGCGTCTGGGGCACGGCCCCCGTCTTCACGGCAAGCGCGGCGACGTGCGCGCTCGCCGGTGTCTACGGCCTGTGCTCGCGGGGGCTGCGGGCGGCCGAGCTGCCGACCGCCCCGCCCCGGCCGTGACACGTGCGGCTACCCCGCGGACGCGTCCTGCATCAGCTGCACCAAGTTCCCCACCGTGTCGTCAAGCACCGCGGTGATCACGGGCCCCTGCTCCTCGGGCCCCTGGGTGAACCGCACCCCGAGCCCCTTGAGCCGCTCGTGCTCGGCGCGCACATCGTCGACCCCGAAGACGATGCACGGGATCCCCGCCTCGTACAGCGCCTTGCGGTAGGGCTCCGCGATGGGGCCCTCGCCCGGCTCCAGGAGCAGTTCCACATCGCCCTGACCGCCCGCCGCCCCGACGGTGACGAAGACCTGTCCGCCCACCATGTCCACGTGGTGCCGGGTCTCGAAGCCCAGGACGTCCCTGTAGAAGGCATGGGCTCTGGCCACGTCGTCGACGTACACACCGGTCATGGCGATCTTGATCATCAGAGGCCCAGTTGCTTCGTCTCATGCAGCTGGGCGATCGCGTCCTTGTCGCCGTCGAGGTCGACATTGGCCGCGTCCTGCCGCCCGTGCGCGAACATCAGCAGCTCGGCGGGCTCTCCGGTGACCGTCACCACCGGCGTGCCGCGGTGCGCCACCGCCGTCTGGCCGTCCGGGCGCCGCAGGACCACGCCCACCGGCGCCTTGCGGCCCACCAGGCGGGCCATCCGTTCCAGCCGGGACCACAGGGCGTCCGAGAAGACCGGGTCGAGCTCGCGCGGCGTCCAGTCCGGCTGAGCGCGGCGCACGTCCTCGGTGTGGATGTAGAACTCGACGGCGTTCGACGCCTCGTCGATCTGCTTGAGGGAGAAGGGCGAGAAGCGCGGCGGTCCCGTCCTGATCAGCTGGATCAGTTCCTCGTACGGCTTCGCGGCGAACTCGGCCTGGACACGCTCCAGGCGCGAGGCCAGCTGCTTGATCAGCAGCCCGCCCGCGGCGTCCGCGCGGCGCTCGCGGACCACCACGTGGGCCGCGAGATCACGGGTGTTCCAGCCCTCACAGAGGGTGGGGGCATCGGGGCCCTGAGCCTCCAACAGATCGGCGAGGAGAAGTCGTTCACGCTTGGCATGGGTCGACATGCGCCCCAGCCTACGACTCGCCGACCGGCCCGCCCAGTGGACAGGGCCCGGCCGAGTTCCCAAGGCGCGGCACAATGGGCCCATGACCGCCACGCCTCCGCCCAGCAGCCTCGACCCCGAGATCGCCGCCCGCATCAAGCGCGGCGCTGACGGACTCGTCCCCGCCATCGCCCAGCAGTACGACACCGGTGAGGTGCTCATGCTGGGCTGGATGGACGACGAGGCGCTGCATCGCACGCTCACCACGGGGCGCTGTACCTACTGGTCGCGCAGCCGCCAGGAGTACTGGGTCAAGGGCGACACGTCCGGCCACTTCCAGTACGTGAAGTCCGTCGCCCTCGACTGCGACGCGGACACCGTCCTGGTCCAGGTCGACCAGGTCGGCGCCGCCTGTCACACGGGCACGCGCACGTGCTTCGACGCCGACTCCCTGCCGGTCACCTTCACCGGAACGGGAATCACCGGAACGGGAATCACGGGTGCGGGGATCACGGACGCGGGAATCACCGGCACCGAAGAGTGATCGTCTCGCCGTCCCGCAGCACGATGCGGGACGGGTCGCCGGCCTGAGGGCGCCCGCCGACAGCGGCGCCACACCTCTCCCGTACGCCGCTCACGCCCCACTCGGTCATGAACTGCCCCAGAGTGAAGTCCCGCCACCGCTCCGACTCCACATGCAGGGTGCCGGTCGTGTCGTGCGTGTGCAGCGGGCTGTAGCGGGGCTTGGCGCCCGAGCGGTCGATGCCGATGTCCGCGGGGACCGTGACGGGGCGGCCGCCGGAGTACACCTTCAGGGTGGTGTGGATGTGCATGTCCATCGCCTCGTTGTCGAGCATCTGAAGACCCGCGGCCCGCACCCGCTCGGGCACGTCCTTGGGGGCGGGCCACACCACGGGGTCGGGCGCGACGGCCGCGAACGCGGTCGAGGCGAGGATGAGGACAAGGGCAGGCAGCGTACGGCGGTTGGTCATCGTCCAGTTGTAGCGGCCGGCGTTTCGCCTGTCGGTCCGCAACACCGTCCGCCACCCGCACGGCCGTAAGCTCCTCCCATGGATGTCGAGACCTTCCGCAAGCTCGCGAGCGACCGCCGAGTGATCCCCGTCAGCCGCAAGCTCCTCGCGGACGGCGACACCCCCGTCGGGCTCTACCGCAAGCTCGCCGCAGAGCGGCCCGGCACGTTCCTCCTGGAGTCGGCCGAGAACGGTCGATCATGGTCTCGCTACTCCTTCGTCGGCGTCCGCAGCGCCGCCACCCTCACCACCCGTGACGGCGAGGCCCACTGGCTGGGCGCCCCGCCCGTCGGCGTGCCCACCTCCGGCGACCCGCTCGACGCCCTGCGCGCCACCGTCGAGGCCCTGCACACACCCCGTGACCTGGCGGCCGGGATGCCGCCCTTCACAGGAGGGATGGTCGGGTACCTCGGCTACGACATCGTGCGGCGCCTGGAGAAGATCGGCCCCGGCGAGCGCGACGACCTCCAGCTGCCCGAGCTGACCATGCTGCTCACCAGCGATCTGGCGGTCCTCGACCACTGGGACGGGTCCGTGCTGCTGATCGCCAACGCGATCAACCACAACGACCTGGGGACGGGCGTCGACGAGGCGTACGCCGACGCCGTCGCCCGCCTGGACGCCATGGAGGCCGACCTGTCGAGGGCCGTCGCCCAGCCCCCGGCCGCGCTGCCGCCGTCCGAGCTGCCGCAGTACACCGCGCTGTGGGGCGGCGAGCAGTTCCAGGAGACCGTCGAGGACATCAAGGAGCGCATCCGCGCGGGCGAGGCCTTCCAGGTCGTCCCCTCGCAGCGCTTCGAGACGTCCTGCGAAGCCAGCGCCCTCGACGTCTACCGCGTACTGCGGGCCACCAATCCGTCGCCGTACATGTACCTCTTCCGCTTCGACGGGTTCGACGTCGTCGGCTCGTCGCCCGAGGCCCTCGTCAAGGTCGAGGACGGGCGCGCCATGGTGCACCCCATCGCGGGCACCCGGCCGCGCGGCGCGACCCCGCAGGAGGACCAGGCGCTCGGCGACGAACTGCTCGCCGACCCCAAGGAGCGGGCCGAGCACCTGATGCTGGTCGACCTGGGCCGCAACGACCTGGGGCGCGTCTGCGAGCCCGGCTCGGTCGAGGTCGTCGACTTCATGTCCGTCGAGCGGTACTCCCACGTCATGCACATCGTGTCGACGGTCACCGGCCAGGTCGCCGAAGGGCGCACCGCCTTCGACGTCCTCACCGCCTGCTTCCCCGCGGGCACCCTCTCCGGGGCCCCCAAGCCCCGCGCGATGCAGATCATCGACGAGCTCGAACCCTCCAGGCGCGGTCTGTACGGCGGCTGTGTCGGATATCTCGACTTCGCGGGCGACTCCGACACCGCCATCGCCATCCGCACCGCGCTGCTGCGGGGCGGCACGGCGTACGTCCAGGCGGGAGCCGGGGTCGTCGCCGACTCCGACCCGGTGGCCGAGGACACCGAGTGCCGCAACAAGGCGGCGGCGGTCCTGCGGGCCGTCCACACGGCGAACCGGCTGCGGCGCCCCGATGGACGTGAGGGATAGTGGAGGGGTGACTTCTGCCGTACCACCGCCCCGCACCCAGGCTGCCGACGCCTCCGATGCCGACGCGGAGCCCGAGACCAGGGCCCAGCGCAGCGGTCGGCGCAGTATCGCCGTAGCCCTGCTGTTCGGCGCGGTCGGCGCGGCCCTCGCGCTGCTCGCGTCCCGCCAGACCTGGGCCAAGGGCACCGTTTCGGTGGCGGGTGGCGAACTGCCGCTGAGCGCCACGGGCAGCGACGTCACGGGCGTGCCCGCGGCGCTTGCGATAGTGGGTCTTGCCGCGCTCGTCGCCGTCTTCGCCGTCCGCAAGGCCGGACGGATGCTCGTCTCGCTGCTGCTCGCGCTGAGCGGCGCGGGCACCGTGGCCGCCGCCCTGCTCGCCGCCGACGACAGCGGCGCGCTCGACGAGAAGGCCGCGGAGGCCTCCGGCGACGCCGCCGCCACGATCGGTGATCTCAGCCACACGGCCTGGCCGTACGCCGCCGCCGCCGCGGGCGCGCTGATCCTCGTCGCCGGGCTGCTCGCCCTGACGTACGGCAAGTCCTGGCCCGCGATGTCGGGACGCTACGAACGCGACGGCGCCCCGCGCCCGCGCAAGGCGCCGCCCACGGTGGACCCGGACCGGCCCGAAGACCTGTGGAAGGCGCTCGACCGCGGCGAGGACCCCACGCAAGAGACGTGACCCCGGGCTCAGGCACGCGCGCGCGTACGGGACAATGGAGCGGTGAGCGTTCCGCTCACCCCATGCAGCACCACCTCATGCATCACCACCACGCATACAGCAACGAGGAGCAAGCCATGTCGGGCAGCAGCCACGGACACACCCCGGCCGCCTGGACCGGTGTCATCATCGCCTTCATCGGTTTCTGCGTTTCGGGTGCCTTCATGGTGATGGCCAACCCGCTGGGCTTCTGGGCCGGCATGGTCATCATCGCCGCCGGTGGCGTCGTGGGCATGATCATGCGTGCCGCCGGCCTCGGCCAGGCGAAGCGCAGGCCGCAGCCGACGGGGCAGCTCGCGCACTCCGAGGGCTGAGTCCTCGACCGACGTACGTGGGAGGCGGTCCCGGCAGGTGTGCCGAGGCCGCCTCCTTCCGCGTCTCCCTACCGCGTTTCCCTGCCGGGCACAGGCCCCCGCCGGAGGGCACAATGCATCGGGTGAACGCTGAACCCGAGAGCGCGGCACCCGAGAGCGCGGCACCTCCTGTCGGCTCCGCACTGCGGCGGCTCGCCGTGCCCGTCGGCGTGCTCGGCTCGGTGATCGCCGCCTTCGCCTACGTCGGCACGGTCGACCCGAACGAGCCGGGCCACTACCCCACCTGCCCGCTGCTCAAGATCACCGGCGTGTTCTGCCCCGGCTGCGGCGGCCTGCGCAGCGCCCACGCCTTCATCCACGGCGACTTCACCACGGCACTGGGCGCCAACGCGCTCGCCGTCGCCGGGTACGTCGTCTTCGCGGTCGTCTGGACCCTCTGGGCGGCCCGTGCGGCGCGCGGGCGAGCGCTGCGGATCGATCTGGGTCCCGCACAGCTGTACGGAGTCGGGGTCCTCATCGCCGTCTTCACCCTCGTACGCAATCTGCCGTTCGGGGCATGGCTGCATCCTTGACATATCGAGAAACCGCAGGCCGCAGGGGTGGAGGGTGTCCAGGTCGTGGGACTGGCGTCAACCGGATGCGGGGCCTTCGCCCTCCTGCGGATACCATCGCAGTGACCATCGGAATGCCTGATGAGGCAGCCGAACAGCTTGAGGTTCAAACAGCAGCTTCACCGTCAGGGAAGGGGGCCGCTCGCGTGAGTGTGCTCGACGAGATCATCGACGGAGTCCGTGCCGACCTCGCGGAACGGCAGGCGCGCGTCAGCCTCGACGAGCTCAAGGAGCGCGCGGCGAAGGCTCCTGCGGCCAAGGACGGGGCCGCCGCGCTGCGCGGCGACGGCGTCAAGGTCATCTGCGAGGTCAAGCGCTCAAGCCCGTCCAAGGGCGCGCTCGCCGCGATCGCCGACCCGGCCGGACTCGCCGCCGACTACGAGGCGGGCGGCGCCGCCGTCATCTCCGTGCTCACCGAGGAGCGCCGCTTCGGCGGCTCGCTCGCCGACCTGGAGGCCGTCCGCGCCAAGGTCGACATCCCGGTGCTCCGCAAGGACTTCATCGTCACCTCGTACCAGCTGTGGGAGGCGCGGGCGTACGGCGCCGACCTCGCCCTCCTGATCGTGGCCGCCCTGGAGCAGCCCGCCCTGGAGTCGCTCATCGAGCGCGCCCATTCGATCGGCCTCACGCCGATCGTCGAGGTGCACGACGAGGACGAGGCCGAGCGGGCCGTCGACGCGGGAGCGCGGGTCATCGGCATCAACAACCGCGACCTCAAGACCCTGAAGGTCGACCGCTCCACCTTCGAGCGTGTCGCGCCCGAGCTGCCGGACAACGTAGTCAAGATCGCCGAGTCCGGTGTGCGCGGGCCGCACGACCTCATCGCGTTCGCCAACGCGGGCGCCGACGCGGTGCTTGTCGGGGAGTCCCTGGTCACCGGCCGCGACCCGAAGTCCGCGGTGTCCGACCTCGTCGCCGCGGGCGCACACCCCGCCCTGCGCCACGGCCGGAGCTGACCTCCCGATGACCGCCTTCGCCCGCCTCGCACCCGGCTGCCGCCCCCGCGGCTGCCGGGCGCCCGCGCGGCGCGTGCGGGGCCGCAGGGTGCGGTACGTCATCGGTGATGAGCCGGGTCAGGTGAACGGGATGCGATGGCCGAGCGCCCCGTCAGGGGCGCGGAGAACTGCGCGACCAGCCACGGCGTCGCGTCGGCCGGACGAACCGTCTGCCCTTCACGGCGTGTAGCCGCCCTCACCCCGGTGGGGCCTGCTCGCGCAGTTCCCCGCGCCCCTGGCGGGGTCGATCGCATCGCAGATCACCCATTCACGCCCTGTGAGGTAGAAGCATGTCCAGCGATTACTTCCACCCCGACCCAGAGGGTCAAGTCCCCACCGCCGAAGGCTACTTCGGCGCGTTCGGCGGCAAGTTCATCCCCGAGGCCCTCGTCGCCGCCGTCGACGAGGTCGCCGTCGAGTACGACAAGGCCAAGAGCGACCCCGAGTTCGCCCGCGAGCTCGACGACCTCCTGGTCAACTACACCGGCCGCCCCAGCAGCCTCACCGAAGTGCCCCGGTTCGCCGAGCACGCCGGTGGTGCCCGGGTCTTCCTCAAGCGCGAGGACCTGAACCACACCGGCTCGCACAAGATCAACAACGTGCTCGGCCAGGCCCTGCTCACCAAGCGCATGGGCAAGACCCGCGTCATCGCGGAGACCGGCGCCGGACAGCACGGCGTCGCCACCGCCACCGCCTGCGCGCTCTTCGGCCTCGAATGCACCATCTACATGGGTGAGATCGACACCGAGCGCCAGGCCCTGAACGTGGCCCGCATGCGCATGCTCGGCGCCGAGGTCATCGCCGTGAAGTCCGGCAGCCGCACCCTGAAGGACGCCATCAACGAGGCGTTCCGCGACTGGGTCGCCAATGTGGACCGCACGCACTACCTCTTCGGGACCGTGGCGGGCCCGCACCCCTTCCCCGCCATGGTGCGCGACTTCCACCGCGTCATCGGCGTGGAGGCCCGGCGCCAGATCATCGAGCGCGCGGGCCGTCTCCCCGACGCCGCCGTCGCGTGTGTGGGCGGCGGCTCCAACGCCATCGGCCTCTTCCACGCCTTCATCCCGGACGCGGGTGTCCGCCTCATCGGGTGCGAGCCCGCGGGCCACGGCATCGAGACCGGCGAGCACGCGGCCACGCTGACCGCCGGTGAGCCGGGCATCCTGCACGGCTCACGGTCGTACGTCCTCCAGGACGAGGAAGGCCAGATCACCGAGCCCTACTCGATCTCCGCGGGACTCGACTACCCGGGCATCGGCCCCGAGCACGCCTACCTCAAGGACAGCGGCCGCGGCGAGTACCGCGCCGTCACCGACGACGCGGCCATGCAGGCCCTGCGTCTCCTCTCCCGCACCGAGGGCATCATCCCGGCCATCGAGAGCGCCCACGCGCTCGCCGGGGCGCTCGACATCGGCAAGGAGCTCGGCAAGGACGGGCTGCTGATCATCAACCTGTCCGGGCGCGGCGACAAGGACATGGACACGGCCGCCCGCTACTTCGGCCTGTACGACACGGACGCCGCCGTCGAGGCGGACGCGGCCGGCACCGGCGCGGAGATCGAGGGAGACGCCAAGTGAGCGGCAACATCAGTCTGCTGGACGACACCCTCGCGGCGGCCAAGGCCGAGGGACGCTCCGCCCTCATCGCCTACCTCCCGGCCGGGTTCCCGACCGTGGACGGCGGCATCGCGGCCATCAAGGCGGTCTTCGACGGCGGAGCCGATGTCGTGGAGGTCGGCCTCCCGCACAGCGACCCGGTCCTCGACGGCCCCGTCATCCAGACCGCCGACGACATCGCGCTCAAGGCGGGCCTGAAGATCGCCGACGTGATGCGCACGGTGCGCGAGGCCCACGAGGCGACCGGCAAGCCGGTGCTCATCATGACGTACTGGAATCCGATCGACCGCTACGGCATCGAGCGCTTCACCGCCGAACTCGCCGAGGCGGGCGGCGCCGGGTGCATCCTGCCCGACCTGCCCGTCCAGGAGTCGGCGACCTGGAGGGAGCACGCCGAGAAGCACGGCCTCGCGACCGTCTTCGTCGTCGCGCCGAGCAGCAAGGACGAGCGGCTCGCCACCATCACGGCGGCCGGTTCCGGCTTCGTCTACGCGGCGTCGCTGATGGGCGTCACGGGTACCCGCGCGTCCGTGGGGGAGCAGGCGCAGGAACTGGTGCGGCGCACCAAGGCCACCACCGACCTGCCGGTCTGTGTCGGCCTCGGCGTCTCCAACGCCCGCCAGGCCGCCGAGGTCGCGGGCTTCGCCGACGGCGTGATCGTCGGTTCCGCCTTCGTGCAGCGGATGTTGGACGCGGAGGACGAGGCCGCGGGCCTCGCCGCCGTCCGTGCGCTCGCCGGTGATCTCGCCCAGGGAGTTCGTGGCAACGCGTAACTCGTATGGGTGGACCTGGGACCGGGGAGGCACGCTCGTGCCTCCCCGGTTCGTTGGCCGGGTGTGAGCGAGAAGAACCGTGAGGGAAAGCGCGCGGCCCGCGACCGGCTGGCGGAAGAGCGAGAGCGGCAGAAGTCGCGGGACAAGCAGCGCAGAGTGTTGATCGTGAGTGCCGCCGTCGTGGGCGTGCTCGCGCTCGCCGCCGTGGTCGGCCTGGTCGCCGCCAACTCGGGTGACGACAAGGACACTTCGGGCGGCCCCTTGTCCGCCCCCAAGGGCGCGAACGGCGAGGACCAACTCTCGATCCCCGTCGGCAAGGCAAGCGCCAAGTCCACCCTCACCATCTGGGAGGACTTCCGCTGTCCCGCCTGCAAGCAGTTCGAGGACACGTATCGCAAGACGATCCACGAGCTCGCCGACAAGGGCCAGCTCAAGGTCGAGTACCACCTGGCGACGATCATCGACGGGAACATGGGCGGCAGCGGCTCCCTGCGCGCGGCCAACGCGGCGGCCTGCGCCCAGGACGACGGGAAGTTCACCGAGTACCACGACGTGCTGTACGAGAACCAGCCCGCGGAGACCGACGACGCGTTCAGCAAGAACAGCAAGCTGATCGACCTCGCGGGCAAGGTGGACGGCCTCGTCACCGACCCCTTCAAGAAGTGCGTGGACGACGGCAAGCACGACAGCTGGGCCAACAAGTCGAACAAGGCCTTCCAGGACGCGGGCCTGCAGGGCACGCCGAGCGTGCTGCTCGACGGAAAGAACATCTTCGGTGACCAGAAGAATCCGCTGACCCCCGCGAAGCTGAAGGCGAAGGTGGAGGCGGCGAACAGGGGCTAGCCGCACCCCTCGGGGGCAGGCCCCCGGGGGTACCTGTTACGGAGACGTAGCCGGGCTGGTTGTCTTGGGTACCGCCCGGCACGATAGCGTCGGACCTGCCATGGACCTTGCCTTCATTCCCAGCCCGTCGCGCGGTGTGGTCGAACTCGGACCCATTCCGTTGCGCGGCTACGCGTTCTGCATCATCATCGGCGTCTTCGTCGCCGTCTGGCTCGGCAACAAGCGGTGGATCGCTCGCGGGGGCCGCCCAGGCACCGTGGCCGACATCTCCGTCTGGGCCGTGCCGTTCGGCCTCGTCGGCGGGCGTCTCTACCACGTGATCACGGACTACCAGCTGTACTTCAGCGAGGGCCGTGACTGGGTGGACGCCTTCAAGATCTGGGAGGGCGGCCTCGGTATCTGGGGCGCGATCGCGTTCGGCGCGGTCGGCGCCTGGATCGGCTGTCGCCGGCGCGGCATCCCGCTGCCCGCCTGGGCCGACGCCCTCGCCCCCGGTATCGCCT
Source organism: Streptomyces sp. NPDC058257 (assembly GCF_042881845.1). NCBI lineage: Bacteria > Bacillati > Actinomycetota > Actinomycetes > Kitasatosporales > Streptomycetaceae > Streptomyces > Streptomyces sp. NPDC058257. The sequence goes on from NZ_JBHVXJ010000023.1 coordinate 44,163, forward strand.
TCGCCCAGGCGATCGGCCGCTGGGGCAACTGGTTCAACCAGGAGCTGTACGGCAAGGCCACGGATCTGCCGTGGGCGCTGAAGATCACGTCGGCGGAGGACGGCCGGGTCCCCGGCACGTACCACCCGACGTTCCTCTACGAATCCCTCTGGTGCATCGGCGTCGGCTTCCTGGTCATCTGGGCCGACCGCCGCTTCAAGCTGGGACACGGCCGGGCGTTCGCGCTGTACGTCGCGTCGTACTGCGCGGGCCGCGGCTGGATCGAGTACATGCGGGTCGACGACGCGCACCACGTGCTCGGACTGCGCCTCAACGTCTGGACCGCCATCGCGGTCTTCGTCCTCGCCGTCATCTACTTCGTGCTCTCGGCGAAGAAGCGCCCCGGTCGCGAGGAGATCGTCGAGCCCGTGCCCGCCGACGAGGAAGACTTGGACGGCGAGGACGCGAAGCCGTCCAAGTCCACGGACACCGACGCCGACGCCGACGCGTCCAAGGACGCGGAGGACGCGGGAGGCGAGGAAGCGGACAGGGAAGCGGACAAGGACGGAGCTGCCGAGTCCGCCAAGAAGGGCTGACACGCTCTTCGCCCAGTACGTCTGCTGCGTACGCCGATGGGGCCGCCGGATCACCGATCCGGCGGCCCCATCGCTATGGGCGCCGACGCGCGAGGTCCAGGACCCGCCGCGCGCCCTCCACCACGGCCTTGTCCACGAACGTGCCGTCCGGGAGAGCCAGGGCACCGGCCTCCGTAGTGGCCGCCTTGACGATCTGCTCGGCGTGGTCGATCTCCTCCGGGGTGGGGAGGTAGGCGCGTTCGATGGCGGGGAGCTGGCGGGGGTGGATCGCGGCGCGGCCCAGGAAGCCCAGGGAACGGCCGTGCGCGCAGGACGCCGCCAGGCCCGCGGTGTCACGGATGTCCGTGTACACCGACTGCGCGGGCGGTGCCAGACCCGCCGCCCGCGCGGCCACCACCACGCGCGCACGGGACCAGTCCAGGCCCGCGTCGTCACGTACGCCCAGGTCCGCGCGGAGATCCGCCTCGCCGATGGAGAGCCCGTGCAGAGCCGGGTGCGCGGTGGCGATGGCGAAGGCGTGCTCCAGGCCGACGGCCGATTCGATGAGGGCGTGCAGGGCGGGAGCGCCGCCGTCCGCCGGGGCCGACCGCTCCGCGACGCGGACGACGTCGGCGGGGCAGGTCACCTTGGGCAGGCGCAGGCCGAAGACACCGGGCAGGTGCGCGATCGCCCGGAGGTCGGCATCGGCCAGCGGGCTGTCCAGGGCGTTCACACGGACGTGGACCGGGACGGCGGGGATCTCGGAGAGCAGCTCGGCCGTCGCCGCTCGCGCGTACTCCTTGCGGTCGGGGCCGACCGCGTCCTCCAGGTCGATGATGACGGCGTCGGCGCCCGCGAGCAGCGCCTTCGCCACCACGGGCGGCCGGTCTCCGGGAGCGTACAGCCAGGTCAGAGGCGTGTCCTTCACAGCGCGCCCTCCTCGCGCAGGCCGGCGATCTCCCGGTCCGTCAGGCCCAGTTCGGCAAGGACGTCCTGTGTGTCCGCTCCGTGGGGGCGGCCTGCCCAGCCGATCGAGCCGGGGGTCTCGGAGAGCCGGAAGAGGACGTTCTGCATGCGCAGCGGGCCGAGCTCCGGGTCGTCGACCGTGGTGACGGTGTCCAGGGCCGCGTACTGGGGATCCGTCATGACATCACGTACGTCCTGGATGGGGGCGACCGCCGCCTCCGCCTTCTCGAAGGCCTCGATCACCTCCGTGCGGGTGTGCCGGGCGATCCAGCCGCCGACCGCCCCGTCGAGCACGTCCGCGTGGGCCGCGCGGTCCGCGCCCGTCGCGAACCACGGCTCGGAGATCAACTCCGGTCGGCCCACCAGACGCATCACGCGCTCCGCGATCGACTGGGCCGACGTGGAGACGGCGACCCAACTGCCGTCCGCCGTGCGGTAGGTGTTGCGGGGCGCGTTGTTGGTGGAGCGGTTGCCGGTGCGGGGCTGCACATGGCCCAGCTGGTCGTACCAGAGCGGCTGCGGGCCAAGGACCGTGAGGATCGGCTCGATGATCGCCATGTCCACCACCTGACCTCGGCCCGTCCGGTCGCGGCCGGCGAGCGCCGTCATCACGGCGTACGCCGTCGCGAGCCCCGCGATGGAGTCGGCGAGGCCGAAGGGCGGCAGGGTCGGCGGCCCGTCCGGTTCACCGGTGATCGCGGCGAAGCCGCTCATCGCCTCCGCGAGCGTGCCGAAGCCGGGGCGCCGTGCGTACGGGCCGAACTGGCCGAAGCCCGTGACGCGGGTCAGCACGAGACGGGGATTCACCTCGCTCAGCTCTTCCCAGCCCAGGTCCCACTTCTCCAGGGTCCCCGGGCGGAAGTTCTCGATGACCACGTCCGCCGTCGCGGCCAGGCGCAGGAGGGTCTCGCGACCGCCCGGTGTGGAGAGATCGAGCGTCATCGTGCGCTTGTTGCGGCCCAGGAGCTTCCACCAGAGGCCGACGCCGTCCTTCGACGGGCCGTGCCCCCGGGACGGGTCGGGCCTGCGCGGGTGCTCGACCTTGATGACCTCCGCACCGAAGTCGCCGAGCATCGTGGCGGCGAGCGGCCCCGCGAAGAGCGTCGCCAGGTCGAGGACGCGCAGGCCGGTGAGGGGTGCGGTCACGAGGCCGCCCCATTCGCCTGGGTATCGATCTCGGAGCGGAACGGCATGGACGACGACGCTCCTGTCCGCTGTACGGAGAGCGCCGCCGCCGACGCCGCCCAGGCGAGCGCGTCCGGCACGGAACGGCCTTCCGCGAGCGCCACCGCCAGGGCTCCGACGAGCGTGTCGCCCGCGCCGGTCGTGTCCACTGCGGTGACGTCCGGGGCCGCCACCAGGACAGGATCGGCGCCTCGGGCCGCGTACAGGCTGCCGCGCGCGCCGAGCGTGACGACGACTTCGGGGACCTGGGAGAGGAGCGAACGGGCGGCGTCGTGCGCGTCGGTCAGTCCGGTGAGCGTGGCCGCCTCGTGCTCGTTCGGCACCAACAGGTCGATGGAGGAGAGGAGTTCGGGGGAGAGGGGCTGCGCGGGCGCCGGGGTGAGGATGGTGCGCACGCCGTGCCCGCGGGCGGCCTGTGCGGCGGCGAGCACTCCGTCGACGGGGATCTCCAGCTGGAGCAGGAGGGCGTCGGCGGAGGCGATCAGGCCCTCGTCGCCGGGGGCGAGCGCGGTGAGCGTGGCGTTCGCGCCGGGGATGACGACGATCGCGTTGCCGCCCTCGTCGTCGACGACGATGTGGGCGGTGCCGGTGGCGGCCTCGACGGTGCGCAGCAGGTCGGTGTCGACGCCGGAGTGTTCGAGTGCGGCGCGGAGCTGGGTGCCGTAGGCGTCGTTGCCGACCGCGCCGATCATCGACACGGCGTCGGCGCCCGCGCGGGCCGCGGCGACGGCCTGATTGGCGCCCTTGCCGCCGGGGAGCGTACGGAACTCGCGCCCGGTGACGGTCTCTCCGCGCTGCGGGGCCTTGGCGACGTACGCGACGAGGTCCATGTTCGTGCTGCCGAGCACGGCGATGTGGGTCATGGCTGAGGTCTCTCCTGGGCGAGTTCGGTGGTGAGGTCCGCGAGGGTGTCGAAGCCGGTGCCGTCGAAGCCCGGGACGGAGCTGGCGACGCGGTTCTTCAGCGGGGACGTCCAGCGTTCTTCCAGCGCGTCGGGGTGGCCCGCGAGCAGGCCCGCGATCGAGCCCGCGGTCGCGCCGTTCGAGTCGGTGTCCCAGCCGCCGGAGACGGCGCGGGTGATGGAGCCGGTGAAGTCGCCGTCGGCGTGGGTGAGGGAGGCGGACAGGAGGGCGGCGTTGGGGATGACGTGGACCCAGTGGTGGTGGCCGTAGGCGGCGTGCAGGTCGTCCGCCACGTGGTCGAAGGTCCTTGTGCCGGAGGCCAGTTGAATGCCGTGCCGGATCGCGCGGGCCAGGCGTGAGTCCGGCGGCACGACGGTCAGGCCCGTACGCAGACAGTGGTGGACGTCCCCGGTGCCTGCCGCGGCCTCGGCGATGGTGGCCGCCGCGAACATCGCGCCGTACACGCCGTTGGCGGTGTGGGTCAGGCACGCGTCGCGGTAGGCGCTGTCGGCTGCCGCCATGGGGGCGCCGGGGTTGGTCCAGCCGTGGACATCGGCGCGGATCAGGGCGCCGATCCACTCGCGGAACGGGTTGTGGTGGGTGGCGGTGTGCGGAGGTTCGATGCCGTTGAGGAGATTGCGGTAGGCGACGCGTTCGGCGGTGAAGGTGCGGGCGGCGGGCAGCTCGTCCAGCCAGAGCCTGGCCACGTCCGTGGTGGTGAAGTCCTTTCCGTGGCGTTGGAGGAGACGGAGATTGAGGAGGGGGTAGTTGAGATCGTCGTCCTCGGGCATGCCGTCGATGTTCTCGGCGAGGGAGGTGGGCGCGGAGCGTCTGTTCCAGGGGTACGTCTCCGTCAGTTCCCTGGGTACGCCCCGTTCCGTGAACCACGTGTTCAGGGGCCAGTTGCCTGTTGCTTTGGCCAGGCTTCTGATGCCTTCCAGGGGGAGTTTCTCGACCGGTTTGCCTAGCAGGCAGCCGACGGCTCTGCCTAGCCAGGCGGCGTGTAGGCGGTGGCGTAGGGCTTCCTTTTCCCCAATCCCGCCCCTTCCCGAGACCGCCCGCCGCGGGGCCCTGTTCTCCGGTGCGGCCCGGTGGGTGGCGTTGTGCCCACCCTTCCCCGAGCTCTCGGCTCCGCTCGGGCAGGGGAGACCCCACTCGCCCTGCGGAACGCCTGCCCACGACGCGGGCAGCTGGGACAGTTCGGCCAGTAGTTCCTCCGCGAAGGCCCGGAGCCGGGGGGACGGCGGGGTGGGGGACGCGCCCGCTCTGGCGGGGGCCAGGTGGCCGCCCGCCGCGAGCCAGCGGGTCCGGATCCCCCGGGCGTCCTTGCCCTCCTCCTGCGCCTGGCGGAGTTCGTGGCCCACCAGGTCCTCCGGCTGGATCCAGGTGAGGCGGATCATGGGGTGGCCGTCAGGGCCGCGTACGCCGACTCGTGGGCGCGACGGCGTCGTACGTCGCGGGTGAAGATCTCCTGGGCGACCTCCGCGAGCGTCGTCGCGGGGGCGTGCAGGTCGAGGCGGCTCGCCTCCGCGACCGCCTTCGACCACTCGGGCGGGGCGATCGAGCCCAGGGCGCCGGCGATCGCGCCGCTCATGGTCGCGATGGAGTCGCAGTCCCGGCCGTAGTTGACCGAGCCGAGGACCGTGTGGCGGTAGTCGCCCTCGCCCACCAGGAGCATGCCGAGCGCGACGGGAAGTTCCTCGATGGCGTGCAGGCGGGAGGGGCGGCGGGCGCCGAGTGACGGGGCGCGGTAGTCGGGGCCGACCGTGTCGAAGGGGGTGACCGCGGTGCGGAGCGGGGTCAGCGCCGACTCGAAGTCCTGGTGATGGGCGGCCACTTCGACCACTGATTCGATGGCGGCCCGCGTTCCGTCCTTCGCGAGACCGAGGGCGGTGTCGATCACCGAGGTCGGTGTCGCACCCGGTGCGCACGCCGCCGCCACCGCCGCCGCGAAGACCGCGGCCGCCTCACGTCCGTACGACGACTGGTGCGCGCCCGCGATGTCGAGGGCCTCGGCGTACGCGCCCTTCGGGTTCGCCGCGTTGACCAGGCCGACCGGCGCCATGTACATCGCCGCACCGCAGTTGACGATGTTCCCGGTGCCTGCCTCGCGCGGGTCGACGTGGCCGTAGTGGAGCCGGGCGACGATCCACTTCTCGGCGAGGAAGAGGCGGTGCAGGGGGACGGCCTCCGCTTCCAGTTCCGGGATCCAGCGCGGGGTCGTCATGAGGTCGGGGACCAGATGGTCGGCGACCGCGTAGGCGTCCAGGTGGTCGCGGACGGACGCGTACACGCGGATGAGCGCGTGCGTCATCAAGGTGTCGTCGGTGACGTGTCCGTCGCCCTTGTGGTACGGCGCGATGGGGCGGGCGGTGCGCCATTGGTCGCCGTTCCAGGGGCCGACGATGCCGTGTACGCGACCGCCGTGCCGTTCGACGATCTGCTCGGGGGAGTAGCCCTCGACCGGGCCGCCGATCGCGTCGCCGACGGCTGCTCCCACCAGGCAGGCGGTGATGCGTTCAGGGAGATCCGGTCCCGTTGGTTCCATTGATGACGTCATGCCGGGATTGTCCTCCCGGACTGGTCAGTTCCGTGGCTGCCAGGTGCCCGGCGAGTTCCACCAGGTCGGTGCCCGCGAGACGGGGGAGCGCGCAGCCGGAGAGGGTGCGGCAGGCGTCGCGCCAGGATTCGGGGATGGCGGCGGCCGTGCCGAGCGCGCCGGTCAGCGCACCGGCGAGGGCGGGGGCCGAGTCGGCGACGCGGGAGAGGCAGGCAGCGGCGGGCACCGCGTCGCGGATGCGGCCGCGGGCCGCGGTGGTCAGGGCGAGGGCGACCGGGACGGTCTCCGCGGCGGCGATGCCGTAGCTGTAGACGTGGTCGACGATCTGATGCTCCAGGAGGGGCACGAGGCCGAACGCGCCGTCCTCCTCCGCCTGGGTGCGGGCGAGTTTGACGGCGTGCCAGGCGTTGCGGCCGATCTCGGTGTGCTCGGGGAGCTGGGCGAGAGCGGCGTCCACGGCCGTGTCGACGTCGGCGCCGCCGAGCGCCGCGGCGATCGCCGCGGCCATGGCCCGTGCGCCGTGCACGCCGTCGCCGTCCTGGGTGTAGCGGGCGTCGAATTCGGAGAGGTCGGCGGCCTGTTCGGGGTCGCCCGGATGGACCAGGGCGAGGACGCAGGCGCGTACGCAGCCCGCGTCGTCGAAGAAGTGGGGGTTGTCATGGCCGGTGGCGGGTGGACGCAGGCCCGCGGCGAGGTTGCCGAGCCCCGCCCGTACGGAGATGCGGGCGCGCAGGGGGAGTACCGCGGACTCGACCTCGGGGGCGCGGGCGGCCGCCGCGGCGATCTCGCTCGCGAGGGTGTTCCAGGCCAGGTCGAGTGCCGCGCGGACCCGGCGGTCCGGGGACAGCCGGGGGTCGAGGGTCCCGTCCGCCGCGCGGAGCAGTGACTCGGCGGTGAAGGCGGCCCATTCGGCGTCGTCCGAGGGGCCGAGGCGGAGGGGTTCGGGGGGCTGGTTGAGCGCGATGGGGACGGGGAGGGTGGTGGTGGCGTTCTGCTCGGCGAAGGTGTCCAGCTCGCGGGTGAGCCTGCGGGTCCACTCGGGCATGCGTGCGGCTCTGTGTCTTGCGGCGGGCCAACCAGCGGCGTCGCCTGCGGCGAGGCCGAGGAGCAGACCCTCGATGCGCGCTCCGGGCGCCTCGTGCCGGTGGATGCCACGTCCACCGGCACCCGGCGTCGGGGGCTGTACCCATCCGCCCGCAGCGGGTTCCTCGGCTCTGGTGGATGAGGGGTGGACGGGTGGGTGGGCCGGAGAGATCCGCCGCGATGCGGCGGGCTTGTCGGCGGTCACGAGGCCTCCCCGTCCGGGACGAGCAACTCCGCCACATCCAGTACGTGATGGCCGCGCATGGAAGGAAGGCAGCTTCCCCGCGCGGGGCCGATCGCAGCCGCCCAGGCCAAGGGAATCGCCGACGTCCCGCACGACGCCCCGGCCAGCGCCCCGGCGACCGCCGCGGTCGTATCCGCGTCCCGCCCCATGTTGACGGCGGTCAGCACCGCGTCCGGGAAATGGCCGGAGGCCGCCGCGTACGCCCCGAACGCGAGCCCCACCGCCTCAGGGGCGAGGTCGGTCCACGGGTAGCCGCCGATCACCACCGCGGAGCGCACCGCGCGTTCGCCCCGGTGCGCCACCGCCACCGCCCGCCGCAGCGAACGGGACGTCCAGCAGTCCTCCGGGATGACGGACAGGGCGGCGTCCACCACCGCGTCCACCGGAGCCCCGCCCATCGCCGCCGAAACCCCCGCCGCCACCACCTGCCCGCCGTAGATGCCCTCGCCGTCATGGCTGACCGAGCCGTCGATCGCGACGAGCCGGGCCGCTTCGGCGGGCCGCCCGGCGGCGAAGACCCCGAACGGGGCGGCCCGCATCGCGAGCCCGTCGCTCCACGCGTGCCGGTGCTGCGCCGAGATGGGCGCGGCGAGACCACGGCGCAGGTTCTCCAGCGTGCCGCGCTCGCTGAAGCCCGCGCCCCGGAAGGGGCCCTCGTCCAGGTCCGCGATCCACTCGTGCCAGGCCGCCTCGACATGCGCGACGGTGAGGGCCGAGCCGTGCCGGGCGAGCAGGAGCCCCGAGAAGATCGCGTACTCGGTGTCGTCCGTGCCCGAGGGATGTTCGGCGACGTACCCGGTGATGCGTCCCCAGCGGCGGCGGATCTCCGAAGGTTTCATGTTCTCGGCGGGCGCGCCGAGGGCGTCGCCGACCGCGAGACCGAGCAGCGCGCCCCGCGCCCGCTCTCGCAGCCCCATCGATCCGGTTGTTCCGGTCACTCCTGCCACACCGGTCAAGCCCGTCATGCTGTGCCTCCCTGGTGCCGAGACGTGTGTCTGTATCTCTGCCACGCGGCACCCCTGGCGCGAGCATCCGGGACGCTGACATCACCCCTCCGCCCCATGCGGTCACCGGTTCGAAAGACCTCTGTTCGCGCCTGCGTCAGGGCAGGTAAGTACGGCCTTCCTTGCTGGCGAGAGCGATTTTTCGCGCGTACTTTCGAGATCGTCCAAGCACTGAGGGGGCCCACGATGGCGATCATCGAGACCGAAGCGACGCTGCACGAAGCGCATCGCGACAACCACACCCACCGCGACGTGAACGGCGGCTGGCTGCGCCCCGCCGTCTTCGGCGCGATGGACGGCCTGGTGTCCAACCTGGCCCTGATGACCGGTGTCGCGGGTGGATCCGTGTCGCAGCAGGCCATCGTCGTCACGGGCCTGGTCGGCCTCGCCGCCGGCGCCTTCTCCATGGCGGCGGGCGAGTACACCTCCGTCGCCTCGCAGCGAGAGCTCGTCCAGGCCGAACTCGACGTGGAGCGGCGGGAGTTGCGCAAGCACCCGGCGGACGAGGAGGAGGAGCTCGCCGCGCTGTACGAGTCGCGCGGCGTCGAGCCGGGGCTCGCCCGTGAGGTCGCCAAGCAGCTTTCCAAGGACCCCGAGCAGGCCCTGGAGATCCACGCGCGCGAGGAGCTGGGCATCGACCCCGGCGATTTGCCGTCGCCGACCGTCGCCGCGGTCTCCTCCTTCGGTGCCTTCGCGCTCGGCGCCCTGCTCCCCGTACTGCCGTATCTGCTCGGCGCCGGTACGTTCTGGCCCGCGCTCCTGCTCGCCCTGATCGGGCTCTTCGCCTGCGGTGCCGTTGTGGCGAAGGTGACAGCGCGATCCTGGTGGTTCAGCGGACTTCGGCAGCTGGCGCTCGGCGGGGCGGCGGCGGGTGTGACGTACGCCCTGGGCAGCTTGTTCGGTAGCGCCGTAGGATGAACTCTTGCAGTCCTATGCGGGACCCTGCATAAGTAGTCGTTACTCGGCGGTTTCGAGTCGTTAACCACCGGGCATGAGGTGAAAGCGCTGCGGGCAATGAGGCTCGTGCCGCTCTCGGGCCTACGGCCATGGATCTGTCCGCATAGGCCCCCCTTCTGATCGCTCTCCACACTTATGAGCGGTGTCCACATGGTGGAATGAGCTATCCGCTTTTCGAGAAGCGTTCCATCATGTAACCTGCACGAAATTTCGCCTGGGCCAACGTCGTCCCTCGCTTATTGCATATGCCACGACGACGACGGGAGAGCCAATGCGTACGCACGCCTGGTCGCCCATGGACGGTCGCCCCGCCCCTCAGGGCATGTACGACCCCCGTAACGAGCACGACGCCTGCGGTGTCGGGTTCGTGGCCACCCTCACCGGTGTAGCCAGCCATGAGCTGGTCGAACAGGCGCTGACCGTACTGCGCAATCTCGAACACCGTGGTGCCACCGGCTCCGAGCCGGACTCCGGCGACGGCGCGGGCATCCTGCTCCAGGTGCCGGACGCCTTCCTGCGCGAGGTCGCGGGATTCGCGCTCCCCGAGGCCGGCACGTACGCCGTCGGCATCGCTTTCCTGCCGGTCGACACCGCGGGCACCACCGACGCCGCCGTCTCACAGATCGAGACGATCGCCTCGGAGGAAGGCCTGACGGTCCTGGGCTGGCGCGACGTTCCCGTCGCCCCCGAGCTGCTCGGTGCCACCGCCCGCTCGACGATGCCGGTCTTCCGGCAGATCTTCGTGGCCGACGGCGAGAGCTCCGGCATCGCGCTCGACCGCAAGGCCTTCGTGCTGCGCAAGCGCGCCGAGCGTGAGGCAGGGACGTACTTCCCCTCGCTCTCCGCCCGGACCATCGTCTACAAGGGCATGCTGACCACCGGCCAGCTGGAGCCGTTCTTCCCCGACCTGTCCGACCGCCGTTTCGCCACGGCCGTCGCGCTCGTCCACTCGCGCTTCTCCACGAACACGTTCCCGAGCTGGCCGCTCGCGCACCCCTACCGCTTCGTCGCGCACAACGGCGAGATCAACACGGTCAAGGGCAACCGGAACTGGATGCGGGCGCGTGAGTCGCAGCTCGCCTCCGGCCTGTTCGCCTCCGCCGCCGAGCGCAGCACCGACAAGCTCGACCGTGTCTTCCCGATCTGCACCCCGGACGCGTCCGACTCGGCGTCCTTCGACGAGGTGCTCGAACTCCTCCACCTCGGTGGACGTTCGCTTCCGCACAGCGTCCTGATGATGATCCCCGAGGCGTGGGAGAACCACGGCTCGATGGACCCGGCCCGCCGCGCCTTCTACCAGTACCACTCCACGATGATGGAGCCCTGGGACGGCCCGGCCTGCGTCACCTTCACCGACGGCATCCAGGTCGGCGCGGTTCTCGACCGCAACGGTCTGCGCCCCGGCCGCTACTGGGTCACCGACGACGGCCTCGTCGTCCTCGGCTCCGAAGTCGGTGTCCTCGACATCGACCCCGCGAAGGTCGTCCGCAAGGGCCGCCTGCAGCCCGGCAAGATGTTCCTCGTCGACACCGCCGAGCACCGCATCGTCGAGGACGACGAGATCAAGGCCACGCTCGCCGCCGAGAACCCGTACCAGGATTGGCTCGAAGCCGGCGAGATCGAGCTCTCCGACCTGCCCGAGCGCGAGCACATCGTGCACACGCACGCCTCCGTCACGCGCCGCCAGCAGACCTTCGGCTACACCGAGGAAGAGCTGCGCGTCATCCTCGCGCCGATGGCCAAGACCGGCGGCGAGCCGCTCGGCTCCATGGGCACGGACACCCCGATCGCGGCACTCTCCGAGCGCCCCCGGCTGATCTTCGACTACTTCACACAGCTGTTCGCGCAGGTCACCAACCCGCCGCTGGACGCCATCCGTGAAGAGCTCGTCACCTCGCTGCACTCATCGCTCGGCCCGCAGGGCAACATCCTGGAGCCGTCCGCCGCGACCTGTCGCAGCGTCACGCTGCCCTTCCCGGTGATCGACAACGACGAGCTCGCCAAGCTCATCCACATCAACGCCGACGGCGACATGCCCGGCATGACGGCCGCGACCCTCTCCGGTCTCTACCGCGTCAGCGGCGGCGGCGACGCCCTCGCCGCCCGCATCGAGGAGATCTGCGCCGAGGCGGACGCCGCCATAGAGGCCGGCGCCCGCCTGATCGTGCTCTCCGACCGGCACTCCGACGCCGAGCACGCGCCGATCCCCTCGCTGCTGCTCACCGCGGCCGTCCACCACCACCTCATCCGTACGAAGCAGCGCACCCAGGTGGGCCTGCTCGTCGAGGCGGGCGACGTCCGCGAGGTCCACCACGTGGCCCTCCTCATCGGCTACGGCGCCGCGGCCGTCAACCCCTACCTCGCGATGGAGTCCGTCGAGGACCTCGTCCGCGCGGGTACGTTCCTGCCCGGTATGGACGCCGAGCAGGCCATCCGGAACCTGATCTACGGGCTCGGCAAGGGCGTCCTGAAGGTCATGTCCAAGATGGGCATCTCGACCGTCGCCTCCTACCGCGGCGCGCAGGTCTTCGAGGCCATCGGCCTCCAGGAGAACTTCGTCGCGAAGTACTTCGTCGGTACGACGTCCAAGATCGGCGGAGTCGGCATCGACGTCGTCGCACAGGAGGTCGCCGCCCGGCACGCCAAGGCGTACCCGGTCTCCGGCGTGGCCTCCGCGCACCGCGCGCTCGACATAGGCGGTGAGTACCAGTGGCGCCGCGAGGGCGAGCCGCACCTCTTCGACCCGGAGACGGTCTTCCGCCTGCAGCACTCCGCGCGCACCCGCCGCTACGACATCTTCAAGAAGTACACGGACCGTGTGAACGAGCAGTCCGAGCGCCTGATGACGCTGCGCGGCCTGTTCAACCTGAAGTCGGACCGCCCGTCGATCTCGATCGACGAGGTCGAGTCGGCCGCCGACATCGTCAAGCGGTTCTCGACCGGCGCCATGTCGTACGGCTCGATCTCGCAGGAAGCCCACGAGACCATGGCCATCGCCATGAACCAGCTGGGCGGCAAGTCCAACACCGGTGAGGGCGGCGAGGACGCGGAGCGTCTGTACGACCCGGCCCGCCGCTCGTCCATCAAGCAGGTCGCGTCCGGCCGCTTCGGTGTGACCTCCGAGTACCTGGTCAACGCGGACGACATCCAGATCAAGATGGCGCAGGGCGCCAAGCCCGGCGAGGGCGGCCAGCTGCCGGGACACAAGGTCTACCCGTGGGTCGCCAAGACGCGTCACTCGACGCCGGGCGTGGGCCTGATCTCCCCGCCGCCGCACCACGACATCTACTCCATCGAGGACCTGGCCCAGCTGATCCACGACCTGAAGAACGCGAACCCGCAGGCGCGGATTCACGTGAAGCTGGTCTCCGAGGTCGGCGTCGGCACGGTCGCCGCGGGTGTCTCCAAGGCACACGCGGACGTCGTCCTGATCTCAGGACACGACGGCGGTACGGGTGCCTCGCCGCTCACCTCGCTCAAGCACGCGGGCGGTCCCTGGGAGCTCGGCCTCGCCGAGACCCAGCAGACGCTGCTCCTCAACGGCCTGCGCGACCGCATCGTGGTCCAGACGGACGGCCAGCTCAAGACCGGCCGCGACGTCGTCATCGCCGCGCTGCTCGGCGCCGAGGAGTTCGGTTTCGCCACCGCGCCGCTCGTCGTCTCCGGCTGCGTCATGATGCGCGTCTGCCACCTGGACACCTGCCCGGTCGGCATCGCCACGCAGAACCCGGCGCTGCGCGAGCGCTTCTCCGGCAAGGCCGAGTACATCGTCAACTTCTTCGAGTTCATCGCCGAAGAGGTCCGCGAGATCCTGGCCGAGCTGGGCTTTCGCACCATCGAGGAGGCCGTCGGCCACGCCGAGTTCCTCGACACCGAGCGGGCCGTCAACCACTGGAAGGCGCAGGGCCTGGACCTGGAGCCGCTCTTCCACGTGCCGTCCCTGCCCGAGGGCGCCGCGCGCCACCAGACCGCGATCCAGGACCACGCCCTGGAGAAGGCGCTCGACAACGAGCTGATCAAGCTCGCGGCCGACGCGCTCTCCGCCTCCGGCGCGACCGACGCACAGCCGGTCCGCGCACAGGTCGCGATCCGCAACATCAACCGCACGGTCGGCACCATGCTCGGCCACGAGGTGACGAAGAAGTTCGGCGGCGCGGGCCTGCCCGACGACACCATCGACATCACCTTCACCGGCTCGGCGGGCCAGTCGTTCGGCGCGTTCGTGCCGCGCGGTGTGACGCTGCGCCTGGAGGGCGACGCCAACGACTACGTCGGCAAGGGCCTCTCCGGCGGCCGCGTCATCGTCCGCCCGGACCGCGGCGCCGACCACCTCGCCGAGTACTCGACGATCGCGGGCAACACCATCGCGTACGGCGCCACCGGCGGCGAGCTGTTCCTCCGTGGCCGCACGGGTGAGCGGTTCTGCGTCCGCAACTCCGGTGCGACGGTCGTGTCCGAGGGCGTGGGCGACCACGGCTGCGAGTACATGACCGGCGGCCACGCGGTGGTCCTCGGCGAGACGGGCCGCAACTTCGCGGCCGGCATGTCGGGCGGTATCGCGTACGTCGTCGACCTCGACCGGGACAACGTCAACCCCGGCAATCTGGAGGCCGTCGAGGCCCTGGACGACTCCGACAAGAAGTGGCTGCACGACGTCGTGCGCCGCCACCAGGAGGAGACGGGCTCGACCGTCGCCGAGAAGATGCTCGCCGAGTGGGACACCACCGTGGAGCGCTTCAGCAGGATCATCCCCAGCACGTACAAGGCAGTGCTCGCCGCCAAGGACGCCGCCGAGCGAGACGGTCTCTCCGAGAACGAGATCACCGAGAAGATGATGGAGGCGGCGACCAATGGCTGATCCCAAGGGCTTTTTGAACCATGGCCGTGAGGTCGCGCAGACCCGCCCGGTCGGCGAGCGCGTCCAGGACTGGAACGAGGTCTACGTTCCCGGCTCCCTCCTGCCGATCATCTCCAAGCAGGCGTCGCGCTGCATGGACTGCGGTATCCCGTTCTGCCACCAGGGCTGTCCGCTGGGGAACCTGATCCCCGAGTGGAACGACTTCGCGTACCGCGAGGACTGGTCGGCCGCCTCCGAGCGGCTGCACGCCACGAACAACTTCCCGGAGTTCACCGGCCGCCTCTGCCCGGCGCCCTGCGAGTCGGCGTGCGTGCTCGGCATCAACCAGCCCGCCGTCACCATCAAGAACGTCGAAGTCTCGATCATCGACAAGGCGTGGGACGCGAACGACGTGCTCCCCCAGGCACCCGACCGCCTCTCCGGCAAGACGGTCGCCGTCATCGGCTCGGGCCCGGCGGGTCTCGCCGCGGCGCAGCAGCTGACGCGGGCGGGCCACACGGTCGCCGTCTACGAGCGCGCCGACCGCATCGGCGGCCTGCTCCGCTACGGCATCCCCGAGTTCAAGATGGAGAAGCGCCACATCAACCGCCGCATCGAGCAGATGCGCGCGGAGGGCACCAAGTTCCGTACGGGTGTGGAGATCGGCCGCGACATCGACGCGAAGAAGCTGCGCAAGCGGTACGACGCGGTGGTCATCGCCGCCGGTGCCACGATCTCCCGCGACCTGCCGGTGCCGGGCCGTGAGCTGAACGGCATCCACTTCGCCATGGAGTACCTGCCGCTCGCCAACAAGGTCCAGGAGGGCGACTACGTGGCGCCCCCGATCACCGCCGAGGGCAAGCACGTCGTGGTCATCGGCGGCGGCGACACCGGCGCGGACTGCGTGGGCACGGCCCACCGCCAGGGCGCGGCTTCCGTGACCCAGCTGGAGATCATGCCGCGCCCGGGCGAGGACCGCAGCGCCAACCAGCCGTGGCCGACCTTCCCCATGCTCTACAAGGTCACCTCCGCGCACGAGGAGGGCGGCGAGCGCGTCTACGCCGTCTCGACCACGCACTTCGAGGGCGACGAGGACGGGAACGTACAGTTCCTGCACCTCGCCGAGGTCGAGTTCATCGACGGCAAGCTGACCCAGAAGCCGGGCACGGAGCGCAAGATCCCCGCCCAGTTGGTCACCCTCGCCATGGGCTTCACGGGCACGGACCGCGAGAACGGCCTGGTGGACCAGTTCTCCCTGGACCTCGACGAGCGCGGCAATGTCGCCCGCGACGGCGAGTTCCAGACCAACGTGCCCGGCGTCTTCGTCGCCGGTGACGCGGGCCGCGGTCAGTCGCTCATCGTCTGGGCGATCGCCGAGGGCCGCTCGGCCGCACAGGGCGTGGACCGTTTCCTGACCGGCGCGAGCGACCTCCCGTCGCCGATTCGACCCACGGACCGATCTCTGATGGTCTAGTCCTTCAGTACCACCACAACCCCATATTCGTCCCGTACAACGGCGTACGGAACTGAGCGGCGCCCGCCTCGTCCCCGACCGGACCAAGGCGGGCGTCGTGGCGTCTGCGGCGGGGGCCGGGTTCGGCCCCGGGCTCAGCGGAGGTGCGCGAGGAACGCCCGCCAGGCGTCGTGGCCGAAGCAGATCACTGGGGCGGTGGGGGGCTGCTTGCTGTCGCGGATGGGGGTTAGGTGGGGTATGGCGTGGGCTATCTGGACACAATCACCTTGTCCGCCGCTGTAACTGCTGGTGCGCCAAGATGCTTTCGTGAGATCGGGCAGAGGGCGACGGTGCTGGCTCATGGTCTGTACTCCTTGGCGATGCGATGGATCAGACTGAGCGATTCCGTGGGTGGCAGAGCTGTGGTGCGAGCGTCGTCGAAGAGCGTGCGGTAGTGCGCGACTTCAGACTCCCCTTCGGTCCAGATGTTTCCGGCCGGGGTCTCTGTCAGTACAAGGTCCAGCGAAGCCACCTGCGGAAAGCTCAGCAGCAGGTACGGGCCGAACATACTTGAGTGTGCCCCGCGCGAGAATGGCAGCACCTGCACAGTGATATTCGGCTGCTCGGCCAGGTTCGCCATGTGCTCCAACTGGTCGCGCATCACCGCTTCTCCGCCTACCTGTTGGCGGAGAACTCCTTCAGCGAGGACGGCCCACAGCTCCATGGGTGCGTCGCCTGTGAGGCGTTGCTGCCGGGCGAGGCGCACCTGAACGAACTGATCGATCTCCTCGGGGGTCTGCCAGGCTCGCGAGGCGACCGTCACGGCGCGCCCGTATTCCGCCGTCTGCAGAAGCCCAGGCACTAGATGCACCTGGTAGGTCCGGACGCTGTCGCAGATGGCCTCCATCTCGATCTGGTCGCGGTACGTGTCGCCGAGCACCGAGGCGTACTGGTGCCACCAGCCTTCGCGGCGACGTCGGTTCGCTCGCCGGGCGAGGGTGCTCAGCCGTTCGCGTGTCTGAGCGTCCTCGACCCCATACGCGGTCATCAGGGCGATCAGATCTGGTGAGCGGACAGGAACATGCCCGTTCTCGATGCGACTGATCTTGCCCTTGGTGCAGTCGAGCACTTCTGCTGAGGCTGTGGTGGTCATGGCTGATGCTTCGCGGAGTCGCCTGAGTTCGTCTCCGAGTTGGCGTCCGAGCACGGTCGATGGCTTGACGTTAGGCATGGACAACTCCCTATCAGCGCCGAAGGCTTACAGGCTGGACATTGCTCGAAAGGGTGAATCGAGAAGCAACCTACCCTTCAACGTTGCGCACGAGTTCTGTTTCGCGGGAACCTCTTCGCGTTGCAGCTGAACACCCCACGCCGCAACGCGACTTGATCGACGGCGATCGACCGACCCCCAGGGGGCGTCATGGCAGACCACTCCGCGCACTCCACCCCGTACGAAGTCAGCTTCCGGCTACCCCGGCACCGCCGCAGCGTCCCAAGATCACGCGCCCTGCTGCACGCAGTGCTCGGCGGCTGGAGCATCGACGAAGACACGACCGGGACTGCGGAGTTGCTGCTCTCCGAACTGGTGACGAACGCCCTGCGGGCGCGGGCTCCGGAGGGCGGTCAGGTAGGGGTTCGCCTCGCGCGCTCGGAGGAGGAGGGGCTACTACGCGTCGAGGTGAGCGACGCGGGCGAGGGCAGACCGGAGGTACGGGCGCCGGGGGAGGACGAGACGCGCGGACGGGGGTTGCTGCTCGTGGAGGCGCTGGCTCACCGCTGGGGAGTGTGGGCCGGGGAGGGCGGCATGGGCAAGACGGTCTGGGCAGAGCTGAAGTCCCCGGACATCGTGCCCGAACCGGCGGGGACGGAGATGGCGGCGATCACGGTTAGGGCAGGCCAGCGCGTACGGGTGTGGGGCGCGTGGCGCACGGTCCTCAGTGTCCGGCGCGTCCGGAGCGAGCGGTACCCGGCGGGTGGGCCGACTGTGATCCTCGGACTGGACGAGGGTCCACCACTGAGGGTGTCCTCCGCCGAGCCGCTGACGGTGCAGACGGTATCGGGGGAGGCGGCGGGGCCGCGCTGATGGCGGGGGGGCGTCAGCCGGGGGTTGCTGTTTCGGGAGTGCGGGTGGGCCGGTGTTGGTCGGGTTGCCGGGGCCGTCCGGTTGACCCGAGATTGGCGGTTACGGGCCGGGCGTCAAGGGCGCTCCTACGTCGCGTCGGCTACGCCGATTCCGCTGCGCTCCACCCTTGACTCCCGTCCCTCCACCGCGCGAGGGAAAGCGACCGGACGGCCCAGGGGCGGGACTCTCGACCACTGCCGTCGGGTCGTCCGGTTTGGCTGCCGGGTGCGGACTGGTTCGTTGGGGGCGGCGGGGAGTGGGTGCGGTGCGCGGCTGGTTCGGGGAGGGGTGCGGGTCTCGTCAAGCGACTGCCGACCGGATCGTCGGGGGTGGCCCGAGTGCTCAGGGGTGCGCGGCCTGTTCGGGGAGAGGTGACGGTCTCGTCAAGCGACTGCCGACTCGCTCGTCAGGGGTGGCCGTCAGTGGCCGGGGCGTGCGGGAGCTCCGGGTATGGGCGCCGGTCGCGTCGTCTGCCGACCGGATCGTCGGGGCAGCGTCACGAGGAAGAGGGCGGGAGCACACGGACGCTCCGGGGATCGGTCACGGTCTCGTCAAGCGGCTGCCGATCGGATATTCCGGGGTGACCGCCAGAGGCAAGGGGACGCGGGGCGCTGGGCGTTCGGTGAAGGGCGCCGGTCCGTCGGCGGCTGTCGACCGGATCCACTGGAGTGGCGGCCAGGGGAGTGGCACGGCGCGTGGCGAGGGGCGCCGGTGGCGTCGGGCGCCTGTCGCTCGGACCACTGGGCGCGGGTGTCTCGCATGTGACGGGGCACTGGCCGGGCCCCGCAAAGCCGACCACCGGCAGTGGATTGCAGGAAAGTCCCGCGAGACGCCGGGGCAGGGTGGGTCTCGGTGGGACTTTTCTGCAATCCATCTCTCCTCAGGGTGGTATGACCCGGTTTGTGGCTTCGGGAGTGAGGGACGGGTGGGCTCAGCAGTCACTCCGCGCGCGTCGCTCACCAGCGTCCCCTCCCGCTCCATCACCTCACCGTCGCCCGACGCCCCCCGCCACGACAGCCCCATGTGATGGGCCGAGGGGGCAATCGCGCCCCCGCCCGGCGGCCACCCCCGACGAACCAGCCCCCAGCCGCTTGACGAGACCGTCACCTCTCCCCGAACAGGCCGCGCACCCCTGAGCACTCGGGCCACCCCGACGAACCAGCCTCCAGCCGCTTGACGAGACCGTCACCTCTCCCCGAACAGGCCGCGCACCCCTGAGCACTCGGGCCACCCCCGACGATCCGGTCGGCAGTCGCTTGACGAGACCGTCACCCCTCCCCGAACCAGCCGCGCACCTCACCCACTCCCCGCCTCCCCCAACGAACCAGTCCGCACCCGGCAGCCAAACCGGACGACCCGACGGCAGTGGTCGAGAGTCCCGCCCCTGGGCCGTCCGGTCGCTTTCCCTCGCGCGGTGGAGGGACGGGAGTCAAGGGTGGAGCGCAGCGGAATCGGCGTAGCCGACGCGACGTAGGAGCGCCCTTGACGCCCGGCCCGTAACCGCCAATCTCGGGTCAACCGGACGGCCCCGGCAACCCGACCAACACCGGCCCACCCGCACTCCCGGACCGTCACCCCGTCACCCCAGACCGATCACTCCCCCCCACCCCACCTGACCCCCCAGAGCCCCAGACACCCCCCAAACCCGTTGCGGTCTGCGCAACACGCGTTGTGCATTGCGCAGCCCGCAATGCTCATTACGGTTCGGCAGCGGGCCCAGATGGGTCTAGACCGCATGGAGTCCGTGTGGCCACAATCACTCCACAAACGGATCGGCGCGGGAACCAGTACGAGTCCAGTACGAAGCCAGCGCGAACCCAGCACGAACCCATGAGGGGGCCGGTATGAAGCGACGGGTCATCGCGGCAGGTATCGCCATGACGCTCGGACTGACCGCGACGGCATGCGGCGGCGATGACGGGGGCGACGGGGGCGACGCCACCGACGGCAAGGGCAAGACCCTCACCGTATGGATCATGGAGGGGACCAACCCCGACGCCAGGCCCTTCTTCGACGAGGCGGGCAAGGCCTTCCAGAAGAAGACCGGCGCCAAGATCCACGTCGAGTACCAGCAGTGGGCCACGGCGCAGAAGAAGTTCACCACCGCCATCGAGGGCGGCGAGGACCAGGTCCCGGACGTGGCCGAGGTCGGTACGACCTGGGTGCCGCAGTTCGCCGAGACCGGCGGTC
Organism: Streptomyces sp. NPDC058257; assembly: GCF_042881845.1. Taxonomy (NCBI): domain Bacteria; kingdom Bacillati; phylum Actinomycetota; class Actinomycetes; order Kitasatosporales; family Streptomycetaceae; genus Streptomyces; species Streptomyces sp. NPDC058257. The sequence goes on from NZ_JBHVXJ010000023.1 coordinate 64,220, forward strand.
TCGTCGACGTGACGGACAAGGTCAAGGAGTCGGGGCTCAACGGCGACCTCGTCGAGGGCCTCAAGGACGCGGGCACGCTGGACGGCAAGCAGTACGGCATGCCCTGGTACGCGGGCGTACGCAGCATCGTCTACCGCAAGGACATCTTCGAGAAGCACAACCTGAAGGCGCCCACCACCTGGAAGGAGCTCCAGTCGGCGGCGAAGACGCTGAAGGACAAGGAGCCCGGGATGATCCCCTTCCCGGTCGCGGGCGGCGCCGAAATGTTCGCCACCCCCTTCATCTGGGGCGCCGGAGGCGAACTCGCCACGGAGTCGGGCGGCAAGTGGAAGTCCGGGATCAACTCCCCGGAGGCCGTCAAGGGCATCGAGTTCTACACCGGGCTCGCCACCAAGGACAAGGTCTCCCCGGCCAAGGTCAACACATGGACGGAGAAGGAGGTCGGCGACGCCTGGAACAAGGGCCAGATCTCCATGGCCGTCGGCGGCAACTGGACGCCCAAGGCCATCGTCGAGGCGAACCCGGACCTCAAGGGCAAGCTCGCCGCCGTGCCGATCCCCGGCGAGAACGGCGGCATGAGCAAGTCGTTCCTCGGCGGCTCCTACCTGTCCACGTTCAACACGGACAAGAAGGACCTCGCCTGGGAGTTCGTGAAGATGCTGACCACGGGTGACTTCGCGGCCAAGTGGGCCGCGGACACCAACTACTTCCCGGGTCAGAACTCCGAGCTGAAGAAGATCGAGGCGAAGAAGGACCCGCTGGTCGAGCCCTTCGCCAAGCAGATGCTCGAAGCCGGCGCGACCGTCCCCAAGACCAAGGCGTACGGCGAGATCCAGGCGTCGAAGGTCATCCCCGGCATGGTGCAGTCCATCCTGACCGGGAAGTCCTCCGTCCAGGAGGCGGCGGACAAGGCCGCCAAGGACATGGACGCGATCTTCGCCAAGGACAAGTAGGCAGGGGCGAGTCGGCACTGTGAAAGACACGCTTGTCGGCGGCGGACCGGAGGAAGACACCACGGCCCGCCGCCGCCCCGCCACCCGACCGGAACACGAAGCAGCCCTCCGTAAGAAGAAGCTGGTCGGCCTCACCCGGCCGTGGCTGCTCCTCGCGCCCTCCCTCCTGGTCCTCGCGGGCCTGCTGCTCTGGCCGCTGATCCAGGTCGTCAAGCTCTCGATGCAGGACTACGTCGTCAAATTCGGCGGCGGAGTGGGCACGTACACCGGATTCGACCACTACACCGACCTGCTCGGCAGCGGACTCCTGTGGAAGACGGTCCTGCCCAACACGGCGTTCTTCGCGATCGCCTGCGTCGGTCTCACCGTCGCCCTCGGCACGCTCGTCGCGCTGCTGCTCAACCGCCTCGGTCCCATCTGGCGCCTCATCTGCTCCATCGCGATCCTCGCGGCCTGGGCGATGCCCGCCGTCACAGGGACGTACGTCTGGATCTGGCTCTTCCAGCCGCAGGACGGCATGGTCAGTCAGATCGCGGGATCGATGGGGCTCATCGACCCCGAGACCAGCAACTGGTTCACCGAGCGCGGGCCGTTCTACGCGATCGCGACCCTGAACGTCGTCCACCACGGCTTCCCGTTCGTCGCCATCACCGTCCTCGCGGGCCTGATGACGATCCCCAAGGAGCTCTACGAAGCGGGGGAGCTGGACGGCGCCAACGCCTGGCAGCGGTTCTGGAAGATCACGCTGCCGACGATCAAGCCGGTCTTCCTCGTGGTGACCATCCTCTCCACCATCTGGGACTTCAAGGTCTTCACCCAGATCTATCTGATGCCGGGAGGCGACGGCGCCAACGAAGAGGTCTACAACCTCGGCGTCTTCTCGTACATCCAGGCCTTCGCCAAGAACGACTACGGCACGGGCGCGGCAGCCGCGGTCCTCCTTACCGTGCTGCTCCTCGCCATCACGATCGTCTACATCCGCACGCTGTTCCGGCAGGGGGAGGAGGACCTGTGAGTGCCCGTCGCACCACACTCGCCGCACGCATCGGGCTGCCCGCGGCGGTCGCCGCGCTGCTGCTCTTCACGCTCTTCCCCGTGTACTGGATGATCTCCACGGCACTCGACCCGAAGGCGGTCACCCGCGGTTCGGACGTGCTGCCGAGCGGCATCAGCTTCGAGCACTTCACCTACGTGTTCGAGAAGGGCAACTTCGGTACGTATCTGCTGAACTCGGCGCTCGTCGGCTTCGGCACGATCCTGGCCGCCGGGGTGCTCTCGCTCTTCGCGGCGATCGCGGTGGCCCGCTTCAAGTTCCGGTTCCGCACCTCCGTACTGATCATGGTCCTGATCGTGCAGATGGTGCCCCTGGAGGCGCTCGTCATCCCGCTCTTCATCCAGATGCGGGACTACGAGATGCTCAACTCGCTGATCGGCCTGACGATCGTCTACATCGCGCTCTCGCTCCCCTTCGCGATCTGGACCCTGCGCGGCTTCGTCCAGACCGTGCCCAAGGAGGTCGAGGAGGCGGCATACATCGACGGGGCGTCCTGGCCGCGGATGTTCTGGTCGGTGCTGCTTCCGCTGGTGGCGCCCGGACTCGTCGCGACCTCGATCTTCGCCTTCATCACGGCGTGGAACGAGTTCGTCTTCGCGTACACCTTCATGAAGGGCAGCGACAAGTACACGGCCGCCGTGGGCATTTACCAGTTCTTCGGCGAGAACTCCACGGCCTGGGGCCCGGTCATGGCCAGCTCCACGCTGGTCACCGTGCCGGTGATGATCTTCTTCGTGATCGTCCACCGGAAGCTCGGATCGGGCCTGGCGGCCGGGGCCGTCAAGGGCTGAGGCTGAGACCGGGGAGGCGTTCGGGGTGGTTACGGAACCCTGAACGTCTCCCCGTACACCTTCCACGTCAGCGGCGTCCGCAGGCTCAGGTTGCCGTCGTAGAGGAACTCCCGCTGCGCCGTGTCCACGCGCGTCGTGTCGCGGTGCGCCTTCTCGGACTTCATCGCCGCACGGCGGATGTCCAGGAAGATGTCGAGGTACGCCTTCTCCTTGCCGCCCTGCGAGGGCGTGTCCGCCTCCTTCAGCGTCGCCTCGCGCAGGCCGTAGAAGCCGCGCGGTCCGGTGCCGGGGCCGTGCAGGACCATCGCGTCGTAGTAGATGAACTGCCCGAGCGTGCCGAGCCCGTCGAGCTTGGCGAGGCGGACGGCGGGGTCGAAGTAGACGCGGTCGCGCGCGCTGTTCTGGGCCTTGCGGAAGGCGGGCTCGTCGGCCTCCGCCTGCCACGCCTTGGTGAAGCCGGGGTCGAGCCCCTCGTGCGAGTCCGTGCCGTCGACCTCGCGCAGGGCGGGCAGGTAGCGGGCCAGGCCGTTGTCCGGGTGGTCCTTCGTGTACCGCTCGACGAGGGTGAGCAGGTCGTGCGTGCCGGTGCAGAAGCCGATGATCCCGGCGGTGTAGCCGTGGTCGTCGTCGATGTCCTCGATGTAGCCGTACTGCCCGCGCCAGTTCAGCGTGGAGTTCTCCGCGCTGGCTATCAGCTGCTGGGCGAGGTCCTTCTTGGCGGGTGCCGCGAGGCCCGGGGGCAGGTCCGCGATCAGCTCGTCGTCGGCCTTGATCTCGTCCGCCGACTTGTCGTCGTCGTAGGGCCGGTGGGTGCCTGGCGCCTTCTGGTCGGCCCCGGAGCCGCCCTTGTCCGAGTCCCCGCCGAGGAAGTAGACGGCGACCGTGGCGACCGGGGCGACGGCGAGAAGAAGGAGGCCTGCACGTTTCATTCACACAAGATTACGTGCGGTTCGGCGGTAGCGCGCCTTCCGGATCCGGCTCTATTGACTAATAGTCAATATCGCATGGCGAAGACGCGGATCTTTGAGCTGCTGGCGTTTCGGTAGGTACCCCGGCTCGGCGGTGCGTGGCGGTCACATCACCGCGTCGGTCTGCAGCGGGCCCGCGGTGATGCGCAGCTCGCGGATGCGGACCGTCTTCTCGTCGGGGAGCTCTTCGTCGGCGAGGTAGAAGATGTGCATGAACGGGGCGCGCACCACACGGTCGGGTTCGGTCTTCTTGGCCATGGTGGCCTCGCCGCGCAACAGGCGGACGCCGTCGCCCGCGGTCCAGAATTCCAGGATCTCGTGGTTGATGATCAGCGGTTCGTCGATCTTGACGAAGAACGCCTTGATGGCCTCGACGCCGTGGATGTGTTCGGTGCCGAAGAACATGTCGGTGTTCTCGGTCAGCGGCGCGAAGCCCTCATCGAACTCCAGCGTGTCGATGGCGTCCATGAACTTCAGGGCCCACTCGGGGGCGGTCGTCGCTTGTGCCGTGTTGGTCATCGTCACCATCTCCTCATTGGTTCAGCACTAGTACTAGTAGCGTAACGATACTAGTACTGAACTGCTACCAGTGGGATGGCTGGCTGCCCTCCTGGGCGGGCATGGGGCGCAGGGTCGGGGCCTCCATCGGCTGGTGGCAGCTGCTGCACGCGAGGTAGGGGTCGGTCGGATTGCCGCACACCGTGTGCATCAGCGGGTGACGCGTGGCGTCCGTGCCGGTCGCGCGGGTCTCGGCCCAGTGCGTGATCGCCACGATCGCGGGGACGACGAGTTCGCGGGCGCTGTCGGTGAGCCGGTACTCGTACCACGGTTTGTCCGTGCGGTACGGGTGCTTGGAGAGCAGGCCCAGCTCCGTCAGGCTGGCCAGTCGCGCGGTGAGAATGTTCGCCGAGATGCCGAGCGCTCGTTTGAGCTCTCCGAAGCGGCCGACCCCGAAGAACACCTCCCGCAGGATCTGGTAGTTCCAGCGCTCCGAGATGGCGCTCAGGAACTCCTGCCCATGCTGGAAGGTGACGTGGTCCGTCCGGTCGGACACGGCTTCTCCTCTCCGGTGGCCCAGTGGTATAAAGTCACTAGTAGTTCCGGAATGCTATCAGTCGGCTCGCGTGCCGGACCGGCCCGGCAGGAACCATCCGGCCGGGAGGGATCACCCCGCCGTCGACCCCCCGTCCACCGCGAACTCCGCCCCCGTGATGTACGAAGACGCCTCCGAGGCAAGGAAGAGAATCAGCTCCCCGACCTCCTCGGGCCGCCCCATCCGGCCGAGCGGCAGATGGGACCAGTCCCGCCCGGCGGAGGCCGTGGAGATCATCGGCGTGTCGATCGCCCCCGGATGCACGGAGTTGACCCGCACCCCGTACCGCGCCAGGTCGAGGGCCGAGGACCGGGTCAGGCCCCGCAGACCGAACTTCGTGGAGCCGTAGGCCGCATGGCCGGGGATCCCCACGAGCCCGGCCGTGGACGAGACGTTCACGATCGAGCCCCCACCCGCCTCCCGCAGCGCGGGCAGCACAGCCTGGATGCCCAGGAACGGTCCAAGGAGATTGACCCGGATCAGGGCCTCGAAGTTCTCGTACGTCTCGTTCTCCACGGACGCCGTCCGCCACAGCGCGGCGTTGTTCACGAGCGCGTCCAGGCGGCCGAAGGCCTCCACCCCCGCCGTCACGGCCGACGACCAGCTCTCCGCCTCCGTGACGTCATGACGTACGAACAGGCCCTGATCGCCCAGGGACTTGGCGACGCCCCGCCCCTCCTCCTCCCGTACATCCGTGATCACGACCCGCGCCCCGGCCTCCGCGAAGAGCCGCGCCTCGGCCGCCCCCTGACCCCGGCCCGCACCGGTGATCAGTACGACCTTCTCCTCAAGCCCGTAAGAGATCACTTCACGCCTCCACCAGCATGTCCCGTACCCTCGGCCCACTGGAACGGGTCGGGAGAACGGAGCGGAACGTGGAACCGGCGATCAGCCTGCGCAAGGTGGAGGAGACGGCGCCCGCCCTTGTCAGCCTCTACAAGTCCGCCGGAGTGAGCCTTCGCAAGCACGGCCTTGAGGGCATGCGCGCCGCCGTCTATCTCGTCCTCGACTACTCCGGCTCCATGCGGTCGTACTACAAGAAGGGCAGCGTCCAGGCCCTCGCCGAGCGCGTGCTCGGTCTGTCCGCGCACCTCGACGACGACGGCATCGTGCCCACGGTCTTCTTCTCCACGGATGTCGACGCCGTCACGGAGATCTCGCTCGACCGCCACCAGGGCAGGATCGACGAGATCGTCGAGGGGCTCGGCCGCATGGGCCTGACCAACTACCACGTGGCGATGGACGCCGTGATCGACCACTACATGGACAGCGGCTCCACCGCTCCCGCCCTGGTCGTCTTCCAGACCGACGGCGGCCCCACCAGCAAGAGTGCCGCCGAGCGATATCTCTGCAAGGCGGCGAACCTCCCGCTCTTCTGGCAGTTCATCGGCTTCGGCAACGAGAAGAGCACGCAGTTCGACTACCTCCGCAGGCTCGACGAACTCGCCGTCCCCGCCGCCCGCGTCGTCGACAACGCGGGCTTCTTCCACGCCGGGAAGAAGCCCCACAAGGTCCCCGACGACCACCTGTACGACCAACTCCTCGGCGAGTTCCCGACCTGGCTCGCGGCGGCGCGGGCGCAGGGCATCGTGACCACGTGACCTCCGTGCCCCGGGGAGCGACTCAGCCGACCATCCGCTCCCGCAGCGCGAGAACCGTCCGCGTATCAAGCCCGAGTCCCTTCCTGAGATAGCCGTCGAGGCTTCCGTACTCCTTCTCCACCTGGGCGAGCGCCGCCTCCAGATAGCCGCTGCGGACCTCCTGGAGCGGTATCAGCAGCTCCGGGTTCTGCATCAGGCCGCTCTGCTTGAGGCCCTCGCGCACCTTCGCGTCGTACGCGGCCCGGTAGGTGTTGGACGCCAGGAAGTCGCCCACGACGGTGCGCTCGGGGACACCGACGGCGCGCAGCAGCAGATAACTGGTCCAGCCGGTACGGTCCTTGCCTGCCGTGCAGTGGTAGAGCAGCGGTGATTTCCTGCCGCCGTGCGCGATGTCACGCAGGGTCGCCGCGAACTGCGCGCGGTTCGCGGCGTCGGAGACGAAGGTGCGGTAGACGCCGCGCATGAAGGCGTCCGCCTTGCCGTTGCCCAGCATCTCCTCCTGCTTGACCGGGTCCTTGGAGCCGATGACGGTCATCAGCGTCGCGAAGAGACCGTTGTCACTGATGGCCCGGGGCGTCGGGGCGAGCCCGGCGGGCAGCCGGTCGGGCCCGTCGTACTGGACCTCGGCCGGCACCCGGAAGTCGACGACCTTCCTCAGACCGAGCCCGGTGAGAGTGGCCACGTCGGCGTCGGTGAGCTTGGCCAGGGCGTCGGCGCGGAAGACCTGGCCGTAACGGACCCGCTCGCCGTCGTAGGTCCGATAACCGCCGACGTCTCTTACGTTGACGGCGCCCTGGAGAGGTATCCGGTGTACGCCGTCGGACGCGGGGCGCAAGGAGTGGTGCGGGGCGTGCCGCGCCGTGCCGTGCTCGGGTGCGGCGGGTCCGGCCTGCGCCGCCCAGGCGGGCAGGGTGCCCAGAGCGAGCGCGCAGACCGCGACTCCGACCGCTGTACGTGTACGGGTGATGCGCATCGGGCCGCCTTCCTCGATAGCGGTCGCCATGGCCACTCGTCGCTCAACCAAGCGATTGTTTGGTTGAAGGTAGCGGGGTGCCCCGACAGGAGGAAGGTGTGTGCGGCAGGTATCTGGGCTCGGCGCCCCGGCGCCTCTGTGCCTCGGTGTCCCGGCGCCCCTGCCCGGCGGCGCGGCGAGTGGAGTAAGGGCGGCGGGCCCTGCCCCATGCGGTCAGCGGGGGCCCGAAACAAGGAGTCCCTCGTCCGTGTTAGGCTTATGCGTCGCAGTTTTGGTACCCATGAACTTTATGTGCGCCTGACGGGAATGCTCCGAAGGCGCATTATTGTTTTTTTCCGGTCTCTCCGGGATGGGGGTCATTGCAGCGCTTGGAATCCACAATTCCGTGGTTTTCCTTACTCTGCCCCTGTTGAGGAGATTGACATGGCAACCGGCACCGTTAAGTGGTTCAACTCGGAAAAGGGCTTCGGCTTCATCGAGCAGGACGGCGGCGGCCCCGACGTCTTCGCCCACTACTCGAACATCGCGTCCTCGGGCTTCCGTGAGCTCCTCGAAGGCCAGAAGGTTTCCTTCGAGGTCACGCAGGGCCAGAAGGGCCTGCAGGCGGAGAACATCGTTCCCGCCTGATCGTCGTAGCACGCGAACCTCATAGCCGGGGCCCGCACCGGACAGGTGCGGGCCCCGGCTTGTGCTGTCACCAGGTCCAGGAAGGCATTTCCGTATGAATCGCTCCGATCGCCCCGCACGTCCTGCCCGCGGGCGCTCCACGAACGCACGCGGAAAGGCCCCGGTGGTTGGCGGCGGCCAGGCGAGGGGCGCCGCGAAGAAGCCCGGCCGCGCCAAGGCGAGGCCGGTGGGGGGCGAGTTCGCGCTGCCCGAGAGCATCACGCCCGCGCTGCCCTCGGTCGAGGCGTTCGCCGACCTGGACATGCCAGAGGCTCTGCTGAAGACGCTGGCCGCACAGGGCGTGACCGAGCCCTTCCCGATCCAGGCGGCCACGCTCCCCAACTCCCTCGCGGGCCGCGACATCCTCGGCCGTGGCCGCACCGGCTCCGGCAAGACCCTCGCCTTCGGCCTCGCGCTCCTCGCCCGCACCGCGGGCCGCCGCGCCGAGCCGCGCTCCCCCCTCGCCCTGGTCCTGGTCCCCACGCGTGAGCTGGCACAGCAGGTGACGGACGCGCTGACGCCGTACGCCACCTCCGTGAACCTCCGCATGTCGACGGTCGTCGGCGGCCTCTCCATCGCCAAGCAGGCGGGCACGCTCCGCCGCGGCGCCGAGATCATGGTGGCGACCCCCGGGCGTCTGAAGGACCTCATCGAGCGCGGCGACGCCGATCTCTCGCAGGTGCGGACGACGGTCCTCGACGAGGCCGACCAGATGGCCGACATGGGCTTCATGCCGCAGGTCACCGCGCTCCTGAAGCAGGTCGAGCAGGATGGCCAGACCATGCTGTTCTCCGCCACGCTCGACAAGAACATCGACCGTCTGGTCCGGATGTTCCTGACGGACCCGGTCGTGCACTCGGTCGACCCGTCCGCGGGCGCCGTGACGACGATGGAGCACCACCTTCTGTACGTGGCGGACGAGACCGACAAGAAGGCCGTCGCCCTGCGTATCGCCGCCCGTGAGGGCCGGGTGATCATGTTCCTCGACACCAAGCGCGCGGTGGACCGTTTCACCAAGCGGCTCCTCGCCAACGGTGTACGGGCGTCCGGGCTGCACGGCGGCCGTTCGCAGCCGCAGCGCAACCGGACCCTGGACCAGTTCAAGACCGGGCAGGTCACCGCGCTCGTCGCCACCAATGTGGCGGCCCGCGGCATCCACGTCGACGACCTCGACCTGGTCGTGAACATCGACCCGCCCACCGATCACAAGGACTACCTCCACCGTGGCGGGCGTACCGCGCGGGCGGGGGAGTCGGGCAGTGTCGTCACGCTCGTCCTGCCGGACGAGAAGCGGGAGATGTCGCGTCTGATGTCCGACGCGGAGATCAGCCCGAAGACGGCGCGAGTGAAGTCCACCGACGAGGAGCTCGTCCGCATCACCGGTGCGCGTGAGCCCTCCGGGGTGCCGGTGGTCATCGAGGTCCCCCAGCAGCAGGCTTCGCCGCAGCGTGCCCGGCGGGGGCGCCCCGCCGGGCAGGGCGGGGGCGGCGGTGGCCAGGGTCAGCGCCGGGGTCGGCCCCAGGGGCAGTCGCAGGGTGGCCAGGGCGGTCAGGGTGGTCAGGGTGGTCAGGCGCAGTCCAGGTCCCAGTCGCAGGGTGGCGGTCGCTCTTCCGCCGGTGGCGGCACTGGTGGCGGTCGGTCTTCCGCGGGTGGCGGTGCCGGTGGCGGTCGGTCTTCCGCGGGTGGCGGTGCCGGTGGTGGCCGTGCGCGGCGTGGCGGTGGCGGCCGTCCCAGTGGGGGCGGGGCGCGCCGGGCGGCGTAATAGTAGGCCGGGTGGTAGTGGTGCGGGTGCCCGGCGGTGGGGTGTTGTTCCCTGCTGTCGGGAGGGGCGGGCGTCGTGTGCGTCTCGCCCGCCCGCCTGATTGCCACACCTGACAGAGTCCGAGGGAGGCCCCGATGCCCGAGAAGCAACCCCAGTCGCGTCAGCGTCAGTTGCTGCCCCTGGTCGGTGACGACGGCGATGGCGGCGACGGCGCTCGGCAGGATCTGCGGGCCGACTGCGGCAGCTGCTTCGGGCTCTGTTGCGTGGCCCTCACTCTCTCCAAGTCCTCGGACTTCCCCGTCGACAAGGCGGCAGGCACTCCCTGCGCGAACCTCAAGCAGGACTTCCGCTGCGGCATCCACCAGAACCTGCGCCAGAAGGGCTTCTCGGGCTGCACGGTCTATGACTGCTTCGGCGCCGGGCAGAAGGTCTCGCAGGTCACCTACGGTGGAACCGACTGGCGGCAGAACCCCGACGCCGCCCGCCAGATGTTCGACGTGTTCCCGGTGATGCGCCAACTCCACGAACTGCTCTGGTACTTGACCGAGGCGCTCGCCCTGCCGCAGGCCCGCCCGATCAGAGCCGAGCTCCAGCGCGCGCTGGACGCGACCGAGCAGCTCACCCAGGGCGCCCCCGCGGCCGTGGCCGGGACGGACGTGGCCGCACACCGTGCGGACGTCAACGTCCTCCTTCTGCGCACCAGCGAACTCGTACGCGCGGACGTCCATCAGAAGAACCAGAAGAACCAGAACCAGAAGAACCAGAAGAAGAAGGACCGCAGGGGAGCCGATCTGTTCGGCGCCCGCCTCAAGGGCGCCGACCTCCGAGGCGTCACCCTTCGCGGTGCCTGTCTCATCGCCGCGGATCTTCGTGGCGCCGACCTCCGTCAGGCCGACCTGATCGGCGCGGACTTCCGGGACACGGATCTGCGCGGCGCCGACCTCACCGGCGGCCTCTTCCTGACCCAGTCGCAGGTCAACGCGGCGAAGGGTGACGCGGAGACGAAACTTCCCCCGTCCTTGACGCGCCCCGCGCACTGGGGCCAGGGCTAGACAGGACGGGCCCGCACCCTTACGTGCCGCCGCACCCTTACGTGTCGCACTCCAGCACCGTCCGGCACAGCGTGCACCGCGCCCGCATCCGCCCCCGGGCAGGCAACCGGATCCGCTGCCGGCAGGTGGGGCAGGGGAACGAGACCCGCAGCGGCTCGGTCCCGCCTGACGTGCGGGAGAACGAGTACGCCCCCGCCCCGCCGGAGCCGTGCGTCAGCGCGTACCGCCGATCCTTCGCGTACCGCCGCCGCCCCGTCCACCCCGCGGCCGTCAGCGGTGGCTGCTGCTCGTCGATGCGGGCCTGCGCGAGTCCCTTCGTATAGGCGGTGTACGCCTGCGCGCTGGTGAACCACGTCTCCGGCGCCTCACCGAAGGCGATGGCCCGCTTGGCGAGTACGTACCCGAACTCCTCCGGCGTCAGGTACCCGAGCTTCTGCGACGAGGCGCCGTCCTCCCGATAGGCGTCCAGGAGGAGCCATCCCGCGCCCAGGTAGGTGGTGGCGGTGTCCGTGAGGATCTCGTTGTCGCGTGTGCCGGGGAACGCCAGATCGAGCCGGTGCAGATACACGTGCATGACCTCGTGGGCGAGGGCGGCGCCGATGTCCCTGCGGTGCGTACGGAACCGGTCGTTCAGTTCGATGAAGTACTCGGGCCCGGCGGCGAGTTCGACGTACGCCGCGTGTTCCATCTCGCGGAAGCTGACGATCATGCGGGCGTCCGGGAGGCGGAGGTGCCGCACCATCTCGCGGGCCACCCGCTGCACGCCCAGATGAAGATCCTCCTGGTCGGAGAAGGCGACGTCGGCGGGGGCGATGCTGGTGTCGAAGGTGTGGACGCCGTCGTACGAGAGGCGCTTGTAGAGCGCGGTGATCGCGGAGCGCACCGTCTCCAGGTGGGGGTAGCCGTGCACCACCGGGCCGCCGTCAGCCACGTCCGCACCCCCCAAGAATGAGACGGTTCGTGTCGCCTCAGCTTGTATCGAGTCGCCGCGATTCGCCTCAACTCGGTTCCACTGTACGGCGCATGCTAAGGCGCGCTCCCGTATTCGGAACCAGCCCGCGCGCGAGCCCGTGGCCGAAAACCGCCCCTTGCTCTATGCGGACACTGATCTCCATAATCCGCAACAACGCATTGGCGGGCTCATGCCATCCTCGTGCTTGCGCGGGGAGGGAGTGGGGCCGCGAACGCGTGCAACCCCCCACGAACCCCCCACGAAGGGAAGCCCGTTGAACACCAAGCTGCGTGGAGTCAAGAGAGCCGCCACCCTCGGTGCCATCGCCCTCGCCGCCGTCAGTCTCCAGCCCGTCGCCGCCTCCGCGGCCCCGCACCCCGGCCCCACTCCGGGTGAGCGCGTGGTCGGCGGTACCCCCGCCGAGCAGGGCGAATTCCCGTTCATGGTCCGTCTGTCGATGGGCTGTGGCGGCGCGCTGTACGCCAAGGACATCGTGCTGACCGCCGCCCACTGTGTGGATGGTTCGGGCGACAACACGAGCATTACCGCCACCGGTGGTGTCGTGGACCTGGAGAGCTCGGACGCGGTCAGCGTCAAGTCCACGAAGGTTCTGCAGGCGCCGGGTTACGACGGCAAGGGCAAGGACTGGGCGCTCATCAAGCTCGCCAAGCCGATCGACCAGCCCACGCTGAAGATCGCCAAGGACGACAAGCTCAACGAGGGCGACTTCACCATCGCCGGCTGGGGAGCCGACAAGGAGGGTGGCGACCAGCAGCGCTACCTGCTCAAGGCGACGGTTCCGTTCGTGAGCGACGCGGACTGCGAGGCCGCGTACGGCGGCGACCTCACCCCCGGTGAGGAGCTCTGCGCCGGCAAGCTGGCGGAGGGCGGCACGGACACCTGCCAGGGTGACTCCGGCGGCCCCATGTTCCGCAAGGACGAGGCCGGGGAGTACGTCCAGGTCGGCATCGTCAGCTGGGGCAACGGGTGCGCGCGCCCCAAGTTCCCCGGGGTCTACACCGAGGTGTCGACGTTCGCCAGTGACATAGAGAAGGCGGCGTCGTCCCTCTGACACGTCGCTGGGCGCGGCCTCGCTCCGGTTGTGGGGCGGGGCCGCGCCGGTATGTCCGCCCTCGCCGACGGCCGGAGGGCGGTGGGCGGAGGGCGGAGGGCGGCGGGCGGTAAAGGCTTGTTCGGCACCGGCAAGGGACCCTCACCGCTCAAGCCCCCGGCAGGGGAACCCCGTTAGTCCAAGACCTGCCTCCCCTTTGTCCATGGGCGTGCAAGACCCTCCCGGCGCAGGGTGACCGCACCGAGATCCGTTCCACGGAGGGGTGCCATGCAGCCGTCAGACACGTCAGGGCCGAGCCGCAGAGTCGTAGTCGCCACGGGCGCGCTGGCCGGCGTCGGAGCCGCCGTCGGCCTCGGCGGAGCCGCCTCCGCCGCGGCAAGGACAGCCGCGCCAGGTGAAGCCGTCCTCCGCTCCGCCGACCTCGACGTGCGTGTCGCCACCGACTTCCCCCGCGTCATCTCGTACACCGACCGCGCCAGCAAAGCGGTCCTGCACGCCCAGCCGGAGACCGTCAGCACGCTCCTGGTGGACGACAAGACGCACACCCCGAAGGTGACGGCGACCACCGGAGCCAACCGGGTCGAGTACGTCCTCACCCTCGGCGGCGGCACCACCGTCACCGTCGAGATCGCCCTCAAGGGGCGCCAGGTCCAGTGGCGCGTGACGGAGATCGACGACACCGACGCCCTGCGCGTCGGCACCCTCCGCATCCCGGGCCTCGCCCTGCTCTCCGTGCGCAGCGATCAGCCGGGCGCCGCTCTCCTCGCCGCCAAGGTCCAGCTCGACAAGGACAAGAGCGGGGACACCGAGGTCAAGCTGACCGCGGACACCGCCGCGGAGGCGCCCGCCGGGTGCGCCTACGCCGTCGTCGCGCACGACGCGCTGGGCGGCGCCATCGAGACCAACACCGTCTACGACAAGCCCACCTCCGAGGCCGGAACCACCTGGGACAACGGCCGGCTCCGGCGGGAGACCGTCAGGAAGAGCGGCTACGTGGAGGCCCGCCTGACCCCCGGCCAGTGGACGCACCGCGCGGCCACCGCCGCCGTCGGCGACACCGAGCCCCTTCCGTACGCCACCGTCGTCATCACCGGCGACCGCAACGGAGACGGCAAGGTCGACTGGCAGGACGCCGCCATCGCGTTCCGCGACATCATGGTGGAGCCGGTCGGCGCGGACGAGCAGCATCTGCGTGTCGTCCCGCACATCCCCTTCAACTTCGCCTCGCAGGCCACGAACCCGTTCCTCGCGACCCTCGACAACGTCAAGCGGATCCACCTGGCCACCGACGGCCTGCGGCAGTACACGCTGCTCAAGGGCTATCAGTCCGAGGGGCACGACTCCGCGCACCCCGACTACGCGGGCAACTACAACACGCGCGCGGGCGGCCTGGACGACCTGAACACTCTGGTCAGGGAGGGCAAGAAGTGGAACAGCGACTTCAGTGTGCATGTGAACGCCACGGAGTCCTATCCCGTCGCGAACGCCTTCTCCGAAAAGCTCGTCGACAAGGCCGATGAGCAGTGGGACTGGCTGGATCAGAGCTATCGCATCGATCAACGGCGAGATTTGGTGTCCGGTGACATCATCAAGCGGTTCGCCGACCTGCGGGACGAAGCCGATGGTGCGCTCAATGCCCTCTACATCGATGTGTTCCGCGAGTCGGGGTGGACGTCCGACAGGCTGCAGCGGGCCCTGCGCGAGCAGGGCTGGATCGTCACCAGCGAGTGGGGACACGGCTTCGAGCGCTCGTCCGTCTGGTCGCACTGGGCGACGGAGACGGATTACGGTCCTGATACCTCGCGGGGCATCAACTCCAGGCTGATCCGCTTCATCCGGAACCATCAGAAGGATGTCTTCGCCGATAAGTGGCCGACGCTTCTGGGTATTGCCCGCATGGGTAATTTCGAGGGGTGGGTCGGAAAGACCGACTGGTCCTATTTCTATGACCTGATCTGGACCGATTCACTGCCCGCCAAATATCTCCAGGCCTATCCCATCAAGTCCTGGGGCGAGCACGAGATCAGTTTCTTCGGAGCGGGCGGAGAGGGCGGAGAGGCTGGGGAGAGCGGGACTGCGGTCTCCGACACGGGAGGCGTCCGTCGGATCGTGACGGACGGCCGTGTCGTCTACGACGGGGGGAGTTATCTGCTTCCCTGGGAGCCTCGCAAGGCCTCCGATCCCGGCAAGCTCTATCACTACAACCCCAAGGGCGGAAAGGGGAGTTGGCAGCTGCCGCGCGGGTGGTCCCGGCTCGGCGAGGTCGCGCTGTACCGGCTCACCGACCAAGGGCGCGTCTTCGTCGCCGATGTTCCGGTGCGGGGCGGCAAGGTGACCCTCGACGCCAAGGCCAAACAGCCCTACGTCCTCTACCGCAGGCGCGCCGCCGCAGTGCCCGACCCCGCCTGGGGGCAGGCGACCCCGCTGCGCGACCCGGGCTTCAACTCCGGCTCCCTGGAGGGATGGAAGGTCTCAGGACCGGCTTCTGTCGCGCTCAGCAAGCTCGGCGACCACGAACTCGTCATCGGCTCGGGCGGCAAGGCCGCCGTCGGTCAACGGCTGCGCCGCCTGAAGGCAGGAACGTACGTCGCCTCCGTGCAGGTCGAGGTCGGTGAGAAGAGCGGCGACGAGCGGAAGGCCACCCTGGAGGTGCGCACCGCCGACGGTGTCACCGCCGCCAACTGGACGCGCACTTCCACGGCGGGCAACTACGTGGCGGCCGACCGCAAGCACGGCACCCGCTTCCAGCGGATGTCCGTGCCCTTCACCGTCCCCGAGGGCGGTGGCCCGGCCGAGCTGACGCTCCGGGCCGACGCGGGCCACGCGCGCGTGCGCTTCGACAACGTACGCGTCGTCTCCACGCGTGGCAGCGCACCCGGAGGAGGGCGGCTCGTCGCCGAGGACTTCGAGCAGGTGCCGCAGGGCTGGGGGCCGTTCATGAAGGGCGACGCGGGCGACGTCACCGACCCGCGCACGCACATCGCGCAGCGGCACGCGCCGTTCACACAGCGCGGCTGGAACGGCAAGGCGATCGACGACGTCATCGACGGCGCCCAGTCCCTCAAGTCCCGTGGCGAGAACACCGGGCTCGTCTACCGCACCGTCCCGCACACCGCCCGCTTCGAGCCGGGCAAGCGCTACCGCGTCACCTTCCGGTACGAGAACGAGAAGGCGGGCCAGTACGCGTGGATCACCGCCGTCGACGAGCCCGCGGCCCGTGAGATCGATCGCAAGGAGCTGCCCGTCGCGACCGAACCCACGGTCCTGGCCTATGAGTTCACCGCACCCGCCAAGGGCGAGGCGTGGGTCGGGCTGCGCAAGAGCGGGGACGACGGCACCGCGGAGTTCGTCCTTGACGCCTTCGAGGTGCGCGAGATCTGAGGAAGCCTGGGGGGGGCTGTGGCTGTTCACAGCCACAGCCCCCAGGCGGGACTGCCGCCTACAGGCTCGTCGGCGGCACTGGCGGCACTGGCGGCACTGGCGGCACTGGCGGGACCGGCGGCACTGGTGAGAGCGCGATCGTTCCCGCGCCCGTACCCTCCAGCCCCTCCAGCCCTTCAAGCTCCAGCACCCACACCTCGTTCGTCCCCTCCCGCAGCACAGGACCGGGGACGAACAGCGAGGTCTGTGGGCCCGCCGACCAGTAGCGGCCCACATTGAAGCCGTTCACCCACACGAACCCCCTTGTCCAGGAGGGGAGTTCGAGAGTGGCGTCACCGGGCACGCCGACCTCCACCGTGCCCCGGTACAGACCCGGGCGGCCCGACGCCCCTTCCTCGGACGCCGGCACCCCCCGTACGGCCTCCGGCGAGGAGAACGCGTCGAGCCGCAGCCCTCTGGCCTCCACCCCGTGCAGGTACTGCCGCTCATGCAGGACCCCACCGGTGACGCCCTTCGCCTCGCCGGTCCGCGGCCCGTAGTTGACCCTCCCCAGGGACTCCACCCACAGCTCCACGCGCGCGTGCCCCGCGACAGGCTCTGCGAGGGCAGGCTCCTCCTCGGTGAGGACGCCCGCCCGCACCCCGTCCACGTACACCACGGCCCGGTCCCGCAGCCCCCGCACACGCAGCGGATACGGCCGGCGCGGACCCGGCACGGTCAGTGCGTAGTGGACCAGGCCGCGATCCACATCGAGCTCTTCGAAGGTGGGCGGTACGGCGTATTCCGCCAGGGGGCCGCCGAGCGACTCCATGACGGTGGACAGCGGCGCCCACTCGGTGAGGCCGACCGGAGCGTGTTCTCCGAGCGAGGGCGGCGGTGCGGGCGGCTCGGGCAGCGGGCCCTGTGCGTACGCGGCGAGCACCTCGCGAAAGCGCCGGAACTTCTCCGTGGGGCGGCCGAACTCGTCGATGGGCGCGTCGTAGTCGTACGAGGTGACGTCCGGCTCGAGGACGCCGTCGTGCAACGCGCCGCCGCCCCGGTTCGCCCCCGCCCACCCGGCGAAGTTCGTGCCGCCGTGCGCCATGTAGAGGTTGACCGAGGCCCCGCACTCCAGGATCTCGCGCAACGCGTCCGCGGCGTCCGCCGCGTCCCGCACGACATGCTCGGCGCCCCAGTGGTCGAACCAGCCGCACCAGAACTCCATGCACATCAGCGGCCCCTGGGGGCGGTGTCCGCGCAGCGTCCCGAAGGCCGCCTCGGCCTGCGAGCCGAAGTTGACCGTGGCCAGGACGCCGGGGACGGACCCGCCGGTGAGCATGTGGTCCTCGGGGCCGTCGGACGTGAAGAGCGGGACGCCCACGCCCTCGGCGCGCAGCAGCTCCGCGAGGTGACGGAGGTAGACCTGGTCCGAGCCGTAGCTGCCGTACTCGTTCTCCACCTGCACCATGATCACGGGGCCGCCCCGGTCGTGCTGGCGCGGGACGACCTCCTTCAGGAGGCGGCCGAACCAGCGGTCCACGTGCCCCAGGTACTCCGCGTCACGGGTACGCGCGCGTGCCCCCACGGCGCCCGTCAGCCAGTGCGGAAGGCCGCCGTTCTCCCACTCGGCGCAGATGTAGGGCCCCGGGCGGACGATCGCCCACAGGCCCGCGTCCCGGGCGGCGTCCAGGAAGCGGCCGAGCGCCTCGACGTCGCTGTACTCCCCGGGGTGCGGCTCGTGCAGATTCCACGGGACGTACGTCTCCACGCAGTTGAGCCCCATCGCGCGCAGCATCGCGAGGCGGTGGCCCCACTGTTCCTCGTGCACCCGGAAGTAGTGCAGCGCGCCGGAGAGCAGCCGCACGGGCCGCCCGTCCAGTTCGAAATCGTCCTCGCCCACCCTGAAGCCGTTCATCGTGTCCCTGTGTCCCTCTCGCTCACGGACTGCTCCGCCACGATCACCCCTGGCGGGAGGCGGGGTCCATGGACAAAGATCGAGGTGGGTTGGACGCAGCGAGCGGGCCGCGGCCCGGACGGAAGGGGCACAAGCGGATGTACCACACCTGGATGCGGTATTTCACGCCGAGCCCGGCCCACCACCGCCTCGGCCTCGCCTGCCTCGGGGTCGGCCTGCAGCACGGCCTCCTGCCGACCGTGGGACCGCGCACACTCGACCACCACGTGGCCGTCGTCGTGAGCGCGGGCGGCGGCTGGTTCCAGGGGCCCGACGGCAGACGTACGACGGTGACGGCGCCCGCGCTGATCTGGCTCACCCCCGGAGTGCGCCACCACTACGGGCCCGACGCGGAGAGCGGCTGGGACGAGTGCTTCGTCGACTTCACGGGGCCCGCCACGACGACGTACACCGAACTCGGCTTCATCGAACCCGACCGGCCCGTGGTGCCGCTCTCCGACGCGACAGGGGCGCGGGCCGCCGTCGGGCGCATCGCGCGGGCGGCGCGGCGCGGCAACCCGCTCCTGGAGGTCGAGACGGGCGCCGCCGTCCACGAACTGCTCGTCGCGCTGCGCCGGGCCCGCGCCGACATCGCCCCCGACGGCGACCCGGTGCTTCAGGCCCTCGCCCGCGACGCCTTCCAGCCACTTTCCGTCGCCGAGCACGCGTCGCGGCACGGCATGACTCCCGCGGAACTGCGTACGGCGGTGCGCAGGGGCGCCGGCTGCAGCCCCAAGGACTACCTCCTCGGCATCCGTCTCGGACGCGCGAAGGAACTGCTCGCCGCCACGGAGCTGCCGGTCGCGGCCGTCGCGCGCCGCGTCGGGTACGACGATCCCGCGTACTTCTCGCGGCTGTTCACACGCCGCGTGGGGATGGCGCCCGTCCGCTTCCGTGAGCAGCAGGGACGCGCGGTCCCTGGCGGCTGGTCGCAGCAGATTCCCGACCCCGACCACCCGCCGATTTTGCGCTCTTCCGCCGTCGGGGGCGAAGGACCCACCACGTAGGCTCGTGCACCATGACCACCAGCCACACAAGTGACGCGAACGGCGCCGGCACCACGGACGAGGCCGTGCGCGCCGAGCTGTCCCGCCTGCGCGACAGCATCGACAACATCGACGCGGCCGTCGTCCACATGCTCGCCGAGCGCTTCAAGTGCACCCAGCAGGTCGGCTACCTCAAGGCCAACCACCAGCTCCCGCCCGCCGACCCGGCCCGCGAGGCCCGCCAGATCGCCCGCCTGCGCGAACTCGCGGAGAGCGCGAAGCTGGATCCGGCGTTCGCCGAGAAGCTGCTCAACTTCATCATCGCGGAGGTCATCCGCCACCACGAGACGATCGCCAAGTCGTCCTGACACGGTCCCGCGGCAGCCGCGTGGGCGGCGGCGTCGCTCAGGGCCGGGCCCCGATGTCCGGGCACCCGGCGCCGTTGTCAGTGGCATCGGGCAGCATGGACCCATGCCCGTACTGACGCGCGACGAAGCGCAGACCCGAGCCCGCCTCATCGACGTCCACCGGTACACGGTGGAGCTGGACCTGACCCAGGGAGCCGAGACCTTCGACTCCCGTACCGTCATCCGGTTCTCGGCGCTCGGCGAGCCCACGGCCACGGCCACGGCCACGGTGGACACCTTCGTCGAGCTCAAGCCCGTCGAGCTGCGCTCCGTCACCCTCGACGGCCGGCCGCTCGACCCGAAGGACCTCGTCGAGAACCGGCTCCCGCTCACCGGACTCACCGCGGGCGAGCACGAACTGCGCGTCGACGCGTCCATGCGGTACTCGCACACCGGCGAGGGCATGCACCGCTTCACCGACCCCACGGACGGCGAGGTGTACACGTACACCCAGCTGTTCATGGAGGACGTGCAGCGCGTCTTCGCCGCCTTCGACCAGCCCGACCTGAAGTCCGTCTTCGAGCTGACCGTCACCGCCCCAGAGGGCTGGACCGTCCTCGCGAACGGCGTGAGCGAGCACATGGGCGAGGGAAGGTGGCGGGCCGCGGCGACGCCGCTGATCTCGACCTACCTCGTCGCCGTCGCCGCGGGCCCCTGGCACTCGGTCCGCACCGAACACCGCGGGCTGCCCTTCGGCATCCACTGCCGCCGCTCCCTCGCGCCCTTCCTGGACGCCGACGCCGACGAGATCCTCGACGTCACACGCGCTTGCTACGACCGGTATCACGAGAAGTTCGACGAGCCCTACCCCTTCGACTCGTACGACCAGGCGTTCGTCCCGGAGTTCAACGCCGGAGCGATGGAGAACCCCGGACTCGTCACCTTCCGCGACGAGTTCATCTACCGCTCCGCCGTCACCGAGACCGAGCGGCAGACCCGCGCCATGGTCATCGCCCACGAGATGGCCCACATGTGGTTCGGCGACCTCGTCACCCTCAGGTGGTGGGACGACATCTGGCTGAACGAATCCTTCGCCGAGTACATGGGCTTCCAGACCACCGCCGAAGCCACCCGCTTCAGGGACACCTGGACGGACTTCGGCGTCGCCCGCAAGGCCTGGGGGTACGACGCCGATCAGCGCCCCTCCACCCACCCCGTCGCGCCCGACCCAAACGCCGTGCCCGACACCGCGTCCGCGATGCTCAACTTCGACGGCATCTCGTACGCCAAGGGCGCCT
Source organism: Streptomyces sp. NPDC058257 (assembly GCF_042881845.1). NCBI lineage: Bacteria > Bacillati > Actinomycetota > Actinomycetes > Kitasatosporales > Streptomycetaceae > Streptomyces > Streptomyces sp. NPDC058257. The sequence continues at coordinate 85,102 of NZ_JBHVXJ010000023.1, forward strand.
CCGCCCTGCGCCAACTCGTCGCCTGGCTCGGCGAGAAGGACTTCCTCGCCGGTATCAACACCCACATCGCCCGGCACAAGTTCTCGAACGCGACCCTCGCCGACTTCATCGAATCCCTCGCCCACAACACCGACCGCGACGTGCACGGATGGGCCGAGGCCTGGCTGCGCACCACCGGCGTCGACACGCTCACCTCGACGGTCACGCACGACGCCCGGGAGTGGACCCTGGCCGTCGGCCGCGACGGCAGCCGCCCCCACCGCATCGCCGTCGGGGTGTACGACCGCGACCTCACCGACACCCGGGGCCTCGTCCTGCGCGAGCGGTACGAGACGGACGTCCCCCACTCCGGGCCCTCCGCCCCCGCGCGCGACGGCGGACGCCCCGCCCTGATCGTGCCGAACGACCACGACCTCACATACGCCAAGATCCGCCTCGACGAGGTCTCCATGGAGACGGCCCTGCGCAGCCTCTCCCGGGTCCCCGACGCACTCACCCGCGCCGTCCTGTGGAACAGCCTGCGCGACATGGTCCGCGACGGTGAACTCGAAGGCACCGCCTATCTGGAGACGGCCCGCGCCCACCTCCCCGACGAGACCGACCTCGCCCTCGTCCAGGGCGTCCTCGCCTTCGCCACCACCCACGTCGCGGGCCGCTTCGTGCCCCCCGCCCAGCGGCCCATCGCCCTCACCACGCTCACCGAGCTGTGCCGCGACCTGATCCGGCGCACGGAGGACGGCTCCCACCCGGGGCTCCGGCTCACCGCCGTGCGCGGCTTCATCGACGTGGCGACGCGCCCCGACCCCCTCCAGGAGTGGCTCACCGAGGGCACCGTCCCCGGCGGACCCGAGCTCGACCCCGAGCTGCGCTGGCGCGTCCTGACCCGCCTCGCCGTCCTCGGCGGCGCCGACGAGACCACGATCGCCGCCGAACTGGAGCGCGACCCCAGCGCCACCGGCGCGGAGGGCGCGGCCCGCTGCCGGGCCGCACTGCCCGACCCGGAGGCCAAGCGCCGCGCGTGGGAGGCGATGTTCACCTCCGACGACCTCTCGAACTACCTCCTCACCGCCACGGCCCAGGGCTTCTGGCAGCCCGAACAGGCCGATCTCGTACGGGAGTACATCCCCCGCTACTACGAGGACGCGGTCGCCCTCGCGGCCCGCCGCGGCCCCGCCATCGCCGACGTGGCGGGACGGTGGGCCTTCCCCGTCACCTCGGTGGACGCCGAAACACTCCGCCTGGGCGAACAGTGCCTGCGCGACGCGGACCCGATCCCGGCCCTGCGCCGAAAGCTGGCAGACCAACTGGACGACTTGGCAAGGGCACTGCGAGTACAGGAGGCGACAGGTTCCTGAGCCCCCACGGCCCCCGTGAGGGGCGCGAGGAACCACGCGACAAGCCCCCACCGGCCCGCAGGTCCCTCGCCGCCCCTCCACGCGCGGGAGCGCCTAGCACTACCGCCTACGCCAACACCCTCTCTCCGCACGGCAATACCACTTTCGGGTTCGGATCGTCGAGGTCCCCGGGCGCGCCGTCTGCTCGGCAGACAGGCTGGAGTCCCAGTCCGCGCGCACCCGAAGGACGCCGCCCATGTCTGCCATGAGCACCCCGCCGCCCCTCGCCGGAGGCGCCCACGGACCCGACGCGCTGCGGCCGTTGCTCACCGCCACCCTGGAGGCCCTGCGCACCGGGGCGACCGCGCGCGGCGGACCGCTCCCGGCGGGCGGCCCCGCCGCCGTCGCCGCCCGGGTGCGAGAAGCCGCGGGGGAGGTCCTGCCCGCCCGGGGCGAAGGCGCCGAAGCGGCCCTGCGCACGCTGGTCCACGCACTCGCCGAGGGCGCGGCCGACCCCGCGGACGCGCTGTGCGCCGCCCACCTCCACTGCCCGCCGCTCGCACTCGCCGTCGCCGCCGACCTGGCCGCGTCCGCGCTCAACCCCTCCATGGACTCCTGGGACCAGGCCCCCGCCGCCTCGGAGATCGAGACCCTGGTCACGCGCGCCCTCGCCGCGGAGGCCTACGGAACCGGCACGGGAGACGCCCTCGTCACCACCGGCGGCACGGAGTCCAACCAGCTCGCCCTGCTCCTGGCCCGCGAGCGCACCGCCGCCCACGGCCCCGTCCAGCTCATCGTCGGCGAGAACGCCCACCACTCCCTCGGCCGCGCCGCCTGGCTCCTGGGCATGCCGGAACCGGTCGTCGTACCCGCGCCCGCCGGTGTCCTGGACCCCGCCGCGCTCGACGAGGCGCTCTGCGAACTCACCGGACCGCCCGGATCGTTCCTCGTCACCGCCACCGCGGGCACCACCGACGCCGGACTCATCGACCCCCTCGACCAGATCGCCGACCTCTGCGCACGCCACGGCGCCCGCCTGCACGTCGACGCCGCGTACGGCGGCCCGCTCCTCTTCAGCGACGTACGCAGAGTGCGCCTGCACGGCATGGAGCGCGCCGACAGCGTCACGTTCGACCTGCACAAGCTCGGCTGGCAGCCCGTCGCCGCCGGACTTCTCCTGGTCCGCGACCCGCACGACATCGCGGCCCTCGGCCACCACGCCGACTACCTCAACGCGGGCGACGACACCGAAGCGGGCCTCCCCGACCTCCTGGGCCGCTCCCTGCGCACCACGCGCCGGCCCGACGCAGTCAAGATCGCCGTCACCCTCAAGGCACTCGGGCGTGCGGGGATCGGCGCGCTCGTCGACCAGGTCTGCGCGCAGGCGGAGGAGTTCGCCGGGCTCATCACCGCGCACCCCGGCTTCGAGCTCCACGACCTGCCCGTCATCAGCACGGTCCTGTTCCGGCCCGTCGGCGCCGACGACGACCACATCGCGTACGTCCGGCGGGAACTGCTCGGCCAGGGCCGTGCCGTGCTCGGGCGCGCCAGGATCGACGGACGCCGCTGGCTCAAGGCCACCCTGCTCAACCCGCACACCCGGCCCGGCGACCTCGCCGAACTCCTGAAGCTCGTGGAAGGAACCACCCCCCGATGACCGGCCAGAACGACAAGCCCGCCCCACCGCTCACCACCCCCGAGGACCCCAGGGACCTGGTCGGCATCGGCATCGGCCCCTTCAATCTCTCCCTCGCCGCCCTCGCCCAGCCCCTGGCCGGTCTCGACACCGCCTTCTACGAACAGCGGCCCGGCTTCCACTGGCACCCCGGCCTCCTCATCGACGGCGCGAGCCTCCAAGTGCCCTTCCTGGCCGACCTGGTGACCCTCGCCGACCCGGCGAGCCCCTGGTCCTTCCTCAGCTACCTCAAGTCCCGCGAGCGGCTCTTCCCCTTCTACTTCGCCGAGCGGTTCCACATCCAGCGCGCCGAGTACGACGCGTACTGCCGCTGGGTCAGCGAGAACCTGCCCGCGCTGCACTTCGGACACCAGGTCGACGCGGTGCGCTGGAACCCCGAACGGGATCTATTCGAAGTCGACTTCACACAGCTCGACGCCGAGGGGGAGGCCGAGGCGCTCGGCCGGACGTACACGAAGAACATCGTCGTCGGCGTCGGCACCGCGCCCTACATCCCCGAGCCCCTCAAGCCCCTCGCGGACGCCCCGGCCGTCCCCGTGATCCACTCCGCGGACTACCTCCTGCACCGCGACCGGCTGCTCTCCGCCGACCACATCACCGTCATCGGCTCGGGCCAGTCCGGCGCCGAGGTCTTCCTCGACCTGCTCAAACACCGGCCTGCGGGCGCCGAGAAGATCCACTGGCTCGCCCGCACCGAGGCCTTCGCGCCCATGGAGTACTCCAAGCTCGGCCTGGAACACTTCACCCCGGACTACACCCGCTACTTCCACTCCCTGCCCGAGAACGTGCGCGACGGGCTCGTCCCCGACCAGTGGCAGCTCCACAAGGGCATCGACGCCGACACCATCGCCGCCATCCACGACGAGCTCTACCAACGCACCCTGCACGGCGGCTGGCCCGACGCCGTCCTCACCCCGGGCGTCTCCGTGCGCACCGCGGGCCGCGTCGCCAACACCCGCGTGGAACTCCACCTGGAACACCTCCAGCAGGGCACCCGCTCCCGCCTCACCACGGACGCGGTCGTCCTCGCCACCGGCTACCGCGAGCGCCCCCTCGACCAGCTCCTCGCGGGCCTCGACCCCTACATGCGCAGGGACTCCTCGGAGCGCCCCCGCATCGACGAGCAGTACCGCCTCGTCCTGGACCCCTCCATCACCGGCGGCGGCGGGAACGTCTACGTCCAGAACGCCGAGCGCCACACCCACGGCGTCGGCGCCCCCGACCTCGGCCTCGCCGCCTGGCGCAGCGCCACCATCCTCAACAGCCTGACGGGGACGTCCCCCTACCCCCTCCCGGAGCGCACCGCGTTCACCAGCTTCGGCCTCCAGGAACCGCAGGCCCGCGCTGCCACCGGCCTCATCGGCGAGCAGCGCGGCAACCTCGTACGGCTCAAGAACTGACACGCTGAAGAGCTGACGCGCTGAAGAGCTGACGCGCTGAAGAGCTGACGCGCTGACGGGCGTCAGAACACCGGAGTGCCGTCCCGGGTCAGCTTCCAGTCCACCGACGCGAACGTCGCCGGGTCGATCGTTCCCTTCGCCTGGACCCACTGGATGATCGTGTTGCGGATCTCGTCCGAGTCCGCCCACAGCTGCTTGGCGGCGGCCACATGCGGGAAGTTCCCGCCGCCGCTCGCCCGGTAGTTGTTGACGGCGAGCACGAACTCCGCCTTCGGATCGATGTCCTTGCCGTCGAAGCTCAGCTTCACGATCCGCGAACCCACGGGCTTGGCGATGTCGATCTCGTACGTCACGCCGTACAGCGCGTCGTAGTTGTAGTCCGGAATGTTGTCCGCGTTCGTCAGCTTCTCCGGGTCCACCGGGCCGCCGGCCGCCGTCCGTACGTAGTAGCGCGCCGAGTACTCCAGGTACTCCTTGAGCTGCGCACCCGTGACGAGCCGCGCCTCAAGCGTGTTCTCGAACGGGTAGAGACCCGCCGCGTCCTTGATCGTCACCTCGCCCGCCGGGATGCCCGCCGTACGCGAGAAGCACGAGGCCTGCGAGAGCACGGGCAGCGCCGCGTACTGGCCGCCCGCCAGCGCCCCCTTGACCGTCTCCGCCTGGACGTGGCTGATCAGATCGATGATCGCGACATCCTTGTACGGGCCTTCGGCCGTGCTCATCGCCTGTGTCGACGTGCCGATGACCTGGTTGACGTACGCGACGACCTTCTTGTGCTCGTCGGCCAGGAGCCCGGTGATCTCGCGGTCCTCCGCCGCCGTGTTGGAGTTGAGGACCTTCGCGCCGACCTTCTCCACCGTCCAGCGGCCCTTCTCCCACACCAGGTCGAAGTCGAAGAGCGTCAGGCGCTGACCCCACTTCAGCGGCTCCGAGAGGACGACCTTCTTGCCGGTCTTCTTGTTCTCCACGAAGTACTCGGGGATCTCCGTGTGCGCGTGCCCGACCAGGATCGCGTCGATGCCGGGCACCTGCTCGGCCACCAGACCGGCCGCGTTCTCGATGTACGGGAGCTGGTCACCGTACGAAGAGGTGCCGCTCGAGCCGGAGTGCGCCGAGACGATCACGACGTCCGCGCCCATGGACCGCAGCCTGGGCACCCACTTCGCCGCCTGCTCCTCAAGACCCGGGAACGTCATCTTGCCCTGGACGTTCACCTTGTCCCAGATCGCGATGCCGGGATTGGTCAGGCCGAGCACGGCCACCTTCACGTCGCGGCCGTGCGGGGTGCGCACGCGCTTCATGAAGTACGGCGGGAAAGCGGGCCGCTGCGTCTTCGCGTCGAGCGCGTTGGCGCCGAGCAGCGGGAATTCGCACTGCTCCTCGAATTTCCGCAGAACCGGAATGCCGTAGTTGAATTCGTGGTTGCCGAGCGCCGCCGCGTCATACCCGATGCGGTTCATCGCCTGCGCCATCGGGTGGACCGGGCCGCGCTTCGCGGTGATCGGGTCGATCTTCGCGTAGTAGTACGAGAGCTGGGTGCCCTGAATGGTGTCGCCCGCGTCGATGAGAAGCGTGTTGCGGCGGCCTCTCTCCTCGCGGATCTCGTTCACGAGGGTGGAGATCTTCGCCAGGCCCACGTCGTTGTGGTCCTTGTCGTCGAACTCCTTGTCCGTGAAGTAGTCCCAGTTGAAGACATTGCCGTGCAGGTCCGTCGTGCCCATGACGGTGAACGAGTACCGCTTCTTCCGCTTGGCGGGCTTCTGGGGCGCGTGCGCCGACGCGGAGGGCGCGGCAGCCGCGCCGCCCGCGAGTGCCACACCCGTGGCGGCGGCGGACTTGCCCAGGAACTTCCGGCGGTTCAGCGGCATTTCGTACTCCCCTTGGACCCTTGGTCGATCAATGTAACGCGCGTAGATTCTGACCCCGGCGGACCCACCGGCAACAGACCTCGCAGGTTTCGATCCGATGACTGTCCGGTGCCGCGCCCAGATGACCGTGCGGTGCCGCGTCCAGATGACCGTGCGGTGCCGCGCCCGATGACTGTGCGATGCCGCGCCCCAGTGCGAGAGTGGCCGCATGGACGAGACCACCCCCACCGTCGCCCCCTACGGCACCCCCGACGCCCCGCGCCTGGCCGTCAAGGGCGAGGCGCACCTCGAAGTCGACCCCGAGATCGCCCGCATCGGCATCACCGTCAGCGCCCGCGGCACCGACCGGCGCGACGCCCTGAACGACCTCACGCGCCGCAACGCAGGCGTCATCGACCTGGTGAAGACGTACGGCGAATCCGTCGAGAAGCTGGAGACCGGCGCCTTCTCCATCAGCCCCGAACTGACCAAGCACGGCCGCGGCGAACGCGTCCGCGCCTACCACGGCAAGGTCCACGTCACCGCCGAGCTCACCGACTTCACCGCGCTCGGCGAGCTCACCACACGCCTCGCGGACCTCGAACTGACCCGCGTCGACGGCCCCTACTGGGCCCTGCGCCACGACTCGCCCACCCACCGCGAAGCGCGACAGGAGGCCGTCAGGGAAGCGGTGCAGCGGGGCCGCGAGTACGCCGAGGCACTGGGGACGGGCCTGGCCGCCCTCGTCGAGCTCGCCGACATCGGCGCCGAGAACGCCCAGCCGTACGGCTACGGCGGCCCGTCACCCGCCATGCGCACCGTCGCGTACGGCGGGGCGGCCGACATGGGCGAGGAAGCCGCACCCCTCGACCTCGAACCCCAGCGGCAGCACGTCTACGCACAGGTCAACGCACGCTTCACGATGACACCGCCGCAGCTGTAGCAGCGGAGTCGCGGCTGTGGCCACGGAGGAATTCACGCAGCGAGGCGCCGGGGAAATCGCTCATCAGAGCGGCGCCTCGCACAATTCAACACTTGTCAATAACCTTTCACGCAACGGTTGTTGAGTAGTCATGCCCAGCCAATTCCCTACCCACCGGTAAGGCCTAGGCTCGAAGTATGCGTCGAGCAAAAATCGTCTGTACCCTGGGCCCCGCCACCGACTCGTACGACCAGATCAAGGCACTGGTCGAAGCCGGAATGGACGTGGCTCGCTTCAACCTCAGTCACGGCACGTACGCCGAACACGAAGAGCGCTATCAGCGCGTTCGGAAAGCCGCTGACGAGACCGGCCGCAGCGTCGGCGTCCTCGCCGACCTTCAAGGCCCGAAGATCCGCCTCGGCCGATTCAGCGAAGGGCCTGTACTCCTTGAACGCGGTGACGAGTTCACCATCACCGTCGAAGAAGGCGTCCAAGGCGACCGGCAGACCTGCGGGACGACCTACGACGGCCTCGCCGACGACGTCACCCCCGGTGAGCGCATCCTCGTCGACGACGGCAAAGTGACCCTGGAGGTCACAGCGGTCGACGGGCCCCGTGTCACCACCACCGTGGTCGAGGGCGGCATGGTCTCCGACCACAAGGGCCTCAACCTCCCCGGCGTCGCCGTCTCCGTCCCCGCCCTCTCCGACAAGGACGAGGCCGACCTGCGCTGGGCCCTGCGTTCAGGGTTCGACGTCATCGCCCTGTCCTTCGTCCGCAGCGGACGCGACATCGAGGACGTGCACCGCATCATGGACGAGGAAGGCCGTCGCCTCCCCGTCATCGCCAAGGTGGAGAAGCCGCAGGCCGTCGAGAACATCGACGACATCGTCGCCGCCTTCGACGCGATCATGGTCGCCCGCGGCGACCTGGGCGTCGAGATGCCCCTCGAGCAGGTGCCGATCGTCCAGAAGCGCGCAGTCAAGCTCGCCAAGCGCAACGCCAAGCCGGTCATCGTCGCGACCCAGATGCTCGACTCGATGATCGACAACTCCCGCCCCACCCGCGCGGAGGCCTCGGACGTCGCCAACGCCGTCATCGACGGCACGGACGCGGTGATGCTCTCCGGCGAGACCAGCGTCGGCAAATACCCCATCGAGACGGTCCGCACGATGAGCCGCATCGTCGAGGCCGCCGAGGAGGACATCCTCGCCAAGGGCCTCCCGCCGCTGACCGAACGCAACAAGCCCCGCACCCAGGGCGGCGCGGTGGCCCGCGCCGCCGCGGAGATGGGCGACTTCCTGGGAGCCAAGTTCCTGGTGGCCTTCACCCAGTCCGGCGACACCGTCCGCCGCCTCTCGCGCTACCGCTCCCCGATCCCGCTCCTCGCCTTCACCCCGGACCGGGCGACGCGCTCACAGCTCAACCTCACCTGGGGCGTGGAGACCTTCCTCGGCCCGCACGTCGAATCCACCGACGCCATGGTCAACCAGGTCGACGAACTGCTCCTGAAGTACGGCCGCTGCGAGCGGGGCGACGTGGTCGTCATCACCGCCGGCTCCCCGCCCGGAGTCGCGGGATCCACCAACCTCGTACGCATCCACCACATCGGCGAGGACGACAGCCCGAAGTAGGCGGATCGGATACATGGGCCGAGGGGCCGCTTCAGGGAGAAGCGGCCCCTCGGTCTTCGTCCACCCTTGGCCGTACGCGCCCAGCGCCGTACGCGCCCAGCCCCGTGCGCGCCTAGGGCGTCACGATCGCGAAATTCGGATCCGGCTTCTCCACCACACCGAGCAACTCGGCCAGCAGCGACGCGTCACCCTCGACCCCGATGTCCCCGAGCCCCTTGCCCCCCAGCAACGCGAGCAGTTGAGGCTTGGTCATCGTCAGCGTGACACCCGCGTCCGGGTCCTTCTCCGTATCGCTGCGATACGTCAACACGCCGTTCCGCAACGTCAGATGCCAGACCTTGCCCAGCGCCGGAAGGCTCCAGTCCATCCGCAGCCTCAGATCCCACGCCTTCGGACCGTTCACACGGATCGCCACCGAATCGATGAGCTGATCCACGGAGAGCGCCATCAACATGTCCGCACTCGTCACGGTCGTCGGGGACGCCGCCACCCCCTCACGCAGCTCCTGAGCACCCATCAGATAGAAGTTCCGCCACACGGCGTTCTCCGAAGCCTGCCCCAACTTGACGTACAGCGAGGCAAGTTCGGACCTGGCGCCCTTGTGCCCCGGGTCCGCGAACACCACATGGTTGAGCAGCGTCACCGCGAACCGCAGATCGCCGCCGCGCGCGAACGCCTTCGCCTTCGCGACCGTCGCCGTACGGCCCCCCATGGCCTTCACATAGCGCTTGGCCTCCTCGACCGGCGGATGCTCCCACAGGTGCGCGGGGTTGCCGTCGAACCAGCCCATGTACCGCTGGTAGATCCCCTTCACGTTATGACTCAGCGACCCGTAGTACCCGCGATTCGCCCATACGCCGGCGAGAGCGGGCGGCAGCACGATCTCCTCGGCGATCTCACGCCCCGTCATCCCCGCGTTGATCATCCGCAGCGTCTGATCGTGCATGTACGCGTACAGATCCCGCTGCTGTTCGAGCAGCTCCACGATGGTGTCCCCGCCCCACGTGGGCCAGTGATGCGAGGCGAAGGCGACATCGGCCCGCCCGTCGAAAAGGACCACCGACTCACCCAGACAGCGCGCCCACTGCCGGGCATCACGCACCTGCGCACCGCGCAACGTGATGATGTTGTGCATCGTGTGCGTCGCGTTCTCCGCCATGCAGACGGCACGCAACTCGGGCAGCAGGAAGTTCATCTCCGCCGCGGCCTCGGTACCCGGCGTCATCTGAAACTCGATCCTCACCCCGTCGACGGTCTCGACCTGCCCCGTCCTGGTGATGTCCTTGGTCGGCGGAATCAACCCGATCGACCCCACCGAAACGGTCTGCCCGAGACCGCAACCGATCTGCCCCGCAGGGGATTTGGGCAGCTGGGCTCCATACATGTATCCGGAGCGCCGCTGCATCGCCGTCCCGGCGTAGACGTTCTCCGAGACGGCATGCTCCATAAAACCCTCGGGAGCGAGGATCGGTACGCCGTCCCCCGCACCGTCCGGCAGCACACCGCGACAGCCACCGAAGTGGTCGACGTGCGGATGCGTATAGATGAGCCCGGTGACCTTCTTGTCGCCCCGGTGAGCACGGAACAGCTTCAGGGCGGCGGCCGCGGTCTCCGCCGAGATCAGAGGGTCGATGACGACGATGCCGGTGTCGCCCTCGATGATCGTCATGTTCGACAGATCCAGACCACGCACCTGATAGACGCGGTCCGTGACCTTGTAGAGCCCCTGCTTCGACACGAGCCGCGACTGACGCCACAGGCTCTTGTGCGCGGTCCTGGGCGCATCGCCCTCAAGGAAGTCGTACGCGTCGCCGTCCCAGACGACCTGACCCTTGGCGTTCTTCACGACACCCGGGGTGAGGGCGGCGATGAACCCCTTGTCGGCGTCGGCGAAGTCGTCCCCGCCGTCGCTGTCGCCCTCGCTGTCGCCCTCGCGGTCGACCGCGAACGCGGTGTGAGGATTCATGGCCACGGCCGCCGCGGCAGCACCCGCGGCGGCGACGACGAAGCTGCGCCGGTTCAAAGGAGTCATGGGGCCGAAGATCGCAGCGGGGCGGAGGGCGGGGCAAGGGTCCGCCGGGAATTTGGGACAGGTCCCAGGGCGGGTGGGGGAGAGGGGTGACGTGTCCTATTGCGGGAGGGGCGCCGGGGTCAGTACTTGGGGCCTATGTGGGTGTCCATGAGGGCTACGGATTCCCTCCGGGCGACGGAGATGTTGTACGGGTTGCCCTGACGGGTGCAGTGCTTCCATTCGACGCCGAGCTTGTCGAGGGTGTCGGTGTAGAGCTCCCGGATGTCGTCGGAGACATTGGTGAACCAGTACCTGGGGTACTCGTAGCGCTTACGCTCCCCGCCGACTATGCGCGTCGTCCAGTTGATGTTCCGGCAGCCGTCCGAGTGGATGAGCCCTCGGACGAAGTCCCATGGATGGGCGTCGACGATCTCCTGCTGCCAGAGTTCCAGGACGATCCGGCGCTGGTGCTTCTTGCCCGCTCCATGCTGCGGGAACATGCACCACAAGTGGTTCGAGTAGACCTTGACGTTGCTGCACCCTGTCCTGCGTACTCGGCAGACAGAGTTCTCCGGGAAGACGGCGCTCATGGCCCGCTCGCAGGCGTCCATGAGGCCCGGCCACGACTGACTGCAGGTGATCATGAGGCTAGGCACACGGTGGCCGGAGTACTGGATGATGTGCCCGTCTCCGAGGTAGAGCCCCAGGAGGTAGGAGTACGCCGACTTGTCGAGGCCACGACCGTCGCACTGTGGGCACTGGGGCCTGCGCTTGCCCGGACACTCTCCGCGCTTGGCGCGGTCCATATGCCGCCAGTACGAGATGGTGCCGCTCGGGACATTCAGCCGACGGGCGACCTCGGCGTTCTTCGTGCCGTCTCGCAGCAGTGTGAGGGCCTTTTGTCGTACTTCTGTGCCGTGGAAGTTCACGCCACCACTCTGTGTGACTGATCGTGGCGGCGAGTAGCAAAAAGCGGATGTTCACGAGAACGTGAACATCCGCTTTGTTCGCTGGTGCCGGGTGCGGGACTCGAACCCGCAAGCCCTTTCAGGCAGAGGTGTTTGAGACCTCCGTGTATACCGTTCCACCAACCCGGCAGGCACTGCCGGAACTATACCGGGTCTCCGCCGGACCCTGCAGCTAGGTAGGCTGGCGAGGCAGCAGTACCTGCCCGGCCCGCAACAAGGAGCCCCCGTGACTTCCCCCGAGTCGCCCCAGCCCGTAGCCGATGACGACGACAAGTCGCACGTGCCTCCGCTGACGACCCGTGTCGTCATCGCAGAGGACGAGGCTCTTATCCGGCTCGACCTCAAGGAGATGCTCGAGGAAGAGGGTTACACCGTCGTCGGTGAGGCCGGTGACGGTGAGAAGGCCGTCGAGCTGGCCCGCGAGCACAAGCCGGACCTGGTGATCCTGGATGTGAAGATGCCCGTCATGGACGGCATCTCGGCGGCCGAGAAGATCGCCGAGGAGAGCATCGCCCCGGTGCTCATGCTGACCGCGTTCTCGCAGCGTGACCTGGTCGAGCGGGCCAGGGACGCCGGCGCGATGGCGTACCTCGTCAAGCCCTTCAGCAAGACCGACGTGGTGCCCGCCATCGAGATGGCCGTCTCGCGCTTCACGGAGCTGAAGACGCTGGAGAAGGAGGTCGCCGACCTCACTCTGCGTCTGGAGACGCGCAAGCTGGTCGACCGCGCCAAGTCGATCCTTCAGACGGAGTACGGCCTCACCGAGCCCGCCGCGTTCCGCTGGATCCAGAAGACGTCGATGGACCGGCGCCTTTCGATGCAGCAGGTCGCGGAGGCGGTCATCGAGGACGCCGACGAGAAGAAGGCGGCGAAGGGGCAGTAGCAGCCCCGGACAGCTTGTCCTCGTACGCGTAACGGCCCGCACCCCGGATTCGGGGTGCGGGCCGTTACGTATGCGTAGGCGCGTACGAAGTGCTCAGTCCTCGCCGAGGTACGCCTTGCGCACGGACTCGTCGTGCAGTAGGTCGTTCCCCGTCCCGGACAGGACGATCTTGCCGACCTCCATGACATGACCGTGGTCGGCGAGCGAGAGTGCCGCCTGGGCATTCTGTTCTACGAGCAGAATGGTCGTGCCCTGGGACTTGAGCTCGGAGATGGTCGCCATGATCTTCTGCATCATGATCGGTGAAAGGCCCATGGAAGGCTCGTCGAGCATGAGCAGTTTCGGCTGGGACATGAGCGCGCGTCCCATGGCGAGCATTTGCTGCTCACCGCCGGAGAGCGTGCCCGCCGCCTGCTTTCTGCGCTCTCCGAGAATGGGGAAGAGTTCGTAGGCGCGCGCGATGTCCTTTTCGATGGCGGGCTTGTCGCTGCGCAGATATGCGCCGAGCCGCAGATTGTTCTCGATCGTCATGCGCGGAAAGATGTGCCGGCCCTCGGGAGAGTGGGCCAGGCCGAGCGCGACGATCTGGTCGGCGCGGTATTTCCGCAGTGCTTTCCCGTTGAATTTGATGGAGCCGCCGACCGGCTTGAGGAGCCCGGAGAGCGTGCGCAGCGTGGTGGTCTTGCCTGCGCCGTTCGTGCCGATCAGGGTGACGACCTCGCCGGCCTCGACCTTGAAGGAGATGCCCTTGACGGCCTCGATCTTGCCGTAGGCGACTTTGAGGTCCTCGACTTCGAGCAGTGCGGTCATCAGCTGTTCTCCTCGTCGCCCGTCGCGTCGGCCTCTGTGCTGCCGGGGGCACCTTCGAAGGGCTCGCCCAGGTAGGCGGCGATGACGCGGTCGTCCTGCTGGACGGTTTCACTGTCGCCCTCGACGAGTTTCTCGCCCTGGACGAGTACGGCCACGCGGTCGCACAGGTTGAAGATGAAGCGCATGTCGTGCTCGATGACGAGTACGGCGATGCCCATGTCCCGGATGGCGAGGACGAGTTCCTCGGTGGCGCGGGTCTCCTGCGGGTTCATGCCCGCGGTGGGCTCGTCGAGGAGGAGCAGGCCGGGCTCGCTCGCGAGTGCCCGGGCGATCTCCAGCTTGCGCTGTTCGCCGTAGGGCAGGTTGCGGGAGAGGTGTTCCGCCTTCTCGGCGAGGCCGACGAATTCGAGCAGTTCCAGGGCGCGGGCCCTGGACTTGGCCTCGGCCTTGTGGAAGCCGGGACCGCGCAGGAGGGCTGACCAGAGGCCTTCCTTCGTCCGCGTGTGGCGGCCGACGAGGACGTTCTCCAGGACCGTCATGTTGGCGAAGAGACGGATGTTCTGGAAGGTGCGGGCCACGCCGGCCGCGGTGACCTTGAACGATTTGCTGGGCAGGACCTTGCCCTTGTACCGGACTTCGCCCTCGGTGGGGATGTAGAGGCCGGTGAGGCAGTTGAAGAAGGTGGTCTTGCCCGCGCCGTTGGGGCCGATGAGGCCGACGATCTCGCCGCTGTTGACGGTGAGGTCGACGGAGCGCACGGCGGTGAGGCCGCCGAAGCGCATCGTGACGCCCTTGGCGTCCAGGACGGTCTCGCCGGTCGGTGTCGCGGCCGGGTTGTCCTTGCTGGTGGTGTCGGTGGTCATGGCTCAGGCCCCTGTCTTGCTGAGGACTGTGGGTGGCGGCGTGTCGCCGGGAGCCAGTTCGGCCTCGTGGAATTCGAGCTGGCGGCGGCGGTTGGGGATGAGGCCCTCGGGGCGGAAGCGCATGAGCAGTACGAGCGCGAGGCCGAAGGCGAAGAGCTGGTAGTCGCCCAGGAACGAGAGCTTGCTCGGGATGAGGTAGAGCAGCGCCGCGCCGACGAGGGGTCCGCTGATGGTGCCCATGCCGCCGAGGACGACCGCGGCGAGCAGGAACGCCGAGTTGGGCGGGACCGTGTTGGCGAACTGGTACTGCTCGGGTGTCACGGTGTAGGTGACGTGTGCCTGTACCGTGCCCGCGAGTCCGGCGAGCGAGGCGCCGAGCGCGAAGGCGATGAGCTTCACGCGGAAGCCGTTGATGCCCATGGCGAGCGCCGCGGTCTCGTCCTCGCGGATGGCGACCCAGGCACGCCCGATGCGGGAGTCCTCGCTGCGCTTGAAGACCAGGACGACGACGAGGGTGATGAGCAGCATCAGGAAGAAGTAGTTCGCGAAGCGGCCGATGGTGAAGCCGCCGATGCTGTGCTCGATGCCCAGGTCGAAGCCCAGGATCTTGAGGTTCGGGATCGAGGAGATGCCGTTCGAGCCGTTCGTGATGTCCGGTCCCGATGTGCCGTCGGAGTTCATCGCGACGAGCCGGAAGATCTCTCCGAAGCCGAGGGTGACGATGGCGAGGTAGTCGCCGCGCAGTCGCAGGGTCGGCGCGCCGATGAGCACGCCGAAGACGAGTGATGCGCCCGCGCCGACCAGGATCGCGCCCCAGAACGGCAGGTGGATGTCGAAGGGGGAGGACGGGGAGCCGGAGACCATGGACGCCGCGTAGGCGCCGACGCCGAGGAAGGCGACGTATCCGAGGTCGAGGAGTCCGGCGAGGCCGACGACGATGTTCAGGCCGAGTGCGACGGTGGCGAAGATGAGGATGTAGACGCCGATGGTGGCGTACTGGTCGTCGCTCTGCGTGAACGGGAAGGCGGCGGCGGCCAGGAACGCGCCGGTGAGTGTGACGTGGCGGTGCCGCGCGGTGTACGTGGAGACCTGCGCGACGAGGCCCGCCTTGGTCAGCGCGGCGAAGCCGAAGGCCACGGTGACCAGGAAGCCGATGAAGAGTTCGTCGTACTCGGTGCCGATGCCGTAGGTGAAGACAAGGAGGCCCACCGCGAGTGCGGCGACGATGACGAGGATCTCGACGTAGTTGGGGAGTTTGCGCGGTGTGGGCGGTGCTTCGGCCGCGAAGGCGCCCTTGAAGATGATCCTCCCGTTGCGCATGCGGTGCTTGAACTGCTCGCTGCCGGTGTCCTCGGTGTCGACCGCGTAGGTGTGCGGCCGGGTGAAGGGCAGGGCGAGGGCGCCGACGAAGGCGGCGAGGGTGGCGAGCGCGGCGATCCAGCCGCCGGCTTCCAGGTTGGCGAGGCCGCCGAGTTGGTAGCTGATCGAGATGATCGTGTACCAGGTGGTGGCGAAGGCGGCGAGCGTCGCGTATTTGAGCGCGGCGTCGGCTCCGCCGGGTGCGAGGGCGCGTACGCCCTTGACGCCGTACGAGGCGAGGCCGAAGAGCGTCGTCAGGGCGCCGGCGATCAGGACGAGGACCTGGAGGCCGCCGGGGTAGCCGTAGACGGTGAGGTCGCCGGGGAACGCGGAGGTCCAGGTCCAGGCGAGGAACGTGGAGATGATGGTGAGGATGCCGCCGCCGGTGGCCAGTGCGCGGGCGGGGCCCTCGGGGATGGGGATGAGACCGGTACGGGTGTGGTTCTGCTTGGGGCTCGGCGCGTCGGCCGCGGTGTTCTGTGTGGTCATGGTTGTCACGCCCTGTCCGCGACGCGCTCGCCAAGGAGACCTTGTGGCCTGACGAGGAGTACGACGATGAGGAGTACGAAGGCCCAGACGTCGGCCCAGGACTGCCCGCCGAGCTGGCTCATGCCGGGGATGTCGTTCATGTAGGCGGTGGCCATGGCTTCGGCGACGCCGAGGACGAGGCCGCCGATCATCGCTCCGTAGATGTTGCCGATGCCTCCGAGTACGGCGGCCGTGAAGGCCTTGAGGCCCCAGAGGAAGCCCATGCGGAACTGGACTTCTCCGTAGCGGAAGCCGTAGGCGACGGCGGCGATGCCGGCGAAGGCGGCGCCGATCGCGAAGGCGACGACGATGACGCGGTCGGTGTTGACACCCATGAGCTTGGCGGTGTCGGGGTCCTGCGCGGTGGCTTGCATGCCGCGTCCGACGCGGGTCTTCATCACGAAGTAGCCGAGGGCGAACATGCAGATCGGGGCGGTGATCAGCAGGAAGATGTCGCCGGGCTGGATGGTGACGGAGCCGATGTGGATGGAGCCGCCTGGCAACTCGGGGAAGGTGCGGGACGACTTCGCGTTGGGGTACCAGGCCCAGACGGCCTGTTGCAGCGCGAGGGAGAGTCCGATGGCGGTGATGAGGGGTGCGAGGCGGGGTGCGCCGCGCAGTGGGCGGTAGGCGAAGCGTTCGGCTCCGACCGCGATGAGGGTCGAGACGATGACGGCGCCTATGAGCATCAGTGGCAGGGCGAGCCACATGCTGGTGCCGCCCGGCAGCCAGAGCCAGACGGTGAGGGCGCCGAATCCGCCGACCATGAAGATCTCGCCATGGGCGAAGTTGATGAGCTGGACGATGCCATAGACCATTGTGTAGCCGATGGCGATCAGGCCGTACATGGATCCCAGTAGCAGGCCGTTGACCAGCTGTTGCGGCAGTTCGTGCACCGCAGGTCCTCCGAGTCTTTCGGTGTCGTGCGGCGTGTTCGCGGGGGCGGGGTGCCTCGCGGCGGCCGTACGACTCAGGTGACGGATGCGACGCCGCGCGGGGCGCTGACAGGAGCAGCGCCCCGCGCGGGGGTGTCGTGGGCTGCGGGGTGGGTCAGCCGGTGAACGTGCCGGACTCGACCGGCTTCCATCCCTTGGTCGGGTCCTGGGTGGACTTCACCTGGTACACGGTGAGCTGCTTGTTGGTGGCGTCGCCGTACTTGTCGAAGGAGACCTTGCCGGTCACACCGTCGAACGAGACGCCCTGCATGGCCTCGACGATCTTGGCGCGAGCGTCGTCGGGCACCTTGCCGTTGTTGTCGTCGACGACCTTCTTGACCGCTTCGATGATCGCCCAGGCCGAGTCGTACGAGTAGCCGCCGTAGGCCTCGTAGGCCTCCTTGTAGCCGGCCTTCTTGTAGTTCGCGATGAACTCCTTGGCGGACGGCAGCTCTTCGACGGGCTGGCCGACCGAGGTGGCGTAGTCACCCTTGCCCTCCGCGCCCGCGAGCTTCACGAAGTCGGCGCTGTAGATGCCGTCACCGCCGACGAGCGGGATCTTGGCACCGGCCTTCTTCATCTGCTTGCTGAGCGGGCCTGCCGCGGGGTACTCGCCGCCGTAGTAGACGACGTCCGCGTCAGAGTTCTTGATCTTCGTGGCGACGGCGCCGAAGTCCTTGGTGTCCGGGTTCACGTGTTCGGTGCCCGCGACCTTGCCGCCGAGCTTGGTGAACTCGTCCTTGAAGGTGGCGGCCAGACCGGCACCGTAGGTCTTCTTGTCGTCGACGACGAAGACCTTCTTCTTCTTTGCCTTGTTGAACAGGTACTGCGCGGCGAACGGGCCCTGGATCGCGTCCGTGGTGGCCGTACGGAAGTAGGCCTTGTACGGGCGGACCTTCTTGCCGCCGTTCCAGTCCTGGCCCTGGGTCATGGCCGGGTTGGTGTTGGCGGGGGAGACCTGGACGAGCTTCGCGTCGTCGAAGACCTTCTGCATCGACTCGCCGACGGAGGAGTTCAGGGGGCCGACGGCGCCGAGGATGTCCTTGTTCGCGACGAACTTGGTCGCGTTGGTCTGGCCCGACGCGGGCTGCCCCTGGTCGTCGGCGGACTCCACCTTGAAGGTGATGCCGTCGACGTACTTCTTCGAATTGGCCTGCTTGGCGGCGAGATCCACGGAGTTGCGGATACCGAGGCCCAGCGCGGACAGGTCGCCGGTCAGTGGCGCGTCGACGCCGATGACCACGGTGGTGCCGCCGCCCCCGGCATCGTTCTTGTCCTTGTCGTCGCGTGAGCCACAGGCGGTGAGGGTGAGTGCCCCCGCGGTGAGTGCAGCGGTGATGGCTATGAGCGAACGTTGACGCACGGTCAGTCCTTTCCCCTGGCACGGCCGTCCCCTGTTGGGTGGCCGAGTCGAGCGCGGAACCGAACTGACAGGAATCCGGTGGGCGCGGTGACTGGCCGTGACTCTAAGGGGCGCTTTGTTCCTGGTGGAGTAGTCCGGGCAAAGGTGTGACGCTCTTGTTATGCCACGGAGTATTCCGCGCTGGAACTCAGGGGGTGGTTGGGGCGGAATGCGCCATCTTCGGCGTATCCCGCATGGTGAGAACTTGCAGGACTGTCAGGGTGTTTCACTCATGACATCAGTGTTCGGAGGGCATGCGGCTGTCAGGGCCCCGGAAAGATCTTTCGCGTACGCCGGGCCGAGGATGAAGCTCTGTATCTGCATTGCGCGCGCATTACGCAGTGTTACGTTCAGGAAAGGGAGTCCGGCATTCCGCTGCACTTTTCCACATTCGCGAATGTGCATCGTGATTCGTGCCGTACGAGGCCTTCCCGCTTTCACTGTGAATGGGGTATGGGGGGTGGCGGTGACCGAAAGGGCTGCCGTCGGCTGGGCGATCCGTCTGACGGACACCGGCGGCCCCGAGTACTGACCGATGCTGACGGCGAAGCTGAACGTGCGGTCACCGGCCTTCGGGTGCGTCATCTCGCCCCTGTACGTCACGGACACGGTCTGCGACGGATAGAGCGGGGGCGGTGGCTCCGGGGGGTGGGGGCGGGTCAGGTAGAGGCTGACTCCGGCCGCCCCGAGGACCGCGGCCGCGGCGAGGGCCAGGGCGGTGCGGCGGTGACGGGTGAGGAGCCGGCGGGGGCGTACGGGGTGTGCGGCTGCCCGATCCGCTGCGTCGGTTCCGGTGTCGGTGCTGGTGTCGTAGGTGTTGTCGCCCGGCTCGATCGGGCCGATGGCGTTCACACCCACGGCCCGCCGCTCGGCTCACCGTGGCGGTAGCGCTTCTCGCACCGCTCGTGGGCCTCGCGGGCGATCAACTTCCGTCCCGCGGCGGCTCCGTGGCGCTCGCGCTCGGCGCGGGCCAGGTCGAGGGTGTCCCGGAGGATCATGTACTGCCCGTTGGAGAGGCCCATCGACTGGTAGTCGCCGTAGGTCTCCTTGCCCGAGTCGTAGATCTGCCGTCCCCACGTGGTGATCAGGGCCGTGCAGAGGTCCTCGGGTGATGTCGTGGCGGGCGAGGATTCAGGGGAGTCGGCGGAAGGGGAGCTCCCGCATCCGGTGGCGGCGAGGAGGGTGGCGAAGGCGAGCGCACAGAGCGGTTTCCGGTGCCTCATGCACAGAAGCTAGACCGGAGCCGCACGCTCCGACAATGCGTGGGGCGCGCCTGATCCCGTGGGGAACTCCCGATCGTGTGGGGGAACTCCTGATCGTGTGGGGGCGCGCCGCCCTCAACCGTCTTATCCGGCAGAGCCGTTGGGCTCCACGTCACGCAGCAGGCAGGTCAGCCGCGCGGTGCACACCCGCTTGTCCTGCTCGTCGGTGATGACGATCTCGTACGTCGCCGTCGAGCGACCCCGGTGTACGGGCGTCGCCACGCCGGTGACCAGGCCCGAACGCGCGCCCCGGTGGTGGGTGCAGTTCAGGTCGACGCCGACGGCGAGCTTCTTGCTCCCGCCGTGCAGCATCGAGCCGACCGAACCGAGGGTCTCGGCGAGGACGGCGGAGGCGCCGCCGTGCAGCAGGCCGTACGGCTGGGTGTTGCCCTCGACCGGCATGGTGCCGACGACACGGTCCGCGGAGGCCTCGACGATCTGGACGCCCATGCGGGTGCCGAGGTCGCCCGCGGAGAAGAGGGCGGGCAGGTCGACGCCGAGCGCCGCGTACTCGTCGATGACCTCTTGCGGGAACTTCACGCTGTGCTGCTCGCCCATGGGACCCTGCTCCGTCCGTCGTCCTCACCTGTTGCTGAGCGAACGCTCAGTCGGTTCCCGATTGTTCCAGGCGGACGACGACGGACTTGCTGGCGGGGGTGTTGCTCGTGTCGGCCGTCGCGTCCAGCGGGATCAGGACGTTCGTCTCCGGGTAGTACGCCGCCGCGCAGCCCCGGGCCGTCGGATAGTGCACGATCCGGAAGCCGGGCGCGCGCCGCTCGACGCCGTCCTTCCACTCGCTGACGAGGTCGGCGTACGACCCTTCGGCGAGGCCGAGATCGCGGGCGTCATCGGGGTTGACCATGACGACCCGACGGCCGTTCTTGATGCCTCGGTAGCGGTCGTCGAGGCCGTAGATCGTGGTGTTGTACTGATCGTGGGAGCGCAGCGTCTGCAGAAGCAGCCGCCCCTCCGGCAGGTCGGGGAACTCGACGGGGGCCGCCGTGAAGTTCGCCTTGCCGGTGGCCGTGGGGAAGCGGCGCTCGTCGCGCGGGGCGTGCGGCAGGGCGAAGCCCGCGGGGTCGGCCACCTTGACGTTGAAGTCCTCGAAGCCGGGGATCACGCGCGCGATGCGGTCGCGCACCGTGGCGTAGTCCTTCTCGAACTCCTCCCAGGGCGTGGCCGATTCGGGACCAAGGACGCGGCGGGCGAGGCGGCACACGATGGCCGGCTCGGAGAGCAGGTGCGGACTCGCGGGCTCCAGACGGCCGCGCGAGGCGTGCACCATGCCCATGGAGTCCTCGACGGTCACGAACTGTTCGCCGCCACCCTGGAGGTCCCGCTCGGTGCGGCCGAGCGTCGGCAGGATCAGCGCCCGCGCGCCCGTGACGGCGTGCGAGCGGTTCAGCTTCGTCGACACATGGACGGTCAGGCGGGCCTTGCGCATCGCCGCCTCCGTCACGTCCGTGTCGGGCGACGCCGCGACGAAATTGCCGCCCATCGCGAAGAAGACCTTCGCCTTGCCGTCCCGCAGCGCCTCGATCGCGCGGACGACGTCCAGGCCGTGCTCGCGCGGCGGGGCGAAGCCGAACTCCTTCTCCAGGGCGTCGAGGAAGGCGGGGGCGGGCCGCTCGAAGATGCCCATCGTGCGGTCGCCCTGCACGTTCGAGTGCCCGCGCACCGGGCACACGCCCGCGCCGGGGCGGCCGATGTTGCCGCGCAGCAGAAGGAAGTTGACGACCTCGCGGATGGTCGGCACGGCGTGCTTGTGCTGGGTCAGGCCCATCGCCCAGCACACGACGGTGCGCTCGGAGGCGAGGACCATGGCGAGGGCTTCCTCGATGTGCTCGCGGGGGAGGCCGGTCGCGGCGAGGGTCTCGTCCCAGTCGGCGCGGCGCGCGGCCTCGGTGAACTCCTCGTACCCATGGGTGTGCTCGCGGACGAACTCCTCGTCGACCGCGCCGTCCGTGTCGAGGATGAGCTTGTTCAGGAGACGGAACAGGGCCTGGTCGCCGCCGAGGCGGATCTGCAGGAAGAGGTCGGTGAGGGCGGTGCCCTTGAGCATGCCCTGCGGGGTCTGCGGATTCTTGAAGCGCTCCAGGCCGGCCTCGGGCAGCGGATTGACCGTGATGATCTTCGCGCCGTTGTTCTTCGCCTTCTCCAGGGCGGAGAGCATGCGCGGATGGTTCGTGCCCGGGTTCTGCCCCGCGACGATGATCAGATCCGACTTGTACAGGTCCTCAAGGAGGACGCTGCCCTTGCCGACCCCGATGGTCTCCGTGAGGGCGGAGCCGGACGACTCATGGCACATGTTCGAACAGTCGGGCAGATTGTTCGTGCCCAGCTCGCGGGCGAACAGCTGGTACAGGAACGCCGCTTCGTTGCTGGTGCGGCCCGAGGTGTAGTAGACGGACTCGTCCGGGCTGTCCAGGGCGGCCAGTTCCTCGCCGATGATGTCGAAGGCCCGCTCCCAGGGGACGGGTTCATAGCGCTCGGCGCCCTCCGCCAGATACATCGGGTGGGTGAGGCGGCCCTGCTGACCCAGCCAGTACCCACTGCGGGTGGCGAGGTCGGTCACGGGGTGCTCGGCGAAGAAGCCGGGGGTGACGCGGCGCAGGGTGGCTTCCTCGGCGACCGCCTTCGCGCCGTTCTCGCAGAACTCCGCCTTGTGCCGGTGCTCCGGCTCGGGCCAGGCACAGCCGGGGCAGTCGAAGCCGTCCTTCTGATTGACCCGCAGCAGGGTCAGCGCCGTGCGGCGCACCCCCATCTGCTGCTGGGCGATGCGCAGCGTGTGCCCGATGGCGGGAAGGCCCGCCGCGGCGTGCTGCACCTCGGCGACCTGCGGTGCGTCCTGGACCGGATCACCCTTGGGCGACTTCCTTGCCATGGTCGGCTCCCCTTCGAGCACGTGCGTGAGGTACGTCTTCGATCCTCCCACGCGGCAGTGACAGCGCGGCCGCGGGTGAGGGTTGGGCCTGAGTGTCAGTGGGGCGTGGCAGGATCGGGGACGTGGCAGAAAAAGCAGCGAAGAAGAAGTCCGAGACCGCGACGAAGCCGAGTGGCGAGCAGCGTCCGCGCCTGCTCCTCATGGACGGGCACTCCCTGGCCTACCGGGCGTTCTTCGCGCTGCCCGCGGAGAACTTCACGACCGCGACGGGCCAGCCGACGAACGCGATCTACGGCTTCGCGTCGATGCTGGCGAACACCTTGCGTGACGAGGCGCCCACGCACTTCGCGGTGGCCTTCGACGTCTCGCGCAAGACGTGGCGCTCCTCGGAGTTCCCCGAGTACAAGGCGAACCGCTCCAAGACCCCGGACGAGTTCAAGGGCCAGGTCGAGCTGATCGGCGAGGTGCTCGACGCGATGCACGCGGTGCGGTTCGCGGTGGACGGCTTCGAGGCGGACGACGTCATCGCCACGCTCGCCACCCAGGCGGAGGCGGCCGGCTTCGACGTCCTGATCGTCACCGGCGACCGCGACTCCTTCCAGCTGATCACCGACCACGTGACGGTGCTGTATCCCACGAAGGGCGTCTCCGAGCTGACGCGCTTCACACCGGACAAGGTCGAGGAGAAGTACGGCCTCACGCCCAGCCAGTACCCCGACTTCGCGGCCCTGCGCGGCGACCCGTCGGACAACCTCCCCGGCATCCCCGGCGTCGGCGAGAAGACCGCCGCGAAGTGGATCAACCAGTTCGGCTCCTTCGCGGACCTCGTCGAGCGTGCCGAAGAGGTCAAGGGCAAGGCCGGGCAGAACTTCCGCGACCACCTGGACGCCGTGAAGCTGAACCGCCGCCTCACGGAGATGGTGCGCGACGTCGAGCTTCCCAAGGCGGTCACCGACCTGGAGCGCGCTCCGTACGACCGCACGGCCCTCGCCCTCGTCCTGGACACCCTGGAGATCCGCAACCCCTCGCTGCGCGAGCGTCTCCTTGCCGTCGACCCCGGCGCCGAGGAGGCCGACGAGGCCCCGGCCGAGCCGGGCGTGGAGCTGGACGGCTCGGTGCTCGGCGCGGGCGAGCTCGCGCCGTGGCTCGCCGAGCACGGCAAGGCCGTCCTGGGCGTGGCCACGGTCGACACCTGGCAGCTCGGCACGGGCTCGGTGACCGAGGTCGCCCTCGCGGCGGCCGGGGGAGCGGCGGCCTGGTTCGACCCCTCCCGCCTGGACGAGGCCGACGAGAACGCCTTCGCGGCCTGGATCGCCGACCCGAAGAAGCCCAAGGTCCTGCACAACGCCAAGGCCACGATGCGGGTCTTCCCGGAACAGGGCTGGACCGTGGACGGCGTCGGCATGGACACGGCGCTCGCCGCGTACCTGGTCAAGCCGGGCCGCCGCTCCTTCGCCCTGGACGCCCTCTCCCTGGAGTACCTGGGCCGGGAGCTGGCGCCCGCGTCCGCCCCCGAAGGGCAGCTCGCCTTCGGTACGGAAGAAGAGGACGACCGGGCCGAGGCCGACGCGCTGATGTCGCAGGCCCGCACGATCCTCGACCTGGGCACGGCCTTCGGCGAGAAGCTTGAGGAGGTCGGCGCGGGCAATCTCCTCACGGACATCGAACTGCCGACGTCCACCCTCCTGGCCCGCCTGGAGCGGCATGGCATCGCGGCGGACCGCGCCCATCTGGAGGCGATGGAGCAGCAGTTCGCGGGCGCGGTGCAGCAGGCGGTGAAGGAGGCGCACGAGGCGGCGGGCCACGAGTTCAACCTCGGCTCGCCCAAGCAGCTCCAGGAAGTCCTCTTCGGCGAGCTGAACCTCCCCAAGACGAAGAAGACCAAGACCGGCTACACCACGGACGCGGACGCCCTGGCCTGGCTCGCGGCCCAGACCGAGAACGAACTGCCGGTCATCATGCTGCGCCACCGCGAGCAGGCGAAGCTGCGCGTCACGGTCGAGGGTCTGATCAAGGCGATCGCCGCGGACGGCCGCATCCACACGACGTTCAACCAGACGGTCGCGGCGACGGGGCGTCTGTCCTCCACCGAACCGAACCTGCAGAACATCCCGGTGCGCACGGACGAGGGCCGGGCGATCCGCCGCGGCTTCGTGGTCGGCGAGGGCTTCGAGTCCCTGATGACCGCGGACTACAGCCAGATCGAACTGCGCGTGATGGCCCACCTCTCCGAGGACGAGGGCCTCCTGGAGGCGTTCGCGTCGGGTGAGGACCTGCA
Organism: Streptomyces sp. NPDC058257; assembly: GCF_042881845.1. Taxonomy (NCBI): domain Bacteria; kingdom Bacillati; phylum Actinomycetota; class Actinomycetes; order Kitasatosporales; family Streptomycetaceae; genus Streptomyces; species Streptomyces sp. NPDC058257. The sequence goes on from NZ_JBHVXJ010000023.1 coordinate 110,118, forward strand.
CACGACCGTGGCGTCCCAGGTGTTCGGCGTGGATGGCTCCGCCGTCGACGCCGAGATGCGCCGCAAGATCAAGGCCATGTCGTACGGCCTCGCGTACGGCCTCTCCGCGTTCGGCCTCTCCCAGCAGCTGAACATCGAGGCGGGCGAGGCCCGCGCGCTGATGGACACGTACTTCGAGCGTTTCGGCGGCGTCCGCGACTATCTGCGCCGAGCCGTCGACGAGGCCCGCGCGACGGGCTACACGGAGACGATGCTGGGCCGCCGCCGGTATCTCCCCGATCTCAACAGCGACAACCGCCAGCGCCGTGAGATGGCCGAGCGGATGGCCCTGAACGCGCCCATCCAGGGCACGGCCGCGGACATCGTCAAGATCGCCATGCTGAACGTGCACCGCGCCCTGACGGAGGCGAAGCTCGACTCCCGGATGCTGCTCCAGGTCCACGACGAAATCGTCCTGGAGATCGCGCCGGGCGAGCGCGCCGAGGTGGAGGGAATCGTCCGCCACGAAATGGCGGGCGCGGCGTCGCTGCGGGCTCCGTTGGATGTGTCGGTGGGAGTCGGGGCGGACTGGGAGTCGGCGGCGCACTGACTGCGTCGGGCTTGAGCGGCGTTCCTTGGGCGCGCCGTCATCACCGGCTTCGCCGAGTTCGTCCTCAATCGCCGGACGGGCTGAAGATCTCAGCCCGTCCGGCGATTCAGGGGAGAGCCCCCGGCGCCCTCACCCACGTGGACCCCGCCCCCGAGCCCCGCAAACCCCGCGACATCCGCGCCGTCCTGGCGGCCCGGCGGGGCACCGTCTCCGTCTGGGCCAGCCCTGCGTGGCCCGCTATCTGGGCCGTGCGGGCACCACCGCCACCACGCTCAACCCGTACGGCCTCTGGGGCCTGACCCGCACCTCCGCGGCCGACCAGCTCAAACTCCTCGGCGTCCTCACCGGGCCAGAGCCCGTGCCCTGCTGAGGGCGAGCTCACGCGCGTACGGACTGAAGCAGCTGAACGAGGTGCGGCGCGACCAGCGCTGGGGCGTGCCCGCCGGAATGCCGCGCGGCACCAAGGCGTACCTCAAGAACGGCTGGCTGCCCCGGTCCACGCACGGCTGGCGGGTACACAGCATCGGAGCGTTCGCCGGACCGTCGACAGCGAAGGCGGCGGAGAAGGAGAAGGCGACGACGACGAAACCGGCGGCCGAGCCGACAACGAGGGCCCGCGACCGTGCCTACCGCATCGTCGTCCTCTCGCACGACAACCCCACGATGAAGTACGGAGTCCGTACGATCGAACGCGTCGCTCAGGCCGTGCACCGCGCGCTCGCCAAGGGCCGCTCCGCGGTCCGGGAGCTCACCCCGGAGAGCGAGATCAGCGAAGTGTCCGACGGCTCGGCGCCGTACGACGGCTCGGCCGAGGGATCCGATGACGTCCCTCCCGAGGCCCCGACCGAACGGAGCACGGCCAACCGGTGAAAATCGGGCACGAACGGGTGTCTGGGCGCCGGAAGTTGTCGTAGTGTCGCCTGAGTCGGCCCGCTGGGGAGCGCAACGGAAAACACCACAGAGCGGGTGGCGACAGGCACAGTCGTCAAGGGGAGGGGTCCACAGTCATGGCGGCGGTATTCGGCAGGCGGATGCGCAGGGGAGCGGTGACCACCGCGGTGGCCGCGGCAGCGGTGGCGGCGCTCGCGGCGTCCCAGGCACCGGGCGTGACGGACGTCCCGCGCGACGAGCGGGCGGGGGCGTCCGAAACCACGCAGCCACCCGAGGACTCCGCGACCGGCAACTCCCCGTACTACACCGACCTGCCGGACCTGAAGACCCCGGTCCCGCCGACCGGAGCGCCCGACGGCGGCGACGACGAGACCGAATCGGAGATCCCGGCCACCGTCCTCGACGCGTACAAGAAGGCCGAGGCGTCCCTGGCCACCTCCAAGCCGGGCTGCAACCTCCCCTGGCAGCTGCTCGCCGCGATAGGCAAGGTCGAGTCGGGCCAGGCGCGTGGCGGCCGTGTGGACGCGAACGGCACGACGATCGCACCGATCCTCGGCCCCGTTCTCAACGGCGACGGCTTCGCGAAGATCACCGACACCGACAACGGCGCGTACGACAGCGACAAGACGCACGACCGCGCGGTCGGCCCCATGCAGTTCATCCCCTCGACGTGGGACACCTGGGCGAAGGACGGCAACGCGGACGGCAAGACGGACCCGAACAACATCTACGACGCCGCGCTCGCCGCGGGAAGCTATCTCTGCGCGAGCGACCGCGACCTGTCCGTCGAGGCCGATCTGCACAAGGCGATCCTCAGCTACAACCACTCGACGGACTACCTGAACACGGTCCTGACGTGGCTGGAGCACTACCGCAAGGGCGTCAGCGAGATCCCCGACGGCACGGGCGACCTGCCGGGCGACCTCAGCGACGGCGACAGCCCGGGCACGAGCCCGAGCACGAGCCCGAGCACGTCCCCCACACCCTCGACGTCCGGTTCGCCCTCGACGAAGCCGTCCGCTCCCGGCACCCACAAGCCCGAGAAGCCGTCCAAGCCCGGCAGCGGCGGCGGCAGCCCGTCCAAGCCGCCGAGCAACGGCGGCGGCTCCCAGAGCCCCGACCCGTCCACTCCGGCCCCCTCGCCCACCGACCGGGTCGCGAGCCTGGAGAACGCCGGTACCGGCAAGCTCTCCGCGACGGCGGGCGACGCCTTCACCGAGCACGTCGCGGTGCGCACGGAGTCCGCGTCGGGCTCGGGCGTGGCCAAGGTCAAGGTGAAGTTCTCGATCGTCGGTGACACCGACGCGCGCTTCCCTGGCGGCGCCACCAGCGCGACCGTCACCACGAGCGCCTCGGGCAAGGCCACCGCCCCGGCGCTCAGGGCGGGCGAGAAGACGGGCGAGTTCACGGTCCGGGCCAAGGTCGTCGGCCGCTCACTGCCCGGCCTCGACCACACGGCGACGGTCACCGCGCGCCAGGCCGACAAGCTGGCCAGGACCAGCGACAAGGCGCTGATCTGCGAGCCGGGCAAGGAGTTCGCCGACCAGGTCGAGGTCAAGGCGACGTACGAGGGCGAGGCCGCCGACCGTGTCGCGGCCACCGCGACCATGATCAAGTCGGCGGCCGGCGCCACGGCCAACGACAAGGGTCCGTACTTCAAGGGCGCGGACGGCAAGCCGGTCCGCACCCTCAAGGCCCTGAAGACCGACGCGAACGGCGTGCTCAAGCTCCCCAAGATGTACGCGGACGACGACGCGGGCACGTTCCTGCTCCGCGTCACCACCGCGGGCGGCGCGACGCTCACGGTCGAACTGAAGGTGGCGGCGCCCGCGGCCTAGCCGCACGCGCGTCCCGCGCCCCGCACGCACGCCCCGCACGCAACGCCCCTGCGCCCGCCCGGCGCAGGGGCGTTCGTGTGTGTGCAACGTGTTCTCATCTGGCCGCCGCGTTGCTACGGTGCCCCAGCCCTGACGACCTGTCAGCTCATGGTCTGTGTCCATCAGTGTTGATCAGTGTTTGTCGACGTTCATCAGTGTCAGCAGTTTTCCCGCCTCGGGAGGATCCGCATGCGTGCTCTCATCGCCGCCGCGACCGGTCTTGCCGTCGCCCTCGCCCTGGTCATGACGATCACGGCGATGGGGGCCCCACCCGGCGAGACATCGCCCGAGCCCCTGCTCACCACCGTCCCCAAGCACCCGTAGGGAGGGCCGCCGCGATGCGCCGCAAGGCCAGCCTGATCCTGCTCGCCTTCGCCGTGTTCTTCACGGCGATGTCCCCGCTCATGCGTTGGTACGCCTTCCCGCGCCTGGCCAAGATCCCGCCGGGCCAGTACCAGGAGGCGGTCCTCGAAGCGAAGAGCCCGACACTCATCGACTACGGGAGCATGCGGGCCAAGAAGATCGACAAGGTCACCATCGTGCAGACGCTCAAGGGCAACGTGGAGGCCTCGGAGAAGATCGAGAAAGGCGCGGACCGTGACGTCGTCGTCTGGGACGCCCTCTCCTACGTACAGGACGGGGACGGAAAGATGGTCTCCAAGGTCCCCGAGCGCTACATCTTCGACGCACACAGCCAGGAACCGGTGCACGCGACCGGCGAGATGGTCGACGGGGACCCGGTCAAGCGCGAGGGCATCGAGTTCAAGTGGCCCTTCCTGACCGAGAAGCGGGACTACGAGTACTTCGACGCCCAGGCCCGCGTCACCAAGCCCATCCACTACAAGGGCACGCAGACGTTCCGCGGCGTGGAGGTCTACTACTTCGAGCAGACCATCCCCTGGACCAAGGTGCCCTTCCCCAGGACCATGCCGGTCAAGGGCATCACCCCGGAGTCCCTCGCCAAGACCGGCACCACGCGCTGGTACACCACCGTCCGCAAGTTCTGGGTCGACCCCACCACCGGGGCTCCCGTCTACGGCGAGGAGATCCAGAAGAACGAACTGCGCGGCGGCACCCTCCTGGGCGGCCGGGACAAGGTCACCGTCTTCGCCGGCCACGTGAAGATGCGCGAGGACTACATCAAGGACACCGTCGCCCTGGTGAAGTCCCAGCGCGTCCTCGTCCTCCTCCTGACGTCCTACCTCCCCTGGGGTTTCCTGGGCCTCGGCCTGCTCCTGCTCGCCCTCTCCCTCTGGCTCGAGGCCCGCAGCCGCAGGCCCGGTGACCCGGAACCCACTCAGGCGCCCGAGCCGGAACCGGTCAACGCCTGAGCCGCGCGTTGGTGAAGCGCGTCGCCTGGGCCGCCACCGGGTCCTCCGGCCACGGGTGCTTCGGATACCGCCCGCGCAGCTCGGCCCGCACCGCCCGGTAGCCGTCCCGCCAGAAGGAGGCGAGATCGGCGGTGACGGCGGCCGGGCGTCCGGCGGGGGACAGCAGATGCACGAGGACGGGCACGCCGCCGTCCGCGATGCGAGGGGTCTGGGCGAGCCCGAACATCTCCTGCAACTTCACGGCGAGCACGGGCTGTTCGGGGTCGGAGTAGTCGATCCGGATCCTGGAGCCACTGGGCACCGCCACCCGCTCCGGGGCGAGCGCGTCGAGGCGGGTGGCTTCGCCGGTCGCCCACGGCAGAAGCCGGTTGAGCGCCTGCCCCGCGTCGATGCGCCGCAGGTCCGCCCGGCGCCGCGCCTTCGAGAGCTCGGGCTCCAACCACTCGTCCACGCGCGCGTGCAGGGCGCTTTCGGACACGTCGGGCCAGGGAGCCCCGAGATGCCGGTGCAGGAAAGCGAGCCGCTCCCTCAGCTCCCGGGCACCCTGGGACCAGTGCAGCAGCGCGGTCCCTTCTTCCCTGAGCCCCGCGAGCAGCCCTTCTCGTACGAGTCCGGGGGCGGGCTTCCTCAGGGGACGCACCGCGAGTTCCACGGCCCCCAGGTGCTCGACGTGCCGCGCGACGAGATCCCCGTCGGCCCAGGCGACCTCGTCCCCCTCGCTGTACAGGGACGCGGCCGCGCTCCGGGCGACGTCCCCGTCGATGTGTCCGCCGAGCAGCACGCGCGCGTGCCCGGCGCCCACCGGCCGGTCGGCCACGGCAACGGTGATCCACTCCGCGCCGGTCAGCGCGGACCCCGTCCGCACCTCGGCCCGGGTCCCGTTCACCATGAGATACGAGCCGTCCCCACGCCCCCGGGCGACCCGCTCGGGGAAGGCGAGCGCGGCAACGAGTCCCGCGACGTGCTCGTCCCCGGCTCCGGAGCTCCGCGCGGGCGCCGAAGCCGCCGCTGCCGCCGTATCGGCTCCCGGCGTCCCCGCCGCAGCGGTCAGACGCCGCACCTCCGTGCGCCACCGCGCCGCGTACCCGTCCCCGCCCCGCCGGGCGGCGCGCCACGCCGCCGCGAGGTCGTCGCCGTACTCACGCGGCGGCTCCTCGCTGAGGAGGGCGACCACTTCCGCCGCACGGCGCGCCCCCACGAGGGGGACCGAGTCGAGCAGGGCCCGCGCCAAACGGGGGTGGAGGCCGACCCGCGCCATCCGCGAGCCTCGCTCCGTGACCCGCCCCGACTCCGGGGACACCGCCCCCACCGCCGCCAGGACGCCCCGGGCCGCCGCCATCGCACCACCCGGCGGCGGATCGAGCAGGGCGAGCCCGGAGGCGTCAGGATCGCCCCAGCAGGCCGTCTGCAAGGCGAACGCGGCAAGGTCGGCCAGCTTGATCTCCGGCGCCGGAAAGCGCGGCAGACGGGCGTCCTCGGCCTCCGCCCAGCACCGGTACACGGCGCCCGGCGCCTCACGTCCCGCGCGGCCCGCCCGCTGCCGGCCCGCCGCCTGCGAAGCCCGTACCGTCGTCAGCGCGCTCAGCCCGCGCGCGTGGTCGACCCGTGGCTCACGCGCGAGACCCGCGTCGACGACGACGCGCACGCCGGGCACCGTCAGGGACGACTCCGCCACCGACGTCGCGAGGACCACCCGCCGCTCGCCGCCCGCCGAGCCCGCGAGCACCGCGTCCTGCACCGCGGCGGGCGCGCGCCCGTGCACCTGCAGAACCTCCGCGGACGCGTCCCCCAACTGTCCCGCCACGCGCGCGATCTCACCGACCCCGGGCAGGAAGCACAGGACGTCGCCGTCCCGTTCTGTCAGCGCCCGCCGCACCACCGCCGCCACATGCGTGAGCAGCGCAGGATCCACCCGCATCCCGTGCGGCGGCCGTACCGGACGCAAGGGCGGCGCCCAGACCACCTCGACCGGATACGAGGTGCCCCGCGCCTCCACCACGGGAGCGTCCCCGAGGATCCGCGACCACCCCTGCGCGTCCGTCGTCGCGGACGCGGCCACCAGGCGCAACTCGGGGCGCAGCGCGGCCCGTACGTCGACCAGGAACGCCGCCACGGTGTCGGCGTCGAGATGCCGCTCGTGGCACTCGTCGATGATCACCACGTCGACACCGGTCAACTCCTGGTCCCGCTGCAGCCGCTGCAACAGGACACCGGTCGTCACGACCTCCACGCGCGCGCGTGGGCCCACCACACGCTCACCGCGCACCGTGTAGCCGACGCTCTCCCCGACCTTCTCGCCGAGCAGCCACGCCATCCGCCGCGCGGCGGCCCGAGCGGCGATGCGCCGGGGCTCCGCGACCACCACCCGACGTACCGGCGCGTCCCCGAGAAGCCCCGCGAGCGCCAGCGGCACCAACGTCGTCTTGCCCGTACCGGGAGGCGCGCACAGCACGGCGCTTCCCGGCCCCTCCAGAGCGGAGCGCAGCGCGGGCAGCGCGCCGCGCACGGGCAGGTCCAGGGCTTCGTTACGGAGACGGATCACGCACTCAGTCTCGTACGCAGACGAAGATCGCCGACCCCGGGATCAGATTCCCGCGCAACGGGGACCAGCCGCCCCACTCCTGGGTGTTCCACGCGGGCCACTCCGGCTCCACCAGATCGACGAGCCGGAAACCGCCGGCCACCACGTCCCGCACCCGGTCGCCGACCGTCCGATGGTGCTCTACGTAGACGGCGTTCCCGTCCTCGTCCTGCTCCACATAAGGAGTGCGGTCGAAGTACGAGGCCGCGACCGAGAGGCCCTCGGGGCCCGGCTCGTCGGGGAAGGCCCAGCGCATCGGGTGCGTCACCGAGAACACGAAGCGGCCGCCGGGCCGCAGCACACGGTGCACGTCCTTGAGGACCCGCACCGGGTCGGCGATGAACGGCAAAGCCCCGTACGCCGAGCACGCGAGGTCGAAGCTGCCGTCGGCGAACGGCAGTGCCCCCGCGTCCGCCTCCACCAGCGGCACCCCGCCGCCGATCCGCAGCGCGTGCTGCAACTGCCGGTGGGAGATGTCGAGGGCGACCGGGCGCGCACCCTGCGCGGCGAGCCAGCGCGAGCACTGCGCCGCACCCGCGCCGATCTCCAGGACGTCCTTGCCCGCCAGCTCCTCGGGCGGACCGAGGAGCTCGGCCTCCACCTCGTCGAGTCCTTCGGGACCCCACACGAACCGGTCGTCACCCAGGAAGGTGCCGTGCTCGATCTGGTAGTCGTCCGCGTTCCTGTCCCACCAGCCGCGATTGGCGCGACTGCTCTCCGTGAAATCGGCCGCGCGGCGGGTGGCTTCCGGTTCGGGCGTCTCGGGCAGCTCGGACTCTTGGATGATCGGCTCCATCGTCGTACTCTTCCGTCTGGCTTGTCACGGATCGTCGCAGCTGGGCAGTGGCGGGGTCGGGCCGGAGTGCGTCGCGACAGGGCGCGGTGCGGCCGGTGTGGCCTCATGCGACAGCATTTGTGCCGGGTATGCGGCGATCCGCCCCGGGTGTGCGCCTTCGCGCATTGACCCTGTCCGGCTGCCCCCGTATGCTACAAGTTGCGCTGCGAGCCTGCCGTCCTCAGACCTAGCGGGATGCGCTCGCGTCTGTTGTAAGACCCCTCGGTCGTCGAGGCGCCTTTCCGTTTCTTCGGAAACTCAGGAATCGGCGCTTCCAGGGCTGTCCGGCCTCTTCAGAGCGAAATCGGTTCCGGCGCTAGCAGTACCTACGACTCACTGTCCGTACCGGAGCCCTTACCCACATGACGAGCAGCACCGAGACCACCGCTTCCACCACCCCGCAGGTAGCGGTCAACGACATCGGTAACGAGGAAGCCTTCCTCGCCGCGATCGACGAGACGATCAAGTACTTCAACGACGGCGACATCGTCGACGGCGTCATCGTGAAGGTCGACCGGGACGAGGTCCTGCTCGACATCGGTTACAAGACCGAAGGCGTCATCCCGTCTCGCGAGCTTTCCATCAAGCACGACGTCGACCCCAATGAGGTCGTCGCCGTGGGCGATGAGATCGAGGCCCTGGTTCTCCAGAAGGAGGACAAGGAAGGCCGTCTGATCCTGTCCAAGAAGCGCGCTCAGTACGAGCGTGCCTGGGGCACGATCGAGAAGATCAAGGAAGAAGACGGCATCGTCACCGGTACCGTCATCGAGGTCGTCAAGGGTGGTCTCATCCTCGACATCGGCCTCCGTGGCTTCCTGCCGGCTTCCCTCGTCGAGATGCGCCGCGTCCGCGATCTCCAGCCCTACGTGGGCAAGGAGCTCGAGGCCAAGATCATCGAGCTGGACAAGAACCGCAACAACGTGGTCCTGTCCCGCCGTGCCTGGCTCGAGCAGACCCAGAGCGAGGTCCGCCAGACCTTCCTCACGACCCTGCAGAAGGGCCAGGTCCGCTCCGGCGTCGTTTCCTCGATCGTCAACTTCGGTGCGTTCGTGGACCTCGGTGGCGTCGACGGTCTCGTGCACGTCTCCGAGCTTTCCTGGAAGCACATCGACCACCCCTCCGAGGTTGTCGAGGTCGGCCAGGAAGTCACCGTCGAGGTTCTCGACGTGGACATGGACCGCGAGCGCGTGTCCCTGTCGCTCAAGGCGACGCAGGAAGACCCGTGGCAGCAGTTCGCCCGTACGCACCAGATCGGGCAGGTTGTTCCCGGTAAGGTCACCAAGCTCGTTCCGTTCGGTGCGTTCGTGCGCGTCGACGAGGGCATCGAGGGTCTGGTCCACATCTCCGAGCTGGCCGAGCGCCACGTGGAGATCCCGGAGCAGGTCGTCCAGGTCAACGACGAGATCTTCGTCAAGGTCATCGACATCGACCTCGAGCGTCGCCGCATCAGCCTCTCGCTGAAGCAGGCGAACGAGGCCTTCGGCGCCGACCCGTCGGTCGTCGAGTTCGACCCGACCCTGTACGGCATGGCCGCGTCGTACGACGACCAGGGCAACTACATCTACCCCGAGGGCTTCGACCCCGAGACCAACGACTGGCTCGAGGGCTTCGAGTCGCAGCGTGAGGTCTGGGAGACCCAGTACGCCGAGGCGCAGACGCGCTTCGAGCAGCACCAGGCTCAGGTCATCAAGTCCCGCGAGGCGGACGCCCAGGCCGAGGCGGAGGGCGCTGCGGCTCCCGCTTCCTCGACCGGTGCTCCGGCTGCCGGTGGCAGCGGTGGTGGCGGCGGCGGTTCGTACTCCTCGGAGTCGGACGACAACTCCGGCGCCCTGGCGTCGGACGAGGCGCTTGCCGCTCTGCGCGAGAAGCTTGCCGGCGGTCAGAGCTGACCGCGCGTCACTCTCTCTAGGCGGTAGCTGAACGCTGCGGGCCCGCATCTCTTCGGAGGTGCGGGCCCGTTGTTCTGTTTCGGGTGCGGTTCTGGTGGGGGCTGGTCGCGCAGTTCCCCGCGCTCCTAAGGGCTCGTCCCTTCGGGACGTTGCCCTTCCCTCAGGGCGTCACCGTGATGTTCGTCAGGCCCTTGCCGCCCGTCACCGTGTTGCTCGCGTACACCGTCGTCTTGCAACTGCCGCTGAAGTTGGTCACGTTGATCGCCAGCTGCTTGTCGCCCGTCGAGCCGCTCAGGTCGGACTTGTTGCCGCGGAAGACCGTGCCGCAGCCCCAGCCGGACTGCTGGCTGTGGGTCTCGTAGCCGCTGTTCGTGGTGTTCTTGCCGGTGTTGCTCTCGATGACGTAGTTGTTGCCCTTCACGTCGATCCACGAGTCGTCGTAGTTGTTGCCGGTCAGGCCCTTGCCGTCGAAGGTGTTGCCGGAGACCTTGCCGCCGGTGGTGCCTTCCTTGAGGTCGACGGCCTCACCGCCCACGTCGGGGCCGATCGTGTTGTTCAGTACCTGTACGTTGTCGCTCTTGTCGGAGAGCGTGTTGGCGCTGCCCACGTAGACGCCCTCTCCCATGCCCCGGTCGTCGTTGCCGGTGTCGTAGATCTTCGAGCCCTTGATGACGCCGTCGGTGCTCGACTTCCGGAAGTGCACGCCCTCCATGTCGAGGCCGTGGACCGTGACGGTGTCCACGACGACGCCCTTCGCGGAGTCGATCATGATGCCCTTCTGGCCGCCCGTGACGGTGACGCCCTTCACCGTCCAGTAGGAGGCGCCGTTCAAATGCAGTCCGTATCCGCCGCCCGCCGTGAGCACGGCCTTCGAGGAGCCGGTCAGGGTGATGCGGGCGCCTGAGCTCGCGGCCGTACTCGTCTTGAAGTTCCCGGTGTACGTTCCGTCGGCGAGGTGGATCGTGTCGCCAGGGGAGGCGCTGGTGAGCGCGGACTTCAGCTCGGCCGCCGTGGAGACCTCGATGGTCCCGGCGGCCGTCGATACGGGGGAGGCGGTGGCCACGAAGGCCAGGCTTCCGGTGGCGGCCGCCGCGGTGAGCGCGGAGATGAGCAGGGTGCGTCGGGTGCGCATGTGGGGTGACCCTCCGGTTCTTGTACGTGAACACTGGGTGTGCACATGAACGTAGAGGTGGGTCATGTTCGCGTCAAGGTCTGGACCACGTCGGGTGGGGGAGGCCGCCCCGCCGCCGTGAACTCGGGGTCTGTCCATGGGTGTTGTAAGAAGCCGCTGTGAACAGATGCGGGAGGGAATGCCAAGGCCGTTGCGGGCGTTCTGCTGTACGAGTCACGACGCAGAGGGCGAGGAGCGGTCACAGTGCTTGATCCGCAGGGTTTGTACGCATGGGAGCCGAAGGGCCTCGCTGTCGTCGACATGGCGCTTGCCCAGGAATCGGCCGGACTGGTCATGCTCTATCACTTCGACGGCTACATCGACGCGGGCGAGACCGGCGACCAGATCGTCGAACGGCTCACGGAGAGCCTGCCCGGTCAGGTGGTGGCGCGCTTCGACCACGACCGGCTCGTCGACTACCGCGCGCGCCGCCCGCTGCTCACGTTCCGGCGTGACCGCTGGGCCGACTACGAGGTGCCCACGCTCGATGTGCGGTTGCTCCAGGACGCCACCGGGGCGCCCTTCCTGCTGCTCTCCGGGCCCGAGCCGGACATCGAGTGGGAGCGTTTCGCGGCGGCGATCGAGCAGATCGTGGAGCGGCTCGGCGTGCGCCTCGCGGTGAACTTCCACGGCATTCCCATGGGCGTGCCGCACACCCGCCCCGTGGGTCTCACCCCGCACGGCAACCGCACCGACCTGGTGCCGGGGCACCGCAGCCCCTTCGACGAGGCGCAGGTGCCCGGCAGCGCGGCGGCGCTCGCCGAGTACCGACTCCTTGAAGCGGGCCACGACGTGCTCGGAGTCGCCGCGCACGTCCCGCACTACATCGCGCGCTCCGCGTACCCGGACGCCGCCCTGACCGTCCTGGAGGCGATCACCGCCGCGACGGGCCTTGTGCTGCCGAGCGTTGCGCACAGCCTGCGCACCGAGGCGCACCGCACCCAGACCGAGATCGACCGGCAGATCCAGGAGGGTGACGAGGAACTGGTCGCCCTCGTGCAGGGGCTTGAGCACCAGTACGACGCCGCTTCCGGCGCCGACGCGCGCGGCAATATGCTCGCGGAGCCCGTGGACATCCCCTCGGCCGACGAGATCGGCAAGGAGTTCGAGCGCTTCCTCGCGGAGCGCGAGGGCGACGCGTAGCCGGTACCGAGGGGGCGGGGCGCAACGTCACCCCCTAAGCTGCCGGTCATGCTGAAGGTGGGCCTGACCGGTGGTATCGGCGCCGGCAAGAGTGAAGTGTCTCGTCTCCTCGTCGCGTCCGGAGCCGTACTGATCGATGCCGACAGGATCGCGCGGGAAGTGGTGGAGCCGGGAACTCCGGGACTGGCGGATGTTGTCGAGGCCTTCGGTCAGGAGATCCTCGCCCCCGACGGTTCCCTCGACCGTCCGAGGCTCGGCTCGATCGTCTTCGCAGACCCGGAGAAGCTGGCCGTGCTGAACTCGATCGTGCACCCGCTGGTCGGCGCTCGCTCCGCGGAGCTGGAGGGCGCGGCCTCGCGGGACGCGGTGGTCGTCCACGACGTGCCCCTGCTCGCCGAGAACGGCCTGGCGCCGCTGTACGACCTGGTGGTCGTCGTCGACGCGAGCCCCGAGACCCAGCTGGAGCGTCTCGTGCGGCTGCGCGGCATGAGTGAGGAGGACGCCCGCGCGCGGATGGCCGCTCAGGCCACGCGCGAGAAGCGCCTGGAGATCGCCGACATCGTGATCGACAACGACGGCCCGCTCGAAGGCCTGCGACAGCGCGTCAGCGACGTGTGGGCGGACCTCGCGGGGCGGGCGCGGGCGGCCTAGCGGAGCGGCGGGGCAGCGGCTCGGCGGAATAGGCGTCGGAGTTGCGGGCGTTGAGACTGAGCAGCGAGGGAAGGAGTCACGTGTGCCCGAAATTACCCCGGAGACCCATGTCATCGACTTCCGTGCGGCGGAGCAGCTCCTTGCCGCGCGGGATCCCCGAGGCGCGGTGAAGCTGCTCGACACGGTCATCGCGGCCCACCCCGAGAACACGGCGGCGCGGCTGCTGAGGGCCCGTGCCTTCTTCGCGGCAGCTCAACTGCGCGCCGCTGAGCTTGAGTTCAGCATCGTCCTGGAACGTGAACCGGACAACGCGTTCGCCCATTTCGCGCTCGCCCGCACCTACGAACGCGCGGCGCGGCCCGACCAGGCCCGGCGCCACTTCCGCCTCGCCGCGGCGCTCGACCCGCAGCCGGAGTATCTGGCGGCGGCACGCTTCGACGACGGCGACGCGGGCGCCGGGGGGTAGCCCCTGCCGACTGGCCTCTGCCGACCGGCTGGCCTCTGCCGACTGACTGGCCTCTGCCGACCGACTGGCCCCTGAGCGTCAGCCGGTCCTCGGGGGCTCGTACGGCGGGGTCTCGCGGCCCGGCTGATAGTGCGGGCCCTGGTGGATGTGGCGCAGGATCATCGCCATGTCGGCGGTGACGATCAGCCAGAGCGCGCCGCAGGCCACCGCCCAGCCGGGGCGTCCCACGAGGGCGAAGGCGATGGTGCCGAACGTCGCCCAGGCCAGGCCCCACACGCTGAACCAGAAGCGCATGCGCAGAGGACTGCGCGCGGTCACCGGTTCACTGCCTGTTCGCATCACGAGAGGTCATCTCCTCCCTCTCCGCCGCTGTTCGCGCTCGCTGCGCGCCTCCAGCTGTCTCCCTCTGTCTCCACCTTCCAGGATCCACCCGTGGGTGGTGGACCGGAAGGGCCGGCGGCCTCAAGATCGTAGATGCGTCGGGTCATCGGTACGGAGAGCGTGGCCGGTTCTCGCTGTAGACCGTGTGGCCACGGGGAGAGGGGGGAACGGGCGTCCGGAGCGCTTCGTTGACGGGGCATGACTACTGAGATGCGTGAGGGACACGAGGGGACGGGCCCTGGAACGATCACGCCGGACGGCTGTGCGGTGGATCTGTACGCGCGGCTTTCCGTCGGGGACGAGCCGGACGTCATCGCCGGTGCGGTACCGGCAGGGGCGCACATTCTGGAGCTGGGCAGTGGCGTGGGACGGGTGACGCGTCCACTGCTCGAACGGGGGTTCCGGGTCACTGCGGTGGACGAGTCCGCCGAGATGCTGGAGAAGGTCGCCGCGCTCGACGGGCGGGTGCGCGCCATCCAGAGCCCGATCGAGAAGCTCGACCTGGGCGAGCGGTTCGAGGTGGTGATGCTCGCCTCGTTCCTGGTGCACGACGGCGACGTGTCGGTGCGGCGCGGGATGCTGCGAGCCTGCCGGAGCCATGTGACGGACGACGGCTGCGTGCTGATCCAGCGGGAGGGAGCGGACTACCACACGAACCTGCCGAGAGAGCGTGTCGACCCCGGTGGGTACACGGTGCGGATCGTGTCGGCGGAGCCGGTGGGGGACGGGGTGAATGAGGTGCACGCGGAGTACGTCTTCCCGGACGCCGTGTGGACCCAGACGTTCCCCGCCCGTCCGCTCACGAAGGAGCAGTTCGAGCAGGCGCTGGGGGAGGCGGGGCTGAGGGTCGACAAGTATCTGACGGAGGACGGAGTCTGGGTGAGGGCGGTGCCGGTCGGCTGACGTGGCTGCCGGAGGGGGTCCGGTACCCGGGGCGGTCGCGCGGAGAGATGAGATGCCCCGCCGGGCGATGAGTTCCGCGGGGCGGGGCGGTCTATCACGGTGACAGCACAACAGCCCCTGCTCACCGAGGAGATCACCATGACCACGGCCGCCACCTCCGCCAGTGCCACCTCCGTCACCAACGCTTCCACCAGCACCGCCGCAGCCGGTCGCCGCCCCGTCCGCATCGCGCTGCGCACGATTCAGGTGGTGCTCGCCCTGTTCTTCGGCCTCGCCAGCGGGGCGCCGAAGCTGATCGCGCACCCCACGGCGGTCGAGGCCTTCGAGAAGCTCGGGTGGGGCGCTCCGGGGATGTACGTGATCGGCGCACTGGAGGTGCTCGGTGGGATCGCGCTGTTGATCCCGGTGCTCAGTTCCGTCGGCGCGACGGCCCTCATCGGGCTGATGATCGGGGCGTTCATCGTGAGCGTGGCCGCGCTCGGCGGGGAGAACGCCGCCACGCCGCTCATCCTGATCCTGCCGCTGGCGTGGATCGCCTGGGCGCGGCGCGGGCAGACGACGGAGCTGATCCGTCTGCTCCTTCGGCGGGATGCGTGAGAGCGCGAAAGGCCGTGTAACGGGGTGGAGTTGCTGCGTCCCTGTGGTGAGGGCCCCACCCGACGACGTCGGGTGGGGCCCTCACCAC
>NZ_JBHVXJ010000024.1:0-125229 GCF_042881845.1 Streptomyces sp. NPDC058257
GGGCCACTGCTGAGCAGTGGCCCCGGCCTTCGTGCTGCCCTCACAGCCGCCCGCCCCGGGCGGGCGGCTGCTCAAGAGCCCGCCCAGCCGCTCAGCCGCTCAGCGCGGCGGGAGCTGCGGGTCGTCCGGGTGCGGGTAGCGGTCCTACCGTTCGTCGTCCCTGATGACCTCGCCCTGGACGACCTTGCCGTCCGGGCGGTGCATGCGGGCCTGCTGGAACGCGTCGCCGAGACCGCCCTGTGCGGCCTCACGGACCTTGCGCTCGAAAGTCTTCTCCGCCGTACGGCTGACGGCCTTCTGGACGGGAGGGACGAGCAGGAGCAGTCCCAGGGCGTCGGAGATCAGTCCCGGCAGGATGATCAGCAGGCCGCCGAGCATCGTCAAGGCGTTGCCGCCGCCCCGCTCGGAGGGGTTGGGCGCCAGACCGCCCTGCTGCTGTTGCACGGCCTCGCTCAGCTCGCGGAAGGCCCTGCGGCCCGCGTGCTTGATCACCATGCCGCCGAGCACGACACCGGCCACGAGCAGCAGGAAGACCGTGAGCCCGCCCGCCGCGCCCGCCACCACGGTGAGCAGCCAGATCTCAAGGACCAGCCAGGCGGCGATGCCGAGCGGCAGGAACCTCAGGACGCGGGAGCGCCGGGGCCGGGCGGGTCTGGTGGGCGATGCGCCAGTCGTCATGGTTCCAGTGTGCCTGGACCCGGCTCAGACCGGCGTAAGGAAATGATCAACAAGCGACCGCCGGAGCGATGGTCAGGAGGCCTTGGGATCCCTCGGAGGCTCCTCCGCCCCCACGGTCTCCTTGCGGCCCAGCGGCTCGGCGTCCTTGCGGCCCAGCGGTTCGGCGGCCTTCCCGCCAAGCGGCTCGGCGGCCTTCCCGCCAAGCGGCTCGGCGGCCTTGCGGCCGAGGGCGTCGGTGTCCTTGCGGCCGAGGGCCCGGCCCACGCGGCCCACCCTCTCCCCCACACCCCACGCCGTGACGCGCCACAGTGCCTCGGCGACGATGTCCTGGCTCATCTTGCTGTCGCCGAGCTCCCGCTCGACGAAGGTGATCGGCACCTCGACGACGTGATAGCCCGACTTGATCGCCCGGCGGGCCAGGTCGACCTGGAAGCAGTAGCCCTGCGAGGCGACCTCGTCGAGGCCGATGCCTTCGAGGGTCTCGCGGCGGAAGGCGCGGTAGCCGCCCGTGACGTCGCGGATCGGCACGTCGAGCATCACCCGGGAGTACGTACTGCCGCCGCGCGAGATGAGCTGGCGGTACTTGGGCCAGTTCACGATCCGGCCGCCCGGCACCCAGCGCGAGCCGAGGACCAGGTCGGCGCCCTTGAGCGCGGTGAGCAGCCGGGGCAGTTCCTCGGGCTGGTGGGAGCCGTCGGCGTCCATCTCCACGACCACGCCGTAGTCGTGGTCAAGGCCCCACTGGAAGCCCGCGAGGTAGGCCGCGCCGAGACCTTCCTTGCCCTTGCGGTGCAGTACGTGGACCTGGTCGTCCTGGACCGCGAGCTCATCGGCGATCTTGCCGGTGCCGTCGGGGCTGTTGTCGTCGGCGACGAGGATGTGCGCCTCGGGCACGGAGACCCGGACACGGCCGACGATGGACTGGATGTTCTCCGCCTCGTTGTAGGTCGGAATGATCACCAAGGCCATGCCGAGCGGGCCGAACTGCCTCCCCTGGTCACCGGTTTCGGAGACCCCACCGCCGTCGTTCACTACTGCCCCTTCGTTCGTACGCAGAGGACCACCATAGTGGCCGCTTCCCGCACGGCCACGACGGCACGGGCGGTTGAGGGAAGGGGAGTACTACGGGTCGGGGCCCGGCGCCCTTCGGGCCGACCTGGGGCCCGCTGGCTGCGGGTCGACCGAGAGCCGTTGTCTACTGAGCGTCCGGGCCCGACCCGGGTCACACCTGCCGACCCGGTGGAACGTTCCCTCGCATCCGCGGCGCGGGCGCTGGACCTGGCTCCCAGTGGCGGTGCGCCGGTGCGGCACACCACCCATGGCCCAGCGGCGTTCGACGTTTGCGTGGAGATTCTCCGGTCGGACGTCCTTTGGTGGACCCGGCCGAACCTACCGGCCTACGGCGGCGTTCTGTCAATAGCCGTTTGACCTGCGGCGATTCCAAAAACAGCCAGGTCAGTGCCGAGGATACCCAGGTCGCGCGACGCGACAACCGGCCGCGATCGGCGGTACGCACCGCCGGGACATCACTCGTCCGGCCCTACGAAGACCGGTTTTCCGAAGACGACCGTGCGCAGGCAGACGGGAAGTGCGACGCCGGGGGTCAGGTCGGGCAGACCGGGGGTTCCGGAGCGCGGGTCGGTCGACCAGCGCGCGACACGGTCGTCCGGCGCCTGGACCACTAGTTCCGGCGTACGCCAGACGGCGTAGTCGGCGGGAGCCCCCGGCACCAGGACGCCCGCGTCGTCCCGGCCGACGGCCCGCCAGCCGCCCCGGGTGTGGGCGGTGAACGCGGCCCGCACCGAAACACGGTGTTCGAGGGTCTGATGGAACGCGGCGGCGCGCACGGTGCCCCAGGGGTCGAGCGGCGTGACCGGGCTGTCGGATCCGAAGGCGAGCGGGACGCCGGTGCGCAGGAGGGCCGCGTACGGGTTGAGGGTGCGGGCCCGCTCCGCGCCGAGGCGTTGGACGTACATGCCGTCCTCGCCGCCCCACAGGGCGTCGAAGGCGGGCTGCACGGAGGCGGTGAGACCCAGCTCGGCGAAAGCGGCGATCGTCTCCGGGGTGAGCATCTCGGCGTGCTCCACGCGGTGCCTGGCGGCCCGGACGCGGGCCAGGCCGACCTTCTCTGCGGCCGCGCGGACGCCCTCGACGACCGAGGTCACCGCGGCGTCACCGATGGCGTGGAAGCCCGCCTGGACGCCCGCCCCGGTGCAGGCGACGACGTGCGCGGCGACGGCGGCGGCGTCCAGGTAGGCGGTGCCGGTGTGGCCGGAGTCGGTGTACGGCTCGTGCAGACAGGCGGTGTGCGAGCCGAGGGCGCCGTCGACGAAGAGGTCACCCGCCGCTCCGACGGCCCCCAGTTCCTTTGCACGGGCGACGCCTTCCGCACCCTGCTGCGCCCAGTAGCCGACGACGCGAGGACCGGCCTCGTCGGCGGCGAGGCGAAGCAGACCCGTCAGGTCGTCCTCGCTGGAGATCTCAGGGCCCGCGCACTCGTGCACGGAGCCGATACCGAGGGACGCGGCGTGCTTCAGCGCCGCGCGCTGGGCCTCGGTGCGCTGCCGCGGGGTGACGGCGCCGAGGGCGGTGGCGCGCACGGCGTGGTGGGCGTCGGCGGTCAGCGGCGCGTCCGCGTGGAAGCCGGTGCGCCCGGTGACGCCGGGGACGAGGTCGAGAAGGGCCGTGGTGACGACGGCCGAGTGGACGTCGATGCGGGAGAGGTAGAGGGGACGGCCGCCGGTCGCCTCGTCCAGCTCCGCGCGCGTGGGCGGACGGCCGTCGGTCCAGCGTGCGGCGTCCCAGCCGTGGCCAAGGAGCACGCGGTCGTGCGGCCGGTCGGCGGTGTGTCCGCGTACGAGAGCGAGCGCGTCGTCGAGGGAGCGGGCACCCGTCAGGTCCAGTCCCGTCAGGGCGAGTCCGGTCGCCGTGGTGTGCACGTGCGCATCGGTGAACGCCGGGGTGACGAGTGCCCCTTCGAGATCGACGACCTCGTCCACGCCGTCGGCGAACGCGTCGGCCGCGCCCTCGGAACCCACCCAGGCGACGTGCCCGCGTTCGACGACCATGGCCGTGGCGAACGGATCGGCGGGGCTGTGGACGTCTCCGCCGCGCAGCAGCACGGTGCGGTGGCCCTCAGGGCCGTTCTGGGGGGTGGTGCTCAGGCTCATGGGACCAGTTTGGCCCCTCCTTGCGCGGGCCCCGCGCAGGGGTCGCCCACGGGCGGCTCAGACCTGCGGGGGCCTGGCCTCGTACGGAGTGGAGAGCACGACCGTCGTCCGCGTGGAGACGCCGGCGAGTGCGCGCAGGCGGCTCAGCAGGTGTTCGAGGTCCAGGGGGGTCGCGACGCGCACCTTGAGGATGTAGTTCTCTTCGCCCGCCACGCTGTGGCACGCCTCGATCTCCGGGACGCCCGCGAGGCGTTCGGCGATGTCGTCGGGCGCGCTGGGGTCGAACGGCTTCACCGAGATGAACGCCGTGAGCGGCAGGCCGACGGCCTCCGGGTCCACGACCGCGGCATAGCCGCGCACGACACCGCGCTGCTCCAGGCGGCGCACACGCTGGTGCACGGCCGATGTGGACAGGCCTGTGGCCTTGCCCAGGTCGGTATAGCTCATCCGCCCGTCCTTGACGAGCAGCTGCACGATCTGTCGGTCCAGCTCCTCCATGCGCTGAACCTACAGGGCTCTTGATCCCTCCGGGTACCTGTCGGCGCGACGGCGGCACCTTCTCCGGGCATGTGACGAACGCCACATGCGTGTGACCGTGTCCAAAGGGATGCCACGATTACCTCTACGACGGGACGGGAAGTGCTTGCTGTGGCCGAGGCCGCAGCGCCTTCTCGGCCCACCCAAGGGGGAGAATCCCATGCAGAACTTGAAGCGCCCCGGTCGCTCTGCCCGCAGTAAGCAGCAGCGCTCCGATGAATCCATGTCGGCACTCGTATCGGAGGGCGTCGAACCGGTTGAATCCGAGTTCGACGCGTACGACACCTTCGAGATGTACCGGGTGACGTGCCCGGACTGCGCGCAGCCGATCGCGCTCCTCGCCGACGAGGACGTCCTGCCCGAGCACGCGCTGTGCGCCACCCGGTGGAATCCGTTCGGCCTCACGGTGTGTGCGGGCACGGGCCGCGCCGCGGCCGACGCGGAGCCCGCGGACGAGTCGATGGAGGTTCAGGAGCAGGACATGGCGCTGCTGTTGACGCTCCCTCAGGGACTCGACTGGCGCACCCAGCCCTTCTCGCACGTCGGCGGCCAGGCCTCGCGCCCGCGTCGCGTGCCCGAGCAGGACCGGCGCTCCGCGGCCTGACACCTACCAGTAGCTGCCCTGCACCATGGCCGCCAGGCTGGCGTGGTGCAGGATCAGCGTGTCCGGATGCTCGGGGATCGCGGCCTCGCCGAAGTGCACCTGCCGGTAGGCGACGCGCAGCATGACGACGGCGTGCCGCAGCGCCGCGTACAGCGTGTGGAAGTCCATGGACCGCGGTGTGTGGCCCGTGAGCCGTGCGTAGCGCTCCTCGATGAGGTCGCGGCGCAGGAAGCCGGGCAGGCCCTCCTGCCCGAAGCCCACCGTCAGGTCCTGGAAGAAGCGGTGCAGGTAGACCATCCAGCCGAGGTCGACCTCGCGGGGTGCGAGCGCCGCCATCTCCCAGTCCAGTACGGCCGCGGGGTCGAAGCCGTCGTAGATGACGTTCCCGATGCGTGCGTCGCCCCAGTTGAGCACGGTCTCGCCCTCGTCGTCCGGCCACCACTCCTCAAGGCGCTCGAAGGCGCTCTCGATGAGGGGTGAGCGGGGCAGCCCTTCGACCACCCAGTCGTAGTAGGCGCGTTGGGCGGCGACGTGGCGGCGCAGCGGGCTGCCTTCACCGGGCAGGGCGAGGAACTCGGCTTCCGCTACGGGCGCTTGGTCGTGGAGGCATGCGATCAGGCGGATCGACGCCTCTTCCAGGTGAGCGCGTTCGGCGTCGCTCGCCGCGTGGAGCCAATTCCCCTCGTACGTATAGGGCATCACGTCCGGCGGCACGCGCCCCTCGACCCGCTCCATGACGAAGAAGGGCGCGCCGAGCGGCCCCGGATCCTCCTCCAGCCACAGCACGCGCGGCACGGGCAGGTCGGTGTGCTCGGCGACGAGCCGCATCGTGCGGTGCTGGCGCGGCAGGTCGTAGACCGGGAAGATCGTGTACGCGGCCGGGTCGGCGGAGACGCGCAACGCGCAGGCTCTCAGGGGCGGTTCTGGGTGTTCGATGTCGAACAGGAGGGTCTCGCTCGACATGCCGTTGGACTCGGGAACCCGTACGCCGGTGGCCTTGGCGCCGGGCAGCCGCGCGCCGAGCCAGGCCGTGAGTCTGCGGGCGAGCTCCTCCGGGTCGCGGGTGCTGATGCGGGGGCGGGGCTGACGGGGTGCTGTCGGCATCGCGGGACTCCTCTCAGGGCGCGACCGATTCGAAGCCGGTGAAGCCGCTCGGGTCGTGGCGGCCGAAGCTTCCGTGCTCGAAAATGCCGTACCCCGTACGCCCGTTGAGCGTGAAGCGGGCGGCATGGTCGATGACCCCGTACGCGGCTCTCGGGTGCGCCGCGGGGTCGGACAGGTCGTAGGCGCGGCGGTCGGTCCAGCCACGCCCCTGCCAGGTGCCGTGCTGCCAGTCGTCGGCCGGCGGATAGCCCGCGCCCACGGCGAGCGGCAGGGAGGCGAGCACCTCGACACCGAGCTCCATGGGCTTACGGCCGTCGGGGTCGGTGAGGTGGATGACGGCGTGCTCGGGGTGGCGGGTGCCGGAGCGGTAGGTGATGTCGGCCTGGGGCCAGCCGAGTTGGCGGTCACGCACGCCGTGCCGGACGAGTGTCGCCTCGTTGAGGGAACGGTAGCCGTCCGCGTCCTCCTGGGCGATGACCATCAGGAAGCGGTCGTCGAAGCGCACCGGGCTCCAGATCCAGTGGAAGCCCTCGGTACCGAACTCCTCCTCCAGCCGCCCGCGTTCCTCCCCGGGTATCGGCCGCACACCCCAACTGCGATCGCGGGTCGCGGTCCACTGACCCGCCGTCACCGGTATGTCCTCGCCGCCGACCCGGATCACACCGGAGCAGCCGCCCGCCTGGACGAAGCGACGCCCTTCGAGGGAGAGCCGGTCACCGCGCCGCTGAATGTGGTGCGGCTCCCAGAGGGCAGGGAAGTCCGCGGCCCACGTGATGTCGTACGAGAGCGACGCGGGGTCGTCGGGATCGGCGGCGCACCTCAGGCGCAACCGCCGCAGTGGCTCCTCGACGGTGATGGTCAGCGGGCCCACCGAGAGGTTCATCCGGTCGTCGCCGAGCGCGTCCGACGCGCGCACGGCATGGAGCGTGTCTCCCCTGCGCAGAGTGGCGTACGCGTCGATCACACCCACGTTCGGGTAGACGCCGAGCCCGAGGATGAGGAGGGAGCGCCCCTCGTGGTCGAAGAGGTGGAAGATGCAGCGGTCGTAGGCGTTGCGGTCGCCCGTCGCGACCTGCTTCATGGACAGCGGCACCTGATGGATCGGGTACTCGTCGAGCGGGACGGGACGGTCGTCTGCCACGGTCAGCCTCCCTGGGCACACGGCAGTTCGCGGAGGCGCGGCGAATTCCGCTGCGCCGACAAGGCGTTGACGGTACGTCAGACCGCTTGACGGAGCCAGAGACGTGTCGGTCCGCGTTCACCGGACCGTGGGCGCGCGCGGCTCACGTGCACGCGGGGGCGCACGCATCATGCGGATGCCGGGCGACGCGGGGCGCCCCGGGCACGCCGCGAACTGACGCTCGAATCCGACGGGCGGTGACCTGTCCCCCGCGGGGCGCGTTGGCCGCGTATGACCACACCCACGCCGATGCCCATGGCGCACCCGCCGACCGGCCGACGCAGGCGCACCCTTCTGACGGTTCCCCCGGCCGCCGCAGAATCGGTTCCCCAGAATCCTCAGCCCCCGCAGCATCCCCATCCACCGCAGCACCATCAACCGCATCAACCGCATCAACCGCCCCAGCAACACCATCAGTCACCCCAGCAGTACCCGCAGCCCCAGCCGCCGCACCCCCAGGACCCGCCGATCTACCGCGCCCTCATCCGCAGCTGGGCCGAGCGCGGCAAGACCCTGCCGGGCCGCCACGACCCGGAGTGGGCGCGGCTCACGGCACCCCCGGTCAGGCTCGGTCAGTTCAACGCGTTTCGGGACCCGCGAGGTGACGGGCGATGACCATCCGCTGGATCTGATTGGTGCCCTCGACGATCTGCAGCACCTTGGCCTCGCGCATCAAGCGCTCCACGGGGAAGTCCGCGGTGTAGCCATAGCCGCCGAGCACCTGCACGGCGTCCGTCGTGACCTTCATCGCGGCGTCCGTGCACAGCAGTTTCGCCATGGCCGCCTGCTTGGAGAACGGCCTGCCCGCGTCGCGCAACCGCGCCGCGGAGAGATAGAGCGCCCGCCCCGCCTCGATCTGCGTCGCCATGTCCGCGAGCATGAACCGAAGGCCCTGGAAGTCCGCGATCGGCCGCCCGAACTGCCGCCGCTCGGTGGCGTATCGAAGCGCCTCGTCGAGCGCCGCCTGGGCCACTCCGACGGCACAGGCCGCGATGCCGAGCCGCCCCGAGTCGAGCGCGGAGAGCGCGATCGCGAAGCCCTGCCCCTCCTCGCCGATGCGGCGGGCGTCGGACACCCGCACCCCGTCGAAGTGGATCTGGGCGGTGGGTGAGCCCTTCATGCCCATCTTCTTCTCCGGCTGCGCCGCGCTCAGGCCCTCGGCGTCGCCCGGCACGAGGAACGCGGAGATGCCGCGGGCGCCTTCGCCGCCGGTGCGGGCAAGGACGGTGCAGAAGTCGGCCACCCCGCCGTGCGTGATCCAGGCCTTGGTCCCGGTGATCACCCAGTCTCCCCCGCTCCCGGCTCCGCTCGAACGGGAGGCACCCCCCTCCTCGCGCACGGCCTTCGTCCGCAGGGACGCGGCGTCCGAGCCGGACGCGGGCTCGGAGAGGCAGTACGCCCCGAGCAGTCCGCCGCCGAGCATCGCGGGCAGGTGCTCGGCCTGCTGCTCCTTGGTGCCGTACCCCGCGAGCGCGTGGCAGGACAGGGAGTGGACGCTGACGCCGAGGCCGACGGTGAGCCGGGCGGCGGCGAGCTCTTCAAGGACCTGGAGATAGACCTCGTACGGCTGGTCGCCGCCGCCGAACTCACTCGCGTACGGAAGTCCGAGCAGTCCGGAATCGGAGAGGAGGGTGAAGACCTCGCGCGGGAAGTGCCCGGCGTCCTCCTCCTCGGCCGCGCGGGGAGCTATCTCCCGCTGGACGAGGTCACGGACGAGCGAGAACAGATCCCGCGCCTCGTCCGTGGGCGGCTGACGGTCCACCGGTTGCTGCAAGGTTCGCTCAGGCATGGCGATCGCATCCTCCCTCTCGGCACTGCGGCGGACCCGCGGGGTAGTACGGGCGCCACCGTGTCTCACGGCCCGGCCAGTGGTGCCCTTCCGGGTCGCGGAAGGCGCTGTGACCAGCGGCTCTGGCGCGTTGAGTATGCCCGATCGGGGGCTGCCAGTCACTAGTTAACGACCGCTTACTCAAAAGATAGCCGACGCCCGCAAGGGGAGGGCGCGGAATTGGTCCGAACCATTGACCCCACTGGTCTAGTCCTCCTAGAGTCCAGTCGAGCGCTTTACCGCGTTCATGCCAATTCAACGTTCACCGACGTCAGCTGGCACCCGCAGGTCAACAGCACCATGTCCCCCCATGCGCCTCTCTCCCCCCACGAGGAGAAACGATGCTCAGACCGCACCTTCCCCGCGCCCCCTTCCGGGCGCTCATCGCCACCGCGTGTTGTGCCGTGCTCGGCGGAGGTCTGCTCGCCGGAGCGGGCACCGCCACCGCGGGACCCGACAACGGGTCCGTCAAGGCCGCGAGCTCGCAGGCCGCTGCCGGGACCGAGGCCACAGCCGGTTCCAAGACCGCTGCCGGTTCCAAGACCTCTGTCGGCTCCAACGCCGCTGCCGGTTCCAAGGTCGTCGGGTACTTCACCGAATGGGGTGTCTACGACCGGAATTACCACGTCAAGAACATCGAGACCTCCGGCTCGGCCGACAAGCTCACACACATCAACTACGCCTTCGGCAACGTCCAGGGCGGCAAGTGCACGACGGGCGACGCCTACGCGGCGACCGACAAGGCGTACACCGCCGACCAGTCCGTGGACGGCGTCGCCGACACCTGGGACCAGGACCTGCGCGGCAACTTCAACCAGCTCCGCAAGCTCAAGAAGCTCCACCCCGACCTCAAGGTCCTGTGGTCCTTCGGCGGCTGGACCTGGTCCGGCGGCTTCACCGAGGCCGCCAAGAACCCGGCCGCGTTCGCCCAGTCCTGCTACGACCTGGTCGAGAACTCCAAGTGGGCCGATGTCTTCGACGGCATCGACATCGACTGGGAGTACCCGAACGCCTGCGGCCTGACCTGTGACACCAGCGGGCGCGCGGCGTACAAGGACGTGATGTCCGCGGTGCGTTCGAAGTTCGGCGGCGACAACCTCGTCACCGCGGCCATCCCGGCCGACGCCGAGGAGGGCGGCAAGATCGACGCCGCCGACTACGCGGGCGCCGCCCAGTACGTCGACTGGTACAACCCGATGACGTACGACTACTTCGGCGCCTGGGACGCGAAGGGCCCGACCGCCCCGCACTCGCCGCTGAAGGCGTACGAAGGCGCGCCCAAGGCGACCTGGAACACGGACTCCACGATCAAGAAGCTCCAGGGTCTCGGCGTCCCGTCCGACAAGCTCCTGCTCGGCATCGGTTTCTACGGCCGCGGCTGGACCGGCGTCACGCAGAAGGAGCCCGGCGGCACCGCGACCGGCGCCGCCGCGGGCAAGTACGAGGCGGGCATCGACGACTACAAGGAACTCAAAGCCAAGTGCCCGGCCAACGGCACGGTCGGCGGGACCGCGTACGCGCACTGCGGGAACGACTGGTGGAGCTATGACACCCCGGCGACCATCGCGGGGAAGATGGACTACAAGAACCAGGCGGGCCTGGGCGGCACCTTCTTCTGGGAGCTCAGCGGCGACACGGCGAACGGCGAGCTGATCAAGGCCATCAACTGATCTGCCGCGCGGGGTGATCGGGGCGGGAGCCGGCCGGCTCCCGCCCCTTCCTCATGGCCGTGGCGGGGCGGGGAACGACGGCTCGAACTCCTCGATGACGCGCAGGGTGTCGCCCAGGGTCCGCACGAGCAGGTCGCAGACCGTCTCACGCGCGAGGCCCCGCACGCCGATCCAGTCGAGCGTGACGCCCTCGACGCTGCACAGCCAGCCGAGCAGTGCCGTGCGTGCGAGATCCGGGATGTCGCGGCGGCCGTACGCGCCGTCGGCGATCGCCCCGATCAGGGCCGCGCGCACACCGTCGCGAATGGCCTGCACCTCGGCGTCGAAGCCGACACCGCCGCTAATGATGGTGCGGTACGCCGCCTGATGGTGTTCGGCGTAGCGCAGATAGCCGTCGATGGTGCTGTGCACCCGCTCCACGGGCGGCAGGTCGTCGTGGCGTCCGGCGCGCGCGACCAGTTCCGCGACCGAGTCCTCGACGATCGCGAGGTAGTAGCCGCGCTTGGACTTGAAGTAGTAGTAGATCAGCCCCTTGGCGACGCACGCCTGTTTGGCGATGTCGTCCATCGAGAGTGCGTCGTAGGACGTGTCGGCGAACAACTTCCGCCCGATGGTGATGAGTTCGGCGCGGCGCGCCACGGAGCGGTCGGTGCCGCGCGCCTGCGGGCGGGCGTCCACGGGACGGTCGGCGCCGCGCTGTTGACTATTATTCAATTTCGGCCCTAGTCTCCAACTGCCTCGGGTATCCGCAGTATGGCAGAAGCACGCCACCTGCCGGTTCTGCGTCCTTGGGCGCTCTCTCACGCACTCCCCCTACGCACCTGGACCGACGTACGGGAGGAAGATTCATGAGCGCAGCGCGCACCCCTTCGCGCGAAGGCAGAACCTCCTGGAAGAAGACGGCCGTCGTGGCCCTGCCGGCCGTTCTGGCCGTCGGCGCGATGGCCTCCGTGATGGCCGAGGGGGCGCTCGCCGCCTCCTTCGCCGTCTCCGGCACCAGCTTCCAGGTGTCATCCGGCAAGCTCACAAGCCAGGGCCTGTCCTCCTACGTACAGACCGACCGGGACATCGACGGCAAGGGGCACCCGGTGGCGCTCCTCGGAATCGGTGACGCGACCCTGTCCGACATCTGCCAGGCGGCCGAGGTGAAGACCCCCGTGGGCACCGTGGTGTTCAAGCTGACCGCGGGCGGCCCGGCGGGCGAGGTCACCGCGAGCAACCTCATCATCGACGGCGAGGACCTCCAGGGCGACGCCCGCTTCGGCACCGCCGAGATCGGCCGGGACGCCTCGACCCTCGACGAGGTGTCCGGAGTCAGGGGCGAGAAGGGGAAGTTCGGGCTCCAGGCCGGGGACATCACCGTCTCCGGGGTGAAGTCCCACGCCTGGTCGGCGACCGGCGGGAACTTCCGGCTCAAGGGCATGAAGCTCGACGTCAGCCTCGGCGGCAAAAAATGCTTCTGACCGGCGGCCGGAGAGCCGCAACCGGAGGCAGAGGCGGCATCGGCGCGTGGCGCAGAGACGGCGGCGGCTGGCTCGACGAGCGCCTGCCGCTGCCAAAAGCACGCCGGGTGCTGCGCACGTGGCGGCGCACCCGGCCGTTCTGGGGCGGTCTCCTGCTCGTCCTGGGCGGCGCCGAGCTGCTCCTCGTGCCGCTGTCGCCGCTGACGGTCCTGGTCAGCCTGGGGCTCGGCGGACTCGCGGCGATCGGCATCGGGCTCGCCCTGATCGCCGCCGGGATCTTCCTGTGGCTCCTGCCGCACGCCCATCACTATGTGAGCGTCAACGCCCTGATCCTGTCGGTGCTCTCGTTCGCGGCCACGAACCTGGGCGGGTTCCTGGTGGGCATGGTGCTCGGCATCGTGGGCAGCGCGATGGGCTTCGGCTGGACGCCGACGGCCCAGGACACGGGCGAGGACACGGACGAGGACCCCGAGCGGCCCAAGGTGCGGGACGGGCAGGGCGTACGCACGCTCGGTGTGCTGCTTCCGGTGGTCATCATCGGGGCGACGCTGTGGGGCGGTACTCCGGCGCGGGCCGAGCCCGGCGACGCGATCGCGGCGGCGCGGACGCCGCCGACGGTCACCACCACGCTCTTCTCGCCGCAGGGTTTCCTGCTGGCAGGCGTACGCGAGATCCCCACGGCCGACGGGCCGTTGAAGGTCATGGTGCTGCGGATGAAGGCCGCGTCGCTCACCGACTACCGGCTCACGACACGCGACGGGAGCGAGGAACTCGCCCTGGGCGCCGACACCTTGGACCTGAGTGGCTCCGTCACGCTCTACCTGACGAAGTTCAAGGGCTGCCTGGAAGGCCTGCTCTGCCTGACCTTCACCCCCGACAGACTGCCGGTGCCGCCCGTCGTGCCGCCGTTCGTCTTCATGACCGACGTCCAGGCCGAACAGGCCCTGGTGACATCGGACTCGATCGTGGCGGGCGGACTCACCCTGAAGGCATCGGCATGATCCAGATCCAGGCCGCCCTCTTCTGGGCGTACGCGATCGGCGCGACGTTCGCACTCTCGGCGGGCCGGCAGCTGCAGGTGTGGGAGCGGATCAACGCGGGCGAGGGGCCGCGCACGCGCAGCCGCGCGGCCAATCCCTATCTGGCGCTCACCACGCTGTTCGCGGCGGTCCTGATGGTGCCGACGGGGCTCTTCCTGTTCTGGCAGAACCCCGCGTGGGCGACGATGCACGTCGCGGACGGGCACGACGGGGTGTGGGCGGGGTTCGTGCTCTTCTACGCGGGCGGCATCCCCGTGGCCGCGATCCTAGGGTTCCTGGTGGCGCAGGGGCTCGTCCTGGTCGGGGCGGGCTACTGGGCGTATCTCCAGTGCGTGGGCGGGTACTTCCTGCTCTTCGGGACCCTGATCCACGGCTGGGACGGCAGGGGGTACGAGCGGTTCCTCTCCCCATCGGCACGGGACTTCGCCGGCTGGCGGCAGGACAGCGTGGTCAACCACGTACTGGACTTCCTGACGTCAGGGACGTTCCTCGCCCTGCTCCTCTTCGGCGCGGCCGTGATCGGCACGATGCTGTTCACGGAGATCGGCTGGCTGATGGAGGGCTGGTCGCTGCCCGGTGCGGACGAGGACCGCGAGGTGCACCGGTTCCTGGCGATCGCCATCGCGGCGGCCGGGGTATACGGCCTGCCGTTCGTCGGGGCACTGATCGCCAGCGTCCTCGTGCGGCTCCTGGGCGGGTGGATCGGCCTGCCGCTGTTCGCGGTCCTCGCGGGGCTCGCGCTGCTGTCGCGGCGCTCGCCCGTGCGATGGCTCTACGGCCTGGTGGGGGTGCCGCACCGGCACTGGCGGGCGGACCTCGATCCGACCCCGGACCGCGACACCCGAGAAGATCCTGAGACCTGGGTCACAACAGACCGGTCTGCGTGACGAGCATGGCGAGGACGACGACGAGCGTCCAGCCGAGGACGTGCTCAAGGACCTTCGGGCCGTCTTCCTCGGGGCCGCCGGTGCGCGTGGTCGCGCGGGTCTGTGCGGTGGCAGTGGCTGTGGCTGTGGCTGTGGCAGCGGTCATGGCATCACTCGATACGTATGCGTCACGCCTCTCGACGCGACGTCCGGCGGTGGACTCCCCCCACTGACCCATCCACCTTGCCATCGGATTCCGCGGTCGCGGGAGAGAGCTTGGTCACTTACCCGCCGGATCCCGTGCAACTCGGGCCCCGGGTCGTGCGTCTCACTACCTGCGGCGGGGCACACCCCCAGGCGCATCCCCGCCGACTCGTTCGCGCGACCTTCTGACCGAAAGGTTCCCGATGAGCAGCACGTACCGGACGCACCGCCGCAGAGCACGGATCGCCCTCGCGGCCGCCGTCACCGTGACCGCGGCCCTCACCGGCACGGTGTCGCAGGCCGCTCCGTCCGCGTCCTCGGCACCCGCTGGATCCGGGGCACCCGCGCCCGGCGCACCCGGCCTGGGCGACCCGATGTTCCCGCTGGACGGGAACGGCGGGTACCGCGTCGACCACTACACCCTGGACTTCGACTGGCAGGCCCCGAAGACGCCGTTCGAGGCGACGGCGACGATCAAGGCCACCGCCACGCAGTCGCTCTCCCGCTTCAACCTGGACTTCGGGGGCAACACCCTGCACGGCGTGAAGATCGACGGCACGACCGCGCGCACGTCCCGCGCCGGGGACGAGCTGACGGTCACGCCCAAGTCCCCCATCACCAAGGGCCGTACGTTCACGGCCAAGGTCACGTACACCGCCGACCCGACACAGACGCGGCACCGCGACGACGCCATCGAGGACTACGGCTGGATACCCACGGCCGACGGCACGGTGGTCTATCCCCAGCCAAACGGAGCGCGGCTGATCTTCCCGGCGAACGACCATCCCAGCCAGCGGGCGCCGATCACCTTCCGCATCACCACGCCGAAGGACCGGACGGCGGTCGCCAACGGCAAGCTGGTCGACCGTTCGGAACGCCCCGGTGACCGGGTGCGCTGGACGTACGACTCCGAACAGCCCCTTTCCACGCAACTGGTGCAGATGGCGGTCGGCAAGTTCAAGCTGGTCGACGGCAAGGGCCCGGGTGGTCTGCCGCTGCGGGACGTCGTCCCCGACGCGCTGGTCGAGCCGACGGCCGAGTACCGCAAGCTGACCCCGGACCATCTCGCCTGGCTCCAGGAGAAGCTCGGCCCCTACCCCTTCAGCCGCTACGGCCTCCTGGTCGGCGACACGGATCTGGGTGTCGCCCTGGAGACCCAGACGCTCTCGCTCATCCCGAAGGCCGACCTGCTGGGCACGAAGGTCGACGCCGAGCGGAACATGGTGCACGAGCTGACCCACCAGTGGTTCGGCGACAGCGTCGCCCTGAAGAGCTGGTCCGATCTCTGGGTGAGCGAAGGTCACGCCCGCTTCTACGAGCGGATGTACTCGCAGGAACACGGCGGCGACAGCTTCGAGGCCGCCATGAAGACCGCCTACGCGGCCCACGACCAGTGGCGCCACGACTACGGCGCCCCCGCCGAGCCGACCGAGCCGAACCTCTTCAAGCGCATGCGCTACGACGGCTCGGCCCTGGTCCTGTACGCCCTGCGGGAGCGGGTCGGCGACGCGACGTTCCAGAAGATCGAGCGGGCATGGGTGACCGACTTCCGCGGGAGGACCGCGAGCACCCAGCAGTACATGGCCCTGGCGTCAAAGGTCTCCGGCCAGGACCTGGACGGCTTCCTGCGACCCTGGCTGTACGGCTCGAAGACACCGCCCATGCCGGGTCACCCGGACTGGGTGGTGGACCCGGTCCAGGGCTGAGGCCGGCTGCCCGCCATCCGGCGGCGGCGTTCGTGTGAAGTACGCGCTCGGACGCTTGTGCGGCCCAATCCGCGGCTGCTCCACGGGTACGGTGGTGCCTCGTCGAGCTGGGAGGTCTTATGACGGACGACGAGCAGGAGCGCAAACGCCCCGAGTTGCTGGGTACGGAGATGCGCGAGGCGACGCTGCCCGACGGCTCTCAGGCGGTGATCGTCGTGAAGGCGGGCACGCCCCAGAACGAGGTGGACGAGAAGGCGGCCCGACTCCGGCGGGGCACGCCAGAGGGCAAGTAGCCCCGCCGACCACTCGATGGCCCCTTCCCGCACGGGAAGGGGCCATCGGCGTTCCCGTCAGTGAATCCCCACGTCGGCCAGCGCCGCCTTCTGCTTGGCGGTGAGCTTCACCGGGAAGTACAGGTAGCAGACGCCGCCCGTCCCGGAGACGACCTTGCCCGCGGCGTTCTTGCGCTTGGTCCTGAGCCAGATGTTCTCCCACTCGCGCCGCTTGTAGACCCGGCGCACCGCCGTGTTGCTGGGCGACGCCGGATCGTTGGCGATCACGTCTCCCTTCGACGTGAACCCGATCACCGTCATCAGGTGGCCCGCCGTGCCGTAACCCGCGCCCGTCAGCTCCTCCTTGAGGAACGACTGGGACGTTATGGCCGGGATGCCCGCGGCGATCAGTGACTCCAGTTCGGTGAGTGAGGTGAGGCGGGTGACGACGCCCTGGAGGTCCTTGTACGTCGACGCGTAGGCCGCGTTGAAGGGCCAGTTGCCGCAGCCCTCGTACTGGTAGTCGAAGGTGTAGCGGGCCGCGTGGCACACCTGGGGGTCGGCGTAGGACGGGTCGACCCAGGCGAGGTCGGCGGGGGTCGGTTTGCGGCCCCAGGACTCGATGATCATCTGCGACGAGGTGGGACTGCACCAAGCCTCGCCGCCGTTGTCGTACTCCGGATACTGCCCGGCGTGGGTCTCCTGGGAGTAGCGCGGGACCTTCAGCTCCTTCGTGAGCTTCGGCTTGGACGCCGGGACGGTGAAGCGGTCGGGGACGGCGGACGCCATCGCGCCGAGCCGCCACACGGTGGGGGTCGCCGTGGCGTCCGGCTTGCGGTACAGGGTCAGGCGCAGGCGGTACGAGGCCAGGCGCAGACCCGTCGTCGTGTCGTCGATGGAGAAGGTGTCCGTCCAGATGCTCGACTTGTTGTCGCTCTGGCCGTCGACCGACGTGCGGCGGATGTCCTTCTCCTTGTCGTCGCCCGAGGTCCAGCGGCCGAGGACGTACCAGGGAGTCTTCGCCTTGTCGGAGTACGTTCCCTGGAGCTCCACCTGGAGCCACGTCCCGGTGGGTGTGCGGGCGTTCCAGGAGGCGACGACCTCCGTGGCGGGGACGTCCGGACGGTGCACGGGCGAGGTCCACTGGGCGTACTCCCAGGTGGCGGTCTTGCCGGTGTGCGGATCGGCGTAGTCGGTGCGGCCAGCCGCCTCGGCGATCTCCACGCCGGGGCGGGCGCCGGACACGGCGCGGGTGCCGTTCGCGGTACCCGCGCTCCAGTCGGCGTGCGAGACCCAGAAACGGTTGCTCACCGGCCGCTTCGCACGCGCGGCGCCTTGGAGACCGCCCGCCGCGAGGGCGGGGCTCACCGTGGCGGCTACCGCGGCCACGGCGGCGGCGACGGAGAGGACGGTTCTGCGGGACATGTCATCAGCTCGGTCCATGGCGGGACCCCCAGTCGACGTGGGTTCCGGACGGATCCGGAAGGGGCAGGTCAGATGCACGGCGGTAGGCCAACTATGGCTGCTCCACGCCGACTTCTGCCAGCGCTATGACCACCACCGCGTCCGCCAATATTGGCCTCGACCACTGACGTGAGCAGGGATGGCGCGCGGAATGGACAATTCCGCACCCGTACGCTGGATGCGCCGCGCCCGTACGCTGGACGCGATGACCGCACACGCCACTCCCCTGCCCCGTGTCGCCGAGGATCTGCTGCGCCTGCCGCCCTCCTGCGGCCCCGTCCGCCTCGTCGCCGTGGACGGGCACGCGGGCTCCGGCAAATCGACCTTCGCCGACCGCCTCGCCGAGGCCCTGGGCGGCGCCCCCGTCCTGCGGCTCGACGACATCGCGAGCCACGACGAGCTGTTCGGCTGGACGGACCGCATGAGACAGCAGGTCATCCTGCCGCTCTCGCGCGGCGAAACGGCGCGCTATGAGACGTACGACTGGCACGCTCGCCGCTTCGGACCCACGACCCGCGCCCTGCCGCCCGCGCCCGTGGTCCTCGTCGAGGGCGTCGGCGCGGGCCGCCGCGCGTTGCGCCCGTTCCTCGCGAGGCTGCTGTGGATGGAGTTGCCCCGCGAAGAGGCCTGGGGACGGGGGCGCCATCGGGACGGGGCGGTCCAGAGCGACTTCTGGGATGGATGGGAACCCGCGGAGCGCCGGCACTTCGCGGAAGACCCTTCACGACCTTTTGCTCAGTCTTTGGTGCGACAGTGGCGCAAGGGATATGAGGTGCTGCAGGGCCCGAATGGGACGGATACGCAGCGCCAGTCCGTCACACAGAGTGATGGACCAGAGGCAGTGTGCTGAACCCGCGGAAAACGGCTTCCGGAAGTTCTGACGAGTTTCCAAGAGTGCCTCAACTCGGCTTGACCGAGGGCCCTTACAGGACTTACGTTCTGAATGTGCGGCCTTTCGAGGCCGCCCGCAGACTCGAAGCCCCCGGTTGTTCCCCCGTGATCGGGGGCTTCGTTCTGCCCCAGGCCCCGCATTCCGGACGCCGCGAGCCGTCTTTCGCTCACCCTCGGTGACGACGAGGTCCCCCCTCGCCTGCCCGATCCCGCAGTGCGGCACCCTACGGCCGAGCACTCCCTCGCAGGTACGATGCCTTTCGGTGCGACTTACGGACGGCTGCTCTGCGCACCGGTTCAACGTCCGTCCGCAGCACGGCGGTTCAGCGAAGTTGCCGACGGACACCGGTCCGGCGGTACACAAACGGGGGCACGGTTTGTGGGGGACGTGATGGACTTCGACGCGGTGGGCTCACCCGCCCCGGCCGACCTCGCCTGGCTGAGGGGCGTCGACGCCTACACGATGGGCGCCTATCCACAGGCGGAGGAGGAGTTCCGGGCGGCGGTGCGGATGGATCCGGGCATGGCCGACGGCTGGCTCGGACTGCACGCGCTGCGCGTCGACACGACGACGGCACTGCTCCGGATGTTCCAGCACCGGGACAGGTTCGGGGAACAGCGCACCCGGCACGGGCGCACGCTCAACTCCTGGTACTGGCTCGGCTGGTGGGTCCAGCCCGTCCTGGAGAGCACGCGCGATCTGCTGCTCGCGCACGCCTCGCACTGGCTGGACGGACGCCACGTCCCTGAGCTCGACCGGGCGTTGGCCGGTCTGCCGCCGGTCGACGCGGATCCGCAGGTGCGGTTCCTGCACGCCTGCCGCTCCTACCTGGTCAAGGACTGGGAGCAGTTGGTCCGGCACACGGACTCGCTGATCGACGACGCGATGCTGGGCATCGAGGCCGGCCTCTTCGGCGGCATGGCCCGCGTACGCCTGGAGATGTACGGCCAGGCCGAGCCGCTCCTGTCCGCCGCGCTGATGCGCTGCCGCAGCGAGCAGCCGCAGCGCAAGGAACTGCGCTACTGGCTCGCCCGCGCGCACGAGGGCACGGGCCGCTCGGCTGCGGCCCTGCCGCTCTACCGCGCGGTGCATCGCGTCGATCCCTCCTTCATGGACACCTCCGCGCGGCTCGCCGCGATCTCGGAGGGCGACGGGTACGACGAGGTCACCGACCTGGCGGCGATCGCCCTGACCGGCTTCGGGCAGGACGCGATGGAGGGACCCGACGGGATCGATCCGCTCTTCGGTACCGAAGGCCGTGATCTGAAGGTCACCGAGGCCGACCTGCCCACGGGAGGCGGTCCCTCCGAGTCCGACTCCGTGCGCGAGAAGGCCGTGATCCCCGTCCAGCCGGGACCGCAGCTGCCGCCGGGCCCCACCGATCCCGCGCTCCTGGAGGCCGCACTGGCCGAACTGGAGGGGATGGTCGGCCTCGAACCGGTGAAGCGCCAGGTCAAGGCGCTCTCCGCGCAGCTGAACATGGCTCGCCTGCGGGCCGCCCAGGGGTTGCCCGTACAACCGCCGAAACGACACTTCGTTTTCTCCGGCCCCTCTGGCACCGGCAAGACCACGGTGGCCCGCATCCTGGGAAGGGCGTTCTACGCTCTGGGCCTGCTCGGCGGCGACCATCTGGTGGAGGCGCAGCGCGCGGACCTGGTCGGCGAGTACCTGGGCCAGACCGCCGTGAAGGCCAATGAGCTGATCGACTCGGCGATCGGCGGCGTCCTCTTCGTGGACGAGGCGTACTCCCTGTCCAACTCGGGTTACGGGAAGGGCGACGCGTACGGCGACGAGGCCCTCCAGGTCCTGCTCAAGCGCGCCGAGGACAACCGCGACCACCTGGTGGTGATCCTCGCGGGCTACCCCGAGGGCATGGACCGTCTCCTTGCCGCCAACCCCGGACTGTCGTCACGCTTCACGACCCGCGTGGACTTCCCCTCGTACCGCCCCCTGGAACTCACCTCCATCGGCGAGGTCCTGGCCGACGAGAACGGCGACGTGTGGGACGAGGAGGCCCTTGACGAGCTGCGCTCCATCAGTGGGCACGTCGTCGACCAGGCGTGGATCGACGAGCTCGGCAACGGCCGCTTCCTGCGCACGCTCTACGAGAAGAGCTGCGCCTACCGCGACCTGCGGCTCACCGGCTATCCCGGCGATCCGAGCCGTGACGACTTGTCGACACTGCGGCTCCCGGACCTGATGCAGGCGTACGGCGAGGTGCTGTCGGGGCGGGGGCCGCAGGACCCGCCGAGGATCTGAAGGCTCCCCGCCCCGGCCGGTCACACCAGGGCGCCGTCCCTGGTGTGACCGGCGGCCTGCTCGGCCTTCCGGGGCGCCGAGATCCGGTGCGCCGGGTCGCGGACCTCGCCGACCAGGAGCTCAAGTACGTC
Source organism: Streptomyces sp. NPDC058257 (assembly GCF_042881845.1). Classification (NCBI taxonomy): domain Bacteria; kingdom Bacillati; phylum Actinomycetota; class Actinomycetes; order Kitasatosporales; family Streptomycetaceae; genus Streptomyces; species Streptomyces sp. NPDC058257. The sequence continues at coordinate 21,069 of NZ_JBHVXJ010000024.1, forward strand.
CTCCAGGGCGACAAGGCCGAGCACCTTGCCCGACGCGTCGGCGACCTGAGCCAGATGCGTCGCGGCGCGGCGCATCACCGTCAGGGCGTCGTCCAGGGGGAGTTCGGCGCGCAGCGTCGTCATCGCGCGCCAGACCTGCTGCGGCACCGCGCGGTCCGTCTCTTCGAGGTCCAGTACGTCCTTCACGTGCAGGTAGCCCATGAAGGCGCCGTTCTCCGCGCGGACCGGGAAACGGGAGTAGCCGGTGCGCCCGGTGAGCTCGATGACCTGCTCGGGAGTGACCGAGGCACCCACCGTGACCAGGGACGCCCGGTCGAGCAGGACGTCCGTCACCGGGCGCGAGCCCAGCTCCAGGGCGTCCTCAAGGCGCTCCTGCTCCTCGGGTTCGAGAAGTCCCGCCTGGCCCGAGTCACCGACGAGCCGGTTGAGCTGCTCGCTGGTGAAGACGGCCTCGACCTCGTCCTTGGGCTCGACTCCGAAGAGCTTCAGGACGAGCCGTGCGCACGCCCCGAGCGCCACCGTGACCGGACGGCAGAGGCGGGCGAAGGCGACGAGGCCGGGGCTGAACCAGAGCGCGGTCTTCTCCGGGGCGGCCATCGCGAGGTTCTTGGGGACCATCTCGCCGACGACGAGGTGGAGGAAGACCACCACGGCGAGCGCGATGGCGTACCCGAGCGGGTGGATCGCCCCCTCGGGGATGTGCGCCGCCTCGAAGACGGGCTCCAGGAGATGCGCGACGGTGGGCTCGGCGACCGCGCCGAGCGTCAACGAGCACATGGTGATGCCGAACTGGGCCGCCGCCATCATCTGCGGCAGGTGTTCGAGGCCGTAGAGGACCTGGCGGGCCCGCTTGGTGCCCAGCGGCTCGATCTGGCTGCGGCGCACGGAGACGAGCGCGAACTCGGCACCCACGAAGAAGCCGTTGGCGAGGACGAGGAGGAGGGCGAACAGGAGTTGGAGCAGACTCATCGGGCGGCCTCCGCCACGCTCATGGCCTCTGTGGCCTCTGTGGCCTCTGTGGCTTGTGGGTCATCCGTGGCTTGCGATGCCCGTACGAGCCGTACCCGCCCGGCGCGGTAGTGGTCCACCTGGCGCACCGCGAGCCGCCAGCCCGGGAGTTCGGCCCGGTCGCCGGGGACGGGGATGCGGCCGAGCAGATCGGCGACGAGTCCGGCCACGGTCTCGTACGGCCCCTCGGGGACGTCGAGTCCTATCCGCTGGAGTGTGTCGACGCGGCAGCTGCCGTCGGCGTCCCAGGCGGGTCGGCCGTCCTCGGCCGGCGCCACGGCGAGTTCGGGCAGGTCGAGGAGGTCGTGCTCGTCACGGACCTCGCCGACGAGCTCCTCGACGATGTCCTCCAGGGTGACCACGCCCGCGGTGCCGCCGTACTCGTCGACGACGACGGCTATCGGCTGCTGGCTGCGCAGCCGCTCCAGGAGCTGCCGCACGGGCAGTGTCTCGGGGACCAGGAGCGGCGTCTGCGCGATGCGGCCCACGGGCGCTCTCAGGCGCTCGTGGGCGGGGACCGCGAGGGCGTCCTTGAGGTGCACCATGCCGACGATCTCGTCGATGCGCTCGCGATAGACGGGGAAACGCGAGAGCCCGGTGGCGCGGGTCAGGTTCACCACGTCCTCGGCGGTCGCCGATGTCTGCAGCGCGCTGACCTTCACCCGCGGGGTCATGACGTGCTGCGCGGTCAGCTCGCCGAGGGAGAGCGTGCGCACGAACAGCTCCGCGGTGTCCTGTTCGAGCGTGCCCGCCTGCGCCGAGTGCCGGGCGAGCGAGACCAGTTCGCCGGGTGTGCGGGCCGAGGCCAGCTCCTCGGCGGGCTCGACGCCGAACAGCCGGACGAGCCGGTTGGCCGTGGTGTTCAGGAGGGAGATCACGGGCCTGAAGAGGCGCGAGAACACATGCTGCGGGCCCGCGACGAACCGCGCGACCTGGAGCGGCTTGGAGACCGCCCAGTTCTTCGGGACCAGCTCGCCGATCACCATCTGCACGGCGGACGCGAGGAGCATGCCGACGACTACGGAGACGCCCGGTACGGCGCCTTCCGGAAGGCCGGTCGCCGTGAAGGGGCCCGCGAGCAGATGCGCGAGCGCCGGTTCGGCGAGCATGCCGACCACCAGTGAGGTGATGGTGATGCCGAGCTGGGTGCCGGAGAGCTGGAAGGACAGCTCCTTGAGGGCGCCGACGACCGTACGGGCCCGTCGGTCGCCGTCGGCGGCGGCCTTCTCGGCGTCCGGGCGCTCGACGGTGACAAGCCCGAACTCGGCGGCCACGAAGAAGCCGTTGGCGAGAATCAGCAGGAATGCCGCCCCGAGAAGCAGCAGGGAGGTGGTCATACCGCCGCCTCCCTGGTCTGACCTGTCCCGGTGTGTCGGGAGGGGGCGGCGCATGTACTACAGGACGAACCGTCCATCGCCGGAGGGAGTCACTCCTCGGGTAGCAGGAGCCCCTGTGGACCGGGCGGGCCCGACAGAGGCGGGGCGGCACACCATGCGTGCCCCGCCACCAGATTAATCAAGACCCGGCCATAAACGTCAGCCCTGCGGGGCGCGGGCCTCGGCGAGGGCACGCAGGGCACGGGCGTCGCTGATGGCCCGCTGCTTGGCGATGCCCGGCTGGATGCCCATGACGGGGAGGCTGGTGCCGTCACTGAGGTTGAGGAAGACCCACGGGTCACCCGGGCGCAGGTTGACCTGGACGATCTCGGCCCAGTCGAGGCGCCTGCTGGTCGCGATGTTGACGACCGTCACGCCGGATTCCTCGGCGACGACCTTGGGCCTGCTCAGGAGCGCAAGGACACCGAAGAGCAGTGCCCCGGTGAAGATGAAGCTGATCCGCTCCCCCGTGCTGAGGCCCGGGATGAGCAGGGAGATCACCGTGAGGACCACGAGGATCGCGGCGCCCGCGGTGAGCAGCACGGCCCTGGTCCGGCCTGGCCGGAAGGTGACGGGCAGGGCGGGGGTGTCGGTCTGGTCTGTCTGGTCTGTCATCGCCGGGGTCTCCTGCCGGGTCATCAGAGGCGGCAGGCGTGGATGGCCGTGGTCAGGATGGCCCGCGCCCCGATGGCGTACAGGTCGTCCATGATCCGCTGGGCCTCCTTGGCCGGGACCATGGAGCGGACCGCGACCCAGCCCTCGTTGTGCAGGGGCGAGATCGTCGGCGACTCGAGGCCCGGGGTGAGGGCGACGGCCTGCTCCAGGTGCTCGGCACGGCAGTCGTAGTCCATCATCACGTACGCCCGGGCGACCAGGACGCCCTGCAGGCGGCGCAGGAACTGCCGCACCTTCGGGTCGTCGGTGTCCGCGCCGGTGCGCCGGATGACGACCGCCTCGGACTTCATGATCGGCTCGCCGAAGACTTCGAGGCCCGCGTTGCGCAGCGAGGTGCCGGTCTCCACGACGTCCGCGATGACCTGGGCGACGCCCAGCTCGATGGCGGTCTCGACGGCACCGTCCAGGTGGACCACGGAGGCGTCGACGCCGCTGTCCGCGAGGTGCTTGGCGACGATGCCCTCGTACGAGGTGGCGACGGTCTTGCCCGCGAGGTCCGCGATGGTGCTCGCGGTGCCCGGCTTCCCGGCGAAGCGGAAGGTGGAGCGTGCGAAGCCGAGCGGCAGGATCGTCTCGGCGTTCGCGCCGGAGTCGATCAGGAGGTCCTGGCCGGTGATGCCGATGTCGAGCTTGCCGGCCGAGACATAGATCGCGATGTCCTTGGGCCGGAGGTAGAAGAACTCGACTTCGTTGTCCGGGTCGACGAGGACGAGCTCCTTGGACTCCTTGCGCTGCTGGTATCCGGCCTCATGGAGCATCGCCGACGCAGGTCCGGACAGTGAACCCTTGTTGGGGACGGCGATGCGCAGCATGAGGACGGATTCCTTCGCGTTGAGGGGAGTTGGGGTACGGCGGGCGTACGGCTACGGCTCAGAGGTGGGCGTACACGTCGTCGAGGGAGATGCCGCGGGCGACCATCATCACCTGCACGTGGTAGAGGAGCTGGGAGATCTCCTCGGCGGCGGCTTCCTTGCCCTCGTGCTCGGCGGCCATCCAGACTTCGGCGGCCTCCTCGACGACCTTCTTGCCGATGGCGTGGACGCCCTTCTCGACGAGCTCGGCGGTGCGCGACGTGGCGGGGTCGCCGTTGGCGGCCTTGTGTTGGAGCTCGGTGAAGAGCTCCTCGAAAGTCTTCTTGGACATGATGGCGCCTACTTTACGCGGCTTCCCCGCCCCGCTCACCGCCAGGGTTCGGAGATCGTACGCAGCGTGGTCGCGGTGGCGACGGCCGCGGTGACCGCCTCGTGCCCCTTGTCCTCGTGCGAGCCCTCGATGCCCGCCCTGTCCAGGGCCTGCTCCTCGGTGTCGGTGGTGAGGACGCCGAAGCCGATGGGCACCCCGGTGTCCACCGTGACCTGGGTCAGGCCCTGGGTGACGCCCTGGCACACGTACTCGAAATGCGGGGTGCCGCCGCGGATGACGACGCCGAGCGCGACGATCGCGTCGTAGCCGCGTCCCGCGAGGACCTTGGCGACGACCGGCAGCTCGAAGCTGCCGGGCACGCGCAGGACGGTCGGCTCGTCGATGCCGAGCTCGTGCAGGGCGCGCAGGGCGCCGTCGACGAGGCCGTCCATGACCTTCTCGTGCCACTGGGCGGCGATCACCGCGACCCGCAGGTCTCCGCAGTTCTTCACGCTCAGTTCGGGTGCACCTTTGCCGCTCACGCGCTTCTCCTGGTTCTCGTGTGCCGGTACTTACTGGTTGCCGCAGGCGGACACCTCAGGGGTGTCGAGCCAGGGCAGGTCGTGCCCCATCCGGTCCCGCTTGGTGCGCAGGTAGCGGAGGTTGTGCTCGCCCGCCTGGACCGGCATCGGCTCGCGTCCGGTGACCTTCAGGCCGTGGCGGATCACCGCGTCGGTCTTGTCGGGGTTGTTCGTCATCAGGCGCACGCCGCGGACGCCGAGGTCGTCCAGGATCCGCGCGCCCGCTCCGTAGTCCCGGGCGTCGGCGGGCAGGCCGAGTTCCAGGTTGGCGTCCAGGGTGTCGCTGCCGCGCTCCTGAAGCTCGTAGGCGCGCAGCTTGGAAAGCAGTCCGATGCCGCGCCCCTCGTGGCCGCGGAGGTACACCACGATGCCGCGTCCCTCGTCGGTGATGCGCCGCATCGACGCTTCGAGCTGCGGGCCGCAGTCGCAGCGAAGGGAGTGGAAGACGTCGCCGGTCAGGCACTCGGAGTGGATGCGGACCAGGACGTCGTCGCCCTCGCCGATCTCGCCGTGGACGAGGGCGACGTGCTCGACGCCGTCGACGGTGGAGCGGTAGCCGTACGCCGTGAACTCGCCGAAGGCGGTGGGCAGGCGGACCTCGGCCTCGCGGCGGACCGTCGGCTCGGAGCCGCTGCGGTAGGCGATCAGGTCCTCGATGGAAATGATCGTCAGGCCGTGCTTGCGGGCGAACGGGATCAGCTCCGGCAGACGGAGCATCGTGCCGTCCTCGCCCGCGATCTCGACGATGGCCCCCGCGGGACGCAGACCGGCGAGCCTGGCCAGGTCGACCGCGGCCTCGGTGTGGCCGTTGCGCACCAGGACGCCGCCCGCCTTGGCGCGCAGCGGGAAGATGTGGCCGGGGCGCACGAAGTCGGTGGGCTGATACGTGCCCGCCGCGAGCATCTGGAGCGTCGTGGCGCGGTCCGCGGCCGAGATGCCGGTGGTGACGCCGTGCGCGCCGCTCGCGTCGACGGAGACCGTGAAGGCGGTCCGCATCGACTCGGTGTTGTTCTCGACCATCTGCGGGAGCTGGAGGCGGTCGAGCTCGTCGCCCTCCATGGGGGCGCAGATCAGGCCGCGGCACTCGCTCATCATGAAGGCGATGATCTCGGGCGTCGCCTTCTCGGCCGCGATGACGAGGTCGCCCTCGTTCTCGCGGTCCTCGTCGTCGACGACCACGACGGGCCGTCCGGCGGCGATGTCGCGGATGGCCGCCTCGACGGGGTCGAGGGCGAGATCCGAGGCGTCCTCTTCGTGACCCGTGCTGTACCAAACAGGTGCCGCAGTCATGCCGGGGCTCCTTCCATGACGGGCTGCGAGGACGCGGTGCGCGACCGCAGCCACCAGTCGCGCATGCCCCACAGGACGAGCGCGAGGTAGATGACGTACACGAGGCCGGAGAAGGCCAGACCACTACTGAACGCGAGCGGGACGCCGACCACGTCGACGAGGAGCCAGGCGAACCAGAACTCGACGAGACCCCGGGCCTGGGCGACCATCGCGGCGAGCGTGCCGACGAAGATGTACGCGTCGGGCCAGGGGTTCCAGGACAGGTCGGGTACGGCGGCGAACAGGGCGCCGACCGCGAGCGTGCCGACGGCCGTGCCGCCGAGCAGCACCCCGCGCTCCTTCCAGGTCGCGAACCGCACGGCGATGGAGCCGTCCTGCGCCTGCTGCTTGCCGTTGGTCCACAGGCGCCAGCCCCACAGGGCCACGCCGATGACGAGCAACTGCTTGCCGACACCGCCGGAGAGGTGGGCGGACGCGTAGGCGCCGACGAGGATGACGCCGGAGAGGAACTGGGCGGGCCAGGTCCATATGGAGCGCCGCCAGCCGAGCGCGAGGGCGATCAGGCCGACGGTGTTGCCCACCATGTCGGACCAGATCACGTGCTGCCCGAAGGCCGTGAAGGCTTCGGAGTTGAGCCAGTTCACTTCGTGGCCTCCTGAGCGGGAGCGGCAGCCGGAGCAGCGGCGGTGACGCGGTCGCCGAGCATCCGCTCGACGTACTTCGCGATGATGTCCACCTCGAGGTTGACCGGGTCGCCCGGCTGCTTGATGCCGAGTGTGGTCAGGGCGAGGGTGGTGGGGATGAGGCTGATGGTGAAGTAGTCGTCTCCGGCGTCGACGACCGTGAGGCTGACGCCGTCAACGGTGATGGAGCCCTTCTCCACCACGTAGCGGGAGAGGTCCGCGGGGAGCGAGATCTTGACGATCTCCCAGTTCTCGGAGGGCTCACGGTCGACGACGGTGCCGACCGAGTCGACGTGTCCCTGCACGATGTGTCCGCCCAGGCGGTCGCCCACGGCGGTGGGCCGCTCCAGGTTGACCCGCGATCCTGCCGCGAGCGCGCCGAGGCTGGAGCGGTTCAGGGTCTCGGCCATCACATCGGCGGTGAACTCCGCGCCCTCGTGCTCCACGACCGTCAGACAGACGCCGTTGACCGCGATGGAGTCGCCGTGCTTCGCGCCGTCGGTGACGACGGGGCCACGGACGCGGAAGCGGGATGCGTCGTCCAGGTTCTCGACGGCGGTGATCTCGCCCAGCTCTTCGACGATTCCGGTGAACACTTCAGTGCTCCTTCGCTACGAGGGTCGCGGTGACGCGCAGATCGGGGCCGATGCGGACGGTCTCGCTCACGTCGAGCCGCAACGCTTCGGTGATGGTCTTGATTCCGCCACCGGTGAGGGCCGCGGGGCCCGCGCCGAGCAGGACGGGGGCGAGATAGGCGACGACGCGGTCGACGGCGCCCGCGGCGACGAAGGCTCCGGCGAGCGTCGGTCCGCCTTCGAGGAGGACGGAGCGCACCCCGCGCGCGTGGAGCTCGTCGAGGAGGGCCGGGATGTCCAACCCGCCGTCCACGCGCGGGAGTCGCACCGTTTCGGCGTCGCCCTCAGGGGTGACGTTCTCGCCTTCAGGGGTGACGTTCTCGGCTTCCGGGGTGACGTTCTCGGCGACGGCGATGAGCGTGGGCGCCGCGCCGTCCAGGACGCGGGCACCGGGCTCCACCGCGGTGCCGTTCGTGTCGACGACGACCCGCAGCGGCTGTACGGCGCCTTCGACGCCCCGCACGGCGAGGTGCGGGTCGTCGGCGCGCTGGGTGCCGGACCCGACCACGACCGCGTCGCACTCGGCGCGCAGCCGGTGGACGTCGGCGCGGGCCTCGGAGGAGGTGATCCAGCGGCTGCTGCCGTCGGCCGCGGCGATACGGCCGTCGAGCGACGCGGCGTACTTCCAGGTGACGTGCGGGCGGCCGAGCCGCTGGGACGTCAGCCAGGCGGCGTTGCCCGCCGCGGCCTCGTCCTCGAGGAGGCCCGATCGCACGTCGACTCCGGCGGTACGCAGTCGCTGCGCTCCCCCGGTGGCGGCGGGGTTCGGGTCGCCGACCGCGTAGACGACGCGGGCGATACCGGCGTCGATGAGCGCCTGGGCGCAGGGGCCGGTGCGTCCGGTGTGGTTACACGGTTCGAGGGTGACCAGGGCGGTGGCTCCGCGGGCCTGTTCGCCGGCCGCGCGCAGGGCGTGGACCTCGGCGTGCGGGCCGCCCGCGCGCTGGTGGTAGCCCTCGCCGACGGTCTCTCCGGAGGCGTTGATGATCACGCATCCGACGACCGGGTTGGGGCTCGTGGCGCCGAGACCGAGCGCTGCGAGCGCGACGGCGCGACGCATGGCCGCGCGCTCGGGCTCGTTCGCTGCTACTGCGGCTGCGGTGGCCACCGGGTCCTCCTGCCTCAAGGGGCACGGACTCCGGGGCCTGTCGATGACGACAGAATGTACGGACTGCGACACCGGGAGCGACGCCGGGAACGAGACCTGTCCCTGGAAACCCGGAAACCCGGGTATCCCAAAAACAAGTCACTCGGCGACGAACACGAATGCCCGCCCGCCGCGCACTGCCTCCCATCCGGACTTTCACCGTCGGTCCAGGAATTTCACCTGGTCAACCGGCCGCTGGAAGCGGTCGGGTCGCGGACTATAACCGCCGGTTCGGAATTACACCGACCCCGGAGTGCGCTGCTTTTGGTACAGAGCCAGTCTGCCACGCCTGATCGAGGCCCATGCGGGCACACCCCTGTGGCCTGGCTCACAGCGACTGGGGGGCGGCCCGGTCAGTGGCGTGGCCCGAAAAGCTCGTCCTGCGCCGCGTCCCGTGCGGCGAGCAGCGCGCCCCGCAGCACGGCGGCGCCACCGAGGGGGCTCGCCCTGATCTCCGTGTACAGCGGCGACATCGCGGTGACGCGCTTCATCACACGGGCGGCGAGCACGTCGCCGCCCGCACGGCCCACCTCGCCGCCCAGGACCACGCAGCCGGGGTCGAGGATCGCGGCCATGGCGGCGGCACCTACGGCGATCCGGTCGGCAGCCGCGTCGAGGAAGGCCTCATGTCCGTCCTCGACGGCGTGGCGGACCATGTCGGCGGCGCTCGCGCCCGGCTCCAGGATCCCGTGCGCGGCGCCGAGCTCACCCAGCGCGGCGGCGCCGACCAGGGAGTGGAGGCCGCCCTCGCACGCGGTGGCGGACGGCAGCATGTCCGTGCCGGGCACCGGCAGGAAGCCGATCTCTCCCGCGCCGCCCGACGCCCCGCGGCGCAGTCTCCCGTCGAGTACGACGGCGGCGCCGACGCCCTCGCCGAGCCAGAGGAGCACGAAGGTGTCGCGGTCGTGGGCGGCGCCGTCGCGCTGTTCGGCGCGGGCGGCGAGGTTGGTCTCGTTCTCCACGAGTACACGCGCCGGGAGCCGCTCCTGGAGGGCGCCCGCGAGGCCGCGGTGCCAGGCGGGCAGCGAGGTGGTGTCGCGCAGTTCCCCGGTGGCGGGGTCGATGAGGCCGGGTGCGCCGATCCCGATGGTGTGCAGCCGCCGGACGCCGCCGTCCCGTGCGGTGCGCTCGACGAGGGCGACGGCCCGCTCGACGGCGGGCCCCGTGCCGGTGTCGCCGCCGATGGGCGCGGAGGCCTCGGCGAGCACCGCGCCGAGCAGGTCGGTGACGACCACGGAGACGCCTTCGGTGCGCACGTCGAGCGCGGCGAGGTGAGCCCGGTCGGCGACGATCCCGTAAAGCCGGGCGTTGGGCCCCCTGCGCCGGGCACCCGCCTCCCCCACGACCGCGATCAGGCCGGAGCCCTGGAGGCGCTCGACCAGGTCGGCGACCGAGGGCCTCGACAGGCCGGTCAGCTGCTTCAACTGGTTGGCCGTCAGCGGTCCTTCGCGCTGCAGAAGCCCCAGGGCGAGCCGGTCGTTGATGGCCCGGGCGGTGCTCGGTGATGCGGGCATGCCGGGATCCTTCCATAAACCTGCTAACTATCAGGCAGGGTTCCTGATAGTTTACGTCGCCGTAGCGGGACGGTACCTCGGGAGGGGCGGAGCATCGATGAGTGAAGTGGTCCTTGACGCAAGGCAGTTGAAGCGGGCGCGGTACGCCGTGGCCGCCGTTTTCTGTGTGCACGGCGCCGTCACCGGCTCCTTCGCGACACGCGTGCCCTGGATCCAGGAGCACGCAGGGCTCAGCGCGGGGCTCCTCGGCCTCGCCCTCGCCTTCCCCGCGATCGGCGCCTCCCTCGCGATGCCGCTCGCGGGCTGGGTCAGCCACCGCTTCGGCGCCCGGACGGCGCTGCGCGGCCTTCTCGCCCTGTGGACGATGGCCCTGATCCTGCCCTCGCTGGCGCCGAATCTGCTGACCCTCTGCCTCGCCCTGGCCGTGTACGGCGCGACGGCGGGCATGTCGGATGTGGCGATGAACGCCCTCGGTGTCGAGGTCGAGACCCGCATGAAGAGGTCGATCATGTCGGGCCTGCACGGCATGTGGAGCGTCGGCGCCCTGATCGGCTCCGCGGCCGGCACGGTCGCCGCCCACCTGGGCGCGGACGCCCGCCTGCACCACGCGCTCGCCGCCGTGGCGCTCACCGCGATCGGCCTCGTCGCCTGCCAGGGCGTGCTCGATCTGCAGGCGGCGCCCGAGGAAGTGGCGCCGCCACGGTTCTCGCTGCCGCCCAAGTCGGCGCTCCTGATCGGTGCGGTCGGCTTCTGCGCGGTCTTCGCCGAGGGCGCCAGCCTCGACTGGTCGGCGGTCTATCTGCGGGACGTCCTTGACACGTCGGCCGGTGTCGCCGCCGCGTCCACCACCGGCTTCACGCTCACCATGGCGATCGCGCGGCTCGCGGGCGACGCGGTGGTCAACCGCTTCGGCTCGGTCCGCACCGTGCGCGTGGGCGGCGTGGTCGCGGCGCTCGGCGGCCTTCTCGTGGTGGTGGCGCCGCATCCGGCGATCGCCATGTGCGGGTTCGCGATGCTCGGGCTCGGCATCGCGGTCGTGGTGCCCCTCGCGTTCGCGGCGGCCGGGCGCAGCGGCCCCAATCCGAGCCAGGCCATCGCGGGCGTCGCCACCATCACGTACACATCGGGCCTGATCGCTCCGTCCGCGATCGGCACGCTCGCCGACGCGACGAGCCTGGTGGTCTCCTTCGGCCTGGTGACGGTGCTCGCCTGCGGGCTCGCGGTGTTCGCGGGGGTCCTGCGTACGGAGGGCGGCAAGGCCACGGCGGTCGAGCCCGCGGATGCGGCGGCGCCCGGCCCGCGCCCCTGAGCCCGCCGCCGCGTCCGCCCCGGCGGGTGGCCGAACTTACGCGGCACTAACATTGCGCTGATCTTTCAGGTCATTCTCACGGGTCATTCCCAGACACGGGTCATTCCCAGACACGGGCCGGTCCCAGACACGGTCGGTCCCGGTCACGGGTCATACCCACAGCTCGGCGCATAGAAGGCGGAACAGAACCATGGATCTCGGCGTGCGCTGGAGACTGCACGGCGACGGGCGCACCCCCGCGCCCGGAGCCGTCGTCCGTCCCGACGAGCGGCTCTCGTGGCCGCGGACCATCGGGCTCGGCGCCCAGCACGTCGTCGCCATGTTCGGCGCTTCGTTCGTGGCCCCCGTCCTGATGGGCCTCGACCCGAACCTCGCGATCATGATGTCGGGCGTCGCGACCGTCATCTTCCTGCTCGCCACGCGCGGTCGGGTGCCCAGCTATCTGGGCTGTTCGCTCTCCTTCGTGGGCGTGGCCGCCGTCATCCGCGCGCAGGGCGGCTCCTCCGCGACGGTGACGGGCGCGGTCCTCGTGGTCGGCGCGGCGCTGTTCCTGGTGGGCCTCGCCGTCCAGAAGTTCGGGGCGCGGATCATCCATGCCGCGATGCCGCCGATCGTCACCGGCGCCGTCGTCATGCTGATCGGCTTCAATCTGGCGCCGGTCACCGCTTCCACGTACTGGCCGCAGGACCAGTGGACGGCGCTCCTGGTGATGCTGTTCACCGGTTTGGCCGTGGTGTGCCTGCGCGGATTCTGGTCGCGGGTCGCGATCTTCCTGGGGCTGATCTTCGGGTACGCCCTGTCCTGGGTCCTCGACCTGACCTTCGGCAAGATCAACTCGGCGGACGGCTCGGGCAAGGTCGTCGACCACTGGCGCCTCGACCTCTCCGCCGTCGGCAACGCCGACTGGATCGGCCTGCCGTCCTTCCACGCGCCGAGCTTCGAGTGGTCGGCGATCCTCGTCGCGCTGCCCGTCGTCATCGCGCTGGTCGCGGAGAACGCCGGGCACGTCAAGGCGGTCGGCGAGATGACCGGCGACAACCTGGACGGCAAGCTCGGCACGGCGATCTCCGCCGACGGCGCCGCGTCCATGCTCTCCACGGCGGTCGGCGGCCCGCCCAACACCACGTACTCCGAGAACATCGGCGTGATGGCGGCGACCCGCGTCTACTCCACGGCCGCGTACTGGGCCGCCGCGGGCTTCGCCCTCCTCTTCGGCCTCTGCCCCAAGTTCGGCGCGGTCGTGGCGGCCATTCCGGGCGGCGTGCTCGGCGGCATCACCGTCATCCTCTACGGCATGATCGGCCTGCTCGGCGCCCAGATCTGGATCAGCGCCGGGGTGGACCTGCGCAATCCGCTGAACCTGGTGCCTGCCGCGGCGGGCATCATCATCGGCGTCGGCGGTGTCTCGCTGAAGATCACGGACAACTTCGAGCTGAGCGGCATCGCGCTCGGCACGATCGTCGTGATCACGGGCTACCACGTCCTTCGCGCCTTCGCCCCGCCGCACCTCAAGTCGCAGGAACCGCTCCTCGATTCGGGCACGTCCTCGTACGACGACGCCGACGAGGTCCCGGAAGCGGGCGCCGACGGCGCTCAGCCGCGCGCCAAGCAGTAGGCCCTCCCCCAAAGGCATACACGGTCGCCGTTCGCTCGTTCTGGGGAAGCGGGCGGTGCGGCGGCACTCCGGCCGGCCAACTGCTGGGAACCTGCCACCATGGCGCAGTTGGAGCGGTTCGCGGACACAGGCCCGGCACACGGGGTCGACGGCGTGGTGACGCGGATGCGCGCGCTGGGCGCCGGATTCCCCTCGGGCGACGGGGTCGGGGTCTTCAACCGGGTCTATCTCTCGGTCACCGAGGAGGTCGCCCGGCAGGTCGAGAGCGGCCGTTTCCCGGACGCCGGAGCCGCGATCACCCTGGACGTCCTGTTCGCCGAGCGCTATCTGACGGCGGTCGACACGGTGGCCGCGGACCGTCGGCCGCCCGCCTGCTGGCGGCCGCTGTTCGAGTTCCGGCGCCATCCCGGCGTACGTCCGCTGCAGTTCGCGCTCGCGGGCATCAACGCGCACATCGGGCACGACCTCGCGCTGGCCGTCGTGGAGACCTGTCGTGCGCTCGGCTGCGAACCGGCCGATCTGGAGGACGAGTTCGACCGCGTGGGCGACATCCTCGTCTCACTGGAGGAGCGCATCCGCGAAGACCTCATGCCGGGCCCCGACCTCTTCCAGGTCGCCGACCCGCTCACCCATCTGCTCGGCTCCTGGAGTCTGGAGCGGGCCAGGGACAGCGCCTGGGCCACGGCGCTCGCGATGCGTGCCCTGCACGACCTGCCCTCCGTCGCGGAGACGTTCCGCGACCGCCTGGACGGGGCGGTCGGCCTCGTCGGCCGGATGCTCCTCACGCCCCTACCGGACCGATCCGGCCGCTTCGCGAGGGTCGCCGGGTAACTCCCGTCCTGTCGCTGTACGTTGAAGGCAGCGACCCCGGATGTGAAGGAGCACCAGCATGCCCACACGACTCGGACTCAGCCTCCCGCAGGGCCGGCAGTACAGCATCGGACGTGATGTCCCGGCGGTGGCCCGCGCGGCCGAGGAGATCGGGTACGAGAGCCTGTGGGTCTATGAGCGCGTCCTGTTCCCCGAGCCCGCGACGCAGGGCCTGTACGGCATCGAGGGCCTGCCCTGGCCGGACACGTACCGCTCGGTGCCCGACCCGCTGATCACACTGACGCTGGCAGCGGCGGCCACGGAGCGGGCGCGCCTGGGCACCAGCGTCCTGGTCGCCCCGCTGCACGTGCCCTTCCAACTGGCGCGCTCGCTGGCCACGTTGGACGCGGCCAGCGGCGGCCGCGTCGTAGCGGGCCTCGGCACGGGCTGGTCGCACGACGAGTACGCGGCAGCGGCAGTGGCCCCCTTCAACAAGCGCGGCAAGGTCCTGGACGAGCTGATCGACGTCTGCCACGCGGTCTGGGGCCCGGACCCGGTGTCGTACGAAGGGGAGCTGACCACGATCGCGCCCTCCGTGGTCGGCCCGAAGCCCGCCCGCCCCATCCCGATCCTGCTGCCCGCCAACAGCCCCCGCGCCCAGCGCAGGCTCGTGGACCGCGCCGACGGCTGGATGCCCGTCGGCATGGGCGCCAAGGCGCTGGCCGAGCAGGCTCAGGCGCTGAAGGACCTGGCCGTCGAGCGAGGGCGCACGGAACCGGTCCAGAGCGTCCTGCGGGTCAACGCGCGGTACACGGCGAAGGCGCACGCGGGCGACAAGCGCTCCCCCTTCCAGGGCAACGTCGCGCAGATCGTGGAGGACCTGGAGGCACACGCCTCGGTGGGCGCGGTGGAGGAGATCCTCATCGAGCTCCAGGGCAGCACGCGGGACGCGCAGGAGCTGAAGGATCTGGCGGCGCAGGTGTACGAGGCGGCGCGGGCGGCCGGGGTATAGAGCGCCCCGAAGGGGCGCGGGGAACCGCGCGACCAGCCACCACGGCGGCCCGGCGGATTCCCACGCGCCCCGAGGTGGGACGGCCCTGTCTGTCAGTCCTCCGGCAGCTCGACGGGAGCGATCTCGTCGTACACATCGCCGGGCCCGGGGTTGGTCGCGTCGGTCGCACCGCCGAAGTGGTGCATCACGCCCCACACCGCGTTCAGCGCCGTCTGCACAGCGCCCTCGGCCCAGCCCGCCGTCCAGGAGATGTCGTCACCGGCGAGGAAGATGCCCCGCTTGTCCTCGGGCAAGGAGCCCTGCATGAAGTGCGTGAACAGGCGCCGCTGGTAGCGGTAGTGGCCGGGCAGGTTCGCCTTGAAGGCGCCCATGAAGTAGGGCTCGTTCTCCCATGAGACGGTCACCGGGTTGCCGATGATGTGCCCCCGGATGTCGACCTTCGGGTAGATCTCGCCGAGCGACTTGAGCATGACCTCCATGCGCTCGTTCGCCGACAGCGGCAGCCACTTGAGGCTGTCGTCGCACCAGGTGTAGGAGAGGCAGATGACGGCGGGCTTGTCCGGCCCGTCGTCGAGCAGGTAGGTACCGCGCGTCATCCGGTCGGTGAGCGTCATCGACATGACGTCACGCCCGGTCGGGTTCCCCCTGTCGTCGACGGCCTTGTCCAGCCAGAACGGACGGTCCACCGGCACGAAGAGCTTGGAGGACTCCATGTAGTGGGTCCGCTCCATCGCCGTCCAGTGGTCGATGGGGAAGAGCGTGTCGTCGCACGCGATCTTGGAGAGCAGCATCCAGGACTGCGCGGTGAAGATCGCCGCCTGGTAGGTGCGGATGTCGCCCGAGGAGTCGGTGACGGTGACGCGGTTGCCCGCGGTGCGGTCGAGACGGGTCACGGCGGGCTTCGGCACACCGCCCTCGTGCAGCGAGCTCAGGGAGGTGCCGAGCCCCCAGTGCACGATCTTCCGCGGCTCGCGGTCCCACATCCGCAGCGGCAGTTGCTGGCTGCCGCCGACGATGCCGCGGTGGTGGTCGTCGGCCTCGGTGTAGACGACGCGCAGGATCTCCAGGATGGAGTTCGGGAAGTCGGTGTCCCAGCCGCCCGTGCCGAATCCGACCTGGCCGAAGATCTCGCGGTGCCGGAAGGACTTGAAGGCCTCGGACTCGCAGAGGAAGCCGTAGAAGGTCTGGTTGTCGAGCTTCTCGACGAGCTTCGACCAGATCTCACGGATCTTCGGTACGTCGCGCTCGCGCAGGGCGCGGTTCATGTCGGAGAAGTCGGCGCCCTCCTCCAGGCAGGAGTTCCAGGCGTTCATCACGTCGCGGTAGACCTGGGGGAGGTCGTCGACGGACGTCGCGTAGTGGGACTCGCCCTTGAGGTCGACGACCGTCGAGGGGGTCGACTCGGCGAGGGGGTTGGGGAACGGCCGGGTCTTGAGGCCCACCAGGTCGATGTAGTGCTGCAGCGCCGTCGAGGACGGCGGGAAGCGCATGGCGCCCATCTCGGCGGTGAGGGCTCCCTCTTCGCCGTTGGTGGAGCAGCCCTCGAAGCCGACCGTGCGGAGTCGACCGCCGATCTGGTCGGCCTCGTAGACGACGGGCTTGAGGCCCATCTTCATCAGTTCGTACGCCGCCACGATGCCGGAAAGGCCACCGCCGATGACCGCGACCTCCGTGCCGTGCTCGGTCGCTGGTATCTGGCCGAGTCCCGCGGGGTGCGCGAGGAAATCGTCGTACGCGTACGGGAAGTCCGGACCGAACATGGTGATCGGCGGCTGCGCGTCGGTGTGCTGGACGGCGGTGGGCACCGTGGACGTCATGGGGTACGGACTCCTTGCGGGAACGGCAGAACAGAAGAAGGGGGCGGCTCAGGGCTCGCGGGGGGAGGTCAGATCAGGGACGCGTACAGCCCCGGGCGGCGATCGTCCAGATAGGGGTTGGCCGCACGCGACGCGGCGAGGAAGACCGGGTCCGCGTCGGCGAACACCAGCTGCTCTTCCCGACCGGCACGAGTGCGCGCGATTCCGTCTGGTCCCGCGAGCGTGGAGAGCCCGACGAACTCGAACTCCCCCTCCTTGCCGACCCGGTTGACGTAGGCGACGTACATCTGGTTCTCGAAGGCCCGCACCGGAACGACGGACTCGGCGACGAACTGGAAGGGGTGCATCTGGGCCGTGGGCACGAGCAGCAGGTCGGTGCCCGCGAGGGCGTGCGCGCGGACGTTCTCCGGGAACTCCACGTCGTAGCAGATCATCAGGCCGATCCGCAGACCGCCCAACTCGGCCTGGACGACGGCCTGTTCACCAGGGGTGAAGGAGTCGCGCTCGAAGCAGCCGAAGAGGTGGGTCTTGCGGTAATTGGCCAGGCGCACGCCGTCGGGGCCGATCAGCTGGACGGAGTTGAATACCTGCTCGCCGTCCCGCTCCGGGTAGCCGTAGGCGATCGCGACGCCGTGGCGTACGGCACTCTCGGCGATCGCGGCGGCCGATGCCCCGTCGGCGGCCTCGGCAAGGCGCGGCACGTCGTCGCCGATGGCGTACCCGGTGAGGTACAGCTCGGGCGCCACCAGGAGGCCCGCGCCGCCCTCGGCGGCACGGGCGGCCGACTCGTCGAGCGCCTTCAGATTGGCGGCGACGGAGCCGGGGCGGCCCGAGCTCTGGAGCAGGGCTGTGCGCAGCGGCGGCATGGCGGACCTCGGGGCGTACGAAGGGGCTGGTGGGGATCGTTTAGACAGTACGGTCGGCGGCCCTGGCCCGACAAGGTGCGAGCGTTGTGAGCCGCCGCTCGATCTGTTGCGCGAGTCGGACCCTCAGTGGCGATTCGTTGCGTGGCGGCATGCGACCGGGGTCGTAGCGCTGTCCACCGCCCGGCGCAGGGTGCGCGGGGCCCGTCCCCGCCGCACGGGGGAGGCGGATTGCCGTCCGTGGCCGGACGTGCCGGGACCCCCTGTCGCGAGAGCGTGATCTCGCCCGGAAGGACCGGGTGAACGGCCCGCATCAGGAGGCCACCAGTGAGCCGCGACGCAAGCATCGCCAGCCACACCCCTGCCCGCTCCACCAGCACCCGCAGCCGCAGCCGTGTGATCGCCATCGGAACCGCCCTGCTGATCTGCGCCACAGCCGCTGGAGCGGCCGTCGCCGCGGACGACGACGGGCATGGCGACGGCGGGCACGGCGACAGCGGAGCGCGTCAAGCCGCCGAGAGCCGCCCGCACCCACACAAGCGCGAGGCCGCCGCGCTCACCGGCACCGCGAAGCTGTACCGCGGGACCACCGAGGACGTGACGTTCACCTTCGACGCCCACCTCGCGCAGCGCCACAACATGCGCCCGGACAAGGCGACCGGCACCTTCCGCTTCGTCCACCTCGACAAGCCGGGGGGCAAGGGCGGCTGGGCCGAGGGACGTATCGACTGCCTGATGACGGGCGGCAAGGTCGCCACGGCCACCGGGATCATCACCGGCACCAACCTGAAGGACATCAAGGGCGGCCGGGTCGGCTTCAGCGTCCACGACCAGGGCGAGCACGACCGCGTGGGCTACAGCTGGGCCGCGGTGGGCAGCCCCGACGGGACCAAGAAGCTGACCAAGTGCACGAGCTCGGCGCCCTTCGAGAAGGTCAAGAAGGGCACGGGCGACTTTCACGTGCGGCCCTGGCACCCGACCTACCCGACCAACTGACCGACGCCGGGCCCACCCGTACGGGGGTCGGGCGGGTCCGGCGTCTCCACCTCACGAACCAGCCGTTCCCCGCCACGCGGCGGAGGCGGACACCCCCTCGCGCACGATGCACCGGGCGCCGGTCCACGGGAGTGTGGATCACGCCCGGAAGGACCGGGCGGACCAACAGCCAGACGGGGGCCACCCATGCACCGCCGCTCCACCCTCATCCAGGTCGTCGCCGTGGGCGCCACGCTCCTCGCGCTCGCCGGAGCCGCGGGCTCCGCCACCGCGTCGGACGCCCCGCACCCCGGGCGCGAGGCCGCCGCCCTGACCGGAACCGCCAAGCTGGACCGGCCTCCCGGCGACAACGCCACCATCACGTTCGACGCCCATCTGGACGCGGCGGACAAGAACGACCCGGGCAAGGCGCACGGCACCGTCAAGTTGAGCCATTACATCGAGAACGCAGAGAACCCCAAGTTCGGCGGCTCCGCCGAGGCCCGCGTGGACTGCCTGCTGACCGGCGGAAAGGTCGCCACGGTGTCGGCGGTCATCACGAAGGCGGACGGCGGCCTCAAAGGAGCGGTCGGCAAGCGTGTCGGCATGACGGTCCACGACCGGGGCGAGCAGGACCGCTTCGGCTACAGCTGGGCGATGGTCGGCATCCCGAACGACCTGCCGGACGACATGCCCAAGTGCGTGAGCGCGGCCCCGTTCGAAAGGACGAAGCCGGGCAGCGGCGACCTTCACGTACGCCCGATGGATCCGCGCCCGTAAGGGCCGCGGGGAGCTGAGCGACGAGCCGGAGCGGACCCGCGGCCAGGGCGCTACGCGGGCGCCCCGGAAGAGAATCGCCGCATCAAGGGCGAGAGCACGAGCACGGACTTCGTCCGCTCCACGAAGTGCTCGCCGGCGATCCGCTCAAGTACGCGCTCGAAATGCCGCATGTCAGCGGCGAAAACCTGGACGACCGCGTCCGCGTCACCGGTGACGGTGGACGCGGACGCGATCTCCGGATACCGCTCAAGACCCCGCCGAATCGCCTCGGGCGAGGTATTGCGACGGCAGTAGATCTCGATGAACCCCTCGGTCTCCCAGCCGAGCGCGGCCGGGTCGACCCGCACGGTGAATCCCGTGATGGCGCCCGTCTCCCGGAGCCGGTCCACGCGCCGCTTGACGGCGGGCGCGGAGAGCCCGACCAGCTGGCCGATGTCGGCGTAGGAACGGCGGGCGTCCTCGGCGAGGGCGTGCACGATGCGTTCGTCGAGATCGTTCAGTCGCACTGGGGGTGGATCACTTTTCTGCGGAGGCCAATCGGGAGCGGCTCATGCCGTAAAAGAAGTAGAACACGAGGCCGACGGCCATCCAGACACCGAAGACGATCCAGGTGATGGAGTCGAGGCTGAACATGTTGTAGGCGCAGAATCCGAAGCCGAGCACAGGGAAGAGCCAGCCGAGCGGCACCCGGAAGGTGCGCGGCATGTCCGGGCGCGTCCGGCGCAGCACGACGACCGCGATGTTGACCAGACCGAAGGCGAAGAGCGTACCGATGCTGGTGGCGTCGACGAGCTTGCCGAGCGGGATGACGGAGGCGAGCGCGGCGCAGAACAGCGACACGATGACCGTGTTCACGCGGGGCGTGCCCGTCTTCCTGCTGACCTTGCCGAAGACCTTGGGGACCAGGCCGTCACGGGACATGGCGAACAGGACGCGGGTCTGGCCGTAGAGGACGGTCAGGACGACGGAGGCGATGGAGATGACCGCGCCCGCGGCGAGCAGCGTGCCCCAGAAGCTCTGGCCGCTGACGTCGTTCATGATCGCGGCGAGCGTGGCCTCCGAGCCCTCGAAGTCCTTCCAGTTCCAGGCGCCGACGGCGACGGCCGCGACCAGGACGTAGAGCGCCGTGACGATGATCAGCGACAGCATGATCGCCCGGGGCAGGTCGCGCTGCGGGTTCTTCGCTTCCTCACCGGCGGTGGAGGCGGCGTCGAAGCCGATGTACGAGAAGAAGAGGCTCGCGGCGGCGGCGCTGACGCCGGCCGTGCCGAGCGGCATGAAGTCGGAGTAGTTGCCGGACTTGAAACCCATGAAACCGATGGTGCAGAAGAGCGCGAGCGCGGCGATCTTCACGATGACCATGATCGTGTTGGCCCGCGCCGACTCCTTGGCGCCGCCGAGCAGGAACACCATGGCGAGCAGGACGACGATCAGGCCGGGCAGGTTGATGAAGCCGCCCTCGCCGGGTGCCGAGGAGAGCACGTCCGGGATGGTGACGCCGATGGTGCCGTCGAGCAGTTCGTTGAGGTATTCGCCCCAGCCGACGGCGACGGCGGCGACCGAGACGCCGTACTCCAGGACCAGACACCAGCCGCAGACCCAGGCGACGAGTTCACCCATCGTTGCGTACGCGTACGAGTACGAGGACCCCGCGACCGGGATGGAGCCCGCCAGTTCGGCGTAGGAGAGCGCGGAGAAGAGGGCGGTGAGGCCCGCGAGCACGAAGGACAGGGTCACGGCGGGCCCGGCCTTGGGGACGCTCTCGCCGAGGACGACGAAGATGCCGGTGCCGAGCGTGGCGCCGATGCTGATCATGGTCAGCTGCCACATGCCGAGGGAGCGCCGCAGCGAGCCGCCTTCGCCCTGGCCGCCCTCCGCGACCAGGAGTTCCACCGGCTTGCGCCGCATCAAGCGGCCGCCGAACCCCCTGGCCCCCGAGGGGTTCTGGCGGTCCTGCGGGGGTGCGCCTTGGTCGAGCACGCGTGGCTCCTTCATCGCTGCCGGTCAGGGCGGCGGGACCCGCGGCAGCTCCCACGCATGGTCGGGGACCGCCGAGCAGGCGGGCCCCGCCACACCACGTACAGCGGATGACTCTATGAGGCGAGCTTCACATACGTAATGGAGCAACCTTGCGCGGCCCCGCACGATCGTTGCGTACTTCCCCTCCCCGCGGGCCTTCGTTGCGCGGTCCGATTCGTCCGTTGCGTGCCGAGGCGCCCGGCAAGAGGTTGGCATCTCGTCGGATCCGCCTCATCGTGCGCCCCGGTCGGGCCGATCGCGCACCGGAGAACGGTCGAGAGGGAGGCGGCAGGCCATGGACCGCGATGCGCTGTACGAGACCGACGTACCGAAGCCCTGGAACGGACCCATCCGCACGGTGCGGGCCGTGGAGCACCACTTCCGCGAGGGGCGCGCACTGCCCCGCGCCCGGGGTCCTGCTCGGGGAGCTACGGACCGCTGACCGCTGTGGAGCGGGCGGCACGAGGCACGGGGGCGGACCTGCTGCCGGGCGCCGGGCCGCTGCGCGCCGGGCACTTGGTGGACGGGGTCCATCCGGGCGACGCGGGCCACGAACCGCTGGCGAAGGCCGAGGTATCAGGCCCCGCAGGGACGCGGGGAACTGCGCGACCAGTCGCGGCGAACCCGCGGACGAATGGCGCAGCTCCCCGCGAAGCGGCTAGCTCCAGCTGGCGTGCAGAGGCTTGCCCTCCGCGTAGCCCGCGGCGCTCTGCACACCCACGGTCGCCCGCTCGGCGAACTCCGCGAGCGAACCGGCACCGGCATACGTGCAGGAGGAACGGACACCGGCGATGATCGAGTCGATCAGGTCCTCGACGCCGGGCCGCTCCGGGTCGAGGAACATCCGGGAGGTCGAGATGCCCTCCTCGAAGAGCGCCTTGCGGGCACGGTCGTAAGCCGACTCCTCGCTGGTGCGGTTCTTCACCGCACGCGCCGACGCCATGCCGAACGACTCCTTGTAGAGGCGGCCGTTGGCGTCCTGCTGCAGGTCGCCCGGGGACTCGTACGTCCCGGCGAACCACGAACCGATCATGACGTTCGACGCACCGGCGGCCAGCGCCATGGCGACGTCACGGGGGTGCCGGACACCGCCGTCGGCCCACACGTGCTTGCCGAACTTGGCGGCTTCGGCGGCGCATTCGAGCACCGCAGAGAACTGCGGGCGGCCGACGCCGGTCATCATGCGCGTGGTGCACATGGCACCGGGGCCCACGCCGACCTTGATGATGTCGGCACCGGCCTCGATCAGGTCACGTACCCCCTCGGCGGCGACGATGTTGCCCGCGACGATCGGCACCTGCGGGTCGAGCGCGCGCACGGCCTTCACCGCGGCGATCATCGACTCCTGGTGGCCGTGCGCGGTGTCCACGACGAGTGTGTCGGCGCCCGCGTCGAGGAGTTGCTTGGCCTTGGTCGCGACGTCGCCGTTGATGCCGACGGCGGCGGCGATGCGCAGCTTGCCGTTGGCGTCGAGGGCGGGCGAGTAGAGGGTCGCGCGCAGGGCGCCCGTACGGGTCAGGATGCCGGCGAGGCGGCCGTCCTTGCCCACGGCGGGGGCGTAGCGGCGGTTGGCGGCGTCCAGCTTGTTGAATGCGTCGCGCGGGTCGATGTCCGCGTCGAGCAGCACGAGGTCCTTCGACATGACCTCGGAGATCTGGGTGAAGCGGTCGACGCCGTTCAGGTCCGTGTCGGTGACGACGCCGAGCGGCTTCTGGTCGGCGTCCACGACCACGGCCGCGTTGTGCGCACGCTTGGAGAGCAGGGCGAGCGCGTCGGCGACGGTCTGCGTGGGGGCCAGCACGATGGGGGTGTCCAGGACGTGGTGGCGCGTCTTGACCCAGGAGATGACCTCGGTGACGACCTCGATCGGAATGTCCTGCGGGATCACGACGAGACCGCCGCGGCGGGCGACCGTCTCGGCCATCCGGCGCCCGGCGATCGCTGTCATGTTCGCGACGACCAGCGGGATCGTGGTGCCGGTGCCGTCCGGGGCGGAGAGGTCCACACCCTGACGCGATCCGACGGCGGAGCGCCTCGGCACCATGAAGACGTCGTCGTACGTCAGGTCGTACGCAGGCTGGATGTCATTGAGGAAACGCACGTGCTGCTCATCCCAGTCGATCAGAGGTGGCCCCCGGACAGTTAGGCCGAGGGAAAAGCACGTACTTCAGTGTCCCATGTCCGGGGCGATGTGCCGCCTGGGATGATCACCCAGGCAGGGCGCAGGAGCCCTGGTCGGATCCTCCAAGAACCGGCCACGACGGTCACCGTCCGCTCAGGCGCGCGTGCCGAGCGCGAGGACGACCTCCAGTCCCGTCCCGTGTTCTCGCGCGTACGCCACCGCGTCGGTGAACACCTCCTGGGCGACGATCCACTCCTGGGGGGCCGCTTCGGCGTACTCCTGCCAGCCGGTGACGACGAGCAGGCGGCCGGGGGCGGCGGGCGCCCATCCCAGGTCGGTGAGGCAGTCGGCGAGCGCGTCCCAGTTGCGCCCGAACCAGTCGGGCAGTTCCAGCGCGCGGGCGCAGCGGTCCATGAAGGCCGCCTTGT
The DNA here is from genome assembly GCF_042881845.1 of Streptomyces sp. NPDC058257. NCBI lineage: Bacteria > Bacillati > Actinomycetota > Actinomycetes > Kitasatosporales > Streptomycetaceae > Streptomyces > Streptomyces sp. NPDC058257. Next base: position 44,850 of record NZ_JBHVXJ010000024.1, read on the forward strand.
CGCTCACCCCGCTCAGGTCGAGCGAGACGGTGCTCAGGCCGGCGGCGCGTACGGCCGCAAGGACCGGCGCCAGCGGTTCGGACGTCATCTCAGTACCGCCTTGAAGGACGCGTAGTGGTCGTCGGTGTAGTAGGTCTCGCCGCCGCTCCCGGTGACGATCCGCCGTGCGCCCCGGTTGCGTTCGCCGGGGGTGCGCACGGTGTACTCGCGGTAGTGGCCGCGCCGCTGCCTGGGCAGCTCTCCCTCGAAGTTGCCGAAGACGGAACCGTCCTTGGCGTACGGGAAGGGCCCGCCGTCATCGATGAGCCGCAACGTTTCCCGAGCCTCGGCGGGCAGCCGGTCGACGGGGACGGTGGCAAGGCCATGGGCCCAGGCGGGCGCGGAACCCCGCGCCTCCCCGCCACCGTCGGAGGAACACCCCGTGACGAGGACCGCTAGGCAGACGAGCAGCGCGGCCAGAACGCGCGGGACCAACCGGGTCAGCATGCGCCCGATGCTGCCACGAGGCCCCGCCAGGGGCGCGGGGAACCGCGCGACCGGCCACAGCGCACCCGCGGATGCTCAGCTGCCGTCCGGGTCTTCCCGATCCAGCGCGGGATGCGGAGTGGCCCCCCTGACCAGCAGCTGATCGGCGGCGGCGGTGTCAGTGACCAAGCTGGTGACAAGCCCGGAACGCAGCACCGCGTCGATCGCCGCCGCCTTCCGCTGCCCACCGGCAATGGCGACCACCTCAGGAATCCGCCGAAGCCGATCCGCCTCGACGGTGATGCACCGCTCCCCCAGATCACGCCCGACCCGGCGCCCCTCGGCGTCGAAGAGATGCGCGGACATCTCCGCGGCCACGCCGAGCGAGGCGTAGTGCGCGCGCTCCTCGTCGCTGAGCATGTCGTGGACGGTGGAGATGCCGGGCTCCCAGGAGCCGATCGAGACGGCGGCGACGGTGACCTTGTCGAAGTACTCAAACGCCCGCGCGATCCCGGTCTGGTTCCGCAGCGCGGCGGCCGTGGCCGGGTCGGGAAGCAGCATCGGCGCGTAGATGGGGTGGGCCTCGCCGCCGGATACCTGCGCGGCACGCCGTACGGCCTCGACCGAACCGCGTTCGGCGGTCCCGGCGTCGTACACGCCCGTCAGCTGCACCACGGTGCACGGCGGCAGCTGGTCGAGGGCAGCCGCCATGTGGATGGTCGAGCGCCCCCACGCGAGACCGAGGACATCGCCTTCGTTGACCAGCTCGCCGAGCAGATCGGCCGCGACCTCGCCGAGGTTCTCGGGATCGGGCGACTCCTCGACCTCGTCGACCGCGGTGGGCGACTCGACGACGACCGCGTGCCGCAGGCCGTAGCGGGCGCGCAGCGCGTCCGAGCGCTCCGCGTCCAGCTCGGCGGGCACACGGATCTCGATCCGTACGAGATCACGCTCAAGGGCCGTCTCCAGGACCCGGGCCACCTTGAAGCGGCTCACGCCGAACTCCTCGGCGATCTGGATCTTGGACTTGCCCTCGAGATAGAAGCGGCGGGCCATGGCCGCCGCCTGCACCAGCTCCGCGGGTCCCATCCGCATGGCTGACCGGCCGCCCGTCGACACGACGATCTCCTCACTGTCATTTCAAGACTGTCAATTCAAGCAACTGCCGTTCACACATTCACACGCATACGCATTCACACCCGTTGGTGCGGCTTCGCGCGCATTGCCGCAGCACAACGGGGTTCGCCGTTCATCCTTGCAGATCCGACGTACTTGATCAGCCCCGGAGGACTGCGTTCATGTTCTTGTGGCTCAGTGGCCGCACGCCCACGCCGCCCCGGCCGTCGCCCCCGCCGCCTGGGTGCGCAGTGCACGTACCGCCGCCGCCGGGTCGTCCGCCCCGTACACGGCGGAGCCCGCCACGAAGACGTCGGCGCCGGCCTCGGCGCAGCGCTCGATGGTCGCCGCCGAGACCCCGCCGTCGACCTGGAGCCAGAGTTCGAGGCCGTGCTTGCTGATCAGCTCACGGGTGCGGCGAATCTTCGGCAGCATGATGTCGAGGAACGCCTGCCCTCCGAAGCCCGGCTCGACCGTCATGATCAGCAGCATGTCGAGCTCGGGGAGAAGATCCTCGTACGGCTCGATGGGCGTCGCGGGCTTCAGCGCCATGGAGGCGCGGGCGCCCTGGGCGCGGATCTCACGGGCCAGACGGACCGGTGCGGCGGCGGCCTCCGCGTGGAAGGTGACCGATCCGGCGCCCGCTTCGACGTACTGCGGAGCCCAGCGATCGACGTCCTCGATCATCAGATGGCAGTCCAGCGGCGTGTCCGTCGCCCGTGCCAGCGACTCTACGACCGGTACCCCCAGGGTGAGGTTCGGGACGAAGTGGTTGTCCATGACGTCGACATGAAGCCAGTCGGCGCCTTCGACCGCCGTTGCCTCCTCGGCGAGACGGGCGAAATCCGCGGACAGGATGCTGGGGTTGATCTGCACGGCCATGCCCCAAGACTGCCATGCCCGGCGCCGGTTGCCCGCCGCGGTCCGAAGCATGAGCCAACGGACTCCTCTGACCATGGACCGCATGCCATGCTGGGCGGTCCACCGGCACCACGTGGGGCAGCGGGGGTAGCCATGCCAGACGAACGGTCGGACGGACGGCGCCAGGCGGGACGGGGGGTGGCCCGGCTGGTGTGCGGGCGGCGCACCAAGTGGCTCGTGGTGCTCTTCTGGCTGGTGGTGATCGCCGCCGCCGCACCGCTCGCCCAGAAGCTCACGGACGCCCAGGACAACCAGGCGTCGTCCTGGCTGCCCGGTTCCGCGGAATCCACGCAAGTCCTCAAGACCTCCGACGAATTCCGGCCCGAACAGATCCCCGCGATCGTCGTGTACGCCCGCGAGAGCGGCCTCACGGCCAAGGACCGGCTGCAGATCGCCAAGGACGTCCGCCAGCTCGGGCAGCTGCGCGCGCACGGCATCCGCGGCGCCCAGACGCGCGGCCCCCTCTTCGACACGAAGAAGATCGCGGGCGCCGACGCCGCCAGGGCGGCGCAGGTCTTCGTGCCCATCACCATGGGCACGCAGGGCTGGGAGCGGATCGCGCCCGCCGTCGACTCGATCCGTGAGCGGGTGGGCGGAACCGGCGAGAGCGCCGACGGCCTCGATGTGCATGTCACCGGGCCCGGCGGCACGTCCGCGGACTTGTCCGAGGCGTTCGACGGCCTCGACTCGACGCTGCTCCTCGCGGCGGGCGGCGTCGTCGTCGTGATCCTCCTGATCACCTACCGCAGTCCGGTGCTCCTGCTCGTCCCGCTGGTCTCGGTGATCGTCTCTCTCTTCACCGCGCAGGCGCTGGTCTACCTGCTCGCGGAGCACGCGGGCCTGACGGTCAACGGCCAGAGCGCGGGCATCCTGACGGTCCTCGTCTTCGGGGCGGGGACGGACTATGCCCTGCTCCTGGTCGCCCGCTACCGCGAAGAGCTGCGCCGCCACGACGACCGGCACGAAGCGATGCAGCTGGCCCTGCACCGGGCGGGCCCCGCGGTGATCGCGTCGGGCGCCACGGTCGTCGTCAGCATGCTGATGCTGCTCGCCGCCGACATGAACTCGACGCGAGGCCTGGGCCCCGTCGCCGCCATCGGAGTCGCGGTCGCCCTGATCGCGATGCTGTCGCTGTTCCCCGCGCTCCTGGTGGTCTGCGGCCGGTGGCTGTTCTGGCCGGTGATCCCGCACAACGGCTCGGCCGAGCCCACCGAGCGCGGTGTGTGGGCCCGCACGGGCAACCGCATCGCCCGCCGCCCACGCCTGACCTGGACCATCACGGCCGTGGCGCTGGCCGGCCTGGCGCTCGGCCTGACGCAGCTGCGCGCCGAAGGGGTCAGCAACGCGGACTCGTTCACGGACAAGCCGGACTCGATCGTGGGCCAGGAGGTGCAGGCCGAGTACTTCGACGCGGGCAGCGGTGACCCGCTGGTGATCGTGGCCGACGCGGACCGGGGCGACGAGGTCCGCGCCGTGATCGCCCGGACCAGTGGGGTGGTCCCGTCGAGCGTCGTCGTACCGCCGGGGACGAAAGCGGAGTACGAGGGCAAGGTCCTGTTCGAGGCGACGACGACCGACGCCACCGACAGCGGGGCGGCCAAGCGGACCGTGGAGCGGGTGCGGGACAGGGTGCACGCGGTGCCCGGCGCGGACGCGCGGGTGGGCGGCAACACGGCGGCCATCCTCGACATGGACCGCGCCACCACCCACGACAACAAGCTGGTGATCCCGCTCGTCCTCGCGGTCGTCCTGCTGATCCTCACCCTGCTGCTGCGCACCCTGGTCGCGCCGCTGCTCCTGATCTCGACGGTCGTTCTCTCCTTCGCCGCCGCGCTCGGGATCAGTGCGCTCGCCTTCCGCCACGTCTTCGACTACGCGGGCGAGTCCACGGACTTCCCGCTCTTCGTCTTCGTGTTCCTGGTGGCGCTCGGCATCGACTACAACATCTTCCTGTCGACCCGCATCCGTGAGGAGGCGGGCCGGCAGGGCACCCGTGCGGGCGTCCTGACCGGCCTGGCCGCGACCGGCGCGGTCATCACGTCGGCGGGCCTGGTCCTGGCGGGCACGTTCGCCGCGCTCGGCACGCTCCCGATGGTGGGATTCGCCGAGATCGGCTTCGCGGTCGCGATCGGCGTCCTGCTCGACACCTTCGTCGTACGGTCCGTCCTGGTCACGGCGTTGTTCCTGGACGTGGGGCCGAAGGTGTGGTGGCCGCACGCCCTGAGCAAGGACTCGGCGGTCCGTACTCCGGCGGCGCCCCCGGGCGGTCCGAACCCGGGCAGTCCGAACTCGGGCGGTCCGCACTCAGGCGGTGCCGCGAACTCAGGCGGTGCGCCGGATCAGCGCTAGGTACATCGCGTCCGTGCCGTGCAGATGCGGCCACAGCTGGAGGTCGGGGCCATCACCCAGGGCCGGGACGCCGGGCAGCAGCGGGCGCGCGTCGATCAGTTCGGCGGCGCCCTCGTGCTGCTTGAGCACGTCGTCGACGACGGCGCGCGTCTCCGCCAGATGCGGTGAACAGGTGGCGTAACCGACTACGCCCCCGACGCGCACGGACTCCAACGCGGTACGCAGCAGACCCCGTTGGAGCGGCGCGAAGCCCTCCAGGTCCTCCGGACGGCGCCGCCAGCGGGCCTCGGGGCGGCGGCGCAGGGCACCGAGCCCCGTGCAGGGCACGTCCATCAGGACACGGTCGAAGGTGCCTGGCTGCCAGGGCGGCCGGGTGCCGTCGGCGGCGATGACCTCGTACGGGCCGGGGTTGCCGCGCAGGGCCTGCGCGACGAGGCGGGCCCGGTGCGGCTGCTTCTCGGCGGCGAGCAGGGCCGCGCCGCGCTGGGCGGCCAGACCGGCGAGCATGGCGGCCTTGCCGCCGGGGCCCGCGCATCCGTCGAGCCACCTCTCGTCGCGCCCCTCGACCGGGGCGTTCGCGAGTGCGATCGCGACGAGCTGGCTGCCCTCGTCCTGGACACCGGCACGGCCCTCGCGCACGGCGCCGATCGATCCGGGCTCGCCGCCTTCGCTGAGCCGCACGGCGTACGGCGACCAGCGTCCCGGCAGCGCGGACTCCTCGCCGACCGCGTCGAGGAGTTCATCGGCGGTGGTTCGTCCCGGCCGGGCCACCAGGGTCACCTCGGGCCGCTCGTTGTCGGCTTCCAGGAGATCCTCGATGCCCGCACGGCCGCCGCCGAGCGCGTCCCAGAGCGCGGAGACGACCCAGCGGGGATGCGAGTGGACGACGGCGAGGTGGTCCTCGGCGTCCTCGTCGTAGGGCGGCGCGACCTTCTCCACCCAGCCGTCGAGATCGTCGGCGGCGACCTTGCGCAGGACCGCGTTGACGAACTTGGCCCGCCCGTCACCGAGCACCACACGCGCCAGCTCCACGGAGGCGGAGACGGCGGCGTGCGTCGGGATGCGCGTCCCGAGCAACTGGTGCACGCCCATGTTCAGGACGTCGAGGACCGGCGGGTCGACCTCGCGCAGCGGCCGGTCGATGCAGGCGGCCACGATCGCGTCGTACGTTCCCTGCCTGCGCAGCGTCCCGTAGACGAGCTCGGTGGCGAGCGCGGCGTCACGCGCGTCGAAATCGCCCTTGTCACGGGCCTTGCGCAGGAGCGGCGGCAGGGCGAGGTTCGCGTAGGCGTCGCGCTCGTCCACCGCCCGCAGCGCCTCGAAGGCGAGGAAGCGGACAGGGTCCTTCTTGGGACGGCGGTGGGGCTTGCCGGGCTTGCCCTGCTTCTGGGGACGCCGGCCGGGCTGGTCGTTCAAAGGTGCTCCGCTATTGGATGGGGCGAACTGATTCAGCGTACGTCGGTGGCGCCGAGGCGCTCGTCCGGGGCGATCCGCACCCCGCGCGCCCAGTCGGCGCCGCGCATCGGCTTCTTGCCCTGCGGCTGGACCCAGAGCAGTTCGACGGCGTGCGAGCCGGTGCCGACGTACACGTTGTTCTTGGCGGCGGCGAGCTCGCCGGGCGCGAGGTCGGTGCGGTCGGCGACGGGAGCGGCCTGGATGATCTTCAGCCGCTCGCCGCGGAACACGGACCAGGCTCCGGGCGCCGGGGTGCAGCCGCGCACGACGCGGTCGACGCGGAGCGCCGGAGCGGCCCAGTCCACCTGGGCGTCCTCGACGGTGATCTTCGGGGCGAGGGTGATGCCGTCGGCGGGCTGCGGTACGGCCTTCAGGGAGCCGTCCTCGATGCCGTCCATGGTGGCGGCGAGCAGTCCGGAACCCGCGAAGGCGAGGCGGGTGAGCAGGTCACCGCTGGTGTCGGTGGCCCTGACGACCTCGGTGACGGTGCCGTACACCGGCCCGGAGTCGAGTCCCTGCTCGATCAGGAAGGTGGAGGCCCCCGTGATCTCGTCCCCCGCCATCACGGCGTGCTGGACGGGCGCGGCACCGCGCCAGGCGGGCAGCAGCGAGAAGTGCAGGTTGACCCAGCCGCGGGCCGGGACGTCCAGGGCGACCTTGGGCAGCAGCGCGCCGTAGGCGACGACCGGGCAGCAGTCGGGCGCGATCTCGCGCAGCCGCGCCAGGAACTCCTCGTCGCGCGGCTTCGCGGGCTTGAGCACCTCAATGCCGGCTTCCTCCGCGCGCTGGGCGACGGGGCTCGCGATGAGCCTGCGGCCACGTCCGGCGGGAGCGTCGGGCCGGGTGACGACGGCGGCCACCTCGTGCCGGTCGGAGGCGATCAGGGCGTCCAGGGCGGGGACGGCGACCTCGGGGGTGCCTGCGAAGACGAGCTTCATCGGTGGCTGTCGGCCTCTCGGACGGAAATGTGCGGGCAGCGCACCAGTCTATGAGCCGCTCCGCCGGGCCGCTCCCCGCGGGGCCGCCCGTGCTGGACCCCTTGTCCGCGGTGCCGCTCACCTGGGGGCGTACGCGCGGACACGCGCCCCGTGCATATGCGCATACGCCCCTGCACCGTGACCCCACACGAACTAGCGCGTTGGTCAAGAAAGAGTTGACCACAACGGGCCGCTGACGGGGCCCGCATCCTTTTCAACGCCGGTTCGAGAGGCTTGTTCATGGCCGACCACGCAACCCACGACGCCCAGGCACGGGCCAGCCTGCATCTCCTGGTTCGGGACATCGAGCGGGTCCGCCGGCAGGTGGACGCATTGCGTACGCTCACCGCCCAGCTCGGCAACGTCTACCGCCCGCGCCGCTCGAGCCCCTCAGCGGGTTTCGTCGTGTACGGGCGCGCCCCCGCCCCGACCGTCCGCCTCGCCCAGGAACTGCGGGACAGCGTCGAGACGCTGGTCACGGCCGCGGTGGACTTCGACCGCTCGCTGGGCTTCTCGTGGGACGCGGTGGGCTCGGCCCTCGGGGTCACCAAGCAGGCGGTGCACCGCCGTTACGGCGCCCGCCGGGCCACGGCCCAGGCGGCGGCGGACGCGGAGCGCGCCACGGAGGTGGTGCCCTCTCCCACGACCGCCCGGCCCCCGGTCCCGGTCGGCGCCCCGCTCCCCTCGGTCCCCGCGGCCCGCGCGATGCCGACCCAGCCCACGGCAGGCAGCCCCGCCCTCCGCGAGGACCCCCGCCCCAACGCGTTCCCGGGCCCCCGCAACGGCTGACCACACCACCGGCGACCGCTGTCTCCACCGGGTCCCCCACCCGGCGGGGGCAGCCGCTGCCGTTGAGGCCCTGTGGCGGACCGCCCCCAGGCCCCCAGCGACGGCGACAAGGCCTATCCGATATCCAGGGGGTCCACCCGAATCCGAACAGGCTCAACTGCCCCCCGGGCCATCCGCGCCGCCTGCGCCACCTTGAGCGAAGCGGCAAGCGCGGCCCCACTCCCCGGCGGCACCCGAATCAGCACCCGCTCCCACTGCTCCCCGACCGGCGCCGACCCGGCCCGCCGTACAGGACCGGGCCCCGCGTCCGGCACCGGAACGGGCCCCAACACCACCGCGTCCTCCGGAAGTTCGGCCCCGGCGAGAAACCCGGAGAGCGCCTCCGACGTCCCCGCCACCGAGGCCATCCGCGACACGGGCGGAAACCCGAGCTCGGCCCGCTCGGAAAGCTCTCGCACCGCGTGCCCCACGGGATCCCACCGCACAAGCGCCTGCACGGGCCGCAGAGTCGGCTCGGCGACGACCACCACCGTCCCGCCGACCCCCTGCGGCCGCACCAGCGAGGCCGCGCCGATCCACCGCCGCAACGCTTCCTCCCCGGCCCGCAGATCGGGCCGCCCCAGCATGGCCCACCCGTCGAGCAGCAGAGCCGCGGCATAGCCGCCCTCGGCGACAGGCTCGGCCCCCGGCGTGCTCACCACCAACGCGGGCGCCCCCGCCACGGTGTCGAGCACCTGCTCCCGTCCCGAGGTCCGCACCGGCACCGCGGGAAACGCCCGCCCCAACTCCTCGGCCGTACGCCGCGCCCCCACCACCTGCGCCCGCAGCCGGAACCCCCCGCACTCCCCGCAGTGCCACGCGCCTTCCTCCACGCCACACCAGCCGCACCACAGCCCACCGCCGTCCCGCGCCTCCAACGGGCCCGCACAGTGACGGCACCGCGCGGGCTCCCGGCACCTGTCGCACGCGAGCCTGGGCACATATCCCCGCCGGGGCACCTGCACAAGGACGGGCCCGTGCTCGAGGCCCTCGCGCACCACGTTCCAGGCAAGGGTCGGAAGCCGCGCGGCGCGGGCGGCCTCGTCCCGGGCGAGATCTCCGTCCCCCACCGTCCGTACGAGCGGCGCGGCCCCCCGCACCTGCTCACGATCGGCGACGAGCGGCGCGGCCCATCCACTCTCCACAAGCTGCGCGGCCTCAACCGTGCAACTCCAACTCCCCAGCAGAAAGCCGCACTTGTCCCGCGAGGCCCGCAGTTCGAGCACCTCACGGACATGCGGAAAGGGAGCATTGTCATCGCTGTGACTGGCATCGCCGTCGTCCCACACGGCGACAAGCCCGAGATTCCGTACGGGGGCGAACATGGCGGCCCGGGTGCCCACCACAGCCCGCACGGCGCCCCGCCGCACGGAGAGCCACTCCCGATACCGCCGCTCCTGCCCCACATCAGCGGTGAGCAGAGCGTGCTGCCCCGCCCCCATCAGCCGGGTCAGCGCCGCGTCAACCCTCGCGGCGGGCCGCCCGGCAGGCACCACGACAAGGGCGCCCCGCCCCGAGGCGAGAGTCGCCTGCACGGCCCTGGCGATCTCCTCGGCCCACTCCGGCCCGGGAAGGGCGGTCCACACGGCCCGGGGCGCGCCCCCCGAGGCGAGCGCCCCGAGGAACTCCGCCCCGTGCCCGTACCGCCGCCAGGACCCCACTTCAGGCGCGCCCGGAGGAGCCGGAACCTCCCCGGCCTTCCGCGTCTCGGCCCGCGCGTGCCGGGGCGGAACGGCCAGCTGCAACACATCGGCGAGGCTGCCCGCGTACCGATCGGCCACAGCCCGGGCAAGCCCGAGCAACTCGGCCTCAAGCACAGGCTCAGGCGAGACGACCTGCGCCAGAGCAGCCAGGGGCCCGGAGTAGTCGGACTCGGCGACCCGCTCCACGAGGAACCCGTCGATCAACCCCCCGCCCTCACGCCGCCCGCCCCGCACGTTCCGCGCCCCGGCCCCGAACCGCACCCGGACCCGCACCCCGGGCTGCGCCTGCTCGTCCAACTCCTCGGGCACCGCGTAGTCGAAGTACCGATCAAGATGCAGCACACCTTTGTCCACGAGCACCCGGGCCACCGGCAAGCTCTTGGCCAACGGAGCCCCCCGCCACGTCCGCGGCTTGGCCCGGGGCACATCGGCCTTGCGCACCGCTTCCCGAATGAGCGCAAGCTGCTCCGGAGGCCCGGCCCCGGCCTCCTCCTCAGATTTCCGATTCTCGCTGCTCACAGCAGCATTCCTACCAGACCGCACTGACACCGCTCCCGCGCCCGACCCAGGCGCTCATTCGCGCTACGGGTACACATCACCGAACCGCAAGAGCCCAGGTCCGGCCACGTGCGTGGCCGCTTCGACCTCCTGCGGCCGGGACCCGGCAGAGCAGACGGTTCCGGCGATGTCGCCGGTCGGTCCGCACGTCGTGCCACACGCGGACGGTGCGGGTCCTGTCCCTGCGCGGGACGAGGACCGTCCCGCGCAGGACACGTGACACGCTGAGGCCCGGCTCTCCCACGAGGAGAGAGCCGGGCCTCAGAGAGCCGAGCGGCGGAGAGCCGGAGGGCGTGGGCTACAGCCCCGCAGCCTTCCGCAGAGCATCCACCCGATCCGTCCGCTCCCACGTGAAGTCGGGAATCGCCCGGCCGAAGTGGCCATAGGCGGCGGTCTGCGCGTAGATCGGGCGCAGCAGGTCCAGGTCGCGGATGATCGCGGCCGGGCGCAGGTCGAAGACCTCGGCGATGGCGGCCTCGATCTTGTCGGTGTCGACCGTGGCCGTGCCGAAGGTCTCCACGAACAGGCCCACCGGCTCGGCCTTGCCGATCGCGTAGGCGACCTGGACCTCGCAGCGCGCGGCGAGGCCCGCGGCGACCACGTTCTTGGCGACCCAGCGCATCGCGTAGGCGGCCGAGCGGTCGACCTTGGACGGGTCCTTGCCGGAGAAGGCGCCGCCGCCGTGGCGGGCCATGCCGCCGTACGTGTCGATGATGATCTTGCGGCCGGTCAGGCCGGCGTCGCCCATCGGGCCGCCGATCTCGAAGCGGCCTGTCGGGTTGACCAGGAGGCGGTAGCCCTCGGTCTCCAGCTTGATGCCGTCCTCGAGGAGCGCCCGCAGCTCGGGCTCGACCACGAACTCCCTGATGTCGGGGGCGAGGAGCGAGTCCAGGTCGATGTCCGACGCGTGCTGCGAGGAGACGACGACCGTGTCGAGGCGGACGGCCTTGTCGCCGTCGTACTCGATGGTGACCTGGGTCTTGCCGTCGGGGCGCAGGTACGGAATGGTCCCGTTCTTGCGGACCTCGGAGAGGCGGCGCGAAAGGCGGTGCGCGAGGTGGATCGGGAGCGGCATCAGCTCCGGCGTCTCGTCGCACGCGTAACCGAACATCAGGCCCTGGTCGCCCGCGCCCTGCTTGTCGAGCTCGTCCTCGTCGCCCTCGACGCGCTTCTCGTACGCCGTGTCGACGCCCTGCGCGATATCGGGGGACTGCGAGCCGATGGACACCGAGACGCCGCAGGAGGCGCCGTCGAAGCCCTTCTTGGAGGAGTCGTAACCGATCTCGAGGATCTTGTCGCGCACCAGCTGCGCGATCGGCGCGTACGCCTTGGTCGTCACCTCGCCGGCCACGTGCACCAGGCCGGTGGTGATCAACGTCTCCACGGCGACCCGGGATTTCGGGTCCTCACGCAGAAGGGCGTCGAGAATGGTGTCGCTGATCTGGTCAGCGATCTTGTCGGGGTGACCCTCGGTCACAGACTCCGAGGTGAAGAGACGGCGGGACACATCGCTCCCTGTGGTTGCAGCGGCTGCTGGCTGATCATTGGTGGACGGCCGGGAGCTGCGCCCGGCGTCGTCCGAGACCAGTTTATCGGTCGCACTCGGCCGCCGGAGCACGTGTCTCGCCACTTGGGAGCGCTGTGACCTGCGGCACTGCATTGTGCGGTACGACGATCGTTCTCCACCAGAGGGCCTCGCGCCCGAATTTCCCGGGTTTGAGGCACCCAGTGGGGCGAATCTGACATTCGTGACCAGGTTTTCGCGCCTGTTCCAGTGAGGCTTGAGCAGGAGGTTTCTTCTGGCCTCCGCTGGCTTCTTCTTGCTTCGTCCGGGGATCGCCGGATCTTTTTCAGGAATTCTTCGGCAGGCGTTCAGCCACCAGATCCCAGACCGTGTCCGCGAGCGCTTCCTTGGGTCCGTACGGCACGGGGGTCTCGCTGCCGTCCGCGCCGAGCACGATCGCCTCGTTCTCCTCGGAGCCGAACGTCTTGCGCTCGCCCACTTCGTTGACGACGAGCAGGTCGCAACCCTTGCGTTCCAGCTTGGCGCGGCCGTTGGCGAGCACGTCGTCCGTCTCGGCGGCGAAGCCGACGACGACCTGGCCGGGGCGCGGCCTCTCGCCGGCGATCTCGGCGAGGATGTCGGGGTTGCGGACCAGGGCGATGGGCGCCGGTTCCTGGCCGTCCTTCTTCTTGATCTTTCCTGCCGCGTACGTCTGCGGGCGGAAATCGGCCACGGCCGCCGCCATCACCACGGCATCGGCGTCCGCCGCGGCCTTGATGACCGCTTCACGGAGCTGGACGGCGGTGCCTACGGCCAGGACGTCGACGCCCGCGGGCGCGGGGAGGGCCGCGTTCGCCGACACCAGCGTGACCCGGGCGCCGCGCGCCGCCGCGCTGCGGGCGAGCGCGTACCCCTGCTTGCCGGAGGAACGGTTGCCCAGGAAACGGACCGGGTCGAGCGGCTCGCGCGTACCGCCCGCGCTGACGACGACGTGCCGACCCGTGAGGTCCTGGGCCGCGCCGTCGCGCGCCAGGACACGACGTACGACTTCGAAGAGCTCCACCGGATCCGGGAATCGGCCCTTGCCCGTGTCCACGCCCGTGAGGCGGCCGACGGCGGGCTCGATGACGAGGGCGCCTCGGCGGCGCAGCGTGGCGACGTTCTCCTGCGTGGCCGGGTGCTCCCACATCTCCGTGTGCATGGCGGGCGCGAAGATCACCGGACAGCGGGCGGTGAGGAGCGTGTTCGTCAGGAGGTCGTCGGCGAGGCCGTGGGCCGCCTTCGCCATCATGTCGGCCGTCGCCGGGGCGACGATCACGACGTCCGCGGACTGCCCGATCCGTACGTGCGGCACCTCGTGGACGTCCGACCAGACCTCGGTCGAGACCGGGTTGCCGGACAGGGCCGACCACGTGGCCGCCCCCACGAAGTGCAGTGCCGACCCGGTCGGCACGACGCGTACGTCATGACCCGACTCGGTCAGCCGCCGCAGCAGCTCACAGGCCTTGTACGCGGCGATTCCGCCACTGACCCCCAGAACGACCTTGGGCTTGTCCACGGTCCGTGCCTCCCCGCACTCGGCTCCCCGCACCGGGGAAACGTACGACTCCATGACACACCACAGGCCCGGCAGTCGCGCTGCCGGGCCTGTGGTGAAGAAATGCGACTGACGAGACGACGCGACTACTGGGCCGGGCCCTCGATGGCCTCGGACGTCAGCAGACCGGCGTTGATCTCACGGAGCGCGATCGAGAGCGGCTTCTCGTGGACGTGGGTGTCCACCAGCGGGCCGACGTACTCCAGCAGGCCCTCACCGAGCTGCGAGTAGTACGCGTTGATCTGGCGCGCGCGCTTGGCGGCGTAGATCACGAGGCTGTACTTCGAGTCGGTCGCTTCGAGGAGCTCATCAATCGGCGGGTTGATGATGCCCTCGGGCGCAGTGATGGAAGAGGACACTCTCTGCCTTCCGATGGGGATTGATCTTCGAATGGAGAGAGAAGACCAATCCGGGATTACTGAGGATGAAGAAGATCAAACAACTTTCATCAAGGCTAGCAGCTCGCGCGCTACATCCTCGACGGAGGTATTGACCAGGGTCGTATCGAACTCCGCCTCGGCGGCGAGTTCGATCTTTGCCGCGGCGAGCCTGCGCTCGATCACCACGGGCTCCTCGGTCCCCCGGCCGGTGAGCCGGCGGACCAGCTCCTCCCAGCTCGGCGGGGCGAGGAAGACCAGCTGCGCCTCGGACATCGACTCGCGGACCAGGCGTGCGCCCTGCAGGTCGATCTCCAGGAGGACGGGCTCACCCGCCTCCAGGCGCTCGAGGACGGCACCACGAGGCGTGCCGTAGCGGTTGCCCGCGAACTCGGCCCACTCCAGCAGCTCGCTGTTGGCGATCAGCTTGTCCATCTCCTCGTCGGAGACGAAGAAGTAGTGGACACCGTGCTTCTCGCCGGGGCGCGGCTTCCGCGTGGTGGCCGAGACCGAGAGCCAGACCTCGGGGTGTTCCTTGCGCATATGAGCGACGACCGTGCTCTTGCCGACCCCGGAGGGGCCGGAGAGCACGGTCAGCCGCGGACGTACGTCCGGGGGCACGGGGGTCGTCCCCCGGGATGTTGCAGCCATGCAGCGATTATCCAGGTTCTCAGGAGTGCCTGAGAACGTCAGGCAGCGCCACCACCGAACTCACGCTCCAAGGAGGCGATCTGGTTGGAGCCGAGACCGCGCACACGGCGGCTTTCGGAGATGCCAAGACGCTCCATGATCTGCCGGGCGCGGACCTTGCCCACGCCCGGCAGGGACTCCAGGAGAGCGGAGACCTTCATCTTGCCGATGACATCGTTCTCCTGACCCTGCTTGATGACCTCGTGAAGCGAGGCGCCGGAGTGCTTGAGTCGATTCTTGACCTCGGCCCGCTCCCGGCGAGCCGCGGCGGCCTTTTCGAGCGCGGCTGCGCGCTGTTCAGGGGTAAGGGGCGGAAGAGCCACGCCTACGTCACCTCGGATGTCGAACTGTCGGATACGGACCGGTGAGGAACCTAGTCGCCCCACACCTGGTGAGCAACGTGCAACGCGCTTGCCCGTTCGCTCTCGTCGGAGACTAGCGGGCATGGCCGCCAGAGTCAGCGAGAACAGACGAAAAGTCCTGGTCAGCCTCTACCGAGGTGTGCATTTCGGGCATTTCACCCCGGATTTGGCCTGGTGAGCCATCAGTGAAACGTAAGGACGTGGCCGGACACGTCCTTCGGAGGCGGAAAAACACCCTCCGGGCACCGCCACGGACACCTCATGCCGAGGCGACGGCCTCACGGATCTCGTCCGCGAACCGGCTCGCCGCGACCCGCAGGCCCACGACATCGGGACCCTCGCGCAGGACACCCCGGCTGACGCTGGGCACCACGTTGCGTACGACGTCTCCGAAGACGCCCGGCAGATCCGCCGGGGTGGCACCCTGCGCACCGATGCCGGGGGCGAGCAGCGGACCGTTGACCGCGAGGTCGTACGAGGAGAGGTCCCCCAGCGTCGCCCCGACGACGGCCCCGAAGGACCCCAGGGGCTGCGCACCCGCGTTCTCGGCCGCCAGGTGCCCGAGCATCGTCGCGCCGATCGTGCGGCCGTCCTCGCGCACCGCGTGCTGCACCTCGGCGCCCTCGGGGTTGGAGGTGAGGGCGAGCACGAAGAGCCCGGTGCCGTTCTCGCGCGCGAGGTCGACGGCCGGCTTCAGCGAGCCGTAGCCGAGGTAGGGCGAGACCGTGAGGGCGTCGCTGAACAGCGGCGAGTCCTTGTGCAGGAAGGTCTCCGCGTACGCGGCCATCGTCGAGCCGATGTCACCGCGCTTGGCGTCCATGACCACCAGGGCCCCGGCCGCGCGAAGCTCCTGGACCGCCTTCTCCAGGACGGCGATGCCGCGCGAGCCGAAGCGCTCGAAGAACGCGCTCTGCGGCTTGAAGACCGCCACCGTGCCGGCCAGCGCCTCGACGACGGTCGCGGTGAACCGCTCCAGGCCCGCGACGTCGTCGTTCAGGCCCCAGGCGGACAGCAGGGACGCGTGCGGGTCGATGCCGACGCAGAGCGGCCCGCGCTCGTCCATGGCCCGGCGAAGGCGCGTACCGAAGGGTTCGAGGGCACTCTTGCTGGTCATTCGGGCTTCCTTGCGTCTGCGCCGACGGCCTCGGCGAGCGTGGCGTACGGGGAGGTGTTCAGACGGGCGGCGAGGCCCTTGTGGATCGCGCGGCCCCAGAAGGGCCCTTCGTAGATGAACGCGCTGTAGCCCTGCACCAGGGTGGCGCCCGCGAGGATCCGCTGCCAGGCGTCCTCGGCGTTCTCGACCCCGCCGACGCCCACCAGCGTGACGCGGTCGCCCACGCGCGCGTAGAGGCGGCGCAGGACCTCCAGGGAGCGCTCCTTGAGGGGCGCTCCGGACAGTCCGCCGGTCTCTCCGTGGAGCGACGCCTCGGAGAGCAGACCGAGGCTCTCGCGCGCGATGGTCGTGTTCGTGGCGATGATGCCGTCGAGGCCGAGGTCGACGGCCAGGTCGGCCACCGCGTCGATGTCCTCGTCCGCGAGGTCGGGGGCGATCTTCACGAGGAGCGGCACGCGCCGCCCGGTGACGCTGCGGTCGGCCGCCTCGCGTACGGCGGTGAGCAGCGGGCGCAGCGACTGCGTGGCCTGGAGGTTGCGCAGGCCCGGGGTGTTCGGGGACGACACGTTCACCACGAGGTAGTCGGCGTGGGCGGCGAGCCGCTCGGTCGACTTCACGTAGTCGGCGGCGGCCTCCTCCTCGGGGACGACCTTGGTCTTGCCGATGTTGACGCCCACGACCGTCTTGAAGACGGCCCTGCGGGCGCCCAGGCGCTCGGCCACGGCCGCCGAGCCCTCGTTGTTGAAGCCCATGCGGTTGATCAGCGCACGGTCCGGTACGAGGCGGAAGAGACGCTGCTTGGGGTTGCCGGGCTGCGGCTCCCCCGTGACGGTGCCGATCTCGATGTGGTCGAAGCCCAGCATCGACATGCCGTCGATCGCGACGGCGTTCTTGTCGAAGCCCGCCGCGAGCCCGAAGGGCCCGTGCATCCGAAGGCCGAAGGCCTCGGTGCGCAGCTCCTCGTGGCGCGGCGCGAGCACGGCCGCGACGAAGGTGCGCAGCACCGGGACGCGGGCCGCGAGCCGGATCCAGCGGAAGGCCATGTGGTGGGCCTGCTCCGGGTCCATGCGCTTGAAGACGAGGTTGAAGAAGAATTTGTACATGGAGATGTCCTCGGGGTCCTCATCGGGGTCCTCAGCAGAAGGGGGACACCGGATCGGTGTCCCCCTGGTGGGCTGCTAGTCGCGGGCCGCGGTCAGATGCTCCGCGTGTTCCTGGAGCGAACGGACGCCCACGTCCCCGTGGTTGAGCGCGTCGATGCCCTGGACGGCGGCGGCGAGCGCCTGGACCGTGGTCAGGCAGGGCACGGAGCGGGACACGGCGGCCGTACGGATGTCGTAGCCGTCGAGGCGGCCACCCGTGCCGTACGGGGTGTTGATGATGAGGTCGACCGCGCCGTCGTGGATGAGCTGGACGATCGTCTTCTCGCCGTTCGGGCCCTCGCCCTCGCTCTGCTTGCGCACGACCGTGGCGTTGATGCCGTTGCGCTTGAGCACCTCGGCCGTGCCGGACGTGGCGAGCAACTCGAAGCCGTGCGCGACCAGTTCACGCGCCGGGAAGATCATCGAACGCTTGTCGCGGTTGGCGACGGAGATGAAGGCACGGCCCTTGGTCGGCAGCGGACCGTACGCCCCCGCCTGCGACTTGGCGTACGCCGTGCCGAACACCGAGTCGATGCCCATGACTTCACCGGTGGAGCGCATCTCCGGGCCGAGGATGGTGTCGACGCCACGCCCGTGGATGTCGCGGAAGCGCGACCACGGCATGACGGCCTCCTTCACCGAGATCGGCGCGTCCATCGGCAGCGTGCCGCCGTCACCGGTCGCCGGGAGCATGCCCTCGGCGCGCAGCTCCGCGACGGTCGCGCCGAGCGAGATGCGCGCGGCGGCCTTGGCCAGCGGCACCGCGGTGGCCTTCGAGGTGAAGGGGACGGTGCGCGAGGCACGCGGGTTGGCCTCCAGGACGTAGAGGATGTCCCCGGCCATCGCGAACTGGATGTTGATGAGACCGCGCACGCCGACGCCCTTGGCGATGCCCTCCGTGGAGGCCCGCAGGCGCTTGATGTCGTGGCCGCCGAGCGTGATCGGGGGCAGCGCGCACGCGGAGTCGCCGGAGTGGATACCGGCCTCCTCGATGTGCTCCATGACACCGCCGAGGTAGAGCTCGTGGCCGTCGTAGAGCGCGTCCACGTCGATCTCGATCGCGTCGTCGAGGAAGCGGTCGACGAGCACCGGACGCGAGGGGCTGATCTCGGTCGACTCCTCGATGTACGCGGAGAGGCGGGTCTCGTCGTACACGATCTCCATGCCGCGGCCGCCGAGCACGTACGACGGGCGGACGAGGACGGGGTAGCCGATCTCGTCGGCGATGGCCTTGGCCTCGTCGAAGGTGGTGGCGGTGCCGTGCTTGGGCGCGGGGAGACCGGCCTCGGCGAGCACCCGGCCGAAGGCGCCGCGGTCCTCGGCGGCGTGGATGGCCTCGGGCGGTGTGCCCACGACCGGGACGCCGTTGTCCTTGAGCGCCTGCGCGAGGCCGAGCGGGGTCTGGCCGCCGAGCTGGACGACGACGCCCGCGATCGGCCCTGCCTGCGCCTCGGCGTTGACGATCTCCAGGACGTCCTCGAGCGTCAGCGGCTCGAAGTACAGACGGTCGGAGGTGTCGTAGTCCGTGGAGACGGTCTCCGGGTTGCAGTTGACCATCACGGTCTCGTAGCCCGCGTCGCTCAGCGCGAAGGAGGCGTGGACGCAGGAGTAGTCGAACTCGATGCCCTGGCCGATGCGGTTGGGGCCCGAGCCCAGGATGATGACCGCGGGCTTCTCACGCTTGGCGACCTCGTTCTCCTCGTCGTACGAGGAGTAGAAGTACGGCGTGTTGGCGGCGAACTCGGCGGCGCAGGTGTCGACCGTCTTGTAGACCGGGCGGACCCCGAGGGCGTGCCGGACCTCGCGCACGACGTCCTCGCGCAGGCCGCGGATCTCGGCGATCTGGGCGTCGGAGAAGCCGTGCCGCTTGGCCTCGGCGAGGAGTTCGGCGTCCAGGCGCTCGGCGGCGGTCAGCTCGTCCGCGATCTCCTTGATCAGGAAGAGCTGGTCGACGAACCACGGGTCGATCTTCGTGGACTCGAAGACCTCTTCCGGCGTCGCGCCGGCGCGGATGGCCTGCATGACGGAGTTGATGCGTCCGTCGGTCGGCCGGACGGCCTCGGCCAGGAGCTGCGCCTTGTCACCGGGCTCGCCCACGAAGGTGAACTGCGAACCCTTCTTCTCCAGGGACCGCAGCGCCTTCTGCAGCGCCTCCGTGAAGTTGCGGCCGATCGCCATGGCCTCGCCGACCGACTTCATGGTGGTCGTCAGGGTCGAGTCCGCCGAGGGGAACTTCTCGAAGGCGAAACGCGGGGCCTTGACCACCACGTAGTCGAGCGTCGGCTCGAAAGAGGCCGGGGTCTTCTCGGTGATGTCGTTCGGGATCTCGTCAAGCGTGTAGCCGACGGCCAGCTTCGCGGCGATCTTCGCGATCGGGAAGCCGGTGGCCTTCGACGCGAGCGCGGATGACCGCGAGACGCGCGGGTTCATCTCGATGACGATGACCCGGCCGTCCGTCGGGTCGATGGCGAACTGGATGTTGCAGCCGCCGGTGTCGACGCCGACCTCGCGGATGATCGCGATGCCGACGTCACGCAGGGTCTGGTACTCGCGGTCGGTCAGCGTCATCGCGGGCGCGACGGTGATCGAGTCGCCGGTGTGCACACCCATCGGGTCGAAGTTCTCGATGGAGCAGACGACCACGACGTTGTCGTTCTTGTCGCGCATCAGCTCCAGCTCGTACTCCTTCCAGCCGAGGATGGACTCCTCGAGGAGCACCTCGGTGGTCGGCGAGAGCGTGAGGCCCTGCCCCGCGATGCGGCGCAGCTCCTCCTCGTCGTGCGCGAAGCCGGAACCGGCGCCGCCCATGGTGAAGGAGGGGCGGACGACGACGGGGTAGCCGCCCAGCTCGTCGACGCCCTTGAGGACGTCGTCCATGGAGTGGCAGATGTACGAGCGGGCGGACTCGCCGTGCCCGATCTTCTTGTTGACCTCTTCGACGACGCCCTTGAAGAGGTCGCGGTCCTCGCCCTTGTTGATCGCCTCGACGTTGGCGCCGATGAGCTCGACGCCGTACTTCTCCAGGACGCCCTGCTCGTGCATGGAGATCGCGGTGTTGAGCGCGGTCTGGCCGCCGAGGGTCGGCAGCAGCGCGTCGGGGCGCTCCTTGGCGATGATCTTCTCGACGAACTCGGGGGTGATCGGCTCGACGTACGTGGCGTCGGCGATCTCCGGGTCGGTCATGATCGTCGCCGGGTTGGAGTTCACCAGGATGACGCGCAGGCCCTCGGCCTTCAGGACGCGGCAGGCCTGGGTGCCGGAGTAGTCGAACTCCGCTGCCTGGCCGATGACGATCGGGCCGGAGCCGATGACCAGGACGGACTGGATATCGGTGCGCTTAGGCACGCTGGGCTCCTTCTGCGGTCATCAGGGATACGAAGCGGTCGAAGAGGTACGCGGCGTCGTGCGGGCCCGCGGCCGCCTCGGGGTGGTACTGGACGCTGAA
The DNA here is from genome assembly GCF_042881845.1 of Streptomyces sp. NPDC058257. Classification (NCBI taxonomy): domain Bacteria; kingdom Bacillati; phylum Actinomycetota; class Actinomycetes; order Kitasatosporales; family Streptomycetaceae; genus Streptomyces; species Streptomyces sp. NPDC058257. The sequence continues at coordinate 65,453 of NZ_JBHVXJ010000024.1, forward strand.
GGCCGGCTGGTCGAGCAGCTGAAGCCCCTCCACCACCTGGTCGTTGAGGCATACGTGGGAGACCTCGGCGCGCCCGAAGGGGGTGTCCGAGACCTTGTCGAGGGGCGCGTCGACGGCGAAGCCGTGGTTGTGCGCGGTGACCTCGACCTTGCCGGTGGTGCGGTCCTGCACCGGCTGGTTGATGCCGCGGTGGCCGTACTTCAGCTTGAACGTGCCGAAGCCGAGGGCGCGGCCGAGGATCTGGTTGCCGAAGCAGATGCCGAACAGCGGCGTCTTGCGTTCGAGCACGCCCCGCATGACGGAGACGGGGTGGTCCGCGGTGGCCGGGTCGCCGGGGCCGTTGGAGAAGAACACGCCGTCCGGGTTGACCGCGTACACGTCTTCCACCGTGGCGGTGGCGGGCAGGACGTGCACCTCGATGCCGCGTTCGGCCATGCGCTGCGGGGTCATGCCCTTGATGCCGAGGTCCACGGCGGCGACCGTGAACTTCTTGGTGCCGATCGCGGGGACGACGTACGTCTCCTTGGTGGCCACCTCGGCGGAGAGGTCGGCGCCCTTCATCTGCGGGGATGCCCGCACCTTGGCGAGCAGGGCGTCGTCGCCGACGCCGGCGGAGGCCTCGCCGGAGAAGATGCCGACGCGCATCGCGCCGCGCTCGCGCAGGTGACGGGTGAGGGCGCGGGTGTCGATGCCGCAGATGCCGACGACGCCCTGGTTCACGAGCTGCTCGTCGAGGGTGCGCTTGGCGCGCCAGTTCGACGGCACGCGCGCGGGGTCGCGCACGACGTAGCCGGAGACCCAGATGCGGGCGGACTCATCGTCCTCGTCGTTCACGCCCGTGTTGCCGACGTGCGGGGCCGTCATGACGACGACCTGGCGGTGGTACGAGGGATCGGTGAGGGTCTCCTGGTAGCCGGTCATGCCGGTGGAGAACACCGCTTCGCCGAAGGTCTCCCCCACGGCCCCGTAGGCACGGCCGCGGAAGATGCGGCCGTCCTCCAGGACGAGTACGGCGGGAACCTTGCTGGCTCCCCTTGTGGAGGTCGTCATCGTGCGGTGCCTTCCGTCGTGCTGGTCGTATTGATCATGTTGTTGATGGCCTCGACCCACCCGGCCTGCTCGGCCGCGTGGTCCGAGCGGAAGCCCGAGTCGAGTCGCTTCTCGCCGTGCTCCCAGGTGACGATCAGCAGACCGCCCTCCGCGAGGACCTTTCCCGCGATGCCCTTGTCGAGGCGGGCCTCGCGCAGCTGTGCGGCCGGGACGAAGAAGTCGGCTGCCCCGGGGCGTACGACATCGAGGCCCGCGTCCGTGAGCGTCAGTTCCACACGGCTGCGGGTACCGAGGCCGTGCGCCACGATGCGGTCGAGCCACTGCCCTGCCGTCGTGGAGCCGTGGTAGCGGCCGCTCAGCTCAAGTTTCGCCGGGCCCGGCTCGCTCGGCGCGCTGGGCAGCTCCGGCAGGTCGCCCTGGAGCGTGCCGCGCCATTTCCAGCCCTCGCGCATCAGCCAGTAGACGAGCGCGATGAAGAGCAGCAGGCCGACGACCCAGCCCGCGCGGGCGGCCCAGTCCGTCACGTCGGCCGACTTCTTCTCGGCGGCGATTGCGGCGGCATTTCCTGCGGCCGCGGAGATCAGAGATGTCACGCGAGCTTCCCGTCGACGACCGTGGCGCGGCCCCGCAGCCACGTGTGTGTCACGCGGCCCGGCAGCTCCCGGCCCTCATAGGGGGTGTTGCCGCTGCGCGAGGCGAAGCCCGCGGGGTCCACGACACCACGGTAAGCCGGATCGAGGAGCGTGAGGTTCGCGGGCTCACCTGCCGAGACGGGGCGTCCGTGGCCCTTCGCCCGGCCGATCTCGGCGGGCTTGACGGACATCCGGTCGGCGACCGCGGCCCAGTTGAGCAGGCCCGTCTCGACCATCGTCTGCTGGACGACGGAGAGCGCGGTCTCCAGGCCCACCATGCCCATGGCGGCCGCGGCCCACTCGCAGTCCTTGTCCTCGTGCGGGTGCGGGGCGTGGTCGGTGGCGACGATGTCGATCGTGCCGTCGGCCAGGGCCTCGCGCAGGGCCATGACGTCGCGCTCGGTGCGCAGCGGCGGGTTGACCTTGTAGACCGGGTTGTACGAGCGGACCATCTCGTCGGTCAGGAGCAGGTGGTGCGGGGTGACCTCCGCGGTCACGTCGATGCCGCGCGACTTGGCCCAGCGCACGATCTCGACGGAGCCCGCTGTCGACAGGTGGCAGATGTGCACCCGCGAACCGACGTGCTCGGCGAGCAGCACGTCACGCGCGATGATCGACTCCTCGGCGACGGCGGGCCAGCCGCCGAGACCGAGCTCGGCGGAGACGATGCCCTCGTTCATCTGGGCGCCCTCGGTGAGGCGCGGCTCCTGCGCGTGCTGGGCGACCACGCCGCCGAACGCCTTCACGTACTCCAGGGCACGGCGCATGATCACGGCGTCGTCGACGCACTTGCCGTCGTCGGAGAAGACGGTGACACCGGCCGCGGACTCGTGCATGGCGCCGAGCTCGGCGAGCTTCTTGCCCTCCAGGCCGACGGTGACGGCGCCGATCGGCTGGACGTCCGCGTATCCGCCCTCCTGGCCGAGGCGGTAGACCTGCTCGACGACGCCGGCGGTGTCGGCGACGGGGAAGGTGTTGGCCATGGCGAACACGGCGGTGTAGCCACCGGACGCGGCGGCGCGTGTGCCGGTCAGGACGGTCTCGGAGTCCTCGCGGCCGGGCTCGCGCAGGTGGGTGTGGAGGTCGACGAGGCCGGGCAGCAGGATCTTGCCCTCGGCCTCGACGACGGTCACGTCGTCACCGGCCTCGATGCCGGTCCCCACCTCAAGGATCGCCTCGCCGTCGATCAGGACGTCCTGGGGCTCGCCGCCGAGGACCCTCGCACCACGGATCAGGGTCTTGCTCATGGTCTTACTTCTCCTCTGAGGCGGTGGGGCGGGTGTGGGTGACGGCGGGTTCGTTGCCGCCCAGGAGCAGGTAGAGGACGGCCATGCGGGTGTGGACGCCGTTGGCCACCTGCTCGATGACCGTGCAGCGGTCGGAGTCGGCGACCTCGGCGGTGATCTCCATGCCGCGGACCATCGGTCCCGGGTGCATCACGATGGCGTGCTCGGGCATCTTCGCCATGCGCTCGCCGTCGAGGCCGTAGCGGCGCGAGTACTCGCGCTCGGTCGGGAAGAACGCGGCGTTCATGCGCTCGCGCTGCACGCGCAGCATCATCACGGCGTCGGACTTCGGGAGCACGCGGTCCAGGTCGTACGAGACGTCGCAGGGCCAGGTGTCCACGCCGACCGGCACGAGCGTGGGCGGGGCGACGAGGGTGACCTCGGCGCCCAGGGTGTGCAGGAGGTCGACGTTCGAGCGCGCGACCCGGCTGTGCAGGACGTCGCCGACGAGCGTGATGCGCTTGCCGTTCAGGTCCTTGCCCAGGCCCGCGTCCCTGCCGACGAGGCGGCGCCGCATGGTGAAGGCGTCGAGCAGTGCCTGCGTAGGGTGCTGGTGGGTGCCGTCGCCGGCATTGATCACCGGGGCGTCGATCCAGCCGGAGGTGGCGAGGCGGTAGGGGGCGCCGGACGCGCCGTGCCGGATGACGACGGCGTCGACGCCCATCGCCTCCAGGGTCTGGGCGGTGTCCTTGAGGGACTCGCCCTTGGAGACGCTGGACCCCTTGGCTGCGAAGTTGATGACGTCGGCGGAGAGGCGCTTCTCGGCGGCCTCGAAGGAGATCCGGGTCCGGGTCGAGTCCTCGAAGAACAGATTGCAGATCGTGCGGCCGCGCAGGGCGGGAAGCTTCTTGATCGGCCGGTCGGCGACCCGGGCCATCTCCTCGGCGGTGTCGAGGATGAGAACGGCGTCGTCGCGGGTGAGGTCGGCGGCCGAGATGAGGTGTCGCATCATCTGGGTGTACTCCGTCATGTGGAGGTGTGCGGGCACGCGGGCGCGCAGGGGTGTGCCCCGGCGCCCCGTGGGGGAAGCCGGGCCTACGCGGAAGCGGGCTTGGCGCCGAGCAGCACGGCGTCGCGGCCGTCCTCCTCGGCGAGCTGGACCTTGACCGTCTCCCGCAGCGACGTGGGGAGGTTCTTGCCGACGTAATCGGCGCGGATCGGAAGTTCGCGGTGGCCGCGGTCGACGAGGACGGCGAGCTGCACGGCGCGCGGACGGCCGATGTCGTTCAGGCCGTCGAGGGCCGCGCGGATGGTGCGGCCGGAGAAGAGCACGTCATCGACGAGGACGACGAGGCGGCCGTCGATGCCGTCACCGGGGATCTCGGTGCGGGCGAGTGCGCGCGGCGGGTGCATGCGCAGATCGTCGCGGTACATCGTGATGTCGAGTGAGCCAACCGGGATCGTGCGTCCGGTGATTTCTTCGAGCTTCTCGGCGAGGCGCCGGGCGAGGAAGACACCGCGGGTGGGAATGCCGAGCAGCACCACGTCTTCGGCGCCTTTGGCGCGCTCGACGATCTCGTGTGCGATACGGGTCAACACCCGTGCGATGTCCGGGCCTTCGAGCACGGGCCGGGCGACATCGGATTCGTTCGTGTCGTGCGAGTCCATATGAAACGGACCTCCTTCTCCGCCTCACGGGACGGACCTTAAAGGACGTCGAAATTGCGCCATCCACGTTACCAGCACCGGCAACACCCCCGGTCACGACCCCCCTCGGAGGGGGCGGTACGGACCATTCGGCTTGACGCACCCAAGTAACGCTGCGTAACCTCACAGTGAGTTACCGTTCTTCGTCCGGGGAGCTATATGTCCAGCGAATACGCCAAACAGCTCGGGGCCAAGCTCCGTGCAATCCGTACCCAGCAGGGCCTTTCCCTCCACGGTGTCGAGGAAAAGTCCCAGGGACGCTGGAAGGCGGTCGTGGTCGGTTCGTACGAACGCGGCGACCGCGCCGTGACCGTACAGCGCCTCGCCGAGCTGGCGGACTTCTACGGAGTCCCGGTTCAGGAACTGCTGCCCGGCACCGCCCCGGGCGGTGCGGCCGAACCGCCGCCCAAGCTCGTGCTCGACCTCGAGCGCCTGGCGCACGTCCCGGCCGAGAAGGCGGGACCGCTGCAGCGATATGCGGCCACGATCCAGTCGCAGCGCGGTGACTACAACGGCAAGGTGCTCTCGATCCGCCAGGACGACCTGCGCACTCTCGCCGTGATCTACGACCAGTCGCCCTCGGTTCTCACCGAGCAGCTGATCAGCTGGGGCGTCCTGGACGCGGACGCGCGCCGCGCCGTCGCCCACGACGACGTCTGATCCCTCAAGGGAGAGCTGAGCAGAAACGTAACGCCGGGGTGGCCGGAACCGATCGGGTTCCGGCCACCCCGGCGTTCTGCGTACGCCTCTGTGCCCTCAGAGGGCACAGAGGCCCCAGGGATCCCAGGGAGCGCCAGAGGGCCCGCAGCGCGTCGCTGCGGGCCCTCTGAGCGGCATGGGAGGCTCGCGCCTCGCGTGGTGTCGCGGCCTTACGCCTCGTCGCGGCGCAGGGTCGGCTTCAGGTCCTTGAAGCGGCCGAGCAGTCCGTTCACGAAGGACGGCGAGTCGTCCGTGGAGAACTCCTTGGCGAGCTGCACGGACTCGTCCATGACCACGGCGTCCGGCGTCCCGTCGACCCAGATCAGCTCGTAGGCACCGAGCCGCAGGATGTTGCGGTCGACAACCGGCATCCTGTCCAGGGTCCACGCGACGGCGTACTGCGAGATCAGCTCGTCGATGCGGCGCGCGTGCTCCGCGTACCCCTCGACCAGCTCCATCGTGAACTCGCTCACCGGCGGCTGCCGGGTGTCGGACCGCGAGTGACGCACCCAGTCCGCGAGGACCGTCACTACGTCGGCACCACGCTGGTCGGCCTCGAAGAGGATCTGGAAGGCGCGCTTGCGGGCCGTATTACGAGCAGCCACGGTTAGCTGTTCACCCGGCCGAGGTAGCCACTGTCACGGGTGTCGACCTTGATCTTCTCGCCCGTGGTGATGAAGAGCGGGACCTGGATCTGGTGGCCGGTCTCCAGCGTCGCGGGCTTGGTGCCACCGGTGGAGCGGTCGCCCTGGACACCGGGCTCGGTCTCCTGGATGACGAGCTCGACCGCGGCGGGCAGCTCGACGAAGAGGACCGAGCCGTCGTGCTGCGCGACGGATGCCGTGAAGCCCTCGATCAGGAAGTTGGCGGCGTCACCGACGGACTTGCGGTCGACGTGCAGCTGGTCGTACGTCTCCATGTCCATGAAGACGAAGTAGTCGCCGTCCATGTAGGAGAACTGCATGTCGCGCTTGTCGATCGTCGCCGTGTCGACCTTGACGCCGGCGTTGAAGGTCTTGTCGACGACCTTGCCGGACAGCACGTTCTTGAGCTTGGTGCGCACGAAGGCGGGGCCCTTGCCGGGCTTGACGTGCTGGAACTCGACGACGGACCAGAGCTGGCCCCCGTCGAGCTTGAGCACCAGGCCGTTCTTGAGGTCGTTCGTGGAAGCCACGGTTGCGGAATCTCCTGGACTGACGTGGACGACCCCGGCGCGCGCGCACAGCTCGAAAAGCTAGAGCGCGAGCAGCTCCTTGGTCGTGATGGTGAGTAGCTCGGGTCCGCCGTCCGCCTCGGGGCGCACGACGAGCGTGTCATCGATCCGGACACCACCCCGTCCCGGGATGTGAACCCCCGGTTCGACGGTGACCGGCACGCAAGCGTCCAGTTTACCCATGGCCGCGGGCGCCAACTGCGGGTCCTCGTCGATTTCGAGCCCCACCCCGTGCCCCATCAACGCAGGGAGACCGTCCGCATACCCTGCGGAGTCCAGTACGTGGCGTGCCGCACGGTCGATGTCACGGTAGGCCGCACCTGGTGCGAGAGCCTCCCTGCCCGCCCGCTGAGCGGCGAAGACGAGGTCGTAGAGATCGATCTGCCAGTCCGCGGGAGACGTACCGATGACGAACGTACGTCCGATCTCGCAAAGGTAGCCGCGATAACTCGCCCCCAGGCACACGGAGAGGAAATCTCCCTCCTCCACTCGCCGGTCCGACGGCCGGTGGAGGCCGCGGCCGGAGTTCGGCCCGGTGCCCACGGAGGTCGGGAAGGCGGGCCCGTCCGCGCCGTGGTCCACGAGACGGCGCTCGAGTTCCAGGGCGAGATGGCGTTCCGTACGCCCCACCAGAATGGATTCGAGCAGCTCACCGAGCGCCTGGTCGGCGATCTCGGAGCCGATCCGCAGGCAGGAGATCTCCTCCTCGTCCTTGACGAGGCGCAGTTGTTCGACCGCTCCCCCGAGGTCCGCCAGCCGCAGCCGCGGCGCGACGGATCCAAGGGCGCGGTGCCGGGCGACCGTGAGGTCGTGCTCCTCGATGGCCAGCGAGTCGGCACCCTGCGCGGCCGCGAGATCGGCACCCGCGACGGCCGGATCCCCACTTGACGCGTCGAGCAGCTGCACCCGCAGCCCCGCGTCGGGTCTCCCCTCGCCCTGCCCGTCACCGAGCGGACCGCCGCACAGCAGCAGATCCTCGCTGCTGCCCAGCAGGAGCACGGAGCCGTGCGGCGCCGCTCCCGCGAGATACCGCACGTTGGCGGGACGGGACACCAACGCCGACGCGCTGCCACCCGCGGCACAGCGCTCCCTCAGCCGCTCACGGCGGGCCGCGTACACCTCTGACATGGCACGAGCCTACGAGCGGCGGCGCGGGACGGCCGGTTCAGCGCGTCCGACCGAGCGGTCAAGGGCATACCTGGGGGCATCCCGGGGGGTATGCGGAAGCGGTCGGGCCTACCACTGCGGCGGGCTCGCGATGGAGCGTGCGAGCACGTCGTCCAGGACGCGGGCGGTGGCGGGAACGTCCAGCTGGGAATTATCGATGATGGGAAGCCCCGAGCCGTACCAGCCCGCCATGCGGCCGTGGATGCGGGCCACTTCCTCGTCCGTGAGGCGGCGATTGCCGCTGCGCTCGGCGTTGCGCTCCAGGACGATCTCCAGGCCGGGCAGCAGGACCACCGGCAGCAGCCCTGGACCCACGTGGCGCTTCCAGCCGCCGAGGCCGACGACCGGGCGGTCGGGGAAGACCGCGTCGTCGAGGATGCACGAGATGCCGTTGGCCAGGAAGTTCCGTGCGGCGAAGCCGCAGGTGCGGCGGGCCAGGCGGTACTGCGCCTCGGAGTGGTCGTTCCAGCCGGACTGGGGGTCCGCGAACCCCGAGCGGACCCATTCGCGTACGTCGTCGAGGCTGATGTGGGCGGTCGGCACCCGGCGGTGCTCCGCCCAGAACTTGGCGACGCTCGTCTTGCCCGCGCCCGCGGGGCCGATCAGGAGGACGGCGAGGGTGGTGGCGCCGCTGTCGGCCTGGGCCGTGCCGGGCGGGGGGCTCGGCATGGCGACGGGGCCGCCGGGCGGCAGCTGGATGTGGCCGGTCGTGTCCGGGGTCGGCGGCACGGGGGCACCACCCGGCACGTGATGGTGCTGCGGGGCTCCCGGCACCGGGGCGTGCGGGCGCGGGGCCGGGCTCTGCGGATGCGGGCCCGGTCCCTGCGGATGCGGGGCCGTGCCCGGTGGGTGCGGGGCGCCGGCGAAGCCAGGCGCGGGAGGCGGTGGGCCGCCCGGCGCGGCACCCGGCGGCGGACCGCTCGGGTGGTGTGCGGCCGGGGACCAGCCGGTGGCTGGTCCGTGCCCCGGCTGATGGGGCGGCGGCAGCGGAGACCCCACTGCGTGCTGCATCCGGTGCCACTCCGTCTCGTGCGACTGACGCTGGTCGGGCGGCGGCCGGGGCCACCCGTTACCGAACGGTACCGCCCCCGGCCGACGTTGTGTGAACGGCCGGGGAGGCCGCAGGGTGCCCGTGGCTTGTTCCGATGGGCCGATTCGGCGCTGCTTGAGCGCTAGTTCGCCACTTCGCCGTACGCGGCGAGCAGCATCGCGGGATCGGGTCCCTCCAGGACGGTCGGCTTGCCGAGGCCGTCGAGGACGATGAAACGCAGCAGGTCACCGCGGGACTTCTTGTCGACCTTCATGGTCTCCAGGAGCTTGGGCCACTGGTCGTAGCGGTAGCTCAGGGGCAGACCGACCGACTCCAGGACCGCGCGGTGCCGGTCGGCGGTCGCGTCGTCAAGGCGCCCCGCGAGGCGGCCGAGTTCGGCCGCGAAGGCCATGCCCACGGAGACGGCGGCGCCGTGCCGCCACTTGTAGCGCTCGTTCTTCTCGATGGCGTGGGCGAGCGTGTGACCGTAGTTGAGGATCTCGCGCAGGCCCGACTCCTTGAGGTCGCCGGAGACGACTTCGGCCTTGACCTTGATGGAGCGCTCGATCAGCTCGGCGGTGCGCGGGCCCTGCGGGCTGCGCGCCGCCTGCGGGTCCTCCTCGATCAGTTCGAGGATCGCCGGGTCGGCGATGAAACCGGCCTTGATGATCTCCGCGAGACCCGACACGAAGTCGTTGACCGGCAGCGAATCGAGCGCGGCGAGGTCGCACAGCACGCCGGTGGGCGGGTGGAAGGAGCCGACGAGGTTCTTGCCCTCGGCGGTGTTGATGCCGGTCTTGCCGCCGACCGCGGCGTCCACCATGCCAAGCACGGTGGTCGGTACGGCGATCCAGCGGACCCCGCGCAGCCAGGTCGCGGCCACGAACCCGGCGAGGTCCGTGGTGGCTCCGCCGCCGACACCGATGATGATGTCGCTGCGGGTGAAGCCGGACTGGCCGAGCGCCTTCCAGCAGTACGCGGCGACCTCGGCGGTCTTGGCCTCCTCCGCGTTCGGCACCTGGATGGCGACGACCTCGAACCCCTGTCCCGCCAGGTCGTCACGGAGTGCGTCACCGGTCTCGGCGAGCGCCTCCGGGTGGATGATCGCGACGCGCTTGGTCCGCTCGCCGATCAGGGCGGGCAGCTCACCTAGGAGCTGCCGTCCGACGAGCACCTCGTACGGCTCGGTGCCCGCGGTGCCGCCGACCTGGATGCGGGTGGGCGCCTGGGCGGTGGGTGCCTGGGCGGTGGGTGCCTGGGCGGTGGGTGCCTGCCCCGAAATCTCCGTCATGCTTCCTTCAACTCCAGTGCGTCGAGGACCGCTTGGGCGACCTCTTCGGGGGTGCGGTCGTCGGTGGCGACGACGGCGCGGGCGACTTCGGCGTACAAGTGGCGCCGGGCGTCCATCAGTTCGCGCCACTGCTTGCGCGGGTTGACCGCGAGCAGGGGGCGCGCGACGTTCAGGCCGGTGCGCTTGACCGCCTCCTCGACGTCCATCGAGAGATAGACGACGGGGTGCGGTGCGAGAAGCGCGCGGGTCGAGTCGTCGAGGATCGCGCCCCCGCCGAGCGCGAGGATCCCCGCGTGCTCGGTGAGCGCCGTGCGCACGGCCTCCCGCTCCAGGTCGCGGAAGTGCGCCTCCCCCTCGTCCAGGAAGATGTCCGAGATCTCCCGGCCCTGTACGAGAACGATGTCGGCGTCGGTGTCGCGGTAGACGGTGCCGAGGCGCTCGGCGAGCAGTGCGCCCACCGTCGACTTGCCCACGCCCATCGGCCCGACCAGAACGATCTGCGGGCCGGTCACCGGATCTGCAGGTTGTCGAGGTACGACGCGACGTTCCGCCGGGTCTCGGGCACGCTGTCGCCGCCGAACTTCTCGGCGACGGCGTCGGCCAGGGTCAGCGCGACCATGGCTTCGGCGACGATGCCCGCGGCCGGGACCGCACACACGTCGGAGCGCTGGTGGTGGGCCTTGGTGGCCTCGCCGGTGGCGACGTCGATGGTGGCCAGCGCGCGCGGCACGGTCGCGATGGGCTTCATCGCGGCGCGCACGCGGAGCAGTTCACCGGTGGTCAGGCCGCCCTCGGTGCCGCCGGAGCGGCCCGATGTGCGCCTGATGCCGTCGTCGGTGGAGACGATCTCGTCGTGCGCCTTGGAGCCCGGCACCCGCGCGAGGTCGAAGCCGTCGCCGACCTCGACGCCCTTGATGGCCTGGATGCCCATGAGCGCGGCGGCGAGCCGCGCGTCGAGCCGCCGGTCCCAGTGCACGTGCGAACCGAGCCCGACGGGCACGCCGTACGCCAGGACCTCGACCACACCACCCAGCGTGTCGCCGTCCTTGTGGGCCTGGTCGATCTCGGCGACCATCGCCTTGCTCGCGTCCGCGTCGAGGCAGCGCACCGGGTCGGCGTCGAGCTTCTCGACATCGGCCGGGGTGGGGTAGACGCCGTAGGGCGCCTTGGCCGCCGCCAGTTCCGTGACGTGGCTGACGATCTCGATCCCGGCCGTCTCCTTGAGGTACGAGCGGGCGACCGCGCCGAGCGCGACGCGGGCCGCGGTCTCGCGGGCCGAGGCGCGCTCCAGGATCGGCCGGGCCTCGTCGAAGCCGTACTTCTGCATGCCCGCGAGGTCCGCGTGGCCGGGCCGGGGCCGGGTCAGCGGGGCGTTGCGGGCCAGGTCGGCGAGGATCTCGGGGTCGACCGGGTCGGCCGCCATGACCTGTTCCCACTTGGGCCACTCGGTGTTGCCCACCATGATCGCGATCGGCGAGCCCATGCTCAGGCCGTGCCGGACACCGCCGAGGAAGGTGATCTCGTCGCGCTCGAACTTCATGCGCGCACCGCGCCCATAGCCGAGGCGCCGCCGGGCCAGGTGGTCCGCCACCATCTCCGTGGTGATCGGCACGCCGGCGGGAAGACCCTCCAGCGTCGCGACAAGTGCGGGTCCGTGGGACTCTCCCGCGGTCAGCCAACGCAACCTGCTCAACGGTGCTCCTCATGCTCGCGCCTGGAACTGCGTGACGCGACCGGGTGCGCGGCCCTGGCCCGCCACCCCTGATCCTCCCACGTCGGGGGGCGGGACCCGCCCTCCGGTCCAGAAAGCGGACGGCTCGGGGTCAGTCCTGGCGCGCCGCCAGCGCGTGCTCCCCGGCCTCGCGCATCGCGGCCAGCGGCGCGGACGCGTGCCCGGTCATCTGCTCGACCTGCAGCACGGCCTGGTGCACGAGCAGGTCGAGCCCGCTGACGACGGCACCGCCGTACATCGACCAGCGAGCCGCCAGAGCGGTGGGCCACGGGTCGTACAGGACGTCGAAGAGGGTCGCGGGGCGCTCCGGCACGGCGGCCGAGAGCGCGTCGGTCGCACCCGCCGGCGTCGTGGCGATCACCAGCGGCGCGCTCAGCGCGCGTTCGGCGTCCGCCCAGTCCTCCGTCCGCACCTGCACGTCGAGCCGCTCGCCCCACTGCCGCATCTCGGCGGCGCGCGCCTGGCTGCGTACGTACACGACGACCTCGCCCGCGCAGATCCGCGCCAGCGCGGCGAGCGCGGACGACGCGGTGGCGCCCGCGCCGAGGATCGCGGCCGACTCGACCTGCTCGATGCCGCGTTCCCGCAGGGCGGCGACCATGCCGGGGATGTCGGTGTTGTCGCCGGCGCGGCGGCCGTCCTCCGTGAAGACGACGGTGTTGACCGCCTCGACGGAGGCGGCCGTCTCGCTGATCTCGTCGAGCAGCGGGATCACCGCGCGCTTGAGCGGCATCGTCAGGGAGAGCCCGGCCCAGTCGGGACCGAGGCCCTTCAGGAAGCCGGGCAGGGCCGCCTCGTCTACGTCGAACAGGTCATACGTCCATTCGGCCAGACCCAGCTCCCCGTATGCGGCGCGGTGCAGCACCGGGGAGAGGGAGTGGGCGATGGGTGAGCCGAGGACTGCGGCTCGGCGGCCATGCTCAGTCGCCATTCTTCTGCCGATCGTTGAATTCCCGCACTAGCCTATCGTGCTCGGCCAGCGTCTTGGTGAACTGGGTTTTCTTTCCGTCGACAGAGACGAAGAACATCCAGCCGCTACCGTCCGGGCCAATTGTCGCCGCCAGCGCCTCGTCACCCGGGTTTCCGATTGGTCCTGGCGGAAGGCCCTTGTGGTAATAGGTGTTGTACGGGTCAGGATCAGTCCGGATCTTTGAGATCGGGATATTGATCTCGCTCTGACCCTTAAGGTAGTTGTACGTCGAGTCGAACTCGAGCTTCTGGTTGGTCACGGTGTTGGACGACTTGAGACGGTTGTATACAACGGCCGCCATCTTCTTGAAGTCGTCGTGCGTCATACCTTCGGCCTGGACGAGGCTGGCCACCGTGAGGACCTGCAGCGGGTTCTCCAACTGCAGGTCGGCCGCCTTCGACTTGAGGCCCAACTCGTCGTACTTCTCGGTAGCTCGGGAGACCATGTTCTTGAGGATGGCCTCAGGCTTCTGGCCCTTGGCAACCCCATAGCTGGAGGGGTAGAGGAACCCTTCGAGCGGATCCTTGATGTCCTTGCTGGTGTTCGCCCAGTCAGGAAGGCCGAGCGTCTTCCATTCCTTCTTGGCAACGCCCTCGGTCGTGCCCTTTTCGAGCTTCAGGCGCGTATCGATCTGCTTGTAGACCCACGAGTTCCGCTTACCCTCGGGAATGATGAGGTTATTGCGGCTCTTGGGGCTGAGCATCAGCTCTACGGCACTCTTGGCCGACATCTGTTTCTTCAGGGTATAGACGCCGGCCTGAATGGAATTTCCATTGGAGTTCTGCGCCTGCGCGGAGACGAAAGCGTCCACGCTCTTGACGATTCCGGCTTCCTTCAGTTTCTGGCCGATCACATAGCCGCCGGAATCCTTGGGGATGTCGACGGTGGCGGTTCCCATACCTTCGCCCGCGAAATCCGGTGCCGTACCGAATCGGTCCTGGTAGAACTGATAGCCGAAATAGCAGACCCCGCCGAGACCGCCACCGAAGACCAGCGTCACGACCAGGCACGCGCAGCCACTCCTGCGCTTCTTCGGTTTCTTGCCACCCCGTCCGCCTCGACGGTCCCCGCGCCCACCACGGCGCCCCGGCGGATCGTCGCCCTCGTCCTCGTCGTCATCGGCGCCGGAGAAGAAGGCGTGTTCGCCCTGGTCCGGACCCGGATCCCAGTCCTGCTGCGGCTCAGGGTCGGGACGGCGGCGGGACGGCGGCTCCGGCGGGGGGTACGCGTCAGGGGTCCCGTAGTAGTCGGGGCTCTCCGCGCCGTAGCCGCCGGGCTGGTTGCCGTAGGGGTCCGACGGATCGGCGCCGTACGGGACCTGGCCTTGGTGCCCGTTGTCCCAGCCACCGTTGTACGGCTGCTCCGGACTCCCGCCGTACTGAGGATCCGGACTCCCGCCGTACTGAGGATCCGGGCCCCCGCCGTACTGAGGCTCGGGGCTGCCGCCGTACTGCTGCTGCGGATCGCCGTTGTACTGCTGTTCCGGACCCCCGCCGTACTGCTGCTGCGGATCGCCGTTGTACTGCTGCTGCCCGACAGGCCCGCCGTACTGCTGTTGGCCGTAAGCCTGCTGCCCGCCCGTGCTCCAGTCGTCGTACTGCGCATGCTGCTGCGGCTGCTGAGGGTAGTACTGCCCCTGGCCGCCGTAGGAGGACGGACCGGCGGAGGCCTGCTGTCCTCCCCATCCGCCGTCCCCGTACAACGGGTCCTCGGGATGCCACGGTTCGGAGCCTGGGCCCCGGCCATACTCAGTCATCGATCCCCTACATGCCGCGAGGCGGGATCGCCGTCTAAGTGATCGGGCAACCGTTCCGCCTCTTGCTGCTGTGCGGCAGCTGTTCGAACACCGCCGCATCGCGCGGAACGTTACCGTATCGCGATCAGATGACCACTTCGACGCCCTCGCCCGGGGCATTGCCTGACGCCCGTTCGGACTCAAGGGCCTGCTGCAGGATGATGACGGCCGCCGCCTGATCGATGACAGACCTGCCCTTTTTGGACTTCACGCCTGAGGCGCGCAGCCCCTGACTGGCCGTCACTGTGGTCATCCTCTCGTCCACGAGCCTCACCGGAACGGGGGCCACCGAGCGGGCGAGGTCCTGGACGAACACGCGGACCTTGACGGCCGCCGGGCCCTCGCCCCCGTTGAGGGAGCGAGGGAGTCCGACGACGATCTCGATCGGTTCGTACTCGTCGACGAGCTGCTTCAGGCGGCGCCGCGCGGCCGGGACATCGCGTCCCGGCACCGTCTCCACCGGCGTGGCGAGGATCCCGTCGGGGTCGCACGAGGCGACCCCGATCCGGGCATCGCCGACATCGATGGCCAGACGCCGGCCCCTGCGCATGCCCCCCTCGGAGTCGGACATCAGGCCGTCTCTGCCACGAGGCGCTCGACGGCGGCCATGGCATCGCCGATGGCCGCGGCGTTCTGGCCGCCGCCCTGAGCGACGTCCGGCTTGCCACCGCCACCGCCACCGAGGGTCTTGGCGGCCGTACGGACGAGGTCACCGGCCTTGAGACCGCGCTCGCGGGCGGCTTCGTTCGTGGCGATGACCGTCAGCGGGCGGCCATTGGCCGTCGTGAACAGGGCCACCACGGCCGGGCGGTCGCCGGGGATGCGGTGGCGTACGTCGAGGACCAGCTTGCGCAGGTCGTCGGCGCCCGTGCCGTCCGGCACCTGACCGGTGACGAGAGCGACACCCCGTACGTCCTTGGCCTGGTCGACGAGACCGGCGGCGGCCGCCAGGACCTTCTCCGCGCGGAACTTCTCGATCTCCTTCTCGGCGTCCTTCAGCTTGCCGAGCATGGCGGAGACCTTCTCGGGCAACTCCTCGGAACGGCCCTTGACCAGCTCCTGGAGCTGGGCGACGACCGTGTGCTCCTTGGCGAGGAAGTTGTACGCGTCGACGCCGACCAGGGCCTCGATACGGCGCACGCCCGAGCCGATGGACGATTCGCCGAGCAGCTTCACCAGGCCGAGCTGGGCGGTGTTGTGCACGTGCGTGCCGCCGCACAGCTCCTTGGAGAAGTCACCGATGGTGACCACGCGCACCCGCTCGCCGTACTTCTCGCCGAATTCGGCGATGGCGCCCTGCTTCTTGGCGTCGTCGATCGACATGACCTCGGCCTGCACGTCGAGTTCGTGCGCGAGCACTTCGTTGATCTTCTGCTCGACGTCCGTCATGACGGCCGTGGGCACGGCCGACGGGGAGCCGAAGTCGAAGCGGAAGCGGCCCGGCTGGTTCTCGGAACCGGCCTGGGCAGCCGTCGGGCCGAGCGCGTCGCGCAGCGCCTGGTGCGTGAGGTGCGTGGCGGAGTGGGCGCGGGCGATGGCACGACGGCGGTGCACGTCGATGGAGGCCCAGACCTGGTCGCCGACGGTGATCTCACCGACCTGGACGACACCCTTGTGGACGTGTACGCCGGGGACCGGCTTCTGCACGTCACGGATCTCGACGACCGCGCCGTTGTCCAGGCGGATCCGGCCGGAGTCGGCGATCTGGCCGCCGCCCTCGGCGTAGAAGGGGGTGCGGTCGAGGACGACCTCGACCTCGTCGCCCTCGCGGGCGGCGGGGGACGAGACGCCGTTGACCAGGAGGCCGACGATCACGGCCTCGTTCTCGGTGAGGGTGTAGCCGGTGAAGTCGGTGGCGCCGGAGTTGTCGGCGATCTCGCGGTAGGCGTGCAGATCGGCGTGGCCGGTCTTCTTGGCCTGGGCGTCGGCCTTGGCCCGCTCCCGCTGCTCCTTCATCAGGCGCCGGAAGCCGTCCTCGTCCACGGTCAGGCCCTGTTCGGCGGCCATCTCCAGGGTGAGGTCGATCGGGAAGCCCCACGTGTCGTGCAGCAGGAAGGCCTTGTCGCCGGAGAGGACCTTGCCACCGGCGGTCTTGGTCTCGGTGACGGCGGTGTCGAGGATGTTCGTGCCGCCCTTGAGAGCCTTGAGGAAGGCGGCCTCTTCGGCGAGCGCGACGGTCTCGATGCGCTTGCGGTCGGATCGGAGTTCGGGGTACTGCTCGCCCATCGACTCGATGACCGTGCCGACGAGCTCCAGCGCGACCGGGCCCGTGGCGCCCATCAGACGCATGTTGCGGATGGCGCGGCGCATGATGCGGCGCAGTACGTAACCGCGGCCTTCGTTGCCGGGCGTGACGCCGTCGCCGATGAGCATCACGGACGTGCGCATGTGGTCGGCGACGACGCGCAGGGAGACGTCCGAGCCCTGCTCGGCGCCGTACCGCACGCCGGTCAGTTCGGTGGCCGTGTCCATGATCACGCGCAGGGTGTCGGTCTCGTACATGTTCTGTACGCCCTGCAGGATCATGGCGAGACGCTCAAGACCGAGGCCGGTGTCGATGTTCTTGCTGGGCAGCTCGCCGAGGATCTCGAAGTCGTCCTTCGATGTGCCCTCACCGCGCTCGTACTGCATGAAGACCAGGTTCCAGATCTCCACGTAGCGCTCGTCGTTGACGGCCGGGCCGCCCTCGACGCCGAACTCGGGGCCGCGGTCGTAGTTGATCTCGGAGCAGGGGCCGCAGGGGCCGGGGACGCCCATGGACCAGTAGTTGTCCTTCTTGCCCAGGCGCTGGATGCGCTCGGCGGGGACGCCCACCTTCTCGCGCCAGATGGTCTCGGCCTCGTCGTCGTCGAGGTAGACCGTCACCCAGAGGCGCTCGGGGTCCAGGCCGTAGCCACCGTCCGCCACGGAGCTGGTGAGCAGCTCCCAGGCGTACGTGATGGCGCCTTCCTTGAAGTAGTCGCCGAAGGAGAAGTTGCCGCACATCTGGAAGAACGTGCCGTGGCGCGTGGTCTTGCCGACCTCTTCGATGTCGGGCGTACGCACGCACTTCTGCACGCTCGTGGCGCGCGAGAACTGCGGCTTGACCTCACCCAGGAAGTAGGGCTTGAAGGGCACCATGCCGGCGGGGACGAGGAGCAGAGTCGGGTCGTCCGCGATGAGCGACGCCGAAGGGACGACGGTGTGCCCGCGCTCCTCGAAGAAGCTCAGCCAGCGGCGGCGAATCTCGGCCGACTCCATCAGTGGTCCTCATTCCGGTTGTACGAGTACTTCGAATTCGAGAGGTACTTGCCCTGCTTGTTCTTGTCGGTCTTGCTGGTCTTGGCGTTCTCGATGGCCACGACCACACGGCGCTGCCCGGGGAGTTCCTGGTCGACCGGGGCTTCGAGGCCGAGGGCCTCGCCCAGTTCGGCCTCGCGCTGGGCCATGCCGTCGCGGACGTCGAGAGCGAAGTCCTTGAGTTTGTGACCCGCCTCGACCGCCTTGTTCGCGGCCTGCGCCGCGAGGCTTTCGGGGGTCAGTTGCTTGATCTTGCGGTTGACCTTGGTGGTGGCCCACACACCGGCAGCGGCGCCCGCGGTGAACCAGAACGTACGGCGGAACATCGCTGCGTCAGTCCTTCTTCCGCTTGCCCCGCCGCCGCGCTGAGGGGAGGGTGCGCCCCACGATCACGGTACGTCGGGCGGGCGCCGGGGGCACATTGTTTGATTCGGGTCCTGCCTTGCGGCCCAGGGCCCTGCGCACCCCGTAACCGAACGCCGCGACCTTGACGAGGGGCCCGCCGAAGGTGGAGGCCACCGTCGAGGAGAGCGCGGACGCGTTCGACGTGACTTCCTGCACGTCGGAGGCGATGGCGTCGACCCGGTCGATCTGGGTCTGCGCGGAGCGCACCGCGGTGGAGGCGTCCGCGAGAAGCGGGACGGCCTGCTCGGTCACATCCGCGACGAGCTTGGTGGTCGCCTTGAGCGTCTGCGCCAGTCTCACCAGCGCCACGGCCAGGAAGGAGACCAGGATCGCCCAGAAGACGGCCACCAGGATCCCGGCCACCTCTCCACCCGACACTGCGCACCGCTCCCTGAACATCGGCCCTGAACATCGAAAAGTCGTCACCCGACCCTATCGCGCCGGGGCCAGGGCTCCGCACCGCATTACCGCGTCGGACCAAGGGAGTTACCTCTATTGATTGTACGGAGTGCTTACGCATCGGTACGCTCCGTAGATCATGCGACGCGATCAGCGCACGGGCGACCACCGGCACAGCTCCTCCGCACGGCCGCCGAGACCGGGCAACCTCCCTCTGGAGCTCAACGCCTTCGTCGGTCGTATCGACGAACTCTCCTCTCTCGCAGCCGAGTTGGAGTCCGGACGCCTGGTCACGGTGACCGGCGTCGGCGGCGTCGGGAAGTCGCGCGTGGCCGTCCGGGCCGCCTGTGACGCCGCGCCGCGGGACGGCGCCTGGCTGGTGGAGCTCGCGGCGGTCCGGGACCCGGATCTGGTCGAACACTCGGTCGCCGACGCGCTGCGCCTGACGGATCACACCCACCGCACACCGCGCGAGGTGCTCATCGAGCATCTCGCGGAGCGGGAAGTCCTCCTCGTCGTCGACGGGTTCGAACACCTGGTGGAGGCGTGTGCCTCCCTGGTGGGGGATCTGCTGCTCCGCTGCCCCGGGCTCCGCGTGCTCGCGGTGGGGCGCCGGCCTCTCGACACCGGGGGCGAGCGGATCTTCCCGCTCGCGCCGCTGCCCACACCGGACGCGACCGCGCTCTTCGCCGACCGTGCGGCCGCGGGGCTCTCGGGCTTCGCCCTGGACGAGGGGAACGAGGCCGACGTGGTGGAGCTGTGCCGCCGCCTCGACGGGATCCCGCTGGCCGTCGAGCTGGCGGCGGGGCGGCTGCGGGCGCTCTCGCCCGCGCAGCTCCTCTCCCGGCTCGACGACCGTTTCACGCTGCTCACCGGGACCCGGCGCGATGTGCAGCCGCGGCATCAGACCCTGCGTACGGCCATCGGCTGGAGCCATGAGCTGTGCACGGCGGGCGAGCGCCTGCTGTGGTCGCGCCTCTCCGTGTTCTGCGGCCCCTTCGACCTGGAGGCTGCCGAGTACATCTGCAGTGGGGACGGCCTGCACGCCGACGACGTACTCGACGTACTCGACGAGTTGATCGCCCAGTCCGTCGTGACCCGCGAGGAGGGACCGACGGGCGTCCGCTACCGCATGCTCGACACGGTCCGGGCCTACGGCGCCGACTGGCTGGAGGCGACCGGCGACTGCGCGCGGATGCGGCGTCGGCACCGCGACTGGTACATGGGGCTCGCCACCTGGTGCGAGCTGGACTGGTTCTCACCGCGCCAGGCGCGGGTCGCCGAACTCCTCGACCTGGAACTGCCCAATCTGCGGGGCGCCCTCGAGCACTGCCTGACCGAGCCGGACGAGACTCATCTGGGCCAGTATCTGGCGGGCAGCCTGTGGTTCTACTGGGTCGGCTGCGGGCGGCTCGCGGAGGGGCGGCACTGGCTCGACCGCGCACTCGAACTGGACGGCGACCACGACGACTCGCGCCTCAAGGCGCTGTGGGTGCTCGGCTATGTGGCGGTTCTGCAGGGCGACACGGTGGCCGCGCTCGCGGCGCTGCAGGAGTGCAAGGACGAGGCGGAGCGCACGGGCAGCGCCATCGCGACCGCGTACGCCGTGCACCGCATCGGCTGCCTGGCGCTCCTGGACGACGACATGCCGCGCGCCGAGAGCCTGCTGCGCTCGGCCCTCGACCAGTACCACGAGATCGGCGAGCTCAACAGCAATGTCCTGATGGGCCAGGTCGAGCTGGCGATGGCCCTCGCCTTCCGCGGCGAGCTCGCCGACGCGGTCGTGCTCTGCGAGGACGTACGCCAGGTCTGCGAGGACCACGGCGAGCGCTGGACCCTCGCGTACGCCCTCTATGTCCTCGGCTTCGCGGCCTGGACGCGCGGTGACGCGGCGACGGCACGGGAGCTGGTCATGCGGTGCCTGGCTCTGGACCACGCCTTCAACGATCTGCTCGGCACGGTGCTCGCGATCGAGCTGCTCGCCCTGTTCACCGCGGTGGAGGGCGACCCGGCCGAAGCCGCGGTACTACAGGGCGCCGCGTCCCGCATCTGGCCGTCGGTGGGCCTTCCGCTGTTCGGCTCCGGATACTTCGGAGGGCCGCACGAGCTGTGCGAATCGAAGGCCCGCGAGCAACTGGGTGACGCCCGTTACGAGGAGTGCGTAGCCGCCGGGACCCGTCTGACCGCGGACGCGGCGGTGTCGCGGGCCCTGGGAACGGGCCCCGGGGAGAACGCAAGAACCCGTCGCCCGCCCCACCAAGAAGGCAGGGCGGGCGACGGGCTGAAGCAGGGAGAGCTACGTCCGGGTCAGCGGGCGTAGTACTCGACGACGAGCTGCTCGTCGCAGATCACGGGGATCTCCTTGCGGTTCGGGTCACGGTCCAGACGGAAGGCCAGGGCCTTCAGGTTCACCTGGAGGTAACGCGGGATCTCACCGTCGGGGGCGAAGCCACCCTCACGCGAGACCACGAACAGCGGCTTCTCACGGCTGCGCTCGCGGACCATCACGACGTCGTCGGGACGGACGCGGAACGACGGCTTGTCGACCTTGCCGCCGTTGACCTCGATGTGGCCGTGGCTGACCATCTGACGGGCCTGGTAGATCGTGCGGGCGATGCCCGAACGAAGGATCAGGGCGTCGAGACGGCGCTCGAGCTCGATGACCAGAGCCTCGCCGGTCTTGCCTTCGGCCTTCTTGGCGCGGTCGTAGGCACGAGCCATCTGCTTCTCGCTGATGTCGTACTGCGCACGCAGACGCTGCTTCTCGAGCAGACGGACCTTGTAGTCCGAGTTCTGCTTGCGCCCACGGCCGTGCTCGCCCGGCGGGTAGGGGCGGGCCTCGAAGTACTTGACGGCCTTCGGGGTCAGCGCGATGCCGAGGGCACGCGACTTCTTGACCTTGGGGCGGGACTGGTTCGTCATGAACCAACCTCTCTGTTCCATGTGAAATCGGCTTCACCAGGGTTAGGGGAGGTCGCATCCGCAGCCTGGGAAACCCATCGGATCCGGTGGTTCTGGATCCGGCGGGCAGCCGCTCCCTGGTCTGGGCACTATGTGCAGCACGCGAGTGGCCCACCGACCGCTTCCCGGAGTACGAGATGGTGGTGGGCTGCCCGCGACACCTTCGACGGTGCGCGACGCTCCTGGAGATTCCTGGACGGTGAGGTCCGGGGCTCCGGCTGGATGTCCCGTTCTGGTGGCGCCGGTACGAGACCGGACACGGGACGCAGCACTTCGGGCAAGTGTACCGGGTGACGGAGGGTGCCTCCGACGCGGGCCGCGAGGCACAGCGGCGGGGTGGGGCTACTCGCCCTTGAGGCGCTCGCGGACCCGCTCGACCACGTCGGCGTACCTCGCCTCGGCGCCGTAGCGAGTGGGTTGGTAGTAGCGCTTGGCGGCCACGGTGTCGGGTGCGTACTGCTGGGCGGCGATCGCGCCCGGCACGTCGTGCGGGTACACATAGCCCTGGGCGTGGCCGAGCTTGGCCGCTCCCTTGTAGTGACCGTCGCGCAGGTGGGGCGGGACGGGGCCCGCGAGTCCCGCGCGGACGTCGGCCTGGGCGGACTGGATGGCGATCGTGGCGGCGTTCGACTTCGGGGCCAGGGCGAGGGCGATCGTCGCGTGGCTGAGGGTGAGCGCGGCCTCCGGGAAGCCGATCATGGCGACGGCCTGGGCGGCGGCGACCGCCGTGGGCAGGGCTGTGGGGTCGGCGAGGCCGATGTCCTCGCTCGCGGAGATCATCAGGCGCCGTGCGATGAAGCGGGGGTCCTCGCCCGCCTCGATCATCCGGGCCAGATAGTGCAGGGCCGCGTCCACGTCCGAACCGCGGATGGACTTGATGAGGGCGCTCGCGACGTCGTAGTGCTGGTCGCCGTCGCGGTCGTACGTCACGGCTGCGCGGTCGACCGACTCCTCCAGGGTCTGGAGGGTGATCTCCTTCTCGCCCTTGGCGATGGCCGAGCCCGCGCCCGCCTCCAGGGCGGTGAGCGCGCGCCGGGCGTCGCCGCCCGAGATCCGGAGCAGGTGCTCCTCGGTGTCCTCGGGCAGTTCCACCGCGCCGCCAAGGCCCCGCTCCTCGGTGAGCGCCCGGCGCAGCAGGCCGCGCAGGTCGTCGTCCGTGAGCGGTTCGAGCGTGAGGAGGAGGGAGCGGGACAGGAGCGGGGAGATGATCGAGAAGTACGGGTTCTCGGTCGTCGCCGCGATCAGGGTCACCCAGCGGTTCTCGACGGCGGGCAGCAGCGAGTCCTGCTGGGCCTTGCTGAAGCGGTGGATCTCGTCCAGGAAGAGGACGGTCTCCTTGCCGTGGCCGCCCATGGCCCTGCGAGCCCCCTCGATGACCGCGCGCACTTCCTTCACGCCCGCGGTGATCGCGGAGAGCTCCACGAAGCGCTTGTTCGTGGCCTTCGAGACCACGTACGCGAGGGTCGTCTTGCCGATGCCCGGCGGCCCCCACAGGAACACCGACGACGGTCCCGCCGGTCCTCCCCCGCCCTCGCCCACCAGCCTCCGCAGGGGCGAGCCCCGCTTCAGCAGATGCTGCTGGCCGACGACTTCTTCGAGGGTGCGCGGGCGCATCCGGACGGCCAGGGGACTTGTCGAAGGGTCCTTCTCCTGGCGGTCCTCGGCAGCTGCGGTGAACAGATCGGGCTCCACGCTTCGAACCCTACGTCAGCCCACTGACAACGCCGTCAGCGCTGTCAGCTGGTCCAGAAGTCCCACCAGCGCGTGAGGATCAGCATCCCGATGATGCCGACGTGCAGCACCGGCAGCACCCAGGTGAACTCGCTGAAGAAGGTGCGCAGCCAGGAGGGCGCGGGCAGGAAGCCGTTGCGGATGTTGAAGGAGGTCACGTACCAGAACATGGTGATCGTGGCGGCCCAGGCCAGGCAGCACCACAGGCACAGCGAGTTGATCTCGTACAGCGACTGGTACATCAGCCAGGTGCAGAACCCGACCCCGAAGAGCATGCCCGCGTTCAGCGTCAGCCAGTACCAGCGCGGGAAGCGCGCACGGCCCAGCAGGCTCATGCCGACACAGATCACGACCGCGTACGCCGCGATGCCCAGCATCGGGTTCGGGAACCCGAAGGCCGACGCCTGCTCGCTCTTCATGATGTTGCCGCAGGAGACCACCGGATTGAGACTGCACCCCGGCGTGAAGTCCGGGTCCTCAAGGAGCTTGAACTTGTCCAGCGTGATCACCCACGCCGCGAGCAGCCCCGCCGCACCCGTGATCACCAGGAGCAGCGCGAACGCACGGCTCCCGCCGACGCCGCGTGGCGCGTCCGCCCCGTCCCGCTCGCGATCGTGGTCGGAGGGGCGGCTCTCGCTTGCCGGGGTCGTCTTGCTCATCACGCCGTTCCGTCGCTTGTGGGGGCCTGCGGGCAGGGACATTGTGCCGCACGCGCGCGGGTGTCCACCGTTCGATGGACATAAGGAGGTACGCGCGAAGGGCCCCGGGCGTTCGGTACGCCGGGGCCCTCCATTTTCGTCTTCGCGTGCGGCTAGGCCAGCTTGCCCTTCAGGACGTCCACGATGGAGTCCACCGCGACGGCGTCCTGCTCACCGGACTCCATGTCCTTGAGCTGTACGACGCCCTCGGCGAGGTCCCGCTCACCGGCGACGATCGTGAAGCGCGCGCCACTGCGGTTGGCGTTCTTCATGGCTCCCTTGAGCCCCTTGCCGCCGTACGAGAAGTCGGCCGCGACGCCCGCCCTGCGCAGCTCCGTCACCTTGGAGAACAGGACCCGCCTGGCCTCGTCGCCGAGCGGCACCGCGAACACGCTTGTCGCGGAGGGCAGTTCGAGCTCCACGCCCTCGGCCTCCAGGGCCAGGACCGTGCGGTCCACGCCGAGCGCCCAGCCGACCGACGGCAGCGAGGGGCCGCCGATCATCTCGGACAGGCCGTCGTAACGGCCGCCGCCGCCCACCGCGGACTGCGAGCCGAGGCCGTCGTGGACGAACTCGAAGGTCGTACGGGTGTAGTAGTCCAGGCCGCGCACCAGCTTGGGGTCGTCCTCGTACGCGACGCCCTCCGACGTCAGGAGCTCACGCACCTGCTCGTGGTACGCCTTGCACGCGTCGCACAGGTAGTCGCGCAGCATCGGGGCGCCGACCAGCTGCTTCTGGACCTCGTCGCGCTTGTCGTCCAGGACCCGCAGCGGGTTGATGTCGATACGTCGACGTGTCTCCTCGTCCAGATCGAGCCCGCGCAGGAAGTCCTGCAGCGCGGCGCGGTAGACGGGGCGGCACTCCTTGTCGCCGAGCGAGTTCAGCAGGATGCGGAACTGCGACAGGCCGAGCGAGCGGTACGCCTGGTCGGCGAGGATGATCAGCTCGGCATCGAGAGCCGGGTCCTCGGCGCCGATCGCCTCGGCGCCGACCTGCGAGAAGTGGCGGTAGCGGCCCTTCTGCGGGCGCTCGTAGCGGTAGTACGAGCCGGAGTACCAGAGCTTGACCGGGAGGTTGCCCGCCTTGTGCAGGTTGGCCTCGAGGGCCGCGCGCAGCACGGACGCGGTGCCCTCGGGGCGCAGGGCGAGCTGGTCGCCGCCCTTGGTCTCGAAGGCGTACATCTCCTTGGAGACGATGTCGGTGGACTCGCCGACGCCGCGCGAGAACAGCTCGACGTTCTCGAAGCCGGGCGTCTCGACGTAGCCGTACCCGGAGTTCCGCAGCGGCGTGGCGATGGCCTCGCGCACCGCCAGGTACTTCGCTGAGTCCGGCGGCAGCAGGTCGTAGGTGCCCTTGGGGGCCTTGAAGGTGCTCACGGGTTTTCTCTCGTCACATTCCTCGTCGGGGAGCGTCGGCTCCCAGGCCGGCGGCCACCTGGCGCAGATACGGGTTGGTGGCGCGCTCACGGCCGATCGTCGTGTGCTCGTTGTGACCCGGCAGGACCACGGTCGAGTCGTCGAGCGGCAGGCACACGCGCGCCAGCGACTCGAGCATCTCGTCCTGCGATCCGCCGGGCAGGTCGGTGCGTCCGATGGAGCCGGCGAAGAGCAGGTCGCCCGAGAAGAACACCGAGGGGACCTCGGCGGACTCGGGCAACTGGAAGGTCACCGACCCCTTCGTATGCCCCGGCGCGTGCGCGACGGAGAAGTCGAGACCGGCGAGCTTCAGGCGCGCGCCGTCGGTCAGTTCCTTGACGTCGGAGGGCTCCCCCACGGTCAGTTCGCCGAGGAGCTGCGCGCCGAAGGAACGGCCTATGCCCTTCTCCGGGTCGCTCATCATGTACCGGTCGTCGGGGTGGATCCACGCGGGCACGTCATGCGCCCCGCAGACCGGGACGACCGAGGCGACATGGTCGATGTGGCCGTGGGTGAGGACGACCGCGACAGGCTTGAGCCGATGCTTCTTGAGTGCGTCCTCGACTCCCTCGGCGGCCTGATGGCCCGGGTCGATGATCACGCACTCCTCACCTGCGGCGGGGGCGACCAAGTAGCAGTTGGTGCCCCAGACCCCGGCGGGAAACCCGGCAATGAGCACGATCGTCCTTCGTTCGTCGTCCGGCGGAGGTGGCCGCGTGGGATCGCGGCAGATCAGAGCCTACCGGCGCTCCCGATTCCACAGCTAACCCATATACGGTACGGGGCACACAGAAGCGGTCATCCACGCAGAGGAGAGATCACCCGGTGGTCAGCAACGATCAGCGGCGGCGTCAGCTCGCCCGGGAGAAGTTCTTGCGGCAGCAGCAGCGCCGGGAGGCGGCGCGGCGCAAGGCGCGGATGCGCAACGCGGTGATCGCCTCGGCGCTCGCAGTGGTCCTGGCCGGTGGCGCGGTGTCGTACGCGGCAGGCGCCTTCGACGACGACGGCAAGCCGACCGGCGAGGCAGCCGCGAACCCCACCACCAAGGCGGACCCCTGCCAGAAGCCCGCGAGCGGCAAGGTGAAGCCGCTCAGCTTCAAGAAGGAACCCGCGCTGTCGATCGACAAGTCGGCGGCGTACGCGATGAAGCTGAGCACGACCTGCGGCGACATCGGCCTTGACCTCTCGGCGGCGAAGGCCCCGCACACCGTCAACTCCTTCAACTTCCTGGTGAACAAGGGCTACCTCGACCACACCAAGTGCCACCGGCTGACCACGGGCGGCATCTACGTCCTGCAGTGCGGCGACCCGAAGGGCACCGGCGAGGGCGGCCCCGGCTACTCGATCCCCGACGAGAACCTCAAGGACAAGAAGCTGAAGGGGAACGTGTATCCGGCGGGCACGGTGGCGATGGCCAACCAGTACAACGCCCAGAAGAAGAAGGGCCGTGACAGCGGCGGCAGCCAGTTCTTCCTGGTCTACCAGGACAGTCAGCTCCCGCCCGACTACACACCGTTCGGGACCATTTCCGATTCCGGGATGAAGGTGCTCAAGAAGATTGCCGACGCCGGCGAGAGCACCGGGCAGGGCGACGGCGCCCCGAACGCGACGGTCGTCATCAACAAGGCGACCGTGTCGAAATCCTGACCGCTGGCAGGCAAACTTCCAACGTGCGGGATGCGGACAGCCGCCCCGCCGGTCGCCTATGTTGGCGGTGACGAAACTGTGGACGATGCCGGGGGTCGCAAGGCCCTGCACAGGCATCATGTGGAGGAGGCGCTGTGAGCAGCGACCCGTGGGGCCGCGTCGACGAGACGGGGACCGTGTACGTGCGCAAGGCCGACGGCACCGAGCGCGAAGTCGGTTCGTGGAAAGCGGGATCTCCTGACGAGGCCCTTGCCTACTTCGAGCGCAAGTACGACGGTCTGGTCGTCGAGATCGGACTTCTCGAGCGCCGGGTGAAGACGACCGACCTGTCGGCCAAGGACGCCATGACCGCCATCGACCACCTGCGCACGCAGGTGGACGAGGCACACGCGGTCGGTGATCTGGACGCCTTGAGCAAGCGCCTGGACAAGCTCGTCGAGACCGTCGACGCGCGCCGGGAAGAGCGCAAGGTCCAGAAGGCCAAGCAGTCGGACGAGGCCAGGCACTCCAAGGAGGCGCTGGTCGTCGAGGCCGAGGAGCTCGCCCAGAGCGAGCAGTGGCGGGCGGCGGGCGAGCGTCTTCGCGCCCTGGTGGACACCTGGAAGGGTCTGCCGCGCCTCGACCGCAAGTCGGACGACGAGCTGTGGCACCGCTTCTCGCATGCCCGCTCGGCGTTCTCCAAGCGTCGCAAGGCCCACTTCGCCTCGCTGGACGCCCAGCGCGAAGAGGCCCGCAAGACCAAGGAGAAGCTGGTCGGCGAGGCAGAGGCCCTCTCCGGTTCGACCGACTGGGGTCCCACGGCCGCGCGGTACCGCGACCTGATGACCGAGTGGAAGGCCGCGGGCCGCGCCCAGCGCGAGCACGAGGACGATCTGTGGAACCGCTTCCGCGGCGCCCAGGACGTGTTCTTCGCGGCGCGCAGCTCGGTCTTCGCGGAGCGGGACGCCGAGCAGACGGAGAACCTGAAGCTGAAGGAGGAGCTGGCCGAGGAGGCCGAGAAGCTCGTCCCGGTGAAGGACCTCAAGTCGGCGCGCGCCGCCTTCCGGGCGCTCAACGAGCGCTGGGAGGCCATCGGCCACGTCCCGCGTGACGCGCGGCCGAAGGTCGAGGGCCGGATGCACGCGGTGGAGCGGGCCCTGCAGGACTCCGAGGAGACCGAGTGGCGCCGTACGAACCCTGAGGCACGTGCGCGTGCCGCGGGTCTGACCGGTCAGCTGCAGGCCGCTGTCGACAAGCTGGTCGACCAGATCGACAAGGCGCGCACGGCGGGCAACGACGCCAAGGCCGACAAGCTCCAGAGGGAGCTCGACGGCCGCCAGGCTCTGCTCGACCAGGCGCTGAAGGGTCTGCACGAGTTCGGCGGCTGAGTTTTCCGCTGTCTCCGTAGAGGGGCTCCCGTACGTGATGTACGGGAGCCCCTCTACGTAGTGGACCGGTTTACGGCCTGCGCGGTAGTGGACCGGTTTACGGCCTGCGCGCAGACGTCACCCTGTACACGTCGTACACACCCTCGACTCCCCTGACGGCCTTGAGTACGTGCCCCAGGTGCTTGGGGTCTCCCATCTCGAACGTGAAGCGCGAGGTGGCGACCCGGTCGCGGGAGGTCTGGACGGCCGCGGACAGGATGTTCACGTGCTGGTCCGAGAGGATGCGTGTGACGTCCGAGAGCAGGCGCGAGCGGTCAAGTGCCTCGACCTGGATGGCGACCAGGAAGACCGAGGACTGGGTGGGCGCCCACTCGACCTCGAGGATGCGCTCGGGCTCGCGCGAGAGCGAGTCGATGTTCACGCAGTCGCTGCGGTGGACCGATACGCCGCTGCCGCGCGTGACGAAGCCGATGATCGGGTCGCCGGGGACGGGCGTACAGCAGCGGGCCAGCTTGACCCACACGTCGTCGACGCCCTTGACGACGACACCGGGGTCGGCGTTGGCGCGGCGCTTGCTGCGGCCGCGTGAGGGCGGCGCGCTCTCGGCGATGTCCTCGTTGGCGGCCTCCTCGCCGCCGAGCGCCTGGACGAGCTTCTGCACGACGGACTGCGCGGTGACATGGCCTTCGCCGATCGCCGCGTAGAGGGACGAGATGTCGGGGTAGCGCATCTCGTGCGCGAGGGTGACCAGGGAGTCGCCCGTGAGGATGCGCTGGATCGGCAGGTTCTGCTTGCGCATGGCGCGCGCGATGGCGTCCTTGCCCTGCTCGATGGCCTCGTCGCGGCGCTCCTTGGAGAACCACGCGCGGATCTTGTTGCGCGCCCGCGGCGACTTGACGAAGCCGAGCCAGTCACGGGACGGGCCCGCGCCGGCCGCCTTGGAGGTGAAGACCTCCACCAGGTCGCCGTTGTCCAGGGTCGATTCGAGCGGTACGAGCCGTCCGTTGACCCGCGCTCCTATGGTGCGGTGGCCGACCTCGGTGTGCACCGCGTACGAGAAGTCGACCGGGGTCGCGCCCGCCGGGAGCGCTATGACGTCGCCCTTCGGCGTGAAGACGAAGACTTCGTTGCGCGACAGGTCGAAACGGAGCGATTCGAGGAACTCGCTCGGGTCCTCGGTCTCCTTCTGCCAGTCCAGGAGCTGGCGCAGCCACGCCATGTCGTTGAGGTGGTCGTCCTTGCCGCCGGCCTTCCTCGGCACGTCGGTGCGCACCTTGGAGGCGCCGGCGGACGGCTCCTGCTTGTACTTCCAGTGCGCGGCGATGCCGTACTCGGCACGGCGGTGCATGTCGAACGTACGGATCTGGAGCTCGACGGGCTTGCCGCTGGGGCCGATCACCGTGGTGTGCAGCGATTGGTACATGTTGAACTTCGGCATCGCGATGTAGTCCTTGAACCGGCCGGGGACCGGATTCCATCGCGCGTGGACCGTGCCGAGAGCGGCATAGCAGTCGCGGACCGTGTCGACGAGGACGCGGATGCCCACCAGGTCGTAGATCTCGGCGAAGTCGCGGCCTCGGACGATCATCTTCTGGTAGACGCTGTAGTAGTGCTTCGGGCGCCCGGTGACGGTGGCCTTGATGCGTGCGGCGCGCAGGTCGGCCTGGACCTCGTCGGTCACTATGGCCAGATACTCGTCGCGCTTGGGGGCGCGCTCGGCGACGAGGCGCACGATCTCGTCGTACATCTTGGGGTAGAGGATCGCGAAGGCGAGGTCCTCCAGCTCCCACTTGATGGTGTTCATGCCCAGGCGGTGGGCCAGGGGCGCGTAGATCTCAAGGGTCTCGCGGGCCTTCTTCTCCTGC
Organism: Streptomyces sp. NPDC058257; assembly: GCF_042881845.1. Lineage (NCBI taxonomy): Bacteria > Bacillati > Actinomycetota > Actinomycetes > Kitasatosporales > Streptomycetaceae > Streptomyces > Streptomyces sp. NPDC058257. The sequence continues at coordinate 95,732 of NZ_JBHVXJ010000024.1, forward strand.
TTCTCCCGCTTGAGATAGCGCATCGTGCGCATGTTGTGCAGGCGGTCGGCGAGCTTGATGACCAGGACGCGGGGGTCCTTGGCCATGGCGACGACCATCTTGCGCACGGTCTCGGCCTGCGCGGCCTCGCCGAACTTGACCTTGTCCAGCTTGGTGACGCCGTCGACGAGCAGGGCGACCTGGTCGCCGAAGTCGCGCTTGAGGGTGTCGAGGCCGTACTCGGTGTCCTCGACCGTGTCGTGCAGGAGGCCCGCCATCAGGGTGGCCGGGTCCATGCCGAGCTCGGCGAGGATCGTCGTCACGGCGAGGGGGTGCGTGATGTACGGGTCGCCGCTCTTGCGCTTCTGGCCGCGGTGCCAGCGCTCGGCGACCTGGTAGGCCTTCTCGATCTGGCGCAGCGTCGCCGTCTCGATCTTGGGGTCGTTGCTGCGCACTATCCGCAGCAGCGGCTCCAGGACCGGGTTGTACGGGTTGGACCGCTGGACGCCGAGGCGTGCGAGGCGGGCGCGTACGCGGTTGGAGGAGCCGGAGCGCTCGTTCTTGGCCGCCGTGGGCCGTGGCGTGGGGGTCGTGCTGCCCGCGCGGGCCTCGGTGGGGGGCCTGGGCCGCGACGGATCGGCGACCGGCTTGTCGCGCTTGGCGGCGTCGCCGGGTGCGCTCGGTGCGGGCTTGGTGCTGGGAGGCGTGCTCTCCTGCTTCGCCGGTGTGCCGCCCTTGACGGGCGTCGCACCCTTGGCGGGCGCGGCACCCTTCGCGGACGCAGGAGAGGCCCCCGCCGCGCGCTGGGCCTGCTCTGCGGCCTTGGCGGCGGTGAGTGCCTTGGACTCGTCTGGCAAGAGGCGCTCCCTGTGCGTGCGCGATCCGGGTCCTTGGGTCAGGCCCCGAAGAGCCCATGGTATCGATCCTGGACCTCTGGCTCTCCCTCAGCCCGTGAGACTGCTCACTACGGAAGAAACACCTGAGGTTTCCACACGGCGAACCCGAGCTCTCTACAGAAGAAACACCCGAGGCGGGCCCCGGATTCCTCCGGGGCCCGCCTCGGGTGCGCGTGGCAGCCGCTCAGACGGTGAGGAGGGTCTCCAGCGGGGCGCCCTCCAGGGCCGTCTCCAGCTTGGCGCGGCCTCCGAGGAAGCCGAGCTCCATCAGGACCGCCACACCGGCGATCTGGGCGCCCGCACGGCGGATGAGCCGCAGGGACGCCTCGGCGGTGCCGCCGGTCGCCAGGACGTCGTCGATGACCATGACGCGGTCGTCGGCGGCGAGGTCCTCGGCGTGCACCTCGATCTCGGCGCTGCCGTACTCCAGGTCGTAGGACTGGCTGAGCGTCGCTCCGGGGAGCTTGCCCGCCTTCCGTACGGGAATGAAGCCGAGCCCCGCGCGCAGCGCCACCGGAGCTCCCAGGATGAAGCCGCGGGCCTCCAGGCCGACGATCTTCGTGGCGCCGTACCGCACGGCGAGGTCGGCGAGGGCCTCGGTCAGCGCGGCGAATGCCTCCGGGTCCGCGAGGAGCGGGGTGATGTCCTTGAACATCACCCCCGGCTCGGGGTAATCGGGAACGTCTCGGATGCGGCTGAGCAGCAGCTCCTGCACGGGGGTCATCTGCCCACCTCATTGCTGTTGATGATCGAACGCCTGATCGTGACGGCGAGTCACTTTAGCAATAGCCGATCGGACCCCGGGCGAGCAGCGCAACCCGCCCGTTCCGCCCTGCGGGCCGCTTCGAACAACTAGTAGAAGAATGAACAGAGTTGACGGATAGCAAACCTCAGAATTTGCTCAAGTAACTGGAGCCGAAACGCGACCGCGTGGCAAGATCATCCGCGACCGCCCCTTCTCGGGGCTAAAACGGAGGAACAGTGCATATCTCACGCAAGATTGCCACCGGGGTCGTGCCCCTCGTGGCGATGGCCGCTCTCGCCGGGGCAGCGTCTCCCGCAGGCGCCACCACCGCGGGAACCACCAAGAGCGAGTCGGTCACGACCATGGCCAGCTGCAACGGCTGGCAGAACGCCGGGGGCGTCGCCGGTCGCTGGACCAAGTCGAAGGACCCGTGCTCGCTGTGGGGCCAGAAGGGCATGAAGGTTCGCTACCGCTGGGCGGCCGAGCGCGGCACGCCCTGCATCAAGGTCAAGGGCTTCAAGTACAAGAAGTCGACGAAGAAGTACGTGGCGAAGTGGTACAACGCCGGCTGCGGCAAGAGCGGGTTCATCAAGAACGTGCCCTGGGGGAATGTCGCGGCGCACCCCGAGATCAAGATCAAGGGTTTCTCGCTCCTCAAGTGGCAGTAACCCTCGACAGCCCCTGAGCTGAAACACACGCGGGCCCCGCTCCTCGCAAGAGGAGCGGGGCCCGTTCGTCTGGCCTTGCCCGGGGTCAGCGGCGCTTCCCCGAGGGACGGCCACGACCGCGGTTACGGGACTGCTGCTGCGTGCGACGCTGGCCGCCGACCACTCCGGCAGCCGCCGAGAGGTCGTCCTCCGGCTCGTCATCGTCAACCGGGGGTGTCGTGGTGTCCAGCGGCTCTCCGTTGGCCGCGGCATTCGCGCGCTTGGCGAGCACCCGCTTCTTCAGGGCCTTCATCGCCGGCTCGCGCTCCTTGAGGTCGGCGACCAGCGGAGTGGCGATGAAGATCGAGGAGTACGCACCGGCCGCGAGGCCCACGAACAGCGACAGCGAGATGTCGTTCAGCATGCCCGCGCCGAGCGCGCCACCACCGATGAAGAGAAGGCCCCCCACCGGAAGGAGCGCGACCACCGTGGTGTTGATGGAGCGCACCAAGGTGCTGTTGATCGACCGGTTGGCGATCTCGCTGTAGGTGAACCTCGTCTGCTTGGCCGCGTCCTTGCCCTGCTCCTTGAGCGAGTCGAAGACGACGACCGTGTCGTAGAGCGAGTAACCGAGAATCGTCAGCAGACCGATCACGGTGCCCGGGGTGACCTCGAAGCCGACCAAGGCGTAGACACCGACCGTGATGGTGATGTCGTGGATCAGCGCGACCAGCGCGGCGGCGGCCATCCGCCACTCGAAGGCGATCGCCAGGTAGATCACGCACAGGACGAGGAAGACACCAAGGCCGGTCCACGCCTTGTTGGCGATCTGCTCACCCCAGCTCGGTCCGACCAGATCCGCGTTGATGTCCTTGGCCGGGACGTCGAGACTCTTGGCGAGATCTTCCTTGATCTGGTCGGACTTGGCCGTGTCCACGCCCGAGATCTGGACGCGCATCGTGCTGTTGCCGAGCTTCTGGACGATGGCCTGGTGTCCCGAGGCCTTCTCCGCCGACTCCTGGGCCTGTTCGACCGAGGCGGAGGTCTTCGGTGTGGTGAAGACCGCGCCGCCCTTGAACTCGATGCCCATGTTGAGGCCTTGGACGGCCAGAGCCACGATCGCCGTGATGGTGATCAGGACAGAGACGCCGTACCAGATCTTCCGCTTGCCGATGAAGTCATAGCCGACTTCGCCGTGGAAGAGCTGGGCGCCGAGGTTGCCGAGCTTCGACATCTCACGCCTCCTTCGGGTCGACGGGGCCAGCGGAGTCAGAGGTACGGCGGGTACGGCGCAGCGGAGGCTTGGCACCGAGCCGCGACGGGTCGATCCCGGACCACTTGTGGCCGCTCGCGAAGAACTTCTTGCGGGCCATGATCGTCATCAGCGGCTTGGTGAAGAGGAAGACCACCACGACGTCGAGCAGGGTGGTCAGACCCAGCGTGAAGGCGAAGCCCTGCACCTTGCCGACAGTGACGATGTACAGGACGGCGGCGGCGAGGAAGGACACGAAGTCCGAGACCAGGATGGTGCGCCGGGCACGCGGCCAGGCGCGCTCGACGGCGGGACGCAGCGTGCGGCCCTCGCGGATCTCGTCCCGGATGCGTTCGAAGTACACGATGAACGAGTCCGCGGTGATACCGATCGCAACGATCGCACCACACACCGCCGGCAGGTTCAGTGCGAAGCCGATGGCCGGACCGAGCAAGGTCATGATCGTGTACGTGAGGATGCCGGAGGCGACGAGGCTCAGCAGCGCGATGAAGGCCAGGCCTCGGTAGTACGCCACGAGGTAGATGACGACCAGCGCCAGACCGATGGCACCGGCGATCAGACCGGCGTGCAGCTGCTCGCCGCCGAGCGCCGCGGTCACGGTGGTGACGCTGTCCTCGTGGAAGGTCAGCGGCAGGGCGCCGTAGGACAGCATGTTCGCCAGGTCCTTGGCCGACTCCTGGGTGAAGCTGCCGCTGATCTCGGCGTTGGAGCTCAGCTGCGAGCTCACGCGCGGAGCCGAGACGACGTCGCCGTCCAGAACGATCGCGAACTGGTTCTGCGGCTCGCTCTGCTTCATCAGCTTGCCGGTGGTCGAGGCGAACTTCTTGGAGCCGTCCTTGGTGAAGTCCATCGTGACGATCCAGATGCCACGCTCGGGGTCGAGCACGGCCTTGGCGTCCTTGACGTCCTTGCCCTCGACCTCGGCCGGGCCGAGGACGTACTTCTCCCACTGACCGGCGCTGTTCTTGCCGCAGGCCGCCATCGGGTCGCTCGGCTTGACGCCTTCGGTCGCCTTGACCCGGCTGCTCTGCTTGGTGCAGTCGAGCGCGGTGAACTTCTCCTGGAGCGCCTTGGTGGCCGCGTCCCCCGTGGGGGTCGGCGACGGGGAATCGTTGCCCTTGGGCTTGTCCGAACTGTTGGACGACGGAGTCGGGTCGGCCTTCAGGGCGTCGGTGACGGCACGGCCCTTGGGGCTCTCGGTCGCGTCGGGCGCGGACGCAGTGTCCTTGCCGTCCTTGCCGTCCTTCCCGCCCTTGTCGGTCGCCTTGGGCGAATCGGACGCCGAAGGGCTGCCGGAGGGGTCGGGAGTCGGCGTGCCGGCCGCCATCGTCATCACCGGACGGAAGTAGAGCTGCGCGGTCGTGCCGACCTGCTCGCGTGCCTGCTTCTGGTTCGTCCCCTTGGGAATGTTGACGATGATGTTGCGGTCGCCCTGGGTCTGGACCTCGGCCTCGGAGACACCGAGACCGTTGACACGGCGCTCGATGATGCCCACGGCCGTGTCCATGTTGGTCTTGTTGACCGCGTTGGGCTTGCCGGGCTCACTCTTGGCGCCGAGCGTGATGCTCGTACCACCGGCGAGGTCGATGCCCAGGCGCGGGGTGGTGTGACCGGAGAGGAACATTCCCCCGGCCATCGCCACCATGGCGATCAGGATTAGGGCCAGGGAACGGCCCGGCTTCCCCTGGCCGCCCTGCCTCCGGCCCTTCTTCGGTGCTGCCACCTTCTCGTTTCTCCCTGTCCAACCGCCCGGACTCGATGTCGTGCCGTGGGCGGCCATGAAGTGGTGTCGAGACCCGTCGCGAAACCCACGCACTGAGGGGGCCGTGGCAGCGCGAGCGGCGCGCCCCACGGACCCCGGTGGTGGCTACTTCGTGTCGGACTCGCCGTCGGTCTTCTTCGGCTCGGCTTCGTCGGCCTCGGGGGCGCTGTCCGCGTCCTTCTTGCCGAGGTCGATGGGCGAGTCGTCGGAAGCGCCGGCGGCGGGCTCGTCGGTCTCGGTCAGGGAGGAGGCGTCGTCCGGGACGACGGGGTTGTCCGACTTCAGGTCGACGCTCGTGCCGTGGACGATGCGGTTGTACTCCTCGTCCTCGAGGACGGCGCCGATGGAGTTCTTCGCGTAGAACGCGTGCACGCCCGGAGCCACCTCGAGGAGGACGGCGTCGTCGTGAACCTCCTTGACGGTGGCGTACATGCCCCCGATCGTGCGGATGCCGGTGCCGGGCTGCATCTCGTTGCGCATCGCCGCGGCCGCCTGCTGCTTCTTCTTGGCGGAGCGGGTCATCAGGAACATGGCCCCGATGAGCACGACGAACGGGAGGAGGGTCACGATATTCACGGGACGGAGTTTCCTTCGCATGACCGCGCAGGTAAGCGGCCTGATGGACGGGGGTGGGCACGCCGCCCGCAAAGGCGGCATCGGCGGAGTCTAAGCGAGTCCGCACCTAACGAACAACGCTCAGCATGGCACCGCAGTTCCTGACCGTGCGACTACGCGCGCCGTCACGCCCCGAACAGGTCCCCTTGTCCGATTCCGCCCGCCTGTCGCGGGGGAACAAGCCCGAGATGCGCCCATGCCGCGGGAGTCCCGACCCGGCCGCGCGGGGTACGCGCGAGCAGCCCCTCCCGTACCAGGAAGGGCTCGGCCACCTCTTCGACCGTCTCGCGCTCCTCCCCCACGGCGACGGCGAGCGTCGAGAGGCCGACGGGGCCGCCGCCGAAGAGCTTGAGCAGGGCCTCCAGGACGGCGCGGTCGAGCCGGTCGAGGCCTCGGTCGTCCACTTCGTAGACCTTGAGGGCCGCGCCCGCGATGTCCTTGTTGATCTCGCCGTCGGCCTTGACCTGTGCGTAGTCCCGCACGCGGCGCAGCAGGCGGTTGGCGATACGGGGCGTGCCGCGCGAGCGTCCCGCGATCTCGGCGGCGCCGTCCGCGTCGATCGCCACGTCGAGGAGCTGCGCGGAGCGGTGGATCACGCGCTCCAGCTCGGCCGGTTCGTAGAACTCCATGTGCGCGGTGAAGCCGAAGCGGTCGCGCAGCGGCGGGGGCAGCAGGCCCGCGCGCGTGGTGGCGCCCACCAGGGTGAAGGGCGGCAGTTCCAGCGGGATGGCGGTGGCACCGGGGCCCTTGCCGACGATGACGTCGACGCGGAAGTCCTCCATCGCCATGTAGAGCATCTCTTCGGCGGGCCGGGACATCCGGTGGATCTCGTCGAGGAAGAGGACCTCGCCCTCCTGGAGGGAGGAGAGGATCGCGGCGAGGTCGCCCGCGTGCTGGATGGCGGGACCGCTGGTGATGCGGATCGGGGCGCCCATCTCGGCCGCGATGATCATCGAGAGGGTGGTCTTGCCGAGTCCGGGGGCGCCGGAGAGCAGGACGTGGTCGGCGGTGGCGCCTCGCGCGCGGGCCGCGCGCAGGACGAGGTCGAGCTGCTCGCGGACCTTCTCCTGGCCGATGAACTCGTCCAGGTCCTTGGGGCGCAGGGCGGCCTCGACCGCCTGGTCCTCGCCGTCGGCGGACGCACCGACGAGCCGCTCGGCCGCGCCGGGTGCGGCGGTCGCGTCGTCGGTCGTCTCGTCCCAGTTCATGAGCTCGCCTCGCGATGTGGTTCTGGTTGGTCAGGGGCCGACGGGTGCCGGCGGGTGCTAGCGGGTGCGGTTCAGTGTCTGAAGAGCGGCCTTGAGGAGCTGGCCCACCTGCGGCTTCTCGGACGCCTCGGCCTGCGGGGTGACGGCGGCGACGGCTTCGTCCGCCTCGCGCGTGGCGTACCCGAGGCCGATGAGCGCCGCGTGCAGCTGGTCGCTCCAGCCGGAGGTGACGGCGGTGCCGATCGCGGGGCCGCCCGTGCCGAGGGGCTCGCCGAGGCGGTCCTTGTACTCCAGGAGCAGCTTCTGGGCACCCTTCTTGCCGATGCCGGGGACCGCGGTGAGCGCCTTCTCGTCGGCGGTGGCGACGGCGCGGCGCAGCGCGTCCGGGCTGTGCACGGCGAGCATGGCCTGCGCGAGGCGCGGTCCGACGCCGCTCGCGGTCTGCAGGAGCTCGAAGGTCTGGCGCTCGTCGTCGTCCGCGAAGCCGTACAGGGTGAGGGAGTCCTCCCGGACGACGAGGGAGGTGGCCAGCTTGGCAGGCTGACCGATGCGCAGGGTGGAGAGGGTGTTCGGCGTGCACTGGATGGCCATGCCGACACCGCCGACCTCGACCACCGCGGCATCGGGGGCGAGGGCGGCGACGGGGCCGCTGACGAAGGCGATCATGCGGTACGGCCTTTCTGTGCTGGTGACGTTCGCGACGCGTGCGGGGCCGCGGCCTGCTGGAGACGGTTCTGGGCGACTGCCCGCTGGAGCCGGTTCTGGGCGGGGGCGCGCCAGATGTGGCAGATGGCGAGGGCGAGGGCGTCCGCCGCGTCGGCGGGCTTGGGCGGTGCGTCGAGCCGCAGGAGGCGGGTGACCATCGCCCCGACCTGCGCCTTGTCGGCACGGCCGCTGCCGGTGACGGCGGCCTTGACCTCGCTGGGCGTGTGCAGGGCTACGGGGATGCCTCGGCGCGAGGCGCAGAGCATGGCCACGGCACTGGCCTGGGCCGTGCCCATGACCGTACGCACGTTGTGCTGGCTGAACACCCGCTCCACGGCGAGGACTTCGGGGTCGTGCTCGTCGAGCCACTGCTCGATGCCCTGCTCGATGGCGACCAGGCGGAGGCCCAGCTCGGCGTCGGCGGGCGTACGGACGACACCGACCGCGCGCATGCTCAGGGGGCGTCCGGCGACTCCGTCGACGACCCCCACACCGCACCGGGTAAGGCCCGGGTCCACACCCAGCACGCGCACGAGTACCCCCACTTCTTCGCTCACCTGTTTGTGCAGGCTATCGGCTCGCACTGACAACGCGACGGGCCGACAGGGGGTGTGTCCCCTGTCGGCCCGTCAGCGAAAGCCATGGCACGGCCGGTCCGAGGCCGGACCAACCGGACTCGCCGGACTCAGGCCCGGACTCGCCGGACTCAGGCGTCGACCTTCTCCATGACCTCGTCGCTCACATCGAAGTTGGCGAAGACGTTCTGGACGTCGTCGCTGTCCTCGAGCGCGTCGATGAGCTTGAAGATCTTCCGCGCGCCGTCCTCGTCCAGCTCGACCTGCATGGTCGGGACGAAGTTGGCGTCGGCCGAGTCGTAGTCGATGCCGGCCTCCTGGAGGGCGGTACGGACCGCGACCAGGTCGGTGGCCTCGCTGAGCACCTCGAAGGACTCACCGAGGTCGTTGACCTCTTCGGCGCCCGCGTCCAGGACCGCGCCGAGGACGTCGTCCTCGGACAGCTCGCCCTCTCCCTTGGAGACGACGACGACGCCCTTGCGGTTGAAGAGGTACGAGACGGAGCCCGGGTCCGCCATGGAGCCGCCGTTGCGGGTCATCGCGACGCGTACGTCCGATGCCGCGCGGTTGCGGTTGTCCGTGAGGCACTCGATGAGCACCGCGACGCCGTTCGGGCCGTAGCCCTCGTACATGATCGTCTCGTACTCGGCGCCACCGGCTTCGAGACCGGCGCCGCGCTTGACCGCGGAGTCGATGTTCTTGTTCGGGACCGAGCTCTTCTTGGCCTTCTGGATGGCGTCGAAGAGAGTCGGGTTCCCGGACACGTCGGCGCCGCCCGTGCGGGCCGCGACCTCGATGTTCTTGATCATCTTCGCGAAGAGCTTGCCGCGCTTGGCGTCAATCACGGCCTTCTTGTGCTTCGTCGTAGCCCATTTAGAGTGGCCGGACATCTGCCTGTCTCCTTCGCGTTACCCAACTGTACGAACGCAGAGATCCTACTAGGATCCCGCCGCCGCGTGCCCCCGCACCATCCCGACGAACAGCTCGTGCACGCGATGGTCGCCCGTCAGCTCGGGGTGGAACGACGTGGCGAGCGCGTTGCCCTGGCGTACGGCGACGATGTGCCCCTCGTGCTCGGCGAGCACCTCGACGCGCGCGCCGACCGACTCGACCCAGGGGGCACGGATGAAGACACCCTCCACGGGGTCGCCGTCGATGCCAGCGATATCGACGGCCGCCTCGAAGGACTCGTTCTGCCGCCCGAAGGCGTTGCGGCGCACGATCATGTCGATGCCGCCGAAGGTCTCCTGCTCCGAGCGCGGATCGAGGATCTTGTCGGCGAGCATGATCATGCCCGCGCAGCTGCCATAGACCGGCATACCGGCACGCACGCGCGCGCGAAGGGGCTCCATCAGGCCGAAGAGGGCAGCCAGTTTGGAGATGGTGGTGGACTCGCCGCCCGGGATGACCAGGCCGTCCACATCGGCCAGCTCTTCGGGGCGCCTGACCGGCCTGGCCACGGCGTCCGCCGAGGCCAGGGCGATCAAGTGTTCCCGTACATCGCCCTGGAGTGCCAGGACGCCGACTACAGGGGTGTCATTCATCTACGGAGTGCCTTACCAGCCGCGGTTCGCGTAGCGCTCGGCCTCGGGGAGCGTGTCGCAGTTGATGCCGACCATGGCCTCGCCGAGGTTGCGGGACGCGTCCGCGATGGTCTTGGGGTCGTCGTAGAAGGTGGTGGCCTTCACGATGGCGGCGGCGCGCGCGGCCGGGTCGCCCGACTTGAAGATGCCGGAGCCGACGAAGACACCCTCGGCACCGAGCTGGCGCATCAGGGCGGCGTCGGCGGGGGTGGCGACACCACCGGCCGAGAAGAGGACCACCGGCAGCTTGCCGAGCTCGGAGACCTCCTTGACCAGCTCGTACGGAGCGCGGAGGTCCTTGGCGGCGGCGTACAGCTCGTTGTTGTCGAAGCCGCGCAGCTTGGCGATCTCGTTCTTGATCTGGCGCAGGTGACGCACGGCCTCGACGACGTTGCCGGTACCGGCCTCGCCCTTGGAGCGGATCATGGCCGCACCCTCGGCGATGCGGCGCAGGGCCTCGCCCAGGTTGGTGGCGCCGCACACGAACGGGGTCGTGAAGGCGAACTTGTCGCTGTGGTTGACCTCGTCGGCCGGGGTCAGCACCTCGGACTCGTCGATGTAGTCGACTCCGAGCGACTGGAGCACCTGTGCCTCGACGAAGTGGCCGATGCGGGACTTGGCCATGACCGGGATGGAGACGGCCTCGATGATCTCTTCGATCATGTTCGGGTCGGACATCCGGGCCACGCCGCCGTCCTTGCGTATGTCCGCCGGGACCCGCTCCAGGGCCATGACGGCGACGGCGCCGGCGTCCTCGGCGATCTTCGCCTGCTCGGCGTTGACCACGTCCATGATGACGCCGCCCTTGAGCTGCTCGGCCATGCCGCGCTTGACGCGCGCGGTGCCGGTCTCGGGCGACTGGTTGCTGCTGGAGAGGGTGCTGGACACGGAGTTGACCTCGCTCGCTGAAGACGGGTTCCTGCGTCTACGAGGAGACTCCCTGCGACCAGTCCACAGCAAGGGCCAATGGGTGACCGGTGGCTCATTTTTCCCCAACGCGCCTGGTCAGCGAGGACGGGGCTACGCGGTCAGGCGGTGGGCGCTACGCGGTCGCGCGGTCGATCAGCGCGACCGGCGGTTCGTCGTCCATCTCGAAGGCCATGGGGAACGGCGCGTGGCCCGCGAGGCGGAACCAGCGGACCTTGCGGTGCCTGCGCAGGGCGCGTGCCGCGCGTACGGCGTCGTTGTGGAAGCGCCTGGCCATCGGCACCCGGCGCACGGCCGCCGCCAGCTCGGTCGCCGCCTCGTCGCCGCCGGGGGCCTCGCGGATCACCTCGACCTGCTGCGCCTCGCCGAAGATCGCGCGCAGCGCCTGGCTGAGCTCGCTCTCGGCGACCTCGCGGTGCTCCTCCTCCGCCTGCCGGGCCGCGTGCGCCGCTTCGTAGAGCACGATGGAGGCCGCCGGGTCGAGCACCCCGGAGGTGGCCAGCTCCTGGGCGACCGAGGCACGGCGCAGCAGCTGGGCGTCGAGAGCGGCGCGGGCCGCGTCGATGCGCGCGTGCAGCCGGTCGAGCCTGCCCGCGGTCCAGCTCAGGTAGAGGCCGATCGCGAAGAGGGCTACCGCGATCCAGATCAGTGTCGAGGTCACCGGCCCGAGGCTAGTCCAGGCGGCCCCTCCGCATGACCGCCGGGCTCCCCGGACCGGCGGCGATCAGTCCCGTGCGAGCCCGAAGCGCGCCCGGAAGCCCGAGCGTTCATCGGCGGCCACCGCCGCCGCTCCGTCCGCGACCGTCTCGTACACCGAGAGGATGTCGGCGCCCACCGTCGACCAGTCGAAGCGGCGCACATGCTTGCTCCCGCGCTCCCGCAGCTCCTCGCGGCGCTCGGGGTCGCCGAGGAGCCGCAGGGCCGCCGCGGCCAGCGAGTCCGCGTCCTCGTTGGTGAACAGGTCGCCCGCGGCGCCCTGGTCGAGGACCTGCGCGAAGGCGTCCAGATCGCTGGCGAGGACGGGTGCGCCCGCCGACATCGCCTCGACGAGGATGATCCCGAAGCTCTCGCCCCCGGTGTTGGGAGCTACGTACACGTCGACACTGCGCAGCAGCCGCGCCTTGTCCTCGTCGCTGACCATGCCGAGGAACTCCACGCGCTCGCGCATCTCGACGGGCAGCGAGGAGACGGCCTCGTGCTCGTCGCCGCGTCCCGCGACGAGCAGCCGGGTGTCCGGGCGCTCCGCGAGGATCTTCGGCAGCGCCTTCATCAGCACCGGAAGGCCCTTGCGCGGTTCGTCGATGCGTCCGATGAAGCCGATCGTGCCGCCCTGCCACTCCACCTTGGGCTCGACCTTCGCGAAGAAGTCGACGTCCACGCCGTTCGGGATGACGACCGCGTCGCCGCCCAGGTGTTCGACGAGCGTGCGGCGCGCGTACTCGCTGACAGCGATGCGCGCGCGGATCTTCTCCAGGGCGGGCTGCAGGATCGGATACGCGGCGATCATCGCCCGGGAGCGCGGGTTGGACGTGTGGAAAGTGGCCACAATCGGCCCCTGTGCCGTCCAGCACGTGAGCAGCCCGAGCGACGGCGCGGTCGGCTCGTGGATGTGGACGACGTCGAACGTGCCGTCGTGCAGCCAGCGCCGCACCCGCGCGGCGGAGAGGAACCCGAAGTTGAGCCGGGCCACCGAGCCGTTGTACGGCACGGGAACGGCGCGGCCCGCCGACACGACGTACCGCGGAAGGGGGGTCTCGTCGTCCGCGGGGGCCAGTACGGACACCTCGTGCCCGAGACGGATCAGGTGCTCCGCCAGGTCGCGGATGTGGAACTGGACGCCGCCCGGCACGTCCCAGGAGTAAGGGCAGACGATGCCGATCCTCACGGCGTGGTCCCCTCGGCGTGGTGCCCAGAACCGTCGGCGGGCCCCTGCGCGGGGTCGAGATCAGCGAGCCACAAGCGCTGCAGCATGTGCCAGTCCTCCGGATGATCGGCGATACCCGTGGCGAAGGCGTCTGCCAGCGCCTGCGTCATGACAGACGTCTTCTCCGTACGGGTACCTGTCTCGGGGACATCGATGGGGGCGTGAACACGCCCTTTCATGATGGGTGTCTCGTCGTACCAGAGGGTCACAGGCAGCAACAGCGCCCCCGTCTGCTGCGCGAGGATCGCGGGCCCCGCGGGCATCCGCGCCGTGTCGCCGAAGAACTTCACCTCGACGCCGGACGCCGAGAGGTCCCGGTCGGCGACGAGACAGACCAGGCCGCCCGCGCGCAGCCGCCGCGCCAGCGTGCCGAAGGCCGAGCCGCCCTCGTGCGGCAGGACCTCCATGCCCAGGCCCTCGCGGTAGGCGACGAATCGGTCGTACAGCGTCTCGGGCTTGAGCCGCTCGGCGACCGTCGTGAACGGAGTCTGGAGTTTCGTGGTGACCCACGCGCCCGCCAGGTCCCAGTTGCCCAGGTGCGGAAGGGCCAGAATGACGCCCCTGTCGGAGGCGATGCCGTCCGTCAGGTAGTGCATGTCCTGGCCGTCGAAGCCGCCCTCGACGCGCTCCCGGCTCCAGGACGGCAGCCGGAACGACTCCATCCAGTAGCGCAGGTACGAACGCATGCCCGCCTTGGACAGCTCGGCGAGGCGCTGCGGGCTCGCGTCGGGCACCACGCGCGCGTAGTTGGCCTCAAGGCGCAGGACCCCCTTGCCGCGCCGCTTCCACACGGCGTCGGCGATGGTCCGGCCCAGGCGCACCGCCACCGGTTCGGGGAGCTTCTTGACCGAGCTCCAGGCGGCTCCGTAGAGCGCGTCGGTCAGCCGGTCCTTCACGGCGTGGCCTCACTGCCCTGCGCGGCCCCCGTGGCAGCGTCCGCCTCGGCGGACTCCCTGCGCACGGTCACGACACGCTGGACGAGGGTGACGAGACTGCCGACGGCGACGACCCACAGGGCGATGGGCAGCAGTACGTCGATGCCGGGCACCCCGAACTTGTGGAGCCCCGCGAGGCCCGCGGCGACCAGCGCGATCACCAGGCGCTCGGCGCGCTCCACCAGGCCGTTGACCGCGACGGGCAGGCCGATCGCCTCGCCGCGCGCCTTCGTGTACGAGACCACCTGGCCGCTGGCCAGGCAGAAGATGGAGACGGCGCACAGGACGTCGTTGTCGCCCGAGCCCGCGTACCAGAGCGCGAGACCGCCGAAGATCGCGCTGTCGGCGACCCGGTCGAGCGTCGAGTCGAGGAAGGCTCCCCAACGGCTTGAGCGTCCCAGCTGCCGCGCCATGTTCCCGTCGACGAGGTCGGAGAACACGAAGAGCGTGATGACGATCGTGCCCCAGAACAGCTCTCCGCGGGGGAAGAAGACCAGCGCGCCCGCCACCACACCGGCGGTACCGATGAACGTGACCGCGTCGGGGCTCACGCCGCGACGGATGAGAAACGCGGCGAACGGTGTGAGAACACGCGTGAAGAATGCACGCGCGTACTTGTTCAGCATGGCCTTCCCGAGGGGTCGGTGAGCCGCGCGGCCCTGTTGGCCACCGGCTGGCCCATCGTAGTCACGCCCTTGACGGACCGGCTCGCCCCCTCACGATCGCGTACGACGTATGGACGCACAGTGACCCGAGTGGAAAGCTCGAAAGCACCGCGGGCGTCGCCGGAGCCGACCCGCACACGGCCCCCGCGTGTCCGCGAGCAGCCAGCATCCCCGAGGGGGCGGTGCCTCCTCACCGCGCACGTAACCGGGAGGCCAAGGCATGGGCGACAAGTCGAACGGACACACCGGAGCCGCCGGCGGGGCTACAAGGGCCGACCACCCCGCGTCCGTACGGAATGTGGTGCTGGTCGGCCACAGCGGATCGGGCAAGACGACTCTGGTGGAGGCCCTCGCGCTGACCGCGGGGGCGGTGAACCGGGCGGGCCGGGTGGAGGACGGGACCGCCGTCTCCGACTACGACGACATGGAGCACCGGCAGCAGCGCTCCGTGCAGCTGTCCCTGGTCCCCGTCGACTGGGACGGCTACAAGATCAATCTCCTGGACACCCCTGGGTACGCCGATTTCGTCGGCGAGTTACGGGCCGGTCTGCGCGCAGCGGACGCGGCCCTTTTCATCGTTTCGGCGGCGGACGGCGTGGACGGCGCGACCCGCATGGTGTGGGAGGAGTGCGCGGCGGTCGGCATGCCGCGGGCCATCGTGGTGACTCACCTGGAGGCGGCCCGCGCCGACTTCAGGGAGATGACGCGGACCTGCGCCGAGGCTTTCGGCGCCGACGACCCCGACGCCGTACTGCCGCTGTACCTGCCGCTGCACGGCGCCGAGGGTCCTGACGGGCACGCGCCGGTGACCGGCCTGGTCGGGCTGCTCTCGCAGCGGACCTTCGACTACGCGTCCGGCGAACGCAAAGAGTCCGAACCCGGCGATGACCAGCTCCCGCTCATCGAGGACGCGCGCAACAAACTGATCGAGGGGATCATCGCCGAGAGCGAGGACGAGTCCCTCATGGACCGCTACCTCGGCGGCGAGGACATCGATTTCAAGACTCTCGTGGACGATCTGGAACGCGCCGTGGCACGCGGCACCTTCCACCCCGTGCTCGCGGCCGCCCCCGCGGCCGACGGCGCCCGGCAGGGCATCGGCACGGTGGAGCTCCTGGAGCTGATCACGGGCGGCTTCCCCACGCCTCTCGAACACCCGGCGCCCGCCGTCACCACACCGGGCGGCCAGGCACGGCCCGCGCTGACCTGCGACCCCGGGGGGCCGCTCGTCGCCGAGGTGGTGAAGACCGCGTCCGACCCCTACGTGGGGCGTATCTCGCTCGTACGCGTCTTCTCCGGCACCCTGCGTCCCGACGAGACCGTGCACGTCTCCGGGCACGGCCTGGCCGACCGCGGCCACGAGGACCACGACGTCGACGAGCGCATCGGCGCCCTCTCCTCCCCCTTCGGCAAGCAGCAGCGCACGCTCACCAGCTGCGTCGCGGGCGACCTGGCCTGCGTCGCCAAGCTGAACCGCGCCGAGACGGGCGACACCCTTTCGGACAAGGACAACCCGCTCCTGATGGAGCCCTGGGACATGCCCGACCCGCTCCTGCCGCTCGCCATCCAGGCGCACAGCAAGGCGGACGAGGACAAGCTCTCCCAGGGGCTCTCCCGCCTGGTCGCCGAGGACCCGACGATGCGACTCGAACACAACCAGGACACCCACCAGGTGGTGCTGTGGTGCCTGGGCGAGGCGCATGCGGACGTCGCCCTGGAACGCCTGCGCAGCCGGTACGGCGTGCAGGTCGACGTCGTGAGCCACAAGGTCTCCCTTCGGGAGACGTTCGCGGGCAGGTCGGGCGGACGCGGCCGGCATGTGAAGCAGTCCGGCGGCCACGGCCAGTACGCGATATGCGAGATCGAGGTCGAACCGCTGCCGGGCGGCAGCGGCATCGAGTTCGTCGACAAGGTCGTGGGCGGCGCCGTGCCCCGGCAGTTCATCCCCTCCGTCGAGAAGGGCGTGCGCGCGCAGGCCACCAGGGGGGTGGCCGCCGGCTACCCCCTCATCGACGTGCGCGTCACGCTGCTCGACGGCAAGGCGCACTCGGTGGACTCCTCCGACGCCGCGTTCCAGATGGCGGGCGCGCTCGCCCTGCGCGAGGCGGCGACCGACGCGAAGATCCACCTTCTGGAGCCGGTGGCCGAGGTGCGGGTGCTGGTCGGCGACGACCATGTGGGGGCGGTGATGAGCGACTTCTCGGGGCGCCGCGGCCGGGTGATCGGGACCGAACAGACGCCCGGCGGGCGCACGCTCGTACGGGCCGAGGTGCCCGAGATCGAGATCGGGCGCTACGCCGTGGACCTGAGGTCCCTCTCCCAGGGCACCGCGCGTTTCAGCCGCTCGTACGCACGCCACGAACCCATGCCACCACAGATCTCCGAGAGGATTCGTGAACAGGACCAGGACGTCTCCTAGTTGAGAATTTCCGGGGGACGACCCACCGGATGCCGCCAGTTACGCCCTCCGCGGGCGGGCGGCATCCGGATGTCCCCTGCCGGATGTCGGTGCGCACAGATACGCTGATGACCTGATCAACAGGTGTGCCAGGCAGGGAAGTCGGGAAGAGCCGCAGCAGTGAAGGTCTCGCGGCGATGGGGGCGGCAGTGGCGGACGACGTATTCGACTTCAGGCCCGGGGCCCAGGTCCCGCTGTCCGGGGCCGCGGGACAGACGGCGGCGACCCACGCCCTGGCCTCGGCCGCGTACCGCGACGACAAGGCCGCGAAGATCCTCGACGCCAACAACGAATGGCATAAATCCGAGGTCAAGGACGGCCTCTTCTCGCTCTTCGCGCCGAATCTGGGCGAGGCGTTCTCGCGGGCCGTGCAGGTCCGGATGCTCGGCGGCGCCCGTAAGCCGCTGATCCAGTCCTTCGGCATGGAACCGCAGTCGATCGTCGAGCACTGCCTCGCGGCGAACAACATCCGCAAGGAGCGCGACCGCTGGCTCACCATCGTGATGCTGCTGTGCGGGCTGCTCTTCCTGCCCGGGCTTCTCGTCTGGCTGCTGATCTTCGCCGCCAAGCAGGCGGTCATCAAGCGGGACAACAAGCGGGCGAGCGCGATCGCCACGGCCGTCCTGGTGGCGGTGGGCGTCCTCGCCGTGATCTTTCTCATCAAGCTGCCGATCCACGGCCCCCTCGGCTGGTACATACGCGCGGCGGTCGTCATCCCCGCGGTGGGCTGGTTCTGGGCCAAGCTGATCGCCGAGCGCACCGCCAGAGACCTGCGCGAGCGCTGGTCGAGTCTGCTCGCCGGCGGTGGCATCGGCGCCAAGATCCCCGAGGCGGTGCCGGGCAGCCCGGGTGAGACGGCCGCCGAGCAGCTCCGGCAGGGCCTGGCCCGCCTCTCCGCCGAGCAGCAGAGCAACTCGGTCTTCTACGCGGGCCCCAAGGGAATACTGGGCATGGGCACCCGCTGGGGCAGCTGGCAGCTCGCCGAGGAGCTGGTCTCCAGCAAGGAAGGCACGGAGATCCACCCGTTCCGCAGCTGGGACATCATCCGGGCGGTGCACGACCAGCTGCGCCTCCTCGAGCGCGGCCCGCTGCACACCGGCGGCTTCCCGACCCCGTCGATAAAGCACTGGATCGTCTCCCCCATCGGGGAGAACGCGGGCGCGGTGTCCCGCCCCAGCGGCACAGAGGTCGAGGCCTTCCAGGTCCGGGGCCACGAGATACAGCGGATCTGCAACGAGCAGCAGTTCGGCGGCGGCGACCGGCACTATCTGGGCTGCCAGTTCACCCTCTGGGACGGCCAGTTGGTCATCACGATGCTGATCACGGTGACCGTCCTGCACGAGACCCTGCGCATCGAGGTCACAGGCCACGCGCTCGGCCCGGTCCACTCCCTGTTCACCAGCAAGCCCAGCCCGAAGGTCAAGAAGGTCTCCAAGCCCATCAAGTTCTGGGAGACCACGGAGCGCAAGCTGCCGCTCGTCAACGCGGACGAGGTCGTACGCCTCGCGCTCCGCGCCCCCTTCACCTGGTACCCGCCGGTCCTTGACCACCTCGGCGGCAAGCTGGTCCTGCCCGAGCCCTTCGGCCTGCGGCACGCCTGGGCCGACAAGCCGTGGCGGCACCGCTTCATGGCCGACGACGCGCTGCGCGCGGCCACACCGGTGCTCCGCGTGGTGCACTCGGCGGCCATCAAGGTCCTCGAGGAGAACGGCGTGGACACCGAGAAGTTCGGCAACCGCTCCGGCCTCCTCAGCGGAATGATCCAGGACCCGATGCCGAGGAAGGCGGACGTGTACGACGCCTAGGCGGCCCTAGCGGGCGGTGGGCCAGGCGTCGGCAAGCATCGTGCGGGTGTCCGCGAGCAGCTGCGGAAGGATCTTCGTATGCCCGACGACCGGCATGAAGTTCGTGTCCCCGCCCCAGCGCGGCACGATGTGCTGGTGCAGATGCGCGGCGATGCCGGCGCCCGCCACCGTGCCCTGGTTCATGCCGATGTTGAAGCCGTGTGCGCCGGACGCCGCCCGCAGCGCCGTCATGGCCTGCTTGGTGAGCTCACCGAGCTCGGCCGTCTCCGGGACGGTCAGCTCGGTGTAGTCGGCGACGTGGCGGTAGGGCACGACCATCAAGTGGCCGCCGTTGTACGGGTAGAGGTTGAGCACCGCGTACACCTGCTCGCCGCGCGCGACGACGAGACCGTCCTCGTCGGATTTGGCCGGGATGGAGCAGAAGGGACAGCCGTCGTCGGCTCCCGGACCGCTCGGCTTGTTCTCGCCCTGGATGTACGCCATCCGGTGGGGCGTCCACAGGCGCTGGAACGCGTCCTGCGTCCCCACTCCGATCTGCTGCTCCGGCTCACTCGTCATGCAGTGAAGCATATGACTTAGCCCGATCGAACCGTGTCGGCGGGGCGCCCGCGGGGCGCAGCACCGCGAAGCTGGGTCGATGACCGATGACAGCCGTCAGGCACGCTGGGAGAAACATACGGAGGCGCTGCTCGCGGTGGCCTCGCTCCTCTACCTGACCTCGTACGCCGTACTGGTCCTGGCCTCCGGTCTGCCCGGTATGGGGCGCGACGTCTGCCTCACGGTGCTTTTCGCGGCCTGGGCCGTGTTCGCCGTGGACTACGCGGCGCGGTGGCGGCTGAGCGGCCAGGGCCTCCGCTTCGTACGCACCCACTGGCTGGACACCCTCGTCCTCGTCCTGCCCCTCCTTCGGCCGCTGCGCGTCGTGCACATCTACGAGACCGTCCAGCGCAGGCACGGCAGGCCGCGTCTCGCGCTGCACGCGCGCGTGGTCACGTACTCCGGTCTTTCGGCGCTGCTTCTCGGCTTCGCCGCGTCCCTTGCCGTCTATCAGCACGAGCACGCGGCGAAGGGGGCGACGATCCGTACCTTCGGGGACGCCGTGTGGTGGGCCTCGGCCACACTCGCGACCGTGGGCTACGGCGACGAGACACCCGTGACGCCGGTGGGGCGCCTGGTCGCGGTGGGTCTGATGCTCTGCGGCCTCGCGCTGCTCGGCGCGGTGACGGGGTCGTTCTCCTCGTGGCTGCTCCAGGTGTTCGCGCGGGAGGACGACGAGAGGCCCCCGGGACGCTGAACGTCCCGGGGGCCTCTCTCCTGCCTGTTCCCGCCTGTTTCCCGCCTGGGCGGGGACGGATCACACCTGCTCGCGGCTCTCCACCACGTCGAGGAGCTTGGCGAGCGCCTGGTCGCGCGGAATGCCGTTCTCCTGCGAGCCGTCGCGGTAGCGGAAGGAGATCGTGCCCGCGTTCATGTCGTCGTCACCGACGATGATCATGAAGGGGACCTTCAGCTTCTGCTGCGTCCTGATCTTCTTCTGCATGCGGTCGGAGGATGCGTCCACCTCGACCCGCAGGCCCTTCTTCTTGGCCTCGGCCGCGAACTCCTGGAGGTAGGGGATGTGCGCGTCGCCCACGGGGATGCCCACCGCCTGCACCGGAGCGAGCCACGGCGGCATCGCGCCCGCGTAGTGCTCCAGGAGCACCGCGAAGAACCGCTCGATCGACCCGAAGAGCGCACGGTGGATCATCACCGGACGCTGCTTGGTGCCGTCCGGCGAGGTGTATTCGAGGTTGAAGCGCTCCGGCAGGTTGAAGTCGAGCTGCACGGTCGACATCTGCCAGGTGCGGCCGATGGCGTCCTTGCACTGCACGGAGATCTTCGGGCCGTAGAAGGCGGCACCGCCCGGGTCGGGGACCAGCGGGAGGCCCTGCTTCTCGGCGACCTTGCGCAGCGTCTCGGTGGCCTCGTCCCAGGCCTCGTCCGAGCCGACGAACTTCTCCGGATCCTTGGTGGAGAGCTCCAGGTAGAAGTCGGTCAGGCCGTAGTCGCGCAGGAGGTTCAGAACGAAGGTGAGCGTCGTGTCGAGCTCGTCCGCCATCTGCTCCTTGGTGCAGTAGATGTGCGCGTCGTCCTGGGTGAAACCGCGGGCACGGGTCAGACCGTGCACGACGCCCGACTTCTCGTACCGGTACACCGTGCCGAACTCGAAGAGGCGCAGCGGCAGTTCACGGTAGGAACGCCCGCGCGCATCGAAGATCAGGTTGTGCATCGGGCAGTTCATGGGCTTGAGGTAGTAGTCCACGCCCTCGTCGAGCTGCATGGGCGGGTACATGCCGTCGGCGTACCAGTCCAGGTGGCCCGAGGTCTCGAAGAGCTTCCCCTTGGTGGCGTGCGGGGTGTAGACGAACTCGTAGCCCTCCTCCTCGTGGCGGCGCCGCGAGTAGTCCTCCATGACCCGGCGGATGATGCCGCCCTTGGGGTGGAAGACCGCGAGGCCCGAGCCGATCTGCTCCGGGATGGAGAAGAGGTCCAGCTCGCTGCCGAGCTTGCGGTGGTCGCGCTTCTCGGCCTCGGCGAGGAACTCCAGGTGGGCCTTGAGCTCGTCCTTGGTGGGCCAGGCGGTGCCGTAGATGCGCTGGAGCATCGGGTTCTTCTCGCTGCCGCGCCAGTACGCGGCGGCGTTGCGCATCAGCTTGAACGCCGGGATGTTGCGGGTGGTGGGCAGGTGGGGACCGCGGCAGAGGTCCTTCCAGCACAGGTCGCCGGTCTTCGGGTCGAGGTTGTCGTAGATGGTCAGCTCGCCGCCGCCCACCTCGACGTCCGCGCCGTCGTCGCTGGACGCGGAGCCCTTGATGCCGATGAGCTCCAGCTTGTACGGCTCGTCGGCGAGCTCCTCGCGAGCGGCCTCGTCGGTGACGACGCGGCGCGAGAAGCGCTGACCGCGCTTCTGGATCTCCTGCATCTTCTTCTCGATGGCCTTGAGATCCTCGGGAGTGAACGGCTTCTCGACGTCGAAGTCGTAGTAGAAGCCGTTCTGGACCGGCGGGCCGATGCCCAGCTTGGCGTCCGGGAAGAGCTCCTGCACGGCCTGCGCCATCACATGCGCGGTCGAGTGGCGCAGGATGTTCAGGCCGTCCTCGGAGGAGATCTCGACCGGCTCGACCTCCTCGCCGTCCTGGACGGCGTACGCGAGGTCCCTCAGCTCGCCGGCCACGCGGGCGGCGACGATGGTGCGCTCACCGGAGAAGAGTTCGGCGGCCGTAGTGCCCGTCGTCACCACGCGCTCTTCCCGCTCGGAATCGCGTTGGATGATCACACGGACGTCTGACACCGGTCTTCTCCTACCTGAAGGGGGTCGCGGCAGATCTGCTCCTGCACGCGATACGAATCGTACCGAGCCGGGGGCGCCCATCGCGAAACGGTTATCTCCCCGGCCCCCGCCGCACCCCGGCAGTGCCCCGACCGTGCCCCGCCTCAGTCCCCGCCGCACGCCTCCTCGAAGAAGTCGAGATGCTCCTGGAGCGACTTCATCAGGCGGTCCTTCTCCGCCTCGTCCACCTGCACCGGCACCACTCCCGATGCCCCGGTGAGCCGCCGGAAGCCGCCCCGGCTCTCCAGACGGCCGTGCACCCGGATCGGCAGCCCCACCAGGTGGGCATGGCCCGCGATGCGGTACGACTCCTCGTCGAGCGTCATGCGTACGTGGGGGACGTCCACGCCCGCGAGCACCCGGACCCGCACCGTGCCCTCGCCCCGCGGCCCCGAACGCCGCATCCGCACCACGGCCCCCGTGATCCGCACCGGCATCGACGGCTCGTCCCGCAGATAGCGGGCACCCGCCTCCCGGAGCACCGGCAGGTCACCGGGCGAGAACTCGACGGGCTCGGCGTCCACGGCGCACCCGTCGGGCACTCCGGCGGCGGGCGCCCACTCCACGGCGACGCGCGCCCCTTCCGTGCCCCGCACCAGAGCCACGACGGCCTCCGTCAGCTCATGGCTGACGCCCGCCTCGACGGCCCCGTCGAAGGCGTCCATGCCGCCGGTGGCGCGGTGGTAGTCGACGGCCTCGCGGACCGCGTACAGCGCCTGGTGCAGCCGCACCGCGAGGAGACGACCGGTCAGGACGGGCACGAACGCGGTCAGCTGCCGCCCGCCGGGAGCGGGCCCCACCAGGACGTTCTCCAGGGACGCGGCCGCGGGCCCGCGGTGCCGCGCCCCGTAGTACCCGGCACGGCCACGCGCCGCGAGGGCGCCCGCCAGCAGCATCTGTCTCGCCGCCGCCCTCAGTTGCTCCTCCGCCGGCCAGGTCGCGGCGCCCGCGGGTCCCGCGGGGACATCGCGCCACCAGCGGATCTCGTCGCTGGGCACGGTGAGCCCGACGAGCACATCGCGCGCGGACGGCGACGCACTGCGCGACAGGGCGGTGAGCGCCTCGCCGAGCAGATCGTCGCAGTCGGGGAAGCCTCTGTTCTCCGGCACGAGCAGGCTCGTGCCGGAGCCGCCGGGTCCCGGCGGGCTCCAGCGGGCGTAGCGCCCTGCCGCTCCCCCGCGCCGGTTCCAGCCGTGCCGGTCGAGCAGCGCGCCGAGCACGGCGGGGTCGACCTGCGAAGGGTCGGGCGGGCCCAGGGAGCTGCGGGGATCGGGCCAGGCGCCCGCGGCTTCAACGGGGTGCGGGCGAACGGGGCGTAGTGGCTCTTCGATCGGGCGGTGCATCAGGGTCTCCCTCCCGTCCCGACCCGCGTCATGATCTCGCAGAGAGCCTTGTCGTCGAAGATCCGCGAGGTCGGGACGCGCACGGTGGTCCTGCGCCGGCCGGTCACCTGGTGTCCGGCGAGGTTGGTCCAGTAGCAGCAGTGCCGCAGGTCGAGCCGGTCATGACTCGCGCTCAGCCAGTCGTCCTGCGACCGGGGCACGAGCATCACGACCAGGATCTTGTGCACCGCGACCGGGGTGCGGGCGAGCTTCTCCAGGTGCGGGTTGTCGAGCGTGAAGGAGAAGGCCGCGCCCAATCGATCCAGCCGGGCCGACGGCCCTTCCGTAACGGGTGGTGGGCGACGGGAGGGCGGATTCGGCGGTATTTGGTACGTGCACTTGAGCTGCACCTTGATGGTGACTTCGTCGTCGACCGTGTGCCCGGGGGCGCTGTGGCTGACGTGCCAGTCGATGCCGTTGTCCGGGAAGGGCTGCGAGAGGGAGCACCCCGCCGCGGCGGCGACGGCGTGCAGATAACCGACCTGAAGGGTCTCCATACAGGCGGTGGTGGCGAGTGTGCCGCGCGGCGGTGCGATCCGCTCGGGCAGCAGCCCACCCTGTTCGGGCTGCGCGAGCGCCATGTTCAACGTGCCTTCCGAACCAGTGAATCCCCGCTTCGGGCCGGTCAACTTCCAAACCCTGTACCTCTGTTGTCTCCGGGCCGCGTACAGCGCAAACGGCCCGGGTATCACCAGCGTGGGCAGGGGAGGAAAGCCATCTGCCGGACATGAACGAGGAGTTGCGTCACTATGACGTGCTGGTACGAGGGGCCCTTGGCCGCATTCGACACCGAGACCACGGGCGTCGACGTCGAGACCGACCGCATTGTGTCGGCCGCCGTCGTCGTCCAGCAAGGCGCGGGCACCCGCCCGCGCATCACCCGCTGGCTGGTGAACCCGGGCGTTCCGGTGCCCGAGGGCGCCACCGCGGTACACGGCCTCACGGAGGAACATCTGCAGCACAACGGCCGGTGGCCCGCGCCGGTGATGGAGGAGATAGCGAGGGAACTGGCGGAGCAGGGCGCGGCGGGCCGCCCCATCGTCGTCATGAACGCCCCCTTCGATCTGACGATCCTGGACCGGGAGTTGCGCAGGCACCGCGCGTCGTCGCTCGACCATTACATGGCGGGCTCGCCGCTGTGCGTCCTGGATCCGCGGGTCCTGGACAAGCAGCTCGACCGGTATCGCAAGGGCCGTCGCACGCTGACGGATCTGTGCGCGCACTACGCGGTGGAGCTTGACGAGGCGCACGACGCGGCGGCCGACGCGCAGGCCGCGCTCGATGTCGTGCGTGCCGTGGGGCAGCGTTTCGCCTCGCGGCTCGAACGGCTCTCGCCGGCCGAGCTGCACGCGCTGCAGGCGGTGTGGCACGCGGCGCAGGCGCGCGGCCTGCAGGCCTGGTTCGCGCGCAGCGGTACGCCGGAAACGGTGGATCCCACATGGCCGCTGCGTCCCGAAATGCCTGCGGCGGCCTGAGGATTACCGGCCCGGCACTGGCCTGCGGGCATGAAAAAACCGGTCCGTCGGTGACGGACCGGCATTCTCCGGGTGGGCGATACTGGGTTCGAACCAGTGACCTCTTCGGTGTGAACGAAGCGCTCTCCCACTGAGCTAATCG
The DNA here is from genome assembly GCF_042881845.1 of Streptomyces sp. NPDC058257. Classification (NCBI taxonomy): domain Bacteria; kingdom Bacillati; phylum Actinomycetota; class Actinomycetes; order Kitasatosporales; family Streptomycetaceae; genus Streptomyces; species Streptomyces sp. NPDC058257. The sequence continues at coordinate 120,803 of NZ_JBHVXJ010000024.1, forward strand.
CCCGGGAACGGACTGAACAATACAGGTCTTCGCGGGTTTCCTTCAATCCGCTTCCGCGAGAGCCGTCAGCCCCGCCTGAGGTGCGCCTTCAGGCCCCGCTCGCCCGCGCGCATCATCACCGCGTGGTTGAGGAGGAAGACGGGTCTCCCGGGAACGGCGAGGCGTCGCATCAGCGGTTTGCGCACCACCACTTCCTGGTCGTAGACCGCACGCGTCCCGCCGGGCACCGTCGTGACGGTCCACCGCGCCCAGCCTTCCAGATCCCCGGTCATCGCGACCTCCAGGATCCCGGCCTCCGGGTCGTGGCGCCGTTCCTCCCCGGTCACGAGCAGGTCGTACGGCAGGAAGGAGCGGAAGCGCGCGGTGCCGGTGTGCTCGTCCACGGGCACCACCTCGCGCACCTGCGGCCACCAGGCCGGATAGTTCTCGGCGCGTTCGAGGACGGCGTACACGTCGGCGGTCGGCGCGGGTACGTTCCAGACGCTGCGGAAGCGGTAGTGACTCCAGTCCATGGACCGAGTCTGCCGGTAGGAGGCCGATCTGAGTACGTACTGAGTATCCGGACCGATGCCCGTCGCGGTGTCCTGGACCACACTCCACCGACATGACGAACATTCCGCCCCCGGCCGAGGAGCTCCGCGTCCTCGATCTGGAGCTGCGTCGACTCGACGCGCGCAGGACGCAGTTGCTGCGACGCCGCGCCTGGCTGCTCGGCGCCCTCCAGGCGGCGGCCGGGCCCGCTCCCGCTCCTTCGCGGCTAGTCCGCGCCCCCGAGGCCGCTGCGCCGAACGTGCAGAACGTGCTGCTCACCCTGGGCGGCATCCTGCTGACGATCGCGGCGATCGCCTTCACGCTGGTGAGCTGGGGACACCTGGGCATCGGCGGGCGCGGCGCCGTCCTCGCGGCCGTGACGCTGACGGCGCTGGGCGTGCCCGCGCCGTTGCTGCGCCGCAAGCTGCGCTCGACGGCGGAGACGGTGGGCGCGCTCGGACTGGCCCTGACCGTCCTCGACGCGTACGCCGTTCATGCCGTCGCCCTGCCTCACGCCGACGGCATCGGCTACGCGGCGGCGGCGTCCGCCGTGCTCACCGTGCTGTGGGCCGCGTACGGCCTGGCGTTCCGCGAGCTGCGGCTGCCTCTGCCGCTGACCGTGGCGACCGCGCAACTCCCCTTGTTCCTCTGGGCGCGAGCCGCGGACGCGGGTGACCACGTGACGGTCGCGGCCCTCCTGGTGACGGCGGCGTTCGATGTCGCCGTCGCGCTGCGGGTCGGCGAAGCGGGCGTACGCGTCATCGCGACCGTCGGTGCCTGCGCCGCGGGCCTGTGGGGCGCGGTGGGCGCCGGCTACCTGTCCTGGTCGGCCGCGGATCTGCCCGACGCGGCGCGGGCCGGCGGGCTCCTGATCCTTGCGGCGGCGATCGCGCTGGTGGCGGCGTGGCTGATCACGCAGCCTCCGCAGGCGTCGGGTGCGGCGTTCGCGGGGGGCCTGCTCGTGGCCGCGGGAGCCGGTGGCGTGCTGCGCGAGACGCTCCCCGCCGCGTGGACGGTTCCCTGCTATCTGGCGTGCGCCGTCGCACTGCTGGCGGTCGTACGCACCGCCTTGCCCCGCCCTGTCCTGCGCGGGATCGCCGGGTCGGCACTCCTGGTGCAGGCGCTCGCGGCGCTGTGGACGCTGCCCGCGCTCGTCTCCGCTCTTGCCGGGCCCGCGAGTCGGGCCGGGAAGGTGTGGTCGGGTGCGCCGCACGGCATGGGTGACGCCGCCTCTGTGTCCGGACTGCCCGTGCAGCACCCCGCCATGGCCTCGCTCGTACTCGCGGTCATCGCCGGGACCCTGGCCACGGCGCCCCGGCTCCTGCCCACGGCCACATCGCCTGCCGACCCTGCCGACCCTGCCGACCCTGCCGCCTGGCGGCTGAACCACCCCGGCACCATCCGCGCCTGCGCCCTGGCTCTCGCCTGGGCCGCCGCCCTCATCGTCCCGTCCGCGCTCCAACTCCCCTACGCGGCCGGGGTGGCGGCGTATGTCGCGCTCACCGCCGCCCTGCTCGCCGTCGCGTCGCGCGGGGGATCGAAGGCGGTTGCCCTCACCTCGTTGAGCCTGGCCGTCACGACCTCGGTGAGTGTCGCGTTCCTGGCGCTGGCCGGTACTGAGGCGACGCTCGGCACATTCAGCGCTCTGGCGGCGCTGTCGCTGGTGGTGACCGTGCTCGCCGCCCGCCGGCCGGAGGTCACTGCGGGCGTGGCAGCCACCACCGCCTGCGCCACGATCGCGTACGCCACCGCGCTCGCCTGCGCCTCGGGGGCCGCCCTGGACCTGCGCGTGGACCACACCGGGCTTCTGATGCTCGTCGTCCCTGCGCTCAGCGCCCTTGTCGCGGCCCGGCTCGATCAGCATCCGCTGACGCGGCCGGTCGAGATCGCCGGGGCGCTCGCGGGCGGCTTCGCCGTCGCCCTCACCGCGGAGCACGCGACGACCCTCGCCCTGGCCCTCGCGCTCGGCGGTGTCATCGCCGCGGGCACCGCGCTCCGCAGCAACCGCCGCCCTGTCGGGTACGCGGCCGGGGCGCTGTTCCTCCTGGCGACCTGGGTGCGCCTGGCCGCCTGGAACGTGGACACCCCGGAGGCCTACACCCTGCCGGTCACCGTCCCCGCGCTCCTGATCGGCGCGCTACGGCTCCGCCGCGTACCGCAGACGTCCTCCTGGACGGCCTACGGCCCCGGCCTCACGGCGACGCTCCTGCCGAGCCTCATCGCCGCCTGGAGCGACGTGCACTGGCAGCGTCCGCTCCTTCTCGGCGCGGCGGCCCTGCTGATCACCCTGGTGGGCGCCCGGCACGGGCTGCAGGCTCCGCTCGCGCTCGGCGGCGCGGTGCTCACTCTGGTCGCGCTGCACGAACTCGCGCCCTACATCGTCCAAGTGGTGGACGCCCTGCCGCGCTGGCTGCCGCCCGCGCTCGCCGGACTTCTGCTTCTCGCCATAGGCGCGACGTACGAACAGCGTATGCGCGACGCACGCCGGGTCCGAGATGTTCTCGGCAGAATGCACTGACCCCGCCTTTGCCGCATCGCAGCCGACGGGGCATCAATTCTCTTGCGCCGCATGGGAAATCGAGCCAATACGACTGCGGCCCGAAGGCTTAAAGCCTTCGGGCCGCAGTTCCGGGGTGGGCGATACTGGGTTCGAACCAGTGACCTCTTCGGTGTGAACGAAGCGCTCTCCCACTGAGCTAATCGCCCCGGGCGCACGGAGAACATTACCGCATGTCAGCGGGTGCCTCCGACCGCCGTGGAGTCACCCGGAGGTCACTCCTTGATCTTCCATGGCATCTCGAAGCCGAACTTCCAGACGTAGATCCCGACGAGCACGGCGATGATCACCAGACCGATGGTCGTCAGGATGATGTTCCGGCGGCGCACCTTGGGGTCGAGCGCACGCTGCGCCGCCTCGGTGACCTTCCGCTTCGTCCAGCGAAGGACCAGCTGGGCCCAGACGAACTCGGTCGCCCAGATCGCCATTCCACCGAAGATCACGAGCCAGCCCGGCCCGGGCAGCGGCAGCATGATGATGCCCGCGACAACCACCGCGAGGCCGACGATGAAGACGCCCACCTGCCAGCTGACGTGCAGCGCCCGGCGGGCCTGGATGAACTCCGGCGCACGCGATCCGAGCGGCTGTCCGTCCTTCGTGCCGGTGATTGTTTCAGCAGCCCCCGGCTCGTTACTCCCCGTATTCATACGGCCAAACCCTACCGGACGGAAACCCGTCACCGGAATGGCTGTACCCGCCGAACAAACAACCCGCCGAACGAGCTACCTAAAGACACCCAAAACCCTCAGAGGGGTTTACAACGGCACCGTAGGTGGCATGTCGATTTCGCCGACGTGCGAATCCCCGAGCGCACACTGAGCGAAAGGCCCTGGCGCTTATGAACACCACGGTCAGCTGCGAGCTGCACCTGCGCCTCGTTGTGTCGAGCGAGTCCTCACTGCCTGTCCCCGCAGGACTGCGGTATGACACGGCCGATCCCTACGCCGTGCACGCCACCTTCCACACCGGAGCCGAGGAAACCGTCGAATGGGTGTTCGCCCGCGACCTCCTCGCCGAGGGCCTGCACCGGCCCACCGGTACCGGCGACGTCCGAGTCTGGCCGTCCCGGAGCCACGGTCAGGGCGTTGTCTGCATCGCCCTGAGCTCCCCCGAAGGTGAGGCTCTGCTCGAGGCCCCGGCGCGGGCTCTTGAATCGTTCCTGAAGCGAACCGACGCGGCCGTGCCTCCCGGCACGGAACACCGCCACTTCGATCTGGATACGGAGCTCTCGCACATCCTGGCCGAAAGCTAGCCAAGGCCGCGCGAGAGCGCCCGGCGCCGTCCGACTCGGGGCGACGGCTCGGGCATGACAATCGAACAGAGCAGACGCACCGGCGCC
>NZ_JBHVXJ010000025.1:0-124923 GCF_042881845.1 Streptomyces sp. NPDC058257
ACGACGCCCCCCCCCCGCCTCTGACATCCCCCCGCCCAACACCCCCCCCCGGCCCCGCGCCGCCCGCTCGACCGGCGGGGGGCCGCCCGCCCCCTTCCTGAAGGTCGCGGCCGGCCCCGCCGTCGTACCCGCCGGAAAACCCTCTTGTACGCCGTACGAGAGATGCCTTACGGTGTACATCGCTGACAACCCATACACCGTATAAGCAGAAGGAGAGGGCATGACGGCACCGACGACCGCCGAGTCCCCCATAGCCTCACAAGGGCACCCCCAGCGCTGGCTGATCCTCGGCGTCATCTGCCTCGCCCAGCTCACCGTCCTCCTGGACAACACCGTCCTGAACGTCGCCATCCCCTCCCTCACCAAGGAGCTGGACGCGTCCACGGCCGACATCCAGTGGATGATCAACGCCTACTCGCTCGTCCAGTCCGGCCTCCTGCTCACCGCGGGCAGTGCCTCCGACCGCTACGGCCGCAAGAAGATGCTCACCGCGGGCCTCGCCCTCTTCGGCATCGGTTCGCTGGTCGCGGGCCTCGCCCAGTCCTCCGCGCAGCTCATCGCCGCGCGGGCCGGAATGGGCATCGGCGGCGCGCTCCTGATCACCACCACGCTCGCGGTGGTCGTGCAGATCTTCGACGACACGGAGCGGATGAAGGCGATCGGCCTCTGGTCGACCGTCAACTCCCTGGGCTTCGCGCTCGGCCCGCTGATGGGCGGGGTCATGCTCAACCACTTCTGGTGGGGCGCGATCTTCCTGATCAACATCCCCGTCGTGCTCCTCGCGCTCGCCGCTGTCATCAAGCTGGTCCCCGAGTCCAAGAACCCGCAGGGCGACCGCCCCGACCTGCTCGGCGCGCTGCTCTCCACCATCGGCATGGCCTCGGTCGTGTACGCGATCATCTCCGGGCCCGAGCACGGCTGGACGTCGACGCAGGTGCTCGCCGCGGCCGGGGTGGGCGTGGTCGTACTGGGCGTCTTCGTCTGGTGGGAGCTGCGCATCCCGTACCCGATGCTGGACATGCACTTCTTCCGCAACCAGCGCTTCATCGGCGCCGTCGCGGGCGCCATCCTGGTCGCCTTCGGCATGGGCGGCTCGCTGTTCCTGCTGACCCAGCACCTCCAGTTCGTCCTCGGGTACGAGCCGTTGGAGGCGGGCCTGCGCACGGCGCCGATGGCGGTCACCGTCGTTGTCCTCAACCTCACGGGACTCGGCGCACGCCTCCTGAAGCGGACGAGCACCCCCGCGACGATCGCCATCGGCATGACCCTGCTCTCCGGGGGGCTCGCCGGGATCGCCCTGTTCGGCGGCGACAACTACACCGGGATGCTGACAGGACTCGTCGTGATGGGCGCGGGCATCGCACTCGCCATGCCCGCCATGGCCAACGCGATCATGAGCGCGATCCCGCCGGAGAAGGCGGGCGTGGGCGCGGGCGTCAACGGCACGCTCGCGGAGTTCGGCAACGGTCTCGGCGTCGCCGTGCTCGGCGCTGTCCTGAACTCACGCTTCGCCTCACTCGTCACCGTCTCCGCGGTGTCGCTGCCCGCCGCGCTCGCGGCTGCGGAGTCGGACGGCGAACGTACGAGAATCGCCGACGCGTTCTCCTCGGGCCTGGAGACCAGTCAGCTGGTGGGCGCGGTCGCCGTGCTCCTCGGAGGCATGCTGGCGGCGGCGTTGCTGAAGCGTGCGGAGAGGGCAGACTCTGCCAAGGCGGACCCGGCCACGGCGTCTGCATAGCATCGACGTGTGGGCGACGGACTGGCCGATTCCGGTCTGTCGCCCACCTCGGGACCACCAGTACCGGTACAAGAACTCTCGGGACCACCAGTACCGGTACAAGAACTCAGGACCAGGAAGGTGCGCCATGGCGAAGGCAGCCGACAGCGCGAAGAGCCCCGCGCGGACCAGCGTCTGGCTGGAGGGCAAAGCCCCCCGGAACGGCGCGGGCCGCAGGAGTGATCAGCCGTCGGGCCTCGACCGGGACCGCATCACCGAGGCCACGGTCCGCCTCCTGGACGAGGAGGGCCTCGCCAAGTTCTCCATGCGCCGCCTCGCGGCGGACCTGAACGTCACGGCGATGTCCGTGTACTGGTACGTCGACACCAAGGACGACCTCCTCGAACTGGCCCTGGACGCGGCAGCCGGGGAGATGGTCATGCCGGACCAGGGCTCGGTCACGCCCGACCGGTGGCGCGAGACGCTGCGCGAACTGGCCGAGGAGTACCGGAGGTTGCTGGTCCGGCACGCCTGGGTGTCACCGCTCGTCGGCAACTACCTCAACATCGGCCCGAACTGGCTCAAATTCGCCCTGACCGTGCAGGAAGTGGTGCGCGAGACCGGCCTGCCGGTGGAGAAGCAGGCCGGGGCCATCGCCGCGGTCTTCCAGTTCGTCTACGGATTCGGCACCGTGCAGGGCCACTACATCGCGCGGTGCGCCGCGGCGGGGCTGACCCCGGGTGAGTACTTCAAAGAGGCCATGGGCGCGGTCCACGACCACCCGGACGTGGAGAAGACCCTGCACAGCGCCTCCGAGATGCTGGAGGCGCGGGGCGGGTCCACGGTCGAGGAGATGTGGGAGCTGGACTTCGAGGTCGCGCTCGACCTGCTGGTGGCGGGCATCGAGGCGACGCTCAAGCCGGGGCCCTAGGGCCCTAGGGCCCCGGGGAGCTGGTGGGGCCCTTCTGAAGGATCTCCCGCGCCCCTTGGCTCAGGCCTTGGCCGCCGGGAAACCGCCGGTGGCCACCGGGCCCCACCGCTCCGGAGTGATCCGGATGATGGACTTGCCCTGCTTGACCATCGCCTCGCGGTACTCGTCCCAGTCCGGGTGCTCACCGGAGATGTTCCGGAAGTACTCGACGAGCGGCTCCACCGACTCCGGGGAGTCGATGACCTCGGCCGCCCCGTCGATCTGCACCCAGGGGCCGTTCCACTCGTCGCTCAGGACGATGAGGCTGACCTTGGGATTCCGCTTGGCGTTCCGCGTCTTGGCCCGCTCCGGGTACGTGGAGACCACGATCCGTCCGGAGCCGTCGACCCCGCAGGTCAGGGGCGACCCCTGCGGGGTTCCGTCCGCCCGCGCGGTGAGCAGGATGGCGCGGTGACGGGGGCGGACGAAGTCGAGCAACTCATCGAGGGACACACTGGTGTTGGTAGCGATGTTGGGTGCCATGAGCGCACCCTAATCCCGCCCGGGCCGCCGCACACGGACCGCTGGACCTGTGGCTGGACCTGTGGCTGGACCTGGGGCTAGACCTGGGGGAGGGAGTCCCCTTGGACGGCCTGGATGTCCAGCTCCACCCGCAAGGTCGTGCCGATCGCCGAGATGCCCGCCTGCACCACCTGGTTGTAGTTCATGGCGAAGTCCTCCCGGCGCAGCTCCGCCGTGGCCCTGAAGGCCGCGCGGGTGCCGCCCCAGGGGTCCGCACCGGTGCCGAGGTAGCTCAGGTCGAGGTCGACCGGGCGTACGACACCGTGCATCTGCAGCTCGCCCTGGACCGTCCAGCGGTCCGGACCGGCCGGCGTGAGGCCGGTCGACCGGTAGGTGAGCTCCGGGTACTGCTCGACGTCCAGGAAGTCCGGCGACTTCAGGTGGCCGTCCCGCATGCCGTTGCCGGTGTCGATGGACGCCGACCTGATGACCGCCTCGACGCGTGACTTCTCCACGTCCTCGGCGATCTCCACGCGCCCGCCGAACTCGGTGAACCGGCCGTGCACGCTGGTGATCCCCAGGTGCTGGGCGACCGCGCCCACCGTCGAGTGCGCCGGGTCGATGGTCCACGGCCCGGGCGGCGGCAGCTCGGTGCCGCCCTGCCGGGCCAGGACGACGTTGCCGACCTCGGCGCGGCCGCTCGCCGTGACGAGCGAGGTCGAGGCCACGGGCGCGTAGCCGACCGCGGTGACGATCACGGTGTACGGGCCCGGGGCCAGCTCCGTCGTGTCGCGCACGGCGCCTTCCTGGTCCGCCGCGGCCCGCAGCACCTGCGTACCGGTCATATCGGTGAGGGTGACGACGGCGTGGGATACCGCCCACCCGTCACGCGTCCGAATCCGAGCGCTGAGTCCCATCCCGTTTTTCTCCTTGCCCATTGCCAAAGCTCAAAAAGCCAAGCTCAAAAAGAGTGCGGCCCCCGGCGGCGGTGACACGGCCGTCCCCTGCCGTGTACGTCACCGCCGACCCGGGGGCCCTTACACAACCGGCCCGTGCGCGCTCATCCGCTCGAAGTGCCCGCACGGGCCGGGGTCGACTACTCGCCGGGGTGGGCGAGCTCGATGTCGTGGTCGCCGACACCTTCACCGGAGACGGTCAGGCCCGTCGCCACCGGCGGGTAGCCGGTCGCGATGACCGTGTACTCGCCGCTGTCCAGGTCGGTGAAGGCGTACGCGCCGTCGGAGCCGGTGGTCGCCGTGGCGACGACGTTGCCCGCCGCGTCCACGAGCGTGACCCGGGCGTCGTTCAGCGGGCCGCTCTTGGCGCGCACGGTGCCGAGCACCCGCGAACCTGACTTCAGCTCGACCTCGACCCGGGTGACGCCGACCGCGCCGACCTCGACGGGCAGCGCCATCGGACGGTGCCCCGCGGCGTTCACCGCGATGGTGACCTGTCCCGGCACCAGCTCGGCGAAGGTGAACTCGCCCTGCTCGCCGGTGAGCCCGGTGGCCAGGACGTCACCGCGCACGTCGGTCACGATGACCATGGCGCCCGCGACCGGCAGCTTGCCGTCGGAGGCCCGCACCACACCGCTGAGGCCGCTCGTGCCGCTCAGCAGGATGTCGTACGCGAGGGGCTCGTCGGAGACGACGATCGTGGAGGCCTGCGGCTGGAAGCCGTCGGCCGACGCGATCAGTACGTACGAACCCGCGCCCGGCGCGTCCACCGCGTAGGACCCGTCGCCCTGTGCGACCGCACGGCCCAGCTGGCGTCCCGCGAGGGAGATCAGCGTGACCGCGGCCCGCGGGACCGGGGCGCTCTCCGCGCCGCGGACGAAGCCGTGGACCGGAGTTCCGCCGCCGATGCTCTGCAGAGGGGCGTCACCGGCGGCCGAGGAGGCCACCGCCGCGAGCTTCTGCGTGCCCTCGGGGCCCGTTTCGGTGTGGGCGCCCACGGAGGCGAGCACCGGCTGCTCGTCGGTGACCGCGGAGGCGGCCGTCGCCGGGGCTGCGGGAGAGGCCGCGGGGACCTCGGAGGCCTCGGCGGCCTGGGCGAGTCCGCCTGACGTACGCAGCGGAACCTCCTTGATGAAGATCGTGATCAGGAAGGCGAGGAACGCCAGCGGGGCGGCGATCAGGAAGACGTCGGCGATGCCGTGCCCGTAGGAGCTCTCCATGACCGTGCGGAACGGAGCCGGGAGCTTGTCCAGGTCCGGGATGCCGCCGCCGCCCGTGCCGCCGTGGCCCAGGCCCGAGGCCTTGGGACCGAGGTCCTCCAGGCCCTCCTTCACGTAGTGGGTGATGCGCGTCGACATCACGGCGCCGAGCGCCGAGACGCCCATGGCGCCACCGAGGGAACGGAAGAAGGTGACGACCGAGCTCGCGGAGCCGAGGTCCTCGGGAGCGACCTGGTTCTGCGTGGCGAGCACCAGGTTCTGCATCATCATGCCGATGCCGAGACCCATCAGCGCCATGAAGATCGCGATGTGCCAGTACTCGGTGTCGTACCGCATCGTGCCGAGCAGGCCGAGACCCGCGGTCAGCAGCGCGCCGCCGGAGACCAGCCAGACCTTCCACTTGCCGGTCTTCGTGATGATCTGGCCCGAGACCGTCGACGAGATGAACAGGCCACCGATCATCGGGATCGTCATGACACCGGACATCGTCGGCGACTTGTCGCGCGCCAGCTGGAAGTACTGGCTGAAGAACACCGTGCCCGCGAACATGCCGACACCCACGAAGAGCGAGGCGAGCGAGGCGAGGGTGATGGTGCGGTTGCGGAAGAGGCGCAGCGGGATGATCGGCTCGCTCGCCTTGGACTCGACGAGCAGGAAGAGCAGGCCGAGGACGATCGAACCGCCGACCATGACGCCGGACTGCCAGGACATCCAGTCGTACTTGTCACCCGCGAAGGTCACCCAGACCAGGAGCAGGCAGACGGCCGCCGTGATGAAGAAGGCGCCGCCCCAGTCGACCTTGACGTCCCGCTTCACGACGGGCAGCTTCAGGGTCTTCTGCAGGACGATCAGAGCGATGATCGCGAAGGGCACGCCGACGTAGAAGCACCAGCGCCAGCCGAGCCACGACGTGTCGGTGATGACACCGCCGAGCAGCGGGCCGCCGACGGTGGCGACGGCGAAGGTCGCGCCGAGGTAGCCGGAGTAACGGCCGCGCTCGCGCGGCGAGATCATCGCGGCCATCACGATCTGTGCGAGGGCGGAGAGACCGCCCACGCCGATGCCCTGCACGACACGACAGGCGATCAGCATCTCGGGGCTCTGCGAGAGACCCGCGACGATGGAACCGCCCACGTAGATGATCAGGGCTATCTGGACCAGGGCCTTCTTGCTGAAGAGGTCCGAGAGCTTGCCCCACAGGGGCGTGGTCGCCGTCATCGCCAGGAGCGAGGCGGTGACGACCCAGGTGTAGGCGGACTGGCCGCCGCCCAGGTCGCCGATGATTTCAGGCAGGGCGTTGGAGACGATCGTCGACGACAGGATCGCGACGAACATGCCGAGCAGCAGGCCGGAAAGGGCCTCCATGATCTGGCGGTGTGACATCGGAGCGCCGGAGTCGTGAACCGCTCCGTGCTTGGCGTGGCTGCCCCGCACACCGGATGGTGTGGTTGTTGCCATGGGCTTCCTCTTCGTTACGCGGGTGTACGGGTGGTCTCTTCGAAGGGGAGCCGGGCCGAAGCCGCACGGCAGTCCCCGAAGCTGTCGCGCAGTCGCGCGAGCAGCGTGCTGAGCTGGACGACCTCGTCGTCTGACCAGTCATGCAAGTAGTGGGTGAGTGTCCTGATGGACAGGTCGGACAGCTCGTCGACCTTGGCCTTGCCCTCGGGGGTCAGGCGCAGGATCCGAGAGCGCTTGTCGGCGGGGTCGGGATCCCGCAGGATCCACTCCTTCTCGGCGACATGGGCCACGTGGCGGCTGGTCACGGACATGTCCACGGCGAGCAGCTCGGCGAGCCTGCTCATCCGCATCTCTCCGTGCCGGTCGAGCAGGATGAGTACGGCGGCGGACCCTGCCGGGCAGTCGTGCGGCAAGCCTCTTCCGAGGCCACGCTTCACGGCACCGATGGCGCTGAGTTGTCGGGCCAGCTCCTCGTACTGACGCTGCGCGGCCACGGCACCTCCTATGTTGTTGCTTAGGGCAACCATAAAGACAGTTGGTTGCCGCAGGCAAACTAAAACTGGACCAACGCCCTAAAGAGTCGGCAAAGGTCTGGGACCGCGCGCGTAAAGTCCGTGGTCAGTGGGGGTTGGGCCGACCCCCGATGGTTCGCTAGGGTCCTGCGCTATGGCACACAACCCTCAGGGTCCCCAGAACACTCCCGACCCCGCCGGCAGCACGCAGATGTTCCGCGCCTTCGTTGACGAGTCCCCGCAGGGCCGAGTACAGCAGCCGGCGGCGGCACCCGCGGGCCCGCGCATCGGCCTGATCATCGGCGTCGTACTCGCGATCGTGGTGGTGGCGGGGGTGGCCTGGCTGGCGCTGAAGTAGACCTCCCGGCCGGGGCGGGCGCCCCCGAGCGCCCCGAGGGGGAGCTTAGGGGCGCGGGGAACTGCGCGACCAGCCACGGCGGACCCGCGGGCAAAAGACGCGCTACTCCCACTTGACCGAGACGTCCCGCGTCTCAATGTGCATCCCTAGCGGCACCCGCCAGGCCTCCACGCATACGGGCCAGGTCTTCTTGACGGTCTTCCCCGCCTTAATGGGTGCAGGGAGCTTCTCCGTAGATTTCAGCGTCGCCCAGTCGACGCCAAGGGCACCGATGACGTGCGTCCCGAAGGTGACCGTGCCCGAGCGCACCGGCGATCCGCCGGTGTTGTGAAAGGCGACGGTCACTTTCTCGCACCAGCGGTCGGCCGCGGGCTTGCGCTGCGGATCGCCGACGCCGAGTTTCGCGGGCCCGCTGGGTCCAGTGCCGGTGGCGGGCGCGGAAGGGGAGGAGGGGGCGCTGCTCGTCCCGCCCCCCGGGCTTCCCGCTGATGAATTCCCCGGCGTGCGGCCGGGCTTGGCGCCGTCGGCCGTGGAGCCGTCGCCGTCCGGGGTGGCCGGAGCACCCGAACCGGCCTTGTCGGTCGCGGACTTGCCGCCCGCGGACTTGTCGGCGGAGCCGCCCGAGCTGCCCGGGCCGCCCGAGCCGCCCGGGTCCGGAGAGTCGGAGTCATCGCCGCTCTTGCCGCCGGACGACGCCTCGCTGCCGTCCAGCGGTACGAGTTCAACGTCCCCGGTGGGGGCGGCACCCTTACCCGGACTCCGCTGAGGCCCCGCGCCGACCGGCCCCGTAGCCACATACCCGTCGCCGTCCCCGCTGCCGCAAGCCGCGAGGAGTCCGCCCAGGCACAGAGCGGCCGTAGACGCACCCAGTACGTTCCGCATGCCACGTCGCATGGCGCCAGTGTGTCTGACGGTCCGTCAATTAGGAACCCCGTCAGCAACTCCGGTCCCCCCGCGGCGCCGTGAGCCACAGGGGGAGTGCGATCAGTCCGCGATGAGCCCTTCCCGCAGCTGCGAAAGCGTCCGCGTGAGCAGGCGCGACACGTGCATCTGCGAGATGCCGACCTCCTCGCCGATCTGCGACTGCGTCATGTTCGCGAAGAAGCGCAGCATGATGATGCGGCGCTCACGCGGCGGAAGCTTGGCGAGCAGGGGCTTGAGGGACTCGCGGTACTCGACGCCTTCGAGTGCGCTGTCCTCGTACCCCAGACGGTCCGCGAGGGAGCCCTCGCCGCCGTCGTCCTCGACGGCCGGGGAATCCAGCGAGGAGGCGGTGTACGCGTTCCCGACGGCCAGGCCGTCGACCACGTCCTCCTCGGACACCCCGAGCGCCTTGGCGAGTTCGGGAACGGTCGGTGAGCGGTCCAGCTTCTGCGCCAGCTCGTCGCTCGTCTTCGTCAGCGCGAGACGCAACTCCTGGAGGCGGCGCGGGACGCGCACCGACCAACTCGTGTCGCGGAAGAAGCGCTTGATCTCACCGACGACCGTCGGCATGGCGAACGTCGGGAATTCCACGCCCCGTTCGCAGTCGAAGCGGTCGATCGCCTTGATCAGGCCGATCGTGCCGACCTGGACGATGTCCTCCATCGGTTCGTTGCGGCTGCGGAAGCGTGCCGCCGCATACCGAACGAGCGGGAGATTGAGCTCAATCAGCGTGTCCCTTACGTAGACACGCTCCGGGCTGTCCTTGTCGAGTGCGGCGAGCCGCAGGAACAGGGAGCGGGACAGAGTGCGGGTGTCGATGGTTGCGGAAGCCCCGGAAACACTTGAGCTCGCAAGCGCGTCGGGCGCTGATTCGCTCTTGGTGAGCGTGAGCACCTTCGAGCTGCCCTGGTCTGCGGACATGCCACCCCCTTGAGGTCGCGGACGGTCACGGCGGACGTTCCCGTCGGAGGAACGCAGCCTCCACCTGAATACCGGACGTGAGGCTGTCGCAAACGCTGTTCCAGCAGAATGTCACATGTCGGCAACACGCTGTAGTTACATGTCGACAATGAAGGGTGACATCGATGCAGGAAAGAGGGGGTCTGGGGCTTTTCTGCTCGCGAGATCGTCGGGACCGCCGAGAGAGCAGTCCACTCGATACGGTTACGCCTCGATACGGTTTGCGGATCGAAGTCGCGCAAAGCTTCTGGCCAGCAGTCTTGACACATGCATCTGAGAAACGCCCAATTCGGCGCTGATCTGTGATTGCGTCAGATTGCTGTAGTAGCGCAGAAGCAGGATGCGCTGTTCGCGCTCGGGCAGCTGGACGAGGAGATGCCGTACGAGGTCGCGGTGCTCGACGCCGTCGAGAGCCGGGTCCTCATAGCCGAGCCGGTCGAGCAGGCCGGGCAGACCGTCGCCCTCCTGGGCCGCCTCCAACGACGTCGCGTGGTACGAACGTCCGGCCTCGATACAGGCCAGGACCTCCTCCTCGGTGATCCGCAGCCGCTCTGCGATCTCCGAGGTCGTGGGCGAGCGCCCGAACGCCGTGGTGAGGTCCTCGGTCGCCCCGGTCACCTGCACCCACAGCTCGTGAAGGCGGCGCGGCACGTGGACGGTTCGTACGTTGTCGCGGAAGTACCGCTTGATCTCACCGACCACGGTGGGCATCGCGAAGGTCGGGAACTGCACACCGCGCTCGGGGTCGAAGCGGTCGATGGCGTTGATCAGGCCGATCGTGCCGACCTGGACGACGTCCTCCATCGGCTCGTTGCGGCTGCGGAAGCGGGCGGCGGCATAGCGCACCAGCGGCAGATTGGCCTCGATGAGCGCACCGCGGACGCGGCCGTGCTCGGGGCTGCCCGGCTCGAGATCCTTGAGCTGGCCGAAGAGCACCTGCGTCAGGGCCCGGGTGTCGGCGCCCCGGCTGCTGGGCGTGCTGGGAGCGCTGGGCGTGCTGGGGGCGGTCTGTACGTCCTGTAGGCCCGGTTGTACGTCCTGTAGGCCCGGCGCGCTCTGTGCGCCGGGGCCGCTGCTCGCTTGCGGGGTCACCGGTGGTGCGGGTGGTGCGGATGGTGCAGGTGGTGTGGTCGGTGCGGGTGGTGCAGGTGGTGCGGTCGGTGCGGGTGGTGCTTCGGGCGCAGTACTGGCCGGCACGGTCAACGCCACCCCTTCTCGGTCAAGCCAGGTCAAGCCAGGTCAAGTCCTGTCGAGCTCGGTCAAGATCAGCCGACCTTGGCCAACTCATCCGTCAAAAGCGGTCATAGCATCACAAGACATGTGCACTGTGTGCAAGCACCTGATAACTACGTGTTGAGGGGCAAGTTGGGCCGTAAGACGCAGAAAAGCCCCTCACCGTTCAGGTGAGAGGCCGCTCGGTGCGGGGCTGCTGGGCCAGGTGGCTCAGACGCTCAGAACTCGTAGTCCGCGATCACCCACGTGGCGAACTCACGCCACAGAGCGACGCCCGCCTGGTGGGCGGGGTGCTCGATGTACCGCTTCAGGGCATCGGTGTCCTCGACCGCCGAGTTGATGGCGAAGTCGTACGCGATGGGCCGGTCGGTGATGTTCCAGTCGCACTCCCAGAACGTGAGCTCCGGGATCTGCCCGCCGAGCGCGCGGAAGGCCTCGACGCCCTCGACGACGCGCGGCTCGTCGCGCCGGACACCGTCGTTGAGCTTGAAGAGGACCAGATGGCGGATCATGCGCACTCCTGGAAGGCCGGGGAGATCGGGGGAGGTGCCGGGGAACCGGGCGAGACGGGGAGGGGGGAGGGAGAGGGGCGCGGGACGGCGGGACGAGCCGCCGGCCGTCGACCGCTCAGTCCTTGCCTCCGTTGGCGACCCACGTCATGAAGTCGCCGATGCTCCGGGCGGCGTCCGAAACCGCCTCGAAGCCTATTTGTACGTAATCCGCGGCCTTGGCGGGATCAGTGATGATCACGTAGAGAATGAAGACGACGACCGCGAAGAGGCCGATTTTTTTCCACTGCACCGCCATGCTCTCGGCCTCCCCTTACCTACTGCGCCGTGTGGCCCCTGTGACGGGCGTGAGTCTAACCCGGGCCTCGCTCACTAGGTCTTTAGGGACCAACGGCCCGGCAGCAGAGGCCCTTTGCCGGACGGTTCCCCGCGGCGCGGGGCGCAGGATTGGTGATGTGCCCCAGCGGATCTGGCAGGAATCCGCGGGCAAGGGACTGGCCCCACTGCGGGGTCACGCGCCGTCTGCTTCCCCCGAACGACGGCGCTGGCTTGAGGGTTCCAGTCCTCATCGGGGGAAGCGGCTTGTCCCCCCGATGCCGCTTCCCCCGACCTATCCGTCTGTATGCCTGCCTGACCGCCGGTCTGCCTGACCGCCTGGCTGCCGGTCCGCCTGACCGCTGCCGGGTCCGCCGGTCCGCAGAGAGCCCTGATGCCTTCACGGCATCGGGGCTCTGACGCATGCGGGCCATGCCCCGCCCATCGCCTGTCCCCATCGCCGTTCCCGTTGCCACTCCCGTTCCCGTTCCCGTCCCCGTTCCTGTTCCCGTTCCCGGAAACGACGAAGGCCCCGTCCTCGCGGACGGGGCCTTCGTATCAAGAGCGGTAGCGGTGGGATTTGAACCCACGGTGAGTTTCCCCACACTCGCTTTCGAGGCGAGCTCCTTCGGCCGCTCGGACACGCTACCGAGAGGAACTCTAGCCCAAGGTGGGCCGTGGTCCGAAATCCGTTTGGCCGACGGCTGCCCGGCGCCCGCACGAGCGCTGCCACAGGCCCGCGCTGGAGCCGCTCAGTGCCCCCGGAAGAAGCGGGTGAGCAGCCCGGCGGCCTCGTCTTCGAGGACGCCCTGGATCACCTCGGGGCGGTGGTTGAGCCTTCTGTCGCGTACGACGTCCCAGACGGAGCCCGCGGCGCCCGCCTTCTCGTCACGCGCTCCGTAGACGACCCGGTCGACCCGGGACTGGACCAGCGCGCCCGCGCACATCGTGCACGGCTCCAGGGTCACCACCAGCGTGCAGCCGGTCAGGCGCCACTCGCCGAGCGCGGCGGCGGCCCGGCGGACGGCGAGCACCTCCGCGTGCGCCGTCGGGTCGCCGGTCGCCTCGCGTTCGTTGTGGCCCGCGGCGAGCACCGTCGTGCCGTCCGGGGACAGCACGACGGCGCCGACGGGCACATCGCCGCCCTGGACGGCCAGTTCGGCCTCGGCCAGGGCGAGCCGCATGGGCGCCCGCCAGCGGTCGCGTACGGGATCGGGTTCTCGGTCGGGTCCTCGGTCGGATTCTCGGTCGGGTTCGGGTGGGGGGATGGGGGCGGTCCGGTCGGTCACACCGGGAACCTAGCGGACGGTTTCGAGCACCTCCGCCGCCCCGAGGATCTCGGCGATGTCGCTGAGCGCGTCACCGGGCTCCAGGCCGAGCAGCTCCTTCTCGGGCACGCCGAGGTCGATCAGGAGCTGCGAGTCGCCGAGGGGCCCCGCGGGCACCGCGTCGTCCGCGGCGTCCCCCGTGTCGTCGTCGGTGGCGGAATCGGGGGCGGCATCAGGGTCGGCGGGTTCGCCGTCCTCCGTGCCGTCCAGGTCGAGGGCGTCCAGATCGGCGCCCGGATCGTCGGTGCCCGGCTCACGGCCGAGCATCTCGTCGGTGAGCAGGATCTCGCCGTACGAACTCCGGGCGGCCGCGGCCGCGTCCGAGACGTAGATGCGAGGGTCCTCCTCACCGTCGACACGGACGACGCCGAACCAGGCGCCCTCCTGTTCGATGAAGACGAGGACGGTGTCGTCCTCTGCGCTGCCGGCCGTGGCCTCACGGGCCAGGTCGGTCAGATCCGACAGGCTCTCCACATCGTCGAGCTCCGTGTCGCTCGCTTCCCACCCGTCTTCGGTGCGCGCGAGCAGTGCGGCGAAGTACACCGTGACTCTCCCACTGGTCATAGACAGTGCCGGTTGACGGTTTGGGTGTCCCCCCGGCGAGTTCGGGGAGCGGGGGAGTTGCTGTTCCAAGCCCCGCCCACTCGGAATCGTGGCAGAAACCACGGCCTGAGGAGAGGTCTTCCGCCCGCTGTGTTCGCGTCGTGTCCGCGTCGAGTCGCGCGGAAGGCTCCCCCGAAGCCCGCGCGAGCGGTGGCCGCTACCAGCGGAAGGTGCGCATACGCATCTGCTGACGCATCCGTGCCGCCCGGGCGCGGCGCGGCTTCACACGGTCGCGGAGCTCGATGGCCTCCGCCCGTTCGTGCAGGAACTGGGCACGACGGCGACGGCGCTCTGCTTCGGTCTCGCGGTCCGGCTCTCGGCCGCCCGGCTCTCTGTCCGGCATGGCAACACCACCCCAGGTCGTACGTCCACTTTCCCCCGTTCGGCGGGTTTGATGCCAGCGCGGGGTGTTTCCAGGGGCCCGGGGCGGGGCGGGACCGGCCGTCAACGGGGGGAGTCCAGGTGGTCCGGGGCGCGGTTACTGTTGATGTCATGCGGATCCACGTCGTCGACCACCCGCTGGTGGCGCACAAACTCACCACGCTGCGCGACAAGCGCACCGACTCTCCTACCTTCCGGCGCCTCGCCGACGAGCTGGTCACCCTGCTCGCTTACGAGGCCACCCGGGACGTGCGCACCGAGCAGGTCGACATCGAGACGCCGGTCACCCCGACGACCGGCGTCAAGCTGTCCCACCCGCGCCCCCTGGTCGTGCCGATCCTGCGCGCCGGGCTCGGCATGCTGGACGGCATGGTGCGCCTCCTGCCGACCGCCGAGGTGGGCTTCCTCGGGATGATCCGCGACGAGGAGACGCTGCAGGCGTCGACGTACGCGACCCGCATGCCCGAGGACCTCTCCGGGCGCCAGGTGTACGTCCTCGACCCGATGCTGGCCACCGGCGGCACGCTCGTCGCGGCCATCCAGGAACTGATCAAGCGCGGCGCCGACGACGTCACCGCCGTGGTGCTGCTCGCCGCCCCCGAGGGCGTCGAGGTCATGGAGCGCGAGCTCGCGGGCACGCCGGTGACGGTCGTGACGGCATCGGTCGACGAGCGGCTCAACGAGAACGGCTACATCGTGCCGGGCCTCGGCGACGCAGGGGACCGGATGTACGGGACTGCCGAGTAGCGCTCAGCAGTCCCTACGGGGAGTCCGGGAGCAGCACTCAGCAGTCTTTCCGGGGAGTCCGGGAGCAGCGCTCAGCAGTCTTTCCGGCCGCTGGACGGCGAGGGCGTCGGCTTGGGTTTGGCGAGTACCGCCAGAGCCTTGTCGGCGTCCTTCTTCTTTGCCAGATCCTTGAACTTCGCGCCCAGGATGAGGTCCACCTCGGCGCCCTTGCGGGCGTCCGTCCGGCTCTCGGCGTCCGCGAGCTGCGTGCCGAGCACCGGCAGCGCGCTGTCGGTGGCGGACTTGGCGCCGAGCAGCATCCCGGTGCCCTTGACCTTCTTGTCGTACGCCTTCGGCGCGTTGTCCACCTTGCCGACGGTGAAGCCGCGCTTCTTGAGCTCGGCGGCGACGTCCTTGGCGAGGCCGCCACGGGCCGTGGCGTTGAAGACGTTGACCTTGATCTGGCCGGGTTCGGGGAGTGCCTTGAGCCCGGACGGTTTGCCCGAGGGGCCGTCAGAGGGGCCGTCAGAGGGGCCGGTCCTCCTGGCCGCGCAGTCGCCGCGCGAGCTCGCCGCCGTGGCTTTGTCGCCGCCCGTGAAGACATCGATGAGCTGCAGGGTTCCCCAGCCGATCAGTCCGACCGCGACGACGGACGCGACCACCGCGAGCACGATTCTGCGGCGGCCACGGTTTCGGCGCATACGCGGATATTTGGCCCCCGTGATGCGGTACTTGCCGCCCATGCCGGGGGGAGTGAGCATGCTCATGGGCGCAGCGTAGTGCGGTGACGCCGTGATGCCTACTAAATGATCATTGACTCGGGCTCAGTGCAACCCAAAAGGGCCAATGAGGGCGTGAGTGCCCAGTGGTACGGCTGTCGTCCGCTGTCGTCCGCCGCCGTAGTCCGCCGTAGTCCGCCGACGACCGCTGTCGACAGCGGGTCAGCCCATCTCGAGGACGCGGGCGTGCAGCACCTGGCGCTGCTGGAGCGCCGCGCGGACCGCGCGGTGCAGTCCGTCTTCCAGGTAGAGGTCGCCCTGCCACTTCACCACGTGCGCGAAGAGGTCGCCGTAGAACGTCGAGTCCTCCGCGAGGAGCGTCTCTAGGTCCAGCTGGCCCTTGGTCGTCACGAGCTGATCGAGGCGGACCGGGCGCGGCGCGACGTCCGCCCACTGCCGGGTGCTTTCCCGGCCGTGGTCGGGGTACGGCCGGCCGTTTCCGATGCGCTTGAAGATCACACGGAAAGCCTACCGGGCAAGGCTCTCCGGGCGCAGCCATGGCGACGGAGTACGACGCTGGGAAATGACGTCGGATACCGGGGCATAACGGAAACACTCAGGCCGGGAACAGGGGCAGAAGTGAGCGAGAGCCGACCGGTGCCGTCCACGACGGGGAGCGCGAACCCCTCTAACGAGTCTTCGCCGGTCGCGGGGGTGACGAGCGGAGGGGAGGGTTCCGGTGAGGCGCCCGATGGAGCTTCCGGTGGGGCTTCTGAAGGGGGCTTTGAAGGGGCTTCCGGTGGGGGTGCGGCGCTGCGCTGCCTCAAGAGGCGGTGGAGATCGTCTCCGGGTACGCCTTCACGGGGCCCGCGCTGGAACTCGGTGCGCTCCTGTGGGACGGGCGGTACGCGGAGGCGGTGGACCGGGAGTCGGCGTATGAGAAGTTGACTGCGCGTCAGGCACAGGCGGAGGCGGAGGAAGCGGCTGCGGAAGAGAAGAAAGCGCAGGCGCAGGGGGCTGGTTCCGGGTCCCCGGTCTGGGTCCGGATCTGGGTCTGGGTCCGGGTCCGGGTCTGTAGTGGACCAGGTCGTGGGGAGCGGGATCTTCAAGTCGTTGGCGCGGTCGTTGGCGCGGTCGTTGGGGACACAGATCGGGCGGGAGATCTCCCGGTCGGTGTTCGGGACGGCTCGGCGCAGACGCTGAGGCGGGCGGGGCGAGTGCCTTGAGTCTCCGTGTCCGCGTCCGCGTCTGCGCCGGTGGGTCAGCGTCCGTTCTGCTCGGAGCTGTGCTTCTTCTCGGCGTCCTCGTCCTCGATCTGTGACGGGGCCGGGGCGGGGGCCTCGGGGCTGGGCGCGTTGCGTACGGCTTCGGCGCGGAGAAGGGCGTGCAGGGCCGCGTACGGGTCGATGGGCATGGGTGTCTTCCTCGGTTCGCTGCTGCTGATGGGGGTGTGGTCAGCCCGGGGTGGGGACTGGGGGACTGTCAGCAGCGGAGGACGACGGAGCGTGGGGCGGGCAGGTGGAGGTACGGGGGTGTGGGCGGTGGGGCCGGTTCGGGGGTGCGGTGGCCTGTGGCGGCCGGGGTGGTGACGGGGGTGGGGCGTCTGGTGGGTACGCGGAGTGCGCTGTCGGTGGTGTCCTGGTGGGTCTCGCCGGTGGGCTCGATGGATACGGCGGCGCTCGCGGGTGGGGCGGGGGCGGCCTCGGTGGGGGCCACGGGGACGAGGACGGTGCCGAGGAGCGCCAGCAGGACGAGGGCAGCTCGGAGCCACGCGGGTCGGGGTGACGCGGCGCGGCTCATGAGGGGTCATGTCCCCCGACTGGACCCGGTTGGTGTTCCTCGACGCCGAGATCCGCCCTCATGGGCTACGGACGGGGCACGCGGCTGACGCGCTCCTCACGCCCCCAATGCCGACCGCCGCCGGGTGATGCCCCTCCACCCCGACGGCGCCGGGTGACGCCCTCCACCCCGACCGCGCCGGGTGACGCCCCCCAATGCCGACCGCCGTCAGGTGACGCCCCCAATCCCGACCGCGCCGGGTGACGCCCCTCCACCTCGACCGTGCCAGGTGACGCCTCCGCCCCGACCGTGCCAGGTGATGCCCCCAATGCCGACCGCCGCCAGATGACGCCTCCATCCCGACCGCACCAGACGAAACCCCTCCCCACCTCGACCGCACCAAATGACGTCCTCCACCCCGACCGCCGCCAGGTGACGCCCTCTGCCCCGACCGCGCCAAGGACGCCCCCACCCCGACCGCGCCAAGGACGCCCTCCCCACCCCGACCGGACCAAGGACGCCCTCCACACCCCGACCGCACCAAATGCCCCCACCCGCCCACCCCTGGCAACGCGGGGCAATCGGGCGGGTGGGTGGGAGAGCCTGTTCGGTGGGGGGCGACGCCGGGAGGTTGGAGGGGGTCAGCCGCCGGAGGCCTTCGCGGCCTTGAGCTGCTGCTTGTGGGCGCGGACCCGTTGGAGGGACTCGGGGCCGGTGATGTCCGCCACCGAGCGGTACGCGTCCGGCTCTCCGTAAGGCCCCGCCGCCTCCCGCCAGCCGGAGGGACGTACGCCCAGCTGCTTGCCGAGCAGGGCCAGGAAGATCTGGGACTTCTGCTTTCCGAATCCGGGGAGGTCGTTCAGGCGCCGCTGCAGCTCCTTGCCGGACTCGGCGCCCTCCCACAGGGCGGTGGGATCACCGTCATAGTGCTCCACCAGGTACGCGCACAGCTGCTGGATCCGCTTCGCCATCGACCCCGGATAGCGATGCACCGCCGGTTTGGTGGAGAGCAGCGCCGCGAATGCGTCGGGGTCGTACGCCGCGATCTCGTGCGCGTCGAGATCGTCCGCGTTCAACCGCCGGGCGATCGTGTGCGGGCCCGCGAACGCCCACTCCATCGGAACCTGCTGATCGAGCAGCATCCCGACGAGCGCGGCCAGCGGACTGCGGCCGAGGAGCTCATCGGCTTCCGGCTCCTGTGCCAGGTGCAGGGTGACGTCCATGGAATCGATCATCCCCCGGGCACCGGGGCTTCGCACGCCTGGCCCGTTGAGCGTGCTCGCAGCCTCAGCGCAAGGAGCGGGAAGACAAGGACCGACACCATCCCCGCCCCGACCAGCGCCGCCGCCTCGCCCGCCGTCAGCGCCTTGTCGTCGAGGCCGATGGCGCTGATCGCGACGACGAGCGGCAGGGCCGTGGAGGAGTAGAGCGTGAGGGCACGCCGGTCCCGGGCGTCCAGGTCACGTGGGGCCAGGAAGTGGACGGGCAGACCCCGTACGAGGAGGAAGAGCAGAAGGAAGGCGGGCAGCAGGACGAGAGCGCGGCCACCGTGCAGCAGCGCGTCCAGGTCGAAGTCGATGCCGGTCACGATGAAGAACACCGGCACCAGGAAGCCGAACCCCATCGCCTCGATCTTCCCGAGGACCACCTCACTGCTCTCGGGCGCCGCACCCTGCAGTACGAGACGGGTGAGCAGGCCCGCCGCGAACGCGCCCAGGAGCGAGTCGAGTCCGAAGGCGTACGAGAGTCCCAGCATCGCGGCGAGCAGCAGCATCACGAAGCGCACCGCGAACTGGCCGCTGCTGTGCAGAGTCTTGGCGATGATCCGGGAGAACCAGGGAGGTCTCGGCCGTAGCGCCCAGTACACCGCGGCGGCCGTGACGGCGGCGAAGGCGGCGAGCAGCACGGTCGACACGCCGGGGGCGCGGCCGCTCAGGAGCAGCGCCATGGCGATGATCGGGCCGAACTCCCCGACCGCGCCGAACGCCATCATCACGGTCCCGAAGCGGCCCCGCAGATCCCCCGAGTCGCGCAGGACCGGAAGCACCGTGCCGAGCGCGGTGCTGGTCAGCGCCGTGCCGATGACGAAGCTCTTGGTGGCCGCGCCCGCGGTCAGCGCGAACGCGACACCGAGGCCGAGCGCCAGCGAGATCACCCAGGCCCACACCGAACGGCGCAGGGTGTCCCCGCGGACGGCGCCGAACTGGATCTCGTACCCCGCGAGAAAGATCAGCATCGAGAGGCCGAGGTCCGAGAGCGCGTCGATGGCCGCGTCGTGGTGGGCCAGGCCGAGCGCGTCGGGGCCGATGACGATGCCGAGCAGGATCTCGAAGATGACCAGGGGGACGGGGATCCAGCGGCTGAAGCCGTAGGTGAGGAGGGGCGCGAGCACGGCGATGGCCATGATCAGGATGAGCGTCCCCGGCTGCGACATGGGTCGCATTTAACCTGAATTCGGGCAACATGGACACTCTGCGGAGCCCGGCCGCGAGCCCGGCCGCGAGCCCGGCCGCGAGCCTGACTCCGGGCCCGCCCCGGAGCCCGGCCACGGAGCCCCGGCATGCATGGAGCCCGCCCCGGAGCCCGGCCCCGGAGCCGGGGGGACGTACCACCGAGGGCCCAGGGCTACTGGATCTCGACGGGGCCGTCCCCCTTGCTGCTGCTGCTGCCGCCGCTGCCGCCCCCGCCGTCCGCCTGGCCACGGCCCGCGGGCGCACCCAAGTACCGCTTGATGTCCACCGGTTCGCTCCCGCCCTGCCCCTGCCCGCCCTGCGCCGAGGGCGCACCGAGGTTGTTCCGTACCGAGTCCAGGATCGTCAGGCCCTGCCCGACGAGCCCGGCCGCGATCTCACCGAGTCCGTCCGCGCCGTTCAGTACGTTGACGTTGGCACCGGAGAGGCCGGTCGCCGCCTCCTTCACGATCAGCGGCAGCTGGTCGATCAGCATCCGGTCGAGCGCGACACGGTCGTACGACGCCGCCGCCTCGGCCTGGATCTTCATCCGCTCGGCCTCGGCCAGGGCAAGGACCCGGATGCGCTCGGCGTCCGCCTCCGCGGGCTTGATCACCTCGGCGACCAGCTGCTGCTGACGCAGCTGGGCCGCACGTTCGGCGAGTTCGGTGCGCGCGTCGAGCACCTCCTGCTGAGCGTGCGCCTCCGCGAGCGGGCCCGCCTGGGCGGCCCTCGCCTGGGCCTGCTCGATCTCGGCGGAGTACTGGGCCTGCACGATCGCGGTCTGTCGCGCGTACTCGGCCTGGTTCCGCGCGGCCTCCTGCTCGGCCTCCGCGGAGGCCTGGGTCGCCTGCGCCTGGGCGATCTGGGCCTGGCGCTGGATGGCGGCCTTGTGCGGGGCGGACATCGCGTCGATGTAGCCGGTCTCGCCGTCGTCGATCGACTGGATCTGCAGCGAGTCCACGTGCAGGCCGATCTTGGCCATCTCGGACTTCGAGGTGTCCAGGACCTCGGTGGCGAGCTTCTGCCGCTCCGTGACGATCTCCTCGACGGTCATCGAGCCGATGATGGAGCGCAGATGACCGGAGAAGATCCGGCCGGTCAGAAGCGACATCTGGTCCTGGTCGGAGAGGAAGCGCTGGCCCGCGTTGACGATGCTCTCCGTGTCGTTGCCGACCTTGAAGGCGATCACGGCCCGCACGGTCAGGGCGATGCCCTGCCGGGTCACGCAGGTCTCGGCGACCTCCGCCTCGCACATGGACAGCGTGAGGAAGCGGGTCTTGCGGAAGACGGGCAGCACGAACTTGCCGTGCCCCGTCACCACCCGGAACGGGGCGCCGCCTAGGCCTCGCCTGCCGCCGGAGATCAGCATCGCCTCATCGGGGGCGGGAACGCGGTAACCGAACATGGATCGACTCCTCAACCTGCGCTGCCGGCGTCTTCGCCGGTCAACGCGTCCAACGGGTCAGCCCACTTGATGACATCGACCTGGCGGCTGCCCCGCGACTCGATCACGAGCACGGCCGCGCCGTGCGGCAGCGGCTCGTCGGACCAGGCGAGAAACGTCTCGGAACCCCCTCGGATCCGCACCAGGACCTCTCCGGGCCCCGCGGATCCGCGTGTACCGATGACGAGTTCACCGGTACAGCCGATCACAGCCTCATCCGGCGCCATTGGCGGCCGCCTCCCCCATGTCATGCAGGCTCTGTCTGATCCCGACCTTAGCGCGGGGGGCGCGGGGCGCCCATGGTCGGCAGAGTCATCTGAGCGTCAAGAACGGGGCCAGACCCCGGGCACTTGAGGTGTGGCGCGAGCAGGGCGGCAGACAGTCACGCTTCCTGTGCTTGCATACGACGATGCGCCCCGCCCCCACCCCTCACATCCGCCCCCGCCGCGCCTCCGATCTGCCCGCCTGTGTGGAAGCACTCGCCCAGGTGCACGTGGCCGACGGCTATCCCACCAACTGGCCCGAGAAGCCGTCCGATTGGCTGACCGGGGACGGGGACGGGGACGGGGACGGGGACGGGGACGGGGACTCGCCCATCGGGGCCTGGGTCGCCGAACTCGGCGGCCGTGTCGCCGGGCACGTCGTGCTCTGCCCGAGCGCGCCGGATGACGTGGCGCCCGCCCTGTGGAGCAGCCGTGAGGGCGTTCCGGTCGACGAGATCGCCGTGGTCGGTCGGCTGTTCGTCGCGCCGGGGGCCCGCGGCCACGGACTGGGGGCGCTGCTCCTCGCGCGGGCCGTGGCGCGGGCCGCCGAGCTGGGCCTGCACCCGGTCCTTGACGTGGTCGCGTACGACACGTCGGCCACCGCCCTCTACGAACGTACGGGCTGGCGGTTCCTCGGCACGGGCGAACAGCGCTGGAGCCGGCGGCAGACGGTCACCGTGCGGTGCTACGCCGGGCCGGAGGGAGAGTCGGCAGCGGCGGATGCCTCACCGATCTGAGCCACCGCGTCCCGCAGCGCGTCGAGGAGGCCCCGCACCGCAGGCCGGTCGGGCGCGGGCCCCCGCACCGCCGCGTGGATCGACCTGACCGGCACGGGGTTGTGGACCTCGCGGACGACCACGCCGGGGTGGGGCGCGTCGAGGCCGAGTCGCGGGACCAGGCTGACGCCGAGGCCCGCGGCGACGAAGCCCTGCGCCGTGGCGTAGTCCCCGCTCTCCACCACGAAGTCCGGGCTGAACCCGGCCGCGCCGCACGCGTCCAGGATGGGATCGAGGCAGGGGCCCGGTGTCTCGCTGGCCACCCACGGCTCCTCGGCCAGGTCCGTCATGTCGAGCAGCCGCTTCGCGGCGAGCGGGTGCCCGGCGGGCAGCACCGCGTGGTACCGGTCGTCCAGGAGGTGCTCGAACCGCACGCCGTCCGCGCCGGGTTGGCCGTCCACGCCCGATTGGCCGTCCGCGCCCGGTTGTCCGTGCGGCCTGACCACGAGGGCGAGATCCGCGAGCCGGTCCCGTACCTGCGGCATCGGATCGTCGGGGTCGGACAGCTTCAACTCCACCTGTACGCCGGGCTGTGCGCGCCGCAGCGCGGCGAGTGCCGGAGCGACGAGCGTCGAACCCGCCGTGGTGAAGTACCGCATCGAGACCCGGCCCGTCCGCCCTGCCCGCAGCTCGGCGAGGGCGGTCTCCGCCTCGGCGATCTGCTTGCCGATGGCGACCGCGTACTCGGTGAGCAGCCGCCCGGCGTCCGTCGGCCGCACCCCGCGCCCGGTGCGCTCCAGGAGGGCGATGCCCGCCTCCTTCTCCAGGGCCGCCATCTGCTGGCTCACCGCGGAGGGCGTGTACCCGAGGTTCCGTGCGGCGGCGGTCACGGAACCGCTGGTGACCACTGCCCGGAGTACCTGCATGCGCCGCGTATCAAGCATGCAGTCCAGCTTAACCATGTGACCGAACCCTTACGTACAACTAACGAGGAGAGCGGACGGGCGGTGGATAAAGTCAGCTCGGTGAGAATCTCTCTGCTCGGACCGGTCGAAGCCACCGCCGACGACGCGACACCGGTCGGCCTGGGCGGCGTACGGCTGCGCATGCTGCTCGCCAGGCTCGCTGTCGAAGAGGGGCGGCCGGTCTCCGTCGACGCCCTCGTCGACGGTCTGTGGGGCGAGCAGCCGCCGGTGGACGCGGCCAACGCGCTGCAGGCGCTGGTGTCCCGGCTGCGCAAGGCCCTGCGCGGGGCCGGGGCGGTGGAGTCGGTCGCGGGCGGCTACCGGGTCGCGGTGAACGCCGACGACGTGGACACGTACCGCTTCGAGGAACTGGCGGGGCAGGGCAGGCGCGAGCTGGCCTCGGGGCGCCCGCAGGAGGCCGCCGCGACGCTCGGCGACGCGCTCGCGCTGTGGCGGGGCGCCGCCCTCGCGGACGTCCTGGAGGCGCCCTTCGCCCGTGTCGCCGCCACGCGCCTCGACGACCTGCGGGACGCCGCGTCGGAGGACCGCTTCGACGCCGAGATACGCCTGGGTCGGTACGCCGATGTCCTCGCCGACCTCGAAGCGACGGGCGCGGAACGCCCGTTGAGTGAACGCGTCGCCACGCTGCGGATGCGCGCGCTGTCGGCCGCGGGCCGCAACGCCGACGCCCTCGCCGTGTACGAGGAGATGCGGGCCAGACTCGATGACGAACTCGGCGTCGACCCGTCGGCCGAGCTGAAGGATGTGCATCTCGCCTTGCTGAGGGGCGAGTTGGAGCACTCCGCCACGCGCGTCGAGACCGCGCCCGCGCCCAGGCGGCTCCCCGCCCGGCTCACCAGCTTCGTCGGCCGTGACACCGAACTCGACCAGCTCGCCGCGCTGATGGCCGCCTCCCGCCTCGTCACGCTCGTCGGGCCCGGCGGCGCGGGCAAGACAAGACTGTCGCTCGAAGCCGTGACCCGGCACCGGGCGTACCAGCGGGGCCGGGTGTGGTTCGTGCCGCTGGCCGGCGTGGGCACCCCGGACCAGCTGGCCGATGCCGTGCACGCCGCGCTCAGTACAGGTCTCAGTACAGGTCTCAGCGCAGGTCTCAGTGCAGGTCCCGGTACTGATCTCAGTACCGGGGCCAGCAGCGACGGTGTGACCGACCGCGTTGCCGACCACGTGACCGACCACGTGACCGAGGTGCTCGATGTAGGTGAGGCCGTGCTCGTACTGGACAACTGCGAGCACCTGGTCGAGGCGGCGGCGGACCTCGCGTACGAACTCCTCGACAGGTTGCCGCACTTGCGGATCCTCGCCACCAGCAGGGAACCCCTCGCCATCACCGGCGAGGCGCTGTGCCACCTCGGGCCGCTCGGCGTGCCCGCGGGGACTCCGGAGCTCGCGGAGGCGGCCGGTTCGGCGGCGGTACGTCTGTTCACCGACCGGGCGTCCGGGGTGCGGCCCGGGTTCGCGCTCGACGAGTCCACCGTGGGCGCGGTGGTGGAGATCTGCCGACGCCTCGACGGCCTTCCGCTCGCCCTGGAACTGGCCGCGGCCAAGCTGCGCTCGATGAGCGTCGGCCAGATCGCGCGCCGCCTCGACGACCGGTTCCGCCTCCTGACCTCGGGCAGCAGGACCGCGCTGCCGCGCCAGCGCACGCTGCTCGCGCTGGTCGAGTGGAGCTGGGACCTCCTCGACGAGCCCGAGCGGATCCTCGCCCGCAGGCTGTCGATGTTCCCGGGCGGTGCGACCGTCGCCGCCCTGGAGGCGGTCTGCTCGGACGGGACGCTGCCTGCCGAGGACGTCGTGTACGTCCTGGGCTCCCTGGTGGAGAAGTCCCTCCTGGACACGGACATCTCCGATGAGCCGGACGGGACGGGCCAGGGCGACGGCGAGCAGCGCTACCGCATGTCGGAGACCGTGCGCGCCTTCGCGGCCGACCGCCTGAGCGAAGCCGAGACCGGTGAAGCCGAGACCAGTGAAGCCGAGACCAGTGAAGCCGAGACCAGTGAAGCCGAGACCGGTGAAGCCGAGGCCGGTGGGGGTGATGGTGCTGGGGGCGATGGCGGCGCTCGGACCGCGGCGCGCTTCTCCGCCTACTTCCTCGCCCTCGCCGAGCGGCACGAGCCCGCCCTGCGCACCGGCGGCCAGCTCCGCTCGATCGCGCTCTTCGACGCCGAGCACGACAACCTGGTCTCCGCGCTGCGGGCGGCCGTCGAGGCCAGGGACGCGGACCTAGTGTCGCGGTTCGTGGGCGCGCTGTTCTGGTACTGGGGGATCAGGGGGATGAGCACCCAGTTCGAGACGTTCCTCGCCGAGGTCCTCACCTTCGACGAGGACCTTCCCGGCCGGGCGCGGGCCGCGTTCCGCGTGGTGCGGCTGATGGCGGGCACTCCGGGCGCCTCGGGCACTCCGGGGGCCTCGGGCGCCTCGGACGACGTGGACGCTTCAGGAGTCCCGGCTTTCGACGGCGTACCCGTGCGGACGCTCATCGAGGACTGCGAGCGGGCGGGCGCGGGCGAGTTCCACCCCGCGCTGCTGCTGTGGATCCCGCTGCTCGCGCATCTCACCGGCAATGCCGACCTCGGGGAGAGCGGTCTTAGGCGGGCGGCCGATGAGCCGGATCCCTGGGTGCGGGCGTGCGCGCACTGGGCGCGGGACTTCGTGCTCACCGGGCGGGGCGAGCAGCCTGCCGGTGCCGAAGCGCGTCGCGCGGCCCTGCACGGCTTCGAGGCGGTGGGTGACCGCTGGGGCCTGGGCCTCGCCCTGCTGGCCGTGGGCCGGGACCACTCCCTGCGCGGGGAGCACGGCGACGCGATCGCCGCGTACGAGAGGGCGGTGGCCGTCAGCACCGAACTCGGCGCCGAGGACGACCTGTTCAACAGCCGGGCCGGGCTCGCGGCGGAGCGGCTGCGCGGTGGCGACCGGGAGGGCGCCCTGCGGGACATCCACGCGGCGCGGCGGCAGGCCAAGGAGCTGGGGTATCGGCGGATGGAGACCGAGATGCTGTTCAGCCTCGCCGATCTGCACCGCAGGTCGGGGGAGTTGGCGCAGGCCGACCTGATCCTCGACCGCCTGGACGGTGTCGCGGACCGGCTCACCCTCCCCGAGGACATGGCCCGCGACCTGATCGCGGGCGCCCGGACGGCGAACCGGCTCGCGCAGGGCGACGCGGTGCGGGCGCGCGAGCTTTGGCCCAGGGCGGTGGGCGGCGCCTTCGCCCGGGGCGAGGCCGCGGACATCGCGCGGGCCGCCGAACTCCTCGCGCGGCTCCTCCTGTTGGAGGGCGACGCGGCAGGGGCGGCGACCGCGCTCGGGATGAGCCAGGTCGTCCGCGGGATGTCCGACGAGGGCGATCCGCAGCTGAGGGAGCTGGTCGCCGAGATCGTGGGGCGGCTCGGCGACGCCGGGTACGCGCAGGCGTACGGAAAGGGCGCCGGGCTGTCGAGGGCGGACGCGCTGAACCGGCTGACCGAGGAGGCCGGCCAGCCGGTGGTTGCTTCGTAGCGGGTGGTTCGTGTGCGCCGTGGGCTGTGGCGTGGGCTGTGCCGTGGGCTGTGGTGTGGGGCTCAGGCGGCGCGCTTGCGGTAGGCCCGCATCGCGAGGGGGGCGAAGATCGCGATCACGCCGACCATCCAGGCCAGGCTGCCGAGGAACGGCCCCGCGACCTCGCCGCCGTTCAGCAGGCCGCGCATGGTGTCGGCCATCAGGCTCACGGGGTTGATGTCCGACCAGACCCGCAGCCAGCCCGGCATGGTGCCGTCCGGGACGAACACGTTGCTGGCGAAGGTGAGCGGCAGGACAAGGACGGTCATCAGGCCCTGCACCGAACCGGGGGTCTTGACCAGCATGCCGACGTACACCGACATCCACGAGAAGCTGACGGCGAAGGCGATGAGCACCGCGAGCGCGGCGAGGGCCGCCGCCGGGTTGGTGTCGACCCGGTAGCCCATGACCAGGGCGAGGGCCACCAGCGTGGCGAGGCAGACGACGTACCGGATGATGTCGGCGAGCACCGCGCCGATCAGCGGGGCGGAGCGGGCGATCGGCATGCTGCGGAACCGGTCGAAGATGCCGGTGCTCGCATCGGCGTTGAGTGAGACGCCGATGCCGATACTCGCCTGGAAGACGGTCATCACCATGATGCCGGGCGTGATCATCTGCAAGTAGGCGTCGGTGTCGCCGCCCGCGATGGCGCCACCGAAGAGGTAGACGAACATCAGCAGGAACACGATCGGTGTCAGGACGACGTCGACGAGCCGTGCGGGCGACTTGACGAACTTGGTGATGCCGCGCCCGGCGAGGGCGAGACTGTGCCGGGCGGCCTTGGCCGGGGTGATGCGGAGGGCGGGGGCGTGGGACTGCGGGGCGATCGGGTCGGCCGGGGTGGCGACGGTGCTCATGACGGGGTCCTCTCGGCAAGTTCGCAAGGTGGCAAGTTCGCAAAGTGGCAAGTTGGCAAGGTGGCACGGGTGCTTGGGGAGCTGGGGGGGGGCGCTGGGGGCGCTGGGGGGGCGTACGCGTTTCGGTCCTGTGCGGGGCCCGTAGGGGCGTGGGGAGCTGCGCGCTCAGGCACCACCGGCCCGCAGGCCTCTCACCGCAGGACCGCAGGACCGCCGGAGCGCTCACGCCGCCTTTCCGGTGAGCGCCAGGAAGACCTCGTCCAGGCTGGGCAGGCGCAGGCCCAACTCGTCGGCGGTGATGCCGGCCCCGTCGAGGCGTCGTACGAGGGCGGAGATCAGCATCGGGTCGTCGACCGGCACGGTGAGCAGACCGTTGTCCGCGTCACGCTGGGGCGGGGCGCCGGTGAGCTCGGCGAGGATGCCGCTCA
The DNA here is from genome assembly GCF_042881845.1 of Streptomyces sp. NPDC058257. NCBI lineage: Bacteria > Bacillati > Actinomycetota > Actinomycetes > Kitasatosporales > Streptomycetaceae > Streptomyces > Streptomyces sp. NPDC058257. The sequence goes on from NZ_JBHVXJ010000025.1 coordinate 27,809, forward strand.
CGGTGTCAAGATCGCGGGCGACGGTCGGCCGGACCTGCAACGTCTGACCGCCGACCCGCCGCTTGAGCTCGTCGGGGCGGCCCTCCGCGACGACGCGGCCACGGTTGAACACGGTGATGGAGTCCGCCAGTTGATCGGCCTCCTCCAGGTACTGCGTGGTGAGCAGCACGGTCGCCCCGTCGGCGACGAGCCGCCGCACGACCGCCCAGACCTCCTTGCGGGCATGCGGGTCGAGCCCGGTGGTCGGCTCGTCCAGATACAGGACCTGCGGCCGTCCGACGAGGCTCGCCGCGAGGTCCAGGCGGCGGCGCATCCCTCCGGAGAAGGTGCTGATCGGCCGCTGGGCGGCCTCCGTCAGCTCGAACCGCTCAAGGAGTTCGACGGCCCGCGCCTTGGCGTCCCGCCGCGACAGATCGAGCAACCGCCCCAGGAGTACGAGGTTCTCGGCGCCGGACAGCTCCTCGTCCACGGAGGCGTACTGGCCGGTGAGCCCGATGAGGCCACGGACCCGCACTTGATCCTTGACCACGTCGTGGCCCCCGACGGTCGCGTGCCCCGCGTCGGGCCGAAGCAGCGTCGACAGGATCCGCACGGTGGTGGTCTTCCCGGCGCCGTTCGGCCCGAGCACCCCGATGACCTTGCCGGCCGGTACCTCCAGGTCGACGCCGTCCAGCGCGACGAAGTCCCCGTACTTCTTGACCAGTCCTTCGGCCTTGATGGCGTACGACATCTTGTCCTCCTCCACAGATCGCTCAGACCCGCTCGGACCTGTTCTGGCCCTCGCCGCTCTCGATGGACAAGACGATGCCGACCGCCGCTGTCAGCGCGCGGCCCGCGCGCTGACAGCGACGGCCGGAGGCTGTCAGGACCTGTCAGTACTTACTGCTTCTACTGCTTCTACTTCTGCTACTGCTCCTACTGGGCGTACGACGCGGTGGGGAGGGCGTGAGGGGCTGAGAAGCCACGCGAGAACGGCGGTGGGCCCTACCGCGAACGGTGGGCCCCACCGCGAACAGTGGGCCCCACCGCGAACGATGGGGCCCACCGGCTCGACGCCCGGGCGCACGGAGCCGTCGCCGGTCACTTCGCGGTGGTGCGCTCGATCCAGTCGTGGTGGGCGGTCAGGTCGGTGTAGATGCCGGGGCCGCTGGCGCACTCCGGATCGGCGTCGCCGTCACGGCTGGTCGCGCCGATCAGTTCCCAGTGCCCGGGGCGGCCCTTGATCTGCGGCCCGCCGGAGTCGAGGATGCACGCCTGCGCGTTCTCGGTCGGGCTGTCGGTGCACAGCTCGTTGTCCCGGTTGTAGTTCTCGCTGCACCGGCGGTCGGCGACGAGTTTGGTGTCCAGCTCCTGTAGACGTGTCGGCGGCTTCGGGCACTCGCTGCCGTCCTCGCAGGTCATGCCCCAGCCGAGGATCCGCGTGTCCGTGCCCGCGGGCCCGGACTCGGCGGCCAGCTTGATGGGCTTCGCGTTCACGGGGCGGTCCAGCTTCATGACGGCCACGTCGTTGCGGAACGGCTCGTAGGAGAAGCCCGGATGCGCGACGACCTTGGTGACCTTCGCCTTGGCGCCCTTCGTACGGTCCTGGTCGCCGACCCGTACGGAAAGCTGCTTGGTCTTGACGTTCACCGAGCAGTGCCCGGCGGTCACGATCCAGTCCCGCTTGATCAGGGAGGCGCCGCAGTAGTGCTTGCCGTCCTTCTGCAGGCTCACCATGAACGGGTACTTCGAGGTGGAGTCGTGTCCCCCGATGATCGCCGATGCCGAAGGTGCCACTGTCATGGTGAGTGCGACCGCTCCCGCCGCCGCACACAGAGCCGCCTTGCCGCGCTTGATCATCAGTCCTCCTGTGTCTCGTTCAGGATGCGACGCCCGCGAAGCACAGGAGCGGCGCCGGAACGGAACCGGCTCCGCGTGACCGCGCCGAGGGGCGTCGTCGAACGTCCATGCCGAACGTCTACGTCGAACGTTCACGTCGAACGTCCATGTCGGACCCGGCCGGACCCGACACCGTCGATCTTGTCCGGGCCGGCGCCCTCGGCGCGTCACTCTCAGCGCTCGGACCGGCCTGACCGAAAGTGTTACGGCACGTCGGCCGTGTCGTGCTGCGGGATGATCGCGGAGGGGGCGGGGAGATGCCGCCGAGGACGCGGGCCGTATCGCCGCGTGCCGGGCGCACCAGGGACGGCGGATACCGTGTCGGCGATGCGACGTTGCCCGTAGGCGGACGAGGAGGTGGCCCCAGTGACCGTCAAGGTAATCCTCCTCGACGACGAGGAGTTGGTGCGCAAGGGCATCCGGATGATCCTCCACGCCCAGCCCGACATCGAGGTGGTCGCCGAGGGCGGCGACGGCTCGGTGGCAGTGGACCTGGTGGCCGAGCACCGCCCGGACGTGGTGCTCACCGACATCCAGATGCCCGGCGTCGACGGCCTGGAGGTCGCCCGGCGGCTCGCCGCGCTGCCCGATCCTCCCGCCGTCGCCGTGCTCACCACCTTCGACGTCGACGAATACGTCTACGCCGCGCTCCAGAGCGGCGCGGCGGGGTTCCTGCTCAAAGACAGCTCGCCGCGTGAACTGGCCGACGCGGTACGGGTTCTCGCACGCGGCGAGGCGATGCTCTCACCGAGCATCACCACCAAGCTGCTCGCCGCCTTCGCCACGGGCGCAGGCGCCCCGCGAGCGGAAGCGCAGGTGCGAGCGCGCTCGCGGATGGCGGAGCTGACCGCCCGCGAGCGCGAGGTCGCCGTGGCGGTCGCCCAGGGCCGCAGCAACTCCGAGATCGCCGGCGACTTGCTCGTGAGCCAGTCCACGGTCAAGGTCCACCTCAGCCGGATCATGACCAAGCTGGACGCCGCCAACCGCACCCAGGTAGCGCTCATCACCCACGACGCCGGACTGACCTGAACGAACGTCTGACTCGCCTGCTTCGTCGGCCTGATCTACGTGATCTACCCGACCTGCCCGACCTACCGGATCTACCGGACCTGCCCGACCTGCCCGACCTGCCTCAGCGCACCGACGTCGTGGGCAGCGCGGCATCGATCCGGAAGCCGCCGTCACCGGTGGGCCCGGACTCGATGGTGCCTCCGGCCAGGCGGACGCGCTCCGTCAGCCCGATCAGCCCGTGTCCCCCGCTGGGCAGCAGAGGCCCACCGTCGGCAGTCGGCCGGGCAGGCTTCTCGGGCGGGCCGTTGACGATCCCCACCCGCACGGTGCGCGGGTCGAACGCGAGACGAATCTGCGTCGTGGCGCCCGGGGCGTGCTTGTGCACGTTGGTCAGGGCCTCCTGCACGACCCGGTGCGCGGCACGCTCGACCGGCTCCGCCAGCGGCTGCGGCGTACCCTCGACGCGCACGGTGACGGGCAGCCCGGCGGTCCGGGAGCCGTCGGCCAGCTCGGTGATCCGGTCGACGGCCGCGCCGGGGTCGGGGGCCTGCCGTTGCTCGGCCGGCGCGGCGGAATCGTGCGGCTCGGTGGCCGGGCCATCGGCCTTGTTGTTCCTGAGCAGGCCGAGCATCTCGCGGAGCTCGGTGAGCGCGCGCCGGCCGGCGGTCTGAATGATCTGCGCGGTCTCGCCCGTCACCTCCGGGTCGTGGGCCACGGCGCTGAGCGCGTTGGCGTGTACGACGATCAGGCTCACCTGGTGGGAGACCACGTCGTGCATCTCCCCGGCGATGCGCCGTCGCTCCTCCTCCCGCGCGGCCTCGGCGACGAGCCGCTGCTCCCGCTCGGCGCGCTCCGCCCGTTCGACGAGACCGGCGACGACGGCGCGCCGTTGGCCCACATAGAGCCCCAGCAGCAGTGGCACCAGGCAGGAGAAGACGAAGTTCACCGTGAACCAGGCCACCACCGTCCGGACGCTGGCCCACCCCGCCGCGTTCCAGGGAGCGAGAACCACCAGGCCGACACCGGCCGAGGCCCAGGCGGTCCGGCGGCTGTGCGGGCCGCGGTAGGCGCCCACCGCGTAGTAGGCGATGGGCGTCGCGTAAGCCGAGATCTGGAGGACCTTGGCGAGCAGCGCGACGCCGAGTACCAGCTCGGGGGCCCGGCGCCGCACGAGCAGCGGCAGCGCGCTCACCACGGCGAGCACCAGGTTGGCCCAGGGAGCGGCCGGTCCCATGTAGGGATTCTGGTAACTGTTCAACACCGCCAGCAGCAACGCGACGACCGTCAGCACCAGGTCCGCGCCGGGCGCCGACAGGAAGGACGAGCGTGGTACGGGCTGCCGCGTCGCGACGCTGCGCGCTGTACTCCCGTCGCCGGCGGGCAGGATCGCCCAGCTGCGCAGGGTGTTCCGGAACTGGTGGGTGCGACGGGCGGTACTCACCTGGCGAGGATAGAAGGTGGTACCGGACGAAGATCCGGCGGAGGTCCGTCGCGCCGGTGTTCACTCACCGATCGGCGGGCCGTACCCCTGTACCGCTCGGCCGGTGACGGCGGTGACGGCGGTGACGGCGGTGACGGCGGTGACGCGATCGAGGTCACGGTCACGGTCACGGTCGCGGTGCGGGAGGGGCAGGCCCTGGAGTTCCGCGGTGGCGGCAACGGCGAGTCCACCGCTCCCGCACTGCGGTGCCGACCGCGCTGGGTCAGCAGCTCCCGAACCCGCCAGGCACGGTCGTACGCCCGGTCATCGACGGGCACCCGGCCGAGGAGCAGCCGCATGCCGTCGATGCCGCGCGCCCGGTCGGCGGTGACGGTGGCGATGAGGCCGAAGTCCCGGCGGATCAGCCCCGGGCAGCCGGACCGTCGCGGTCGGCGAGCATGGCTGAGACGACCGCGGCCGGCACCGCGAGGGCCGCGCAGCCCGCGGTCACCGACGCGAGCGTGGTCCACGGGAGGCTGATGGCGATGGGGCCGGTGAGCTGGGCCAGGGAGATCCACAAGCCCGCCAGGCTGAGTGCTGCCGTGGCGCCCGCGAGGACCGTGCCGACGCCGACGACCAGCAGGGCCTCCGCCGCGACGAAGCGCAGGATCTGGCCCCGGTGCGCGCCGGCCAGATGCAGCGCGTGCCGCTCGGGCGCCCGGGCGGCTGCCGCCATGAGTACGGTGCTGACCAGCGAGATCGTCGTATACGCGAGGATGATGGCAAGGACGGCAAGGAGACCGATGCGGCTGGCGGACTTGCTGCGGGCCCCGCTGTCGCGGGTCCACTCCGCCTTGGTCACCGCGTGCGCGTTGTGGCCGGCTGTGGCCGCCCGCAGTACGGCTTCGGCCCTGGCGGGCGAGGTCCCGGCGCGCAGCTTGACGTAGGCGACCGACGGCAGCGCGGAGAAGGCGTGGGCCCTGGTCGCGTAGGCGTCGGCGGCGGCGCCGTCCCCGAGCAGGCCGACCACCGTGAGCGAGGTTCTGCTGCCGTCGGCGCGCCAGACCTGAACACGGTCGCCGAGCCGTTTGCCCCAAGTGGGAGAGACCACGACGCCGCGGTCGTCCAGGTCGCCCAACGAGCCCGCCGCCAGCGGGACATCGAGCGTCGCCGGGAGCGTCTTCGGCTCTATGGCCTCGACGGGACGCCGGATGAGCGCGGTGTCGCCCTCAAGGGTGTAGAGGCTGGTCTGTGCCGTGGTGGCGACGTCCAGACCCGGCAACGCCCGTAGATCTGCGACGAGTTGACGGTCGAGGCCCGATCCGGCATCGGGGAGCACGAGGTACTCCGCCCGTACGGGCTTGGTCTGCATCGTCGTCTTCGCGGCGTCGCCGGTCGCCGCCCCGCCCAGGAGCGCGGCGGTCAGTCCGACGGTGACCAGCACGGGCGCGGCCGTCATGGCGGTCTGCCGGGAAGAGGCGAGCACGGCGCCGGACACCACGGTTCCGGTCGCGCCGCGCAACCGCTCCAGGGGCGCGGTGAGCAGCCGCGTGACCGGGCCGACGGCAAGGGGAGAGAGCAGCCCGGCGGCGGCGACAAGGAGCATGACGATCGGCATCGCGGACTTGTTGTTGGCCGCCGAGGCAGGATCGCCGACCGCGGCCACCACCATGCAGACCAGTGCCGTGCCGAGCGTCCCCAGGCCGAGCACCCAGCGGGCCGGTGTCATCGCCCGCGACTCCACGGCGGCTTCGCGCAGGGCTTCCGCCGCGGCCACCCTCCCTGCCCGCCTGGCCGCGGCCGCCGCCCCCAGGAGCGCGACCAGGACACCTGCGGGGAACGCCACGACCGAGGGGACCATCGAGCCGCTCGCCACCGTCCAGGCGGGCGCCGCCCCGAGACCGATCAGCCAGTCCAGGACGGGCCGGGTGGCGAACGGTCCGGTCAGTGCGCCAAGGGCGGAGGCGACCACCGCGATCAGCCATGCCTCGGAGAGCACCATCCGTCGTACCTGCCGCCGGGTCGCCCCGATCGTCCGCAGCAGCGCGAACTCACGCCGGCGCTGGGAGACGGCGAACGCGAAGGTGGACGACACCACGAAGACGGCGACGAACACGGCGAACCCGCCGGCGATCCCGACGACGGTGTTGGCGTTGTTCCGCGCACGGTCGTCCGCGGCCCTGGCCGGATCGGGCAGCACCCGGTCCGCCCCGGTGAGGACCGTCGCCCGGCCGCCGACCGCGGCACGTACCTCGGCGGCCGGTTTCCAGAGGGCGAGTGCGTCGATACGGGGCGAGAGCTCCGCGGCGTGAGCGTCGCTGAAGAACACCGTGCCCTGCGGCCCCGCGGTGGTGACACCCACGACGGTGTACGCCTTGGCGCCCGAGGCCGTGACGACGCGGACCTCGTCGCCGACCTCGTCGCCGGGCCGCGCACGGGCGCCGCCCGAAAGCGCCGACGCACTGACCGCGATCTCGCCGTCTCCCACCGGGGCGCGGCCCTGAGTCAGCCGCTGCGGCGCGGTGCGCGCGGCCGACCAGGGCCGGCCGACGGCCGACGGGCCGCCGTCGAGGCGGGCCGCGAACACCCGGTCCACGACCGCGCCGGGGAAGCTAGCGGCGAGCGAGGCGGCCAGACCGCGCGGCTCCGCGAGCGGCGCGGAGGTCGCGCCCTGCCGTGCCCGCACGGTGAGTCGGCCGTCGGGGACGACGACGACCGGCGAGGCGGCGTACCGCTGCGGCCCGCGATCGGGTGTGCCGACCGTACTCGCGAGCACCTGCCCCATCGCGGCGATCAGTGCCGCACCGAGGAACAGTGCGGCGAAGCTGCCGATGAAGGAGACCCAGCGGGTCCGGAGCGTGCCCAGAGCGATGGTCAGCACGACGCCTCCAGCATCATCATCCGCGCGACGACGGACTCAGCGTCCGGGTCCGTGAGCTCGTCGCGGACCCGGCCGTCGGCGAGAAAGAGCACCCGGTCCGCGTATGCGGCGGCAGTGGGATCGTGGGTGACCATGACCAGCGTCTGCGCATGCCGGTCGACCAGCGTGCGCAGCAACTGCAGCACCTCACGGCTGGTGGCCGCGTCCAGGGCGCCGGTCGGCTCGTCCGCGAACAGCACGGCCGGCCTGGTCACCAGGGCGCGGGCGATGGCGACCCGCTGCTGCTGGCCGCCGGAGAGTTCCGCGGGGCGATGCCCCGCCCGGCCGGAGAGCCCCACCGCGGCCAGACCCTGCTCCACGACGTGGGGGTCGGGCCGCCGGCCGGCCAGCCGCAGCGGCAGTGCGACGTTCTGCTCCGCCGTCAGTGACGGCATCAGGTTGAACGCCTGGAAGACGAACCCGATCCGGCTGCGCCTCAGTTCCGTCAGCTTCCGGTCGTTCAGCCGCGCCAGGTCCTGACCGGCCACGACCACCCGGCCCGAGGTGGGCCGCTCAAGGCCGGCGGCGCACTGCAGCAGCGTCGACTTCCCCGAGCCCGACGGGCCCATCACCGCGGTGAAGGTGCCGTGCCCGAAGCGGGCCGTCAGCTCGTCGAGCGCGGTGACCTCGCCGTCACCGTTCGGGAAGCTCTTCGTCACCGATTCCAGGACGACTGAGGTGTCGCTCCCGGCCATGCTGTTGATGTTGATGGGGGTCATGGCCACTGCACATCCGTCCCGGTCGTTCAGATCAAGGGGCGTTCAGATCAAGGGGTGTTCCGCTCAAGGGGTGTTCCGCTCAAGGGGCGTTCCGCCTGCTCAGAAAGCTATGAGGGCCACGCCGGGGCCGGTACCGGACAGGTGACTAGGATCGGCCGACCGGCAGACCGGCCGGGGCTACGGGGGCGGGGCACATGGCACTTCAGGGACGGGCGGCCGAACAGGGCGTGCTGGACACGCTGTTGGACGAGGCGGCCACCGGCCGGAGCGGTGTCCTGGTGATCCGGGGCGAGCCGGGAATAGGCAAGACCGCACTCCTCGCGTACGCCGAGGAGCAGGCCCGGTCCACGCACCAGGTGGCCGTCGTACGGACCACCGGCATCGAGACCGAGGCAGAGATCCCGTTCGCCTCGCTGCACCTGCTCCTGCACCCCGCGCTCGACCGGATCGACGCGCTGCCGGGGCCGCAGGCCGCTGCCCTCAAGGCCGCCTTCGGCATGGCACCCGGCGGCGGCGATGACCAGTTGACGGTCGGGGTGGCCGTACTGTCCCTGTTGTCCGAACTGGCGGCGGACGCACCCCTGCTCTGTCTGGTCGACGACGCGCACTGGCTCGACCACGCCTCGGCCCGCGCCCTGTTGTTCGCCGCGCGCCGCCTCCATGCCGAGGGCATCGCCCTGGTCTTCGGCGCCCGGGACGGCTTCGAACCGGGCGGGCTGCCCGAACTCCGCCTCGCGGGGCTCGACCCCGCGAGCAGCGAGCAGCTCCTGGCGGAGCAGTCACCCGGTCTCGGCCTGCCCCTGCGCCGCCGGATCCTGGCGGAGAGCGCGGGCAATCCCCTCGCCCTGAGGGAACTGCCCCGCACAGCAGGGGAGTACGGCCTCGGCGCGCTGCCGCCGGCCCTGCCGCACCGTATCCAGGAGGCGTACCGCGCACGGATCGCGGCACTGCCCGCCGGGGCGCGGACGGCCCTGCTGATCGCGGCGGCCGAGGAAGGCGGCGATCTGGACGTGATCCTCCGTGCGGCCGCGGAGCTGGGCGCGGACGCCGGCGCTCTGGGCGCTGCCGAGCGGGCCGGTCTGCTCCGGGTCGCCGCCGGGCGCGTGTCGTTCGTCCACCCGCTGATGCGCGGCGCCGCATTCAACGACGCGTCGTACGAGTCGTGCCTGAAGGCCCACCGCGCACTCGCCGAGGTGCTGCGCGACCAGCCGGACCGGCGGGCCTGGCACCTGGCCGCCGCGGCGACCGGCGCCGACGAGGAGGCGGCCGTCGCCCTGGAGCAGGCCGCGGGGCGGGCCCAGGAGCGCCATGGATACGCGGGCACCGCCGCGGCCCTCGAACGCGCCGCCGAACTGACCCGCGACCCGGTGGTCCGATCCCGCCGCCTCGCCGCAGCGGCGGAAGCCGCCGCCCACGCGGGTCTCGCGCCGCGGGCGAAGGCCCTGATCGAGGCTGTCGACCGCACCACGACCGAGCCGCGAACGCGCGCCCGGATCAAGGCACTTCGTGCCCGTACGGCCTTCGACGACGGAGCTCCCGGGATGGCCCACGAACTGCTGGTGGCCGCCGCGGACGAACTCATCGGTGCCACGGTCACCGCCGAGGACGAGCTCACCGGTGCCAAGGTCACCGCCGCGGACGAGTTCACCGGTGCCGAGGTCACCGCCGCGGACGAGCTCACCGGTGCCAAGGTCACCGCCGAGGTACGCGTGGAGGCGGGCCTCCTGCTCGTGGACGCCGCCCGCAACGCCTGGCAGCTCAGTGACCCGCTCCGGCTGCGCGAGGCCGCCGATCGCCTCGATGCGCTGCGGCCGCGACCGGAGGACGGCCTGGACCCGGCCGTGGCCGCGGTGACCGGGGCAGCCGTGTATCTGGAGCGCGGTCCCGCTCAGGCCCTGCCGACGATGCGCCGACTGGTGGCCGACGGCCGTCGCAACCGTGCCGGATCACCGGCACTTCGGATCAACGCCGCCTTCGTCGCCGGTCTTGTCGGCGACTTCGACGCCGGACGCGAGATATCCGCCGCCGTCGCGGCCGACTGCCGTACTCGCGGCGACGTCGGTTGGCTGCCGCTCGCGCACCTGACGCTCGCCGCCTCAGAGCTGTACCTCGGCCGCTTCCGCGACGCCGAGGCGACCGCGAGCGAGGGCCTGCAACTCGCCGCCGACACCGGTCAGCCCAACCGGGCCGGCTATCTCGAAGGGATCCTGGCCTGGATCCTGGCCGTACGCGGTGACCGAGAGCGCTCGGTGCAGCTCGCCGCCCGCTGTCACGATCACTTCGACGCCACGGGCATCGCCAACAGCCTGGCGTGGGCCCAGTGGGCGCTGGCGCTCGGAGACCTCGGACACGGACGGTTCGCCCAGGCCCTGGAACGTCTGGACGCGGCACAGGACGGCCCCGTCCGCCGCCAGATCCAGAGCGTCTACTTCGCCCCGGACCGCGTCGAAGCCTCCGCCCGGCTCGGCCTGCCGGCCCGAGAGCCGCTGGAACAGTTCGCGCAATGGGCCGACGCGTCCGGCCTCACCTGGGCCGATGCGGTCCTGCACCGGTGCCGGGCGCTCCTCGAACCCGACTGGGCCACGGCACACGACCTGTTCAGTTCCGCCGTACGTCTCCACGCCGACAGCGGCCGCCCCTGGGAGGCGGCCCGCACCCGGCTCCTCTTCGGCGAACGCCTGCGCCGCGAACGCCACAAGACGGAAGCCCGACTCCACCTCCGCGCCGCCACGGAAACCTTCGAGCGACTGGGCGCGACCCTCTGGGCGGACCGCGCCCGCGCGGAACTGCGCGCGGCAGGCGCGACAGCGCCGCTGGAAACACGGCCCGACGACATCCTCGCGAACCTGTCGCCCCAGGAACTACAGGTCGTACGCCTCGCAGCCACGGGCATGACCAACCGCGAAATAGGCGCGCAACTGTTCCTGAGCCCGAAAACGATCAGCTACCACCTCTACCGCGCCTTCCCGAAGCTCAACGTCAGCAGCCGGTCCCAACTCGCGGGCCTCGACCTGACGGGCTGATGACATCGGACTGAACAACGTCGAAGGGCCCCGCTGCAAGCAGCGGGGCCCGATCGACGAGGCCGTCGGCAGGCCCAGACTCATGGTCGCATCGCCGCCTTCACGCGACTGCGCGGGCTTGAGGCCTGCGCGCACTCGCGGACGGGAGTCGCGGAGTTCAGGCGGGCTCGCGGGGTGCTGCGAGAAGGCTCTGGTACGCCTCAGCCCTCGTATCGGCCACTCTCCACGCGCCTCAGCCGCTCTTTCAGCGTCTCCGTCAGAGGGCTGCCCATGTCTGTGTGGATGGCAAGGACTCGGGTGAGGTCGTCGCGTAGCCGGGAGCGGTCGACACCGGGGCGTTCGGCGATGGCGACGAGGTGGAGGAGGGCCTCGGCTTCGTATGCGTACGCTTCGTGGCCTCTCAGTTCCTGTGCGGCCTCCCGCAGGGCCAAAACGGCTTCGGCCGAGCGGCCCAGGCTGTCCAGGACGTGTCCGAGCGCGACGGAGGCCCGGGCCGCCATGCGACGGTCGGGGGCCGTCAGGGACAACAGTCCCGCGTGGGCACTGCGGAGAGTGGCGAGTGCCTGCTCGTGATGACCTAGCGTGTCTTGGGCCCGACCGAGGAAGAACGCTGCGATGGCGGCGCCGCGCGGCTCCCCGCCTTGAGTGTTGAGTTCCATGGAACGCCGGTATGCGGTGACGGCCCGCTCGGCGTCGAAGCGGTCCCAGTATCGGCCGGAGAACTCCAGCACGGAGGCGTGGAGCACTGCGTCGTCGGCGATCTCCGCACAGGTGACGGCCGAGGCCAGCGCACGTTCCGCGTACTCGTTCTCACCAAGGTCCATCAGCGGGCGGGAGAGCAGGCTGCGCAGCCGGGCCTCGGCTGCCGGGGCCAGGGACGCAGCCGCGTAGCGGGCGCCGAGTTCCAGGGATGCCTGCCAGTCTCCGAGATGCCGATGGTGGAGGAAGAGCACGGTGAAGCACTCGGCCAGCTGCCAGCCGGCAGTGTGCAGCGAGGGATCGTCCGCCGCGCGCAGGACCGCCATGATGTTCGCGCGCTCCGCCTCCAGCCAGTCGAGGGGCCGTGGCCCGTCGTCCGCGGCGAAGGGGTCCGGCCGTCCGGCCAGCAGAACCGCGAGGTCGGTGATCCGCAGTCGGTCTGCGCGGACTGCACGGTCCGCGAGAGCCGTCAGGAGCAGGTAGTGCTCCAGAACTCTCTGGATGACGGCAAGTTTGGTACCGAAACGGTCCTCGGTTTGTACACGGTCCCGTGCGTGGAGCCGGATAAGACCGTGGAAGCGGTAGCGGCGTTCCTGGGAGAGCTCCAGGAAGCTCATGTCTTCCAGTACGTCGAGCAGTACTTGGGCTGCCGGGATGCTGGTGCCGAGGGCGGCTGCTGCGGTTGCCGTGTCGAAGGACGGACCGGGGATGCAGCCGAGGAGGCGGTAGCCGTGTGCCAGGTCGGGTGGCAGCTCCCGGTAGGCGTAGTCGAGGATTGCCGATACGGGGGACCTGCCTCGCTCGCTCAGCGCGGCCAGACGCTGTTGCTCGTCGGCCAGTTCCGTGGCGAAGGACTCCAGAGTGAGGTGGCGGTCATTCATCAGCCGGGCTGCGGCCACGTGGAGGGCGACGGGCAGGCCCGAGCAGAGGCGGACCACGCGTTTGGCCGCTTCGGGGTCGGCCGCGATCCGTTCTTGGCCGCACCGGTCGCTCAGTAGGAGGAGCCCGGCCTCCTCGGCCAGCGGCTCGACGGCCAGGGGGCGTGCGCCGTCGAGTGAGAGCTCGCCCAGCCGGGTCGTGCTCGTCACTAGGACGACGCTGCCCGGACCGTCGGGGATCAGGGCCCGTACCTGCGCGGGGGAGGACACGTCGTCGAGTACGAACAGGACCCGCAGATCGCAGGTGTGGGAACGGAGGAGGGCGGTGCGCTCGCTGAGCGACGGGGGCAGGAGCGTGTCGTCGATACCGAGGGAGCGCAGGCAGTGGCCGACGGCCTCGGAGACATCCTTGCCGTCCCCGCCCGTGCGCGTGGGCAGGGTGGTGAAGTCGACGTACAGCCGACCGTCGGGGAAGTGCTCACGTGCCTGCCGCGTGTGCGCCCAGGTCTGCGCCAGGGCGGACTTCCCGACTCCGGGAGGGCCAGCGAGGACCCGTACGTCTACGTGTGAGGCCCCGTGGAGCAACTGCTCGTTCAAGGTGGCCAGTTCGACAGTACGGTTGATGAATCGGTGACGCAGAGCCGGAACCTGTGACGGTGGTCTGTGCGGCCGAGGGGCCTGCGGAACGTGGTACGAAATGGTGGAGTCGGCGGACCGGTCCGAGGTGTTCGCTGTGGTGCTGCCACCTGTTCTGGGCGACGGCTCGCCTTCCAGGCTGTTCAGCTCACTCAGCAGCTCCACCAGTTCCTGCGCTGTCTCCGAACCCTGGCGCAGGGAGTGCCGCAGTCGTCGGCGCAACTGATCGGCGGAGTCCGCGACGGCGTGTTGGCCGCCCGATCGCAAGGACGCCGCCAGCTGGTCCACTGCAAGCCGCAGTTGCTCCTCGTCGGGGTTGACGCCTTGCCCGCGGCGGCCGAAAAGACGTAGGAGCCGGGCGCGTGCCTGTGTCCATGCCTCGGTGACAGCGAGCCCGATTACCGTGCTCGTCGCGCCGGACGCGGCGAGCGCCGCCACCTCGATCGCCACCTGGCCCCCTTCACATACCGGTTCACGTACGGGCATTGCTGGTGTGCAAGCTGTGCCGCTACCCGGTGACCACCGTAGAGGGGCCATGGCCACGTTGGCAGTAGGTCCGCGAAGATGGCAAGGTCGTGGGCTTTAGCAGGCCGGAGAGCGCAGTGCCAGCCGTGTTTCGTCAAACGCCGTGCCGTCGAGTCGCAACGTCACTTCGGGCGCGTACAGGGGAAGACCCGCCCGTAGGCAGGCGTAGACGGCAGCGGCCGCGAGCGCGGGGTCGGTTGTCGGGGTGCCGGTGGCGGTCACCTCGACAGATGCTCCGGTGCGGAGCCCCACCAGGATGGTTCCACGGGCCGTCGCGGCTGCGGCCAGGAGCCCACCTGGCCGCCGGCTCAGTTCGGTGTCGATCCAGTTCTGGGCGGCGGCGCGATCAGGGATGGGCGAGGCGGCGAGCAGGACCGAGGCGCTCTCGGTCAGGCCCCGGTCGCGCTCTTCGGCGGGGCGCACGGCCAGGTGCCAGAAGGAGTGCTTGCTTTCGTGCGGTTCAGGGGCGACGGAGGAAGGGAACCGGCGCACGCTGATGCTGATCTGGCCGGGTGAGTCGTGCAGGTCGGTGCGCACCATCCATGAGGTGACGGGGGTCGAGGGGTCGGCCGGGGAGGTGAGGACGTAGGGGCGAGGTGCGGGGGCGGGTGGCTGTGGGAGACCGATCAGGTCGTAGACCGCTTGGCGCAGCCGCGCGAGCGCGGCGCCTGGCTGCGCAAAGGCGCGCGCGGTGACGGCGGCGTACTGATCAGAACGGCTCTCATGGCTCTGTAGGAGATCCGCGATCTGCGCGCTGAGTGTGACACCTGGTTCGATGCGCGGCGCGATGCGTGCCAGATCGGCGCCGGCCGTGCCCGGCACAGCCTCGCTGCCGTGGGCCGCCAGTGCCACCGGCCTGCCAATTGCTGCCGCGTAGAGGGGCACCGATCCGTGATCGCCGATGACCGCGTCGGCGGCGACGAGGGCCGGCCGCCAGTCGTGTACGGGCGGCATCAGCAGCAGGCCGGCGTCGAGAGCGGCGGACTGGAGAGTACGGATGTGCCAGGCCCCGTGGGCCGACCAGATGTTGGGGTGCAGGATCAGTCCGACTCGGCTGCCGTCGAGTGGCAGTTGCCCGAGCAGCTGGGCGGGCAGCGTGGGGTGCTGGCCGATCAGAGAGGTCGTGCCCCAGGTCGAACTGACCATCACGAGGCGCTGGCCGGGCCGAACGCCCAGCGACCGCCGGTACTCCTCCCGGTACTCCTCGCTCACGAGCAGTTCATCCAGGCAGGGGTCGCCTACGAGCAGGGTGTGTCCGGCGGACTTGGGGTATGCAGCCAGGAGCTGCCGCTCCTGGTCGGGATGTGAGAGCGCCATCCAGGCCCGCCCTGCTTCCAGCAGCGCGTCGGGTACGACACCGGACAGACGGTCGCGCGGAGCACGTGAATCGGGGACGTACTTCTGGAAGCCAATACCATGCGGTAGCACCAGGACCGGACAGTCCCCTTCGGGAAGGTCCACGTGTTCGCTGGCGCTGAGAATCAAGTCGGCTTCGATGTCCGGGAGCTGCCGCCACGGCATGACACGACAGCCATAGTGGCGCAGCAAGTCGAGCGAGCCGTCGCTGAAGGCGGATCCGGGGTCGTGAGCGAATACGACGGTGATACGGGGATCGTCACGCAACAGCGCGGGCAGCACTTCAAGGACGCGGATAGTGGAAGTAAGAGTGCGGGCTGCGACGACTAGCGTCCGCTCTCCGGAGAAGGTGCGCCAGCGGTGCGCGTCCTCACCGACCGGGACCCGCAGGAACGGGGCGTCAGCGAAGTACATGGCCACTCCGAGCCCCCGCGCGTCCGATTCCGCCTACGCGGGCTCGCGGCTCGCGGCTCGCGGCTCGCGGCTCGCGGCTCGCGGCTCGCGGCTCGCGGCTCGCGGCTCGCGGCTCGCGGCTATGGTTAGTAGCGCACTTCAAGTTGTTTGGCAACCTTCCATGCAGGTCCTGGTGGATTCGAGTGCTGGTCAACACCGTAAGCGAGAATTCCCGCCAGTCAGAGTTCACACGTGGTTCGTCGGGACTGCGGTTGCACTGAACTGCTCGGTCTCTGGCCAGCCAAGGGGAAGAGGGGCGTCAAAGAGGCCCGGGCCAGCGCTGGTGTCAGCCGGCCGCTGATGCCGCTGATGCCGCTGCGTCGGCCAGTGACACCGCCGCTGATGCCGCTGCGTCGGCCAGTGACACCGCCCCTGATCACGTCCGTCGACCTGGCTGGCGCCTCATCCGCGCTAATTTGCTTGGCCGCCCTGTGAGCTGGGTTGCGCGCAGGCCGCGAGCAGCTGGTACGTCGACATGGACGCAACGCGGCCATGCCCTGCGTAGTTCGCCGCTCTGCGCTCAACGGCCGATAGCTGGGGAACGGTCGGGTGAGAGGTCGGGCCGGTGGGTTCCGGATGAAGACCGTCGGGTCGGAGGCGTTCTTGTAGCCGCTGCCGGGCGAACTGCCGGACGGCCCACGTGGATGCGGCGCGCCCGCCCCGATGGAGGAAGGTCAGAACCGCGTGGAACCCCGCAAAATGCAGTACTACCCCTGATCAGCGGGGGGGGGGTGCCCCCAATGGGCCCATCGCCATGACGCGGGCCTGGGTGATCGGGCCGCTGCGGCGCACGAGCCGGGGGCGGCAGCGGCGGCCTGGGTACCGGTAGATCGATCAGGTCACCCACCTCGGCCACCTGCTGCAGTGTCCGTGCCAGTGACCGCAGCGCTTGGCGGGTGGCGTCCAGCTGGCGCCGCAGCTCGTCGGCCTCGGACCAGGCCCGCTCGTAACTCACTGGATCTGTGCCCTCCGGCCGCAGCGACTCATACGCCGAGAGCCGTGGATGCCACACCGTCAGCAGAGGCCGCAGCACGCGGTTGAGTGTCACCATCGCCAGCACCCCGAAGGTGAGACGCCCCGGCGGCACCGGCGGTGCAACGGCCGGGCCGTGCTCGTGCAGGATGCCTCGGGTGACGTCATAGAGGGAGTACAGCGAGGTGAGTGCCTCGCGCAGCACGCCTTCGTCCCGCTCCAGCGGAACTACTGCGACCCGGCTGGCCAGTTGGAAGTACAACTCCCAGGCGGCCGTGCGCTCGGCCTCGGCCGGCTCCCACAGGCCCGTCACCTCGCCGACGAACGGGATCGTCAGTTTCGCCGTGACCTGTGAAGGCCCCGTACGCCCCCGCCGCGGCGCCTCGCCGGACTGCGTCATGATCGCCTCCCCGGTTCCCCACAGTAGGGTATGGCACCGTGTGGGACGTCTTCCTCAGCTACAGCCGCCGAGACGCCGGGCACGTCCGCCGGCTCCACGAGGAGCTCATCGCGGCCGGGCTGACGGTGTTCACGGACGAGTCCGCGGTCGCCGGGTTCGCCGGTATCAGCGACAGCATCCGCCGTGCGCTCGCCAACTCCCGCGTCCTGCTTGCGTACTACTCCACCGGCTACCCCGAACGCCCCGCCTGTCAATGGGAACTGACCGCCGCATTCCTCGCGGGGCTCGGCGAAGGCGACCCCCGCCGCCGAGTTCTGGTGGTCAACCCCGAGCCGGACGCCGCGCACATCCACCCGGTCGAGCTGCGCGACACCCGGCACGGTGAACCGGAGACCCTCGTCCCGGACGTCCTGGCCCACCTGCGGCAGGTGCCCGGTCCCATGCGGCTGCACTCCGCGCCCCCACGCGTGCACGGCGAGATTCCCGCCGCCGTGGGGGAGTTCATGGGCCGGATGCCCGAACTGTGGCGCCTGCACAGCGCCCTGCACGTCCAGGAGGCACCCCTCGTCACGGGCCGCACCTCGGGCCGACCTGTGCAGCTGCGCGGCATGCCGGGCATCGGCAAGACCCGGCTCGCACGCGAGTACGCGCTGCGGTTCGGCGCCGCGTTCCCCGGCGGCGTGCACTGGGCCCGTGCCGACGCGCCGCAGCCGCCGCAGACACCCGACGGCCCCTGTCTGTACGTCGTGGACGACGTGCCCCACGGCCTGGCCCCCCGCTCCGTCACCGAGCTCACGTCCCCGCATCCCTCGGTCCGCACCCTGCTGATCACACGCAGCCGCGCCTACGGGGGACACGGCGAACACCTCGACCTGGAACCGCTCCCCGACGCGGTCGCCGCCGTCCTGGCGGGCGCCCCCGAGATCGCCGAAGCTGCCGCCGGGCACCCTGGGGCGCTCGGACTGCTCGGCCGTGCGGTGAGCACTGGCCAGGATCCTGCGGCCCTGGCAAGGCGGCTGTACGAACAGGGCCGTTCACTCCTCGACGTCCTCGCCGCCGATGAGTTCACAGCGGATCACGTGCGCGACGCGCTGACCGCACCCGCCGAGGCCCAGGACGTGCTGCGCTGCGCGCTGGCCCTGTCCCCTCTGCCGGTCACCGCCGAGACCGCGGCCACCGTCCTCGCCGCAGCCGATCGGCTGCCGCGTGCCGTAGCCCTGCGCCGCGCGAGTGCAGGTCTGGCCGAGCTGATTGCCCGTGGACTGCTCACGCCCTTCCCGCACCACCTGCACCCGGTCACGGCGCATGCCTGGCTCCACCACGAAGGCGACTCGGCGCGCGCCGAGGCACTGCGCCGTGCGGTTCTCTCCAGCCTCGGAGCCACGGCCACTACGCTGGGTGCCCCCGGACTCCCGGTTCCCGGCGTACGGAAGGAGAGCGTGCCGATGACGGTCAGCGAGGCCGAGCGGATGGCTGCCTTCGACCTGCAGGTTGAGCTGGTGAGCCGCATCGGCGTGCAGCAGCTCCCGGACGGCAGCGGGAGTCTGCGTGAGGCGCTCACCTCCCTGAACAGCCTGTTCCCGTTCACCCGCGAGACGCTGCATCGCTACAGCGTCGGGCTGGGCCCGAGCACGGCGCCCTCCGTTCAGTCGGTGGCGGACCATCTTCTGAACGAGATCCTCCGCCCCTTCCTGTCTCGCTGGCATCCCCTCCTCAGGGCTTGGGAGGCTGACCGGCCGCCCCACACCAGCCCGCTGGACCACGAAAGCGCCTGGGATCACGCTGACACGTTCCGCACGGACCTGAACGCCTTGCGGGAGCCACTCCGGGGGGCGACTGCTTCGCTGGCGGGGATCTCTGGGGCGGAGTTCGGGATCTCAGCAGAGGTCTGAGCGTTACTTCCGGGTCAGTTGTACGTCTCCCCGCTGAGCCCGTGCGGCCGTCTCAGGGCCGCACGCGCGTGACCATCTGCATGAACCTTCAGGCCGCCGTGCCAGGGGCCGTATCCGCCTCGTCCCCGGCCTCATCCGATGCCCGTTCGTCCACGGGCCGGATCACGAACTCCTGGAGAAGCATGTAAGCGAGCTTGCGGTCCGAGCCCATCCGACCCCATCCGATCATGCCGACTGAGACCAAAACTGCGACCGAGCACGAAGAAGGGCCCCGCTGCAAGCAGCGGGGCCCTTCAACATCGTGCCCGGTGAGGCACTGGCGGAGGATACGAGATTCGAACTCGTGAGGGGTTGCCCCCAACACGCTTTCCAAGCGTGCGCCCTAGGCCACTAGGCGAATCCTCCGCCGCAAACAATACAAGACGTTGGGGAGTGCTCGCGAACATGATCCGTCTCCGGCCGTCTCCGGCCGTCTCCGGCCGTCTCCGGAACCGAGATCGCTTCCGAGATCGTTCCGAGCCGGGTGCCGGGTGCCGGGTGCCGGGTGCCGGGTGCCGGGTGCGGACCGACGTGGCTTCCGGCCCTCGGGATCCGCTAAGGTGGGCGTCAGCCCCTCACGTGGCGCTATCTGACTGAACTCCCCCAGGGCCGGAAGGCAGCAAGGGTAAGTTGGCTCTGGCGGGTGCGTGGGGGGCGCTTTGCGTTCGCGGTAGGTGTTGTCAGTGGTCGCCATTAACCTCGTATGCGTGTCGTCTCTCGCGTTGTACCGCCGCTATCGCCCGGAGTCGTTCGCCGAGGTCATCGGGCAGGAGCATGTAACCGACCCGTTGCAGCAGGCGCTGCGCAACAACCGGGTCAATCACGCCTACCTGTTCAGTGGTCCGCGCGGCTGCGGCAAGACGACCAGCGCGCGCATCCTGGCCCGCTGTCTCAACTGTGAGCAAGGTCCCACTCCGACGCCCTGCGGCGAGTGCCAGTCCTGCCAGGACCTGGCGAGGAACGGCCCGGGTTCGATCGACGTCATCGAGATCGACGCCGCTTCGCACGGAGGTGTGGACGACGCGCGTGACCTGCGCGAGAAGGCCTTCTTCGGCCCGGCGAGCAGTCGGTACAAGATCTACATCATCGACGAGGCCCACATGGTCACGTCGGCGGGCTTCAACGCCCTGCTGAAGGTGGTCGAGGAGCCGCCGGAGCATCTCAAGTTCATCTTCGCGACCACCGAGCCCGAGAAGGTCATCGGGACGATCCGCTCGCGTACGCACCACTATCCATTCCGGCTCGTGCCGCCGGGGACGCTCCGCGAGTATCTGGCGGAGGTGTGCGGTCGTGAGGAGATGGCCGTCGAGGACGGCGTCTTTCCGCTGGTGGTGCGGGCCGGTGCCGGGTCCGTGCGTGACTCGATGTCCGTCATGGACCAGCTCCTCGCCAGCGCGAAGGAGGACGGCGTCACGTACGCCATGGCGACCTCCCTCCTCGGTTACACGGACGGGTCGTTGCTCGACTCCGTGGTGGAGGCCTTCGCATCGGGGGACGGGGCGGCCGCCTTCGAGATCATCGACCACGTCATCGAGGGCGGAAACGACCCCCGGCGCTTCGTCGCGGATCTCCTTGAGCGGCTGCGGGACCTGGTGATCCTCGCGGCGGTTCCGGACGCGGCGGAGAAGGGGCTCATCGACGCCCCATCGGACGTCGTGGAGCGGATGCAGGCACAGGCGAGCGTCTTCGGCGGCGCCGAGCTCAGCCGCGCGGCCGACCTCGTCAACGAAGGCCTCACGGAGATGCGCGGCGCGACCTCGCCCCGGCTGCAGCTGGAACTGATCTGCGCCCGCGTACTGCTTCCGGCCGCGTACGACGACGAGCGCTCGCTCATGGCCCGCCTCGACCGCCTTGAGCGCGGCGGCAACTTCGTGGCGGGTCCCCAGGGCGGTGGTCCCGGTCCTGGTCCCGGGCCCGCGATGGCTTACGTCCCTGGGCCCGAGGCTCATGCCGGGGGGCAGCAGCCAGGGGGCGCGATGCAGCCCGGCCCCGTTGAGCAGCAGGTTTCGCCGGGGGGCGGGGCTGCGGCGGCGCGGGCCGCTGTGCGGGGCGGGGGGCAGGGGCCTGCTTCTCCGGGTCCTGCTGCTGCTCCCTCTGGCCCGGCTTCTCCCGCTTCTCCCGCTTCTCCCGCGCCTTCCGCGCCTTCCGCGCCTTCCGTGCCTTCCGCGCCTGAGCATGCGGCGCCGGTTGCCGCGCCCGTGCAGGCGGCTCCGGCTCCGGCCCAGGCTCCGGCCCAGGAGGCTGCCTCGCCGTCCGGTGAGCGGCGGCCCGGTGGGTGGCCCACGGCTTCGGCGCCCGGTAGCGGCCCGGCGCAGCCTCCCGCTCCCGCTGCCCCTGCTTCCGCTCCTCCGGCGGCCCCTCGCCCCGGTGGCTGGCCCACTGCCGCGAACGCGGGCGGCGGCGCTCCGGCTCCGCAGCAGCCCTCGCAGGCGGCACCCGCTCCGGCCTCAGCCCCGGCCCCGGCCCCGGCTCAGGCTCCGGCCCAGGCGGCTGCGGTGGGCGGGCCCGACCCGCGTTCCCTGTGGCCGAACATCCTCGACGCGGTGAAGGGCCGTCGCCGCTTCACCTGGATCCTGCTGAGCCAGAACGCCCAGGTGGCGGGCTTCGACGGGACGACACTGCAGATCGGCTTCGTCAACGCGGGGGCGCGGGACAACTTCGCCAGCAGCGGTAGTGAGGATGTGCTGCGGCAGGCGTTGTCCGAGCAGTTCGGGGTGCAGTGGAAGGTCGAGGCGATCGTCGACCCCTCGGGGGGCAGTGCGCCGCCGCCCGCGGCGGGCAACTTCGGGGGCAGTGCGCCGCCTCCGCCGTCCCGGCAGGCTCCGCCTCCGCAGCAGCAGGCTCCGGCGTCGGCGCCGAGCCCGACTCCCGCCCCGGCTCCGGATCCGGCACCGGCCACGGCCCCGGAGCGCCGTGTTCCGGATCACGTCTCTCCGGAGGACGACACCTGGGCGGACGATGACCCCGATCTGGTCGAGTCGGCGCTGTCGGGCCATGACCTGATCGTCCGCGAACTGGGTGCGACGATCGTCGAGGAGTACAACAACGAGCCCTGACCGGGTGGCCCTGACCGGGTGGCCCTGGTCGGGTGTCCCTGGCCGGGTGTCCCTGGCCGGGTGGCCATGGCCGAGCGGCCCTGATCGCCGGGCAGCCTCACGGCTGGACGTGTGCCGCCCGCCTGCGACTGAGGTCCAGCGTGTGGGTTCGGTTCCGGTTCAGCCCGCCCGCTTCGCGGCGGATGCTCCCCGCCACCCCACGTCAGGACGTCACCCCGGGCACGGGCGGGCCAGTGCGGCTCGACCCGCGGACGCGAACCCGACACCGGGTGAGCGCCACCCCCTGCTCCGCCAGGCCAGGCAGGCCAGGCATGCCCGTGCCGGGGCAGGCCGAGGCGAGGTCCAGGTTCAGGCCCAAGGCCAGAGAGCCTGGAGGAACGTACAACCGCCGGAGGCCCCACCCCTAGGGCTCCCGTACGAACGCACCGGCCCGCGCCAGCTAGGCTGACGCCCGTGAAGGTCCTCGTCATCGGCAGTGGTGCCCGCGAACACGCCCTGTGCCGCTCTCTGTCCCTCGACCCCGACGTCTCCGCCCTGTACTGCGCCCCCGGCAACGCCGGCATCGCGGACGTGGCCGAGTTGTACCCGGTCGACGCCCTCGACGGCAGCGCGGTGGCCGCCCTCGCCACCACCCTCGGCGCCGATCTGGTGATCGTGGGCCCGGAGGCGCCCCTGGTCGCCGGAGTCGCCGATGCCGTACGCGACGCCGGAATCCCCTGTTTCGGGCCCTCCGAGGAGGCCGCCCGGCTGGAGGGCTCCAAGGCCTTCGCCAAGGACGTGATGGCCGGCGCCCAGGTGCCCACCGCGCGGTCCTACGTCTGCACGAGCGCGGAGGACGTCGACAAGGCGCTCGCCGCCTTCGGAGCGCCGTACGTCGTCAAGGACGACGGGCTCGCCGCGGGCAAGGGAGTCGTCGTGACCGACGACATCGAGGCCGCCCGCGCCCACGCCCTCGCCTGCGACCGCGTCGTCATCGAGGAGTTCCTCGACGGCCCCGAGGTCTCCCTCTTCGCCATCACGGACGGCATCACCGTCGTCCCGCTCCAGCCCGCGCAGGACTTCAAGCGCGCGCTCGACGGGGACGAAGGGCCGAACACGGGCGGCATGGGCGCGTACTCGCCCCTCCCCTGGGCCGACCCGAAGCTGGTCGACGAGGTCATGCAGAGCGTGCTGCAGCCCACCGTCGACGAACTGCGCCGCCGCGGCACCCCCTTCTCCGGGCTGCTCTACGCGGGCCTCGCGATCACCGGTCGCGGCGTACGCGTCATCGAGTTCAACGCCCGCTTCGGCGACCCCGAGACGCAGGTCGTCCTCGCCCGCCTGAAGACTCCGCTCGCCGGAGTGCTGCTGGCCGCCGCCAACGGCACCCTCGTCGACCTGCCGCCGCTGCGCTGGAGCGACGACGCCGCGGTGACCGTGGTCATCGCCTCGCACAACTATCCGGAGACGCCGCGCACCGGCGACCCCATCGAGGGACTCGGCGATGTCGCGGCACAGGATGCCCCGGACGCGTACGTCCTGCACGCGGGGACGAAGCGCGACGGCGACGCCGTGGTGAGCGCGGGCGGCCGTGTGCTCTCCGTGACGGCCACCGGCACGGATCTGACCGCGGCGCGCGAGCGCGCGTACGCGGCGCTCTCCCGCATCCGCCTCGACGGCTCCCAGCACCGCACGGACATCGCGGCGAAGGCGGCCTCGGAGGCGTAGCCGAGGCCCTGACCAAGGCCCGTCACCAAGGCCGTCACCAAGGCTTCACCAAGGCCGTCTCCAAGGTCACCTACGCGCCCCCAAGCAAGGCCCCAAGCAAGGCCCCAAGCAAGGCCCCAAGCAACGGCTCACAGGCCCCGGATCCGACATCGGATCCGGGGCCTGACCGTCGTACGCCCGTCCTGCACCCGCCCTGCGCCCGCCCTACACCTTTACCCAAAGCCATTCGATCGAGTGACCGCTGGCCCATCCGGCTGACGATGCCCGGCGCCCCAACTAGGGTGCGGCGCAAGCGGTTCAGGTGCCCAGAGCCAAACAGACCACCGGCATTGCGATGTCGGTGGCGGGTGCCACAGTGGGGGAGTGAGCAAATCCATCGGCGGCTGCCGTCCGCCAACCGTCCCGGCCCATGGCCGGGCAGCAGGCGGCACAGGCAGCAGGGGGTGACATCGGTCGTGTCAGGTACGGGTGTGGAAGTGGGCGTGCAGTCCGCACGTTCCCAGGCGCTCGCCGTGCTGCGCATCCGCAGCAGGGCCCTTGCCGTCGCACTGCTGCCCGCGGCCGTCGCCGTCGTGCTGACAGCGGGCGGGGCCACGGGTCATATGACCGGCGGGAGTTGGGATGCCGCGCGCGGCGTCGTGACCGTCGTCGCCGCCCTCGTGCTGCTCGCCGCCGCGGCCATCGCGCTCGTGGTCGCGCGGTCCAGGCCCGCCGTCAGCCCGACCGTCCCGATCGCCGAGAGCTCGGCCCCCGACCTGTACCGCCTGGTGCGGGACCTCGCCGACCGCCTCGACGTCCCGGCGCCGTCGGCGATAGCGCTCACCCCGGACTGCGACAGCTGGCTGGAGGACCGCACACATCCGGCGCACGGCCCGCCCGCCGACGCCCGGGCCCCGGTATCGACGGAGGCCAAGGGCAATGGCGTACGGGACGGCGGCCCCGCCCCGCGCCGCCAGGCCCCCGTGGCACCGGTGCTCGTCATCGGCTCCCCGTTCCTGTGGTGGATGCGGGTCGGCGAGCTGCGCGCGGTGCTCGCCCCGGTCGTGGCGGGCACGGGCCCATCGGCGCATCCCGACATAGCCGCGGCCCGGCGCTTCATCCGCGGGCTCGACGCCGCGGTCGCCGTCACGTCCGCTCCGGGACGCGGCCCGCTCGTGCGCGCGACCCTGAGCGGCGCCGGCTGGGTGACACGGTTGCTCCTGCGCAGTTGCCGGGGGCATGCCGGTGAGATGGAGCGCGGGGTCGCGGCAGCCGCCGCCGAGCGCGCCCAGGCCGTGGACTACGGAGTGCGGATCGTCGCCCAGGAGCAGGTGGGCCTGGCGTATGCCGGGTGGGACCGGCTCCTGACCAAGGTCGCGCTGCCCGCGTGGCGCATGGGGCGCTGGCCCTCGCGCCTCGACGCGGGTGTCGTATCCGCCCTCACCGAGCTCTCCCGCAGGGACCGTCTGGCCGAGGGCTTCACGTCCCGCTTGGGGGAGCGCCCCGCCTGTGACCTTCTGGAGGAGCCGGGTTCGATGGACGAGGCGGCTTCACTGCTCGCCGCCCGCCTCTTCCACGGCGGCCCCGCCGAGCAGGGGCCGGACTGGGCGCCGGTGGCGTGGGACGAGTATCCGGACGAGGTCGTCGACCGCAAATGGCGCATGGACGCCGCCCGCCTCCACCGCGTCCTGGACTCCCTGGGAGTCAGCCACTCCGCCGACCCGACGGCCCCCGACTCCAAGGAGCCGACGCTGGGCCGCGTACTGGACCATCTGACGGCGCAGGGCCCCGGCTTCGACGGGACACATCCCACCGAACCCGAACCCGAACCCGAACCCGACCTCGAACTCGACCTTGAACGCGAACGCGACCTCGACCTCGAACCTGAGCCCGACGGCATCCCCGCCCAGGCCCACGAGCCCGACCTCACGCCCGAGAGCGACGAGTTCGCGGCCGGGGGAGCCGGAGGAGCCGGAGAACCCGGAGCAGACGCCGAACCGCGCGACCAGACCGAACCGCGCGACCAGACCGAAGCGCGCGACCAGACCGAAGCGCGCGACCAGACCGACGAGACCGACGAGCTCGAAGAGCCCATCGACGGCCCCGGCGGACCCCTCGCCGCAGGCCTCACCGCCGAACTCGCCCGCGAGGAAGCCGCCGCCCCGCCCCGCCCCGCACCCACGGGGCAGGGCCCGGACGACGCGCTCTGGGACGACGGCATGCTGCCGCTGTTCCCGCTCCAGCCGCCGCGTACGGGGCGGGAGTTGCTGGCCGACCACGTCACGGCCCTGGTCTGCTGCGCGGCCGTGGACACGGCGGGCGCGGCCCCCGGCCTCGACTGGCTCGACGGCCCCTCCCTCCTGGTCGACGGCGAGCGCGCGAAGGACCTCACGCCGCACGTCCTGAGCCTCGTGGAGGACGGCGACCCCATCCCGCTGCGCGGCTGGCTGGCCCGTCTCGGCGTCCGGCCGGAGAAGCCGGTCCGGCTGGTCTGAGGCGAAAACTTGAACCCCGGGCACCCCACCCTGCGCGCGGACCCCACCCATCCGCCCCCAAGTACCGGAACACTTCCTTCCGTTCTCGTCGATTAGCGACGAACGGTGACGGAGTGCGTGCGTAATGTGATGTGCTGGGATCGACCGCCGTACGGGACATGCCGACAGCGCCCCCACACGGACAACGCGCCACAACGCACGGGCAACACGCACCACACGACGCACACCGCGCACCGCACGCCACAGACGGACAACGGAGCAACCCGCACCGCACAGCGCAGAGCAATCTCGGGGGAGCAGCAAGGGAGGGGTACCACACATGGGGTCGGAGCAGATTCGCAGGTGGGAATCGGGCGCCCTGGCGCACGCCGTTACCGACCCCTTCGGGCAGGGGCCCCTGCCCTGGCTCCGAGGCCCCGAGCACTACTTCGACGACACGGGCCAGGTCGTGCCCTGGTACATCGACCACGCCCCGGCGCCCGGCGCGCAGAACATCCCCGCGCCCCGCAAGCGCGTCCGTACGAACGGCCCCCGCACCGCCGACGACGTGCACGGCCAGATCAAGGGCTTCGCCTCCACCGGCGCCGCCGCCCCCGGCGAGGCGATCGACTTCCACGTGACGGTGGACCCGCCCCAGCAGTTCAGCGTCGACATCTACCGCATCGGGCACTACGGGGGCGACGGCGCCAGCAAGATCAGCACGAGCCCCCGCCTCTCCGGCATCGTCCAGCCGCCCCCGCTCACCGCCGACCGCACCGTCTCCTGCCACCACTGGTGGCTCTCCTGGCGTCTGCAGATCCCGAGCTTCTGGAGCGTCGGGGCGTATGTGGCGGTCCTCACCACGGTCGACGGCTACCGCTCGCACGTCCCGTTCACGGTCCGTGACGACAGCCGCGCCGATCTGCTCCTGCTGCTGCCTGACATCACCTGGCAGGCCTACAACCTCTACCCCGAGGACGGGCACACGGGCGCCAGCCTCTACCACGCGTGGGACGAGAAGGGCCGCCTCCTCGGCGAGAGCGAGGCCGCCCACACGGTCTCCTTCGACCGTCCGTACGCGGGCGCGGGACTGCCCCTGCACGTCGGTCACGCCTACGACTTCATCCGCTGGGCCGAGCGGTACGGCTACGACCTCGCGTACGCCGACACCCGCGACCTGCACGCGGGACGCATCGACCCGACCCGCTACCGGGGCCTGGTCTTCCCCGGCCACGACGAGTACTGGTCGTCGAACATGCGCCGCACGACGGAGGAGGCCCGCGAGCACGGCACCTCCCTCGTCTTCCTCTCCGCCAACACCATGTACTGGCAGGTGGAGTTGGGTCCTTCCCCCTCCGGCGTGGAGGACCGCCTGCTCACCTGCCGCAAGCGGAACGGCCCCGGAAAACCCGCCCTCTGGCGCGAGCAGGACAAGGCCGAGCAGCAACTCCTGGGCATTCAGTACGCGGGACGGGTCCCGGAGCCCGCCCCCCTCGTCGTGCGCAACGCCGACCACTGGCTGTGGGAGGCGACCGGCGCGCACGAAGGGGACGAGCTGGAGGGCCTGGTCGCGGGCGAGGCCGACCGCTATTTCCCGCGCACGGCGCTTCCGGAGCACCAGGACCGCATGCTCCTGGCCCACTCTCCGTACGAGGACTCCGACGGCGTCAAACGCCACCAGGAGTCGTCCCTCTACCGCGCCCCGTCCGGCGCCCTGGTCTTCGCCTCCGGCACCTTCGCCTGGTCTCCGGCGCTCGACCGCCCCGGCCATGTGGACACCCGCGTCCAACGCGCCACTGCCAACCTCCTGGACCGCATCTGCAAACGGGACTGACGCCCCCGGACGCCCCCCCCGGGACTGACGCCCCCGGGACTGACGCCCCCGGGACGCCCCCGGACGCCCCCGGGACTGACGCCCCCGGACGCCCCCGGACGCCCCCCCCGAATGTCCCCGGGACGCCCCCCGACATCACCCACCGCACCCACAGAGGCTGCCCACCGACCTCCCCCTGGCCGCGAGCCCTCTCCCCATGCGGGAGAATCGGCCGTACTCAGTCAGAACCACGGGGAGGAACCGTGTCCGGATTCGTAGAAAAGCCCGAGCCGCTTCAGGTGCCGGGCCTGGTGCATGTGCACACCGGCAAGGTGCGCGACCTGTATCAGAACGAGGCGGGCGACCTCGTGATGGTCGCGAGCGACCGCATGTCCGCCTACGACTGGGTGCTGCCCACGGAGATCCCTGACAAGGGCAGGGTCCTCACGCAGCTCTCCCTGTGGTGGTTCGACCAGCTCGCCGACCTCGTGCCCAACCACGTCATCTCCACCGACCTGCCGCCCGGCGCCCCCGCCGACTGGGAGGGCCGCACCACGGTCTGCAAGTCCCTGCGGATGGTCCCGGTCGAGTGCGTCGCCCGTGGCTATCTCACGGGCTCCGGCCTGGTCGAGTACAACGAGTCGCGCACCGTCTGCGGCCTCGCGCTGCCCGACGGCCTGAGCGACGGCTCGGAGCTGCCCGGGGCGATCTTCACGCCCGCCACGAAGGCGGAGGTCGGCGAGCACGACGAGAACGTGAATTACGAGGAAGTGGCCCGCCAGGTGGGCGCGGACACGGCGGCCCAGCTGCGTCAGGCGACCCTCGCGGTCTACAGCCGTGCCTGTGACATCGCCCGCGAACGGGGTGTCATCCTCGCCGACACGAAGTTCGAGTTCGGCTTCGACGGGGACGACCTTGTCATCGCCGACGAGGTCCTGACCCCGGACTCGTCCCGCTTCTGGCCCGCGGACAGCTGGGAGCCGGGCCACGCCCAGCCGTCGTTCGACAAGCAGTTCGTACGCGACTGGCTGACCTCGCCGGCCTCCGGCTGGGACCGCAAGAGCGAGCAGCCGCCGCCCCCGCTCCCGCAGGACGTGGTGGACGCCACACGCGCCAAGTACATCGAGGCGTACGAGCGCCTGACGGGCCTGCCCTGGTAGCGGCGCCCTCCCGCAGAGGCACAGCTACAGACAGAGAGAACCCCCGGCGCCTCGGCGCCGGGGGTTCTCTCTGTGGAGCGGACGACCAGGTTCGAACTGGCGACCTCAACCTTGGCAAGGTTGCGCTCTACCAACTGAGCTACGTCCGCGCTGCGCCGAAGCGCGAGCCCAACTATACCCAACCCCGCTCGCGTGCGAGACGCACCGCGGCATGACGGTTCTCCGCCCCGGTCTTCGTGACGGCCGACGAGAGGTAGTTGCGGACGGTTCCCTGGGACAGCGCGGCCCGCTCGGCGATCTCCGCGACGGGCGCCCCGTCGGCGGCCAGTTCGAGCACTTCCGCCTCACGGGCGGTCAGCGGAGAGTCCCCGGCGGAGATCGCGTCGGCGGCCAACTCCGGGTCCACATAGCGGTTACCTGCGTGAACGGTACGGATGATCTCGGCGAGGCGCTGCGCGCTCACGGTCTTCGGCACGAAGCCCCGAACCCCCACCGCGAGCGCCCGTTTGAGATGCCCCGGTCTGCCATGACTCGTCACGATCATGGTGCGGCAGTGCGGCAGTTCGTCCCGAAGGGATGTGGCCACAGTCACACCGTCGGCGCCCGGCATCTCCAGATCGAGCACGGCCACATCGGGCCGGTGCGCCCGCGCCATGGCGAGGGCCTCGGGCCCCGACGCGGCCTCGGCGACCACGACAAGATCGTCCTCAAGCGCGAGGAGCGCGGCGAGAGCGCCGCGGATGAGGTGCTCGTCGTCGGCGAGCAGCACACGCAGGCTCATGGAGTGGCCCTTTCAGCTTCCTGGTGGCTGACCTGCTGGTGGCTGACCTGCTGGGGGCCGACCTGCCGGGGGCCGTCCTGTCGACGGTGGTCCTGTCGACGGTCGTCCTGTCGGGCGTCGCCGCGCAGCCTGGTCAGCGGCACCTCCGCGGCAAGGCGGAAGCGGCCGTCGCCGGACGCGAAGTCCAGCGTCCCGTCCACCGCCGCGAGCCGCTCACGGAGTCCGGCGAGGCCGGAGCCCTTCCTGCCCTCCGGCGCGGCCTCGGGCACCCCGTCGTTCTCGACGACGAGGGACGTACGTTCATCAGCGATCGTCAGGGTGATGTCGCACCGCTGCGCGTCCCCGTGCCGCAGCACATTGGTGGTCGCCTCCCGTACGACCCACCCCAGCGCCGACTGCACCGGGACCGGAAGCCCGGCGGACGAACCTGCCACCCGGCAGTCGATACCCGCCGCCTCAAGGACCCCTTGCGCACCGGCGAGTTCGACCGCGAGGTCGGCCTCCCGATACCCCCGGACCACTTCCCGCACCTCCCGCTGCGACTCCTGCGCGATCCGCTGCACCTCGACCATCTGGTCGACCGCCTCGGGCCGCCCCCGCCTGGCCAACTGCACCGCCAACTCGCTCTTCAGCGCGATGACCGCGAGATTGCGCCCCATCACGTCGTGCAGGTCCCGCCCGAACCGCAGCCGCTCCTCGGCCACCGCGAGCCGCGCCTCGACCTCGCGGGCCCGTACGGACTCCCACATCACGGAGAGCGTCCAGGCGCCGCAGCGCGAGGAGACCAGGGTCAGGAGGGCGGCGAGGACGATCATCAGGGCGAGCGCGACGAGCTGCCCGCCGCGCATCCCGGCGGCGGCGTACGCCCCCACGACCACGACGTCGAGGACGGCGAAGTGGGCGAGGAAGGAGCGGACCGGCACGGCGAAGGCGAGTGACTGGCCGTACGGGACGGCGAGGAACAGCGTCGCGAAGCTGAGCATCCCCTCCTTGGCGCCGTCGATCGCCGTCAGGGCGACGGCGAGAGCCACCGCGACGCCCATGAGGGCACGGGCCACGGCCAGATCGCGGCGCGGCATCTCCGCGCGCTTCAGGTAGTGGTCGACCGACCGTCGCAGCGAGCGGTTGACGTGCACGGACTGCATGGCGGCCACCGCGATCAGCGTCCAGCCAAGGATCAGCGGCATGGTCTCGTGCCGCAGGCTCACGCCCAGCGGCAGTGAGCCCCAGCTGAGGAAGAAGATCCACGGCACGGCGTGCCACGTGGTCATGCTCTGGAGCTCGACCTTCTCGATCTTGCTCCCCTCACGCCACTTCCGCTGCCACCCCCGCACCCGGCCGCCGACCACGCCTGACCCCTTCCGCAACTTCCTCAACGCCGCGGCTCCCAGCGGAACCACCGGCGTACAGCAAACACCGAGACCACGGTCCAGGCCACCGCGGTGGCGAGGGCGCCCAGGGTCTGGCCCCCGGAGAGGTCCCCGGTCCAGCCGCCGCGCACCAGCTCGATCACCGGCGAGAGCGGAAGGAACTCACAGATCGAGGCGACCTTGTCGGGCATGACCTCGAAGGGGATGAAGAGACCCGAGCCGAACATCGACGCGAACGTCAGAGGCATGCCCATGACCTGCGCGGACTCCACGGACCTGCTGAAGCTGGCGGTGACCGCGGCGAGGGCGGTGAACATCACCAGACCGAGCAGTACCCCGATCACGGCGAGCTGGGGTGCGCTGGGCGCCCCCGCGTCGAGGAGCGCCGCACAGCCGATCGCGAGGACGACGCACTGCGTCAGGCCGATGGCGACCGAGGGCAGCGCGGCCCCGGCGAGGATCTCCGGGTCCCGCAGCTCTCCGGTGCGCAGCCGCTTGAGGACGAGTTCCTCGCGGCGGGCGGCGAAGACCGTGGTCAGCGCCGAGTAGACGGCGAAGAGCAGGGAGATGCCGATGGCGCCCGGCACCACGACGGCTCCGATCGAGAGACCGTTGGCCTTCAGATCCATGCCGCCCGCGATCTGGCGCAGGCTGAACGGCATCGCGAGCGGCACGAAGAGGGCCGCGAACAAGGTGCCCTTGCTGCGCCCCAGCAAGGTCAGCTCGGCCCGCGCGAGCGCCCCCATCCGCCCCGCGGCAGTCGTCGTCGCCGACGTGGCCACCGCCGCCGTACTGATGCCACTCATGCCACTCATGCCACCGTCTCCTTACGCGTCACACCCGCGGTACCAGCTGCCGCCGCCGCACCCTCCGCGTCCCGCGCGATACGCAGGAACGCCTCCTCCAGCGAAGCCGCGCGCACGTCGAGCCGGCCGAGTGAGACGTCGGCGTCCCGCGCCCACAGCAGCAGCCCCGTGGCCGCCCGCTGCAACTCGTGCGTACGCAGCCGGACCCGCCTTCCGACCACCTCGTGCTCGCTCACCCCGAGCTCGGCGAGCGGCGGCAGATCCCCTACGAAGTAGCCGCTGGGCAGTTCGAAGGAGACCTGCGACGGCTGCTCGGCCACCACGTCGGCGACCCGCCCTTCGGCGGCGATCCGTCCCTCGTGCATGATCGCGAGCCGGTCGGCGAGGTTCTCGGCCTCTTCGAGGTAGTGCGTGGTGAGCAGCACGGTCGTGCCGTTGTCGCGCAGGGCCCGCACCAACTCCCAGGTCTCGCGGCGCCCTTCGGCGTCGAGCCCGGTCGTCGGTTCGTCGAGGAAGAGCACTTCGGGCTGCCCGATGAGCGCCGTCGCGAGATCGAGCCGCCGCTTCTCACCGCCGGACAGCATCTTCACGCGGACGCCGGACCGCTTGCCGAGCCCCACGATCTCCAGGGCTTCCGCGGCAGGGCGGGCGCCGCTGGTGCACCCCGCCCACATCTGCACGGTCTCCGCCACCGTCAGCTCCGAGGGAAAACCGCCCTCCTGGAGCATCACGCCGATCCGGTGGCGCACGGCGCCGCGTTCGGCGTACGGATCGTGGCCGAGCACCCGCACCCGCCCCCCGGCGGGTGCGGCGAGTCCTTCGAGCAGTTCGAGGGTCGAGGTCTTGCCCGCGCCGTTCGTCCCGAGCAGCGCGAAGAGCTCACCTCGTCCGACGGAGAACGAGACTCCCCGGACCGCCTCGAAACCGCCCCCGTACACGCGCCGTAGATCGGTCACGTCGATCACCTGGTCAGTCATGAGTAGAGCGTCCCCCGGCCACGGGCGCCGGAGCAGTGCGCGCTGTCACGGGCTCGCATGACAAATGTCAGAAGCGGTCGGACCCGCACAGGGCGAGAAGGCACACACGAAGAAGGCCCCGGTCGCGATGACCGGGGCCTTCTTATCTGGAGCGAACGACGAGGTTCGAACTCGCGACCTCAACCTTGGCAAGGTTGCGCTCTACCAACTGAGCTACGTTCGCATTGCCTCCGACCAGCTCTCACTGATCGGCGCGAGCACCAGCCTACCGCACTCGAAAGAGTGCCTGATCGGCGATGCAGAGCGGGTGACAGGAATTGCACACTGCGCCTTCCCCCTGGAAGGGGGATGTTCTACTACTGAACTACACCCGCAAGACTCCGTGAGGTTCGGGCCTTTCGGCCTTGCCCCTCGGCGTGTTCCAAACTCTAGCCGACCAGCGGGGGTGCAGGTCAAGTCGGTTGCCGAGGGGCCCTCCTGGCCGGGTGTCGGCCGAGGTCAGTTGGCCGCCTCGAAGGCCTCGTAGACCTTCTTGGGGATGCGGCCGCGCGGCGGCACGTCCATCTGGTGCGAGCGGGCCCAGGCGCGCACCGCCGCCGGGTTCGCGGCTACCGTCGTGTGCTTGTAGGCCTTGCCGGACTTCGACTGCTTGCGGGCCGCGTCCAGGTACGGGGCAAGTGCCATGCGCAGTTTCTTGGCATTGGTTTGATTGAGGTCGATCTCGTACGACTTGCCGTCAAGACCGAAGGCGATCGTCTCGGCCGCATCCCCGCCGTCGATGTCGTCAGAGAGAGTGACTACGACACGCTGCGCCACGAATATCGGTCCCTTCGTGCGGCTCGACCGCGTTGACGTGCGGTGATGCCGACTGTCCGGCTGTTATGGGCACTGTTATGTGCAAAGCATCGGCTAATGCCATTTCCTTTGTACAGTGCCTGGCAATGCATTGTGAAGCCCGACTAAATCCGCCCGCGTGTCCGGACGCAATGGGGATGCGTGATCTTTTCCGGGATTTTTCGCGAAGGTGCCCTGTTCGATACGTGGCTATGAGCAGGAACGTGACCGTCCTCACGTAGGTTTCTACGAATCTACGCGAGTAGAATTTTTGTGCGGGTAGTCTGAAGGGACCGCTCAGCCAGCACCACAACACCGGGAGTGCCAGTGGCACGCGTCGTAGTCGACGTCATGCTCAAGCCGGAGATCCTCGACCCCCAGGGCCAGGCGGTGCAGCGTGCACTTCCGCGCCTCGGTTTCAAGGGGATCGCCGACGTACGTCAGGGAAAGCGCTTCGAACTCGAGGTGGACGGGCCCGTCGATGACGCGGCCCTCGCCCGTATCCACGAGATGGCGGAAACCTTCCTCGCCAACACCGTGATCGAAGACTTCTTCGTAAAGGTGGAGGAAGAGAAGTGACTGCTCGAATCGGAGTCGTCACTTTCCCCGGAACCCTCGACGACCGCGACACCCAGCGCGCCGTCCGCGTCGCCGGTGCCGAAGCCGTGCCGCTCTGGCACCGGGACAAGGACCTGAAGCAGGTCGACGCCGTGGTGCTTCCCGGCGGATTCTCGTACGGCGACTATCTCCGCGCCGGAGCCATCTCGCGTTTCTCGCCGGTGATGGAGACGGTCATCGAGCAGGCGAAGGCCGGAATGCCGGTTCTCGGTATCTGCAACGGCTTCCAGGTGCTCACCGAGTCCCACCTGCTGCCCGGCGCGATGCTGAAGAACAACCACCTGCACTTCATCTGCCGCGACCAGAAGCTGCGCGTGGAGACGTCCGACACCGCCTGGACCGCCGACTACGAGGTCGGCCAGGAGATCTCCGTACCGCTGAAGAACATCGACGGCCGTTACGTCGCCGATGAGCGGACCCTGGACATGCTGGAGGCCGAGGGGCGGGTCGTCTTCCGCTACCTGACCCGCGGTGAAGCCGCTGGTGGATACGGAAATCCCAACGGGTCGCTGCGCGACATCGCCGGTGTCTCGAACGCCGCGGGCAACGTCGTGGGCCTCATGCCGCACCCCGAGCACGCCGTCGAGCCGCTGGTCGGGACCGGTGGCACGGACGGCCTGGGATTCTTCACCTCGATCCTGAAGAAGCTGGTCAACGTCTGATGACTCTGGACACCGTCAAGCACGCCGCCGAGACCCCCGAGGTCAAGCTGCCCTGGGCCGAACTGGGCCTGAAGGAAGACGAGTACGCCCGCGTACGCGAGATCCTGGGCCGCCGTCCCACCGGCGCCGAGCTCGCCATGTACTCCGTCATGTGGTCCGAGCACTGCTCGTACAAGAGCAGCAAGGTCCACCTGCGCCAGTTCGGCGAGAAGGCCCCCGACAACGACGCGATGCTCGTCGGCATCGGCGAGAACGCCGGTGTCGTGGACGTCGGCAACGGCTATGCCGTCACCTTCAAGGTCGAGTCGCACAACCACCCCTCGTACGTCGAGCCCTACCAGGGCGCGGCCACCGGTGTCGGCGGCATCGTCCGCGACATCATCGCGATGGGCGCGCGCCCGGTCGCGGTCGTGGACCCGCTGCGGATGGGCGCCGCCGACCACCCCGACACCAGGCGCGTCCTGCCGGGCGTCGTCGCGGGCATCGGCGGCTACGGCAACTGCCTGGGCCTGCCGAACATCGGCGGCGAGCTCGTCTTCGACGCCTGCTACCAGGGCAACCCGCTGGTCAACGCCGGTGCCATCGGTGTCATGCGGCACGAGGACATCCACCTCGCGAAGGCATCGGGCCCCGGCAACAAGGTCATCCTCTACGGGGCCCGCACCGGCGGCGACGGCATCGGCGGCGCGTCGATCCTGGCCTCCGAGACCTTCGACGACACCAAGCCGTCGAAGCGTCCGGCCGTCCAGGTCGGCGACC
The DNA here is from genome assembly GCF_042881845.1 of Streptomyces sp. NPDC058257. Lineage (NCBI taxonomy): Bacteria > Bacillati > Actinomycetota > Actinomycetes > Kitasatosporales > Streptomycetaceae > Streptomyces > Streptomyces sp. NPDC058257. The sequence continues at coordinate 63,626 of NZ_JBHVXJ010000025.1, forward strand.
CCTTCCAGGAGAAGCTCCTCATCGAGTGCACCCTGGAGGCCTTCGCCGAGAAGCTCGTCGTCGGCATCCAGGACCTGGGCGCCGCCGGACTCTCCTGCGCGACCTCGGAGCTTGCGTCCAACGGCTCCGGCGGCATGCGCGTCGAGCTCGACGACGTACCCCTTCGCGACTCCACGCTCACTCCCGAGGAGATCCTCATGAGTGAGTCGCAGGAGCGGATGTGCGCGGTCGTCGAGCCCGAGAAGGTCGAGCGCTTCCTCGCGATCTGCGAGAAGTGGGACGTCATCGCCACCGTCGTCGGTGAAGTGACGGACGGCGACCGGCTTGAGATCTTCTGGCACGGCGAGAAGATCGTCGACCTCGACCCGCGCACCGTCGCCCACGACGGCCCGGTCTACGAGCGCCCCTACGCCCGGCCGAAGTGGCAGGACGCACTCCAGGCCGACGACGCCAACAAGCTCGCGCGCCCGGCGAGTCCGAAGGAACTGCGCGACCAGGTGCTCGCGGTCGTCGCGTCGCCGAACCAGGCCTCCAAGGCGTGGGTGACGGATCAGTACGACCGTTTCGTGCAGGGCAACACGGTGCTCGCGCAGCCCGAGGACTCCGGCATGGTCCGCATCGACGAGGAGTCCGGCCTCGGTGTCGCCCTCGCCAACGACGGCAACGGCCGCTACTCGAAGCTCGACCCGTACGCCGGCGCGCAGCTCGCCCTCTCGGAGGCGTACCGCAACGTCGCCGCGACGGGCGCCCGCCCGCTCGCCGTGTCGGACTGTCTGAACTTCGGTTCGCCCGAGGACCCGGACGTCATGTGGCAGTTCGCCGAGACCACCCGTGGCCTCGCGGACGCCTGCCAGATCCTGGGCACCCCGGTGACCGGCGGCAACGTATCGCTCTACAACCAGACGGGCGAGGCGGCCATCCACCCGACCCCGGTCGTCTCGGTGCTCGGCGTGATCGACGACGTCGCACGGCGCACGCCGATCGCCTTCGCCGAGGAGGGCCAGCTGCTCTACCTCCTCGGTGACACCACCGAGGAGTTCGGTGGCTCGGCCTGGTCGCAGGTCATCCACGACCATCTCGGCGGGCTTCCCCCGAAGGTCGATCTGGAGCGCGAGCGGCTGCTCGCCGAGATCCTGATCTCGGCCTCGCGCGACGGCATGATCGACGCGGCGCACGACCTCTCCGACGGCGGCCTCGCGCAGGCCGTCGCCGAGTCCTGCCTCCGCGGCGGGAAGGGCGCGCGCCTCGTCGTCCCGGACGGCCTGGACGCGTTCACCCTGCTGTTCAGCGAGTCGGCGGGGCGGGCGGTCGTCTCCGTCCCGCGCTCCGAGGAGCTGCGCTTCACCGACATGTGCGGGGCGCGGGGCCTTCCCGTGACGCGCGTCGGTGTGGTCGACGGCGACGCCGTCGAGCTGCAGGGCGAGTTCACGCTGACGCTCGGCGAGATCCGCGAGGCGCACGAGGGGACTCTTCCGGGGCTCTTCGCCTGACCGGTCCAGTGCGTACATGGCTGAAGGCCCCACCCGAGGGAGATCGGGAGGGGCCTTCAGTGCGCGTCGGGCGAGGTACTCGGCAGGCTGGGTACTCGTCAGCCGAGGTAGTCGAGCAGCTCGGCGGTGTCGATCTTGAAGCCGACCGGGTCCGGGAGGTCCACAGTGGCTCCCAGCCGCATCTCGTGGACGTCGGTATAGCGGCCGGTCTCGGCATCGGGATCGCTGTGGACCACGGCTTTGCCGAGCTCGCGGTCGATGAGCAGATACACCGGAATGCCGGCTGCCGCATAGGCCGCGGGCTTTTCCTCGCGGTCCCGTGCATGCGTGTCGGAGTCGTACGAGGTGACCTCCACCGTCATGAGGACACCGCTGGCGTCGGCCCAGTCGCGTTGGCCCTTGAAATAGCCCTCCGGCGCGAGCGATCCGTCCGGGCGGGCGCGACCCTTGCGGTACGTCTCGATCGTCAGCCCATGTTCCGCGCTGTACATCCACAGGTCAGGCCTGTGCTGCATGCAGCGTTTTGTCAGCCACGTGATGATCTCGACGTGGTCGCCGTCCGGCCCGTTCTTGACCCCGATCCGCCCGTTGATGAACTCCAACCTGACGCCCTCGAGCTGTTTGCCGGTGAGGCGGGCGAGGTGTTCGAACTCCTCGACCGACATCTGGACCTGCGGCGTGCGCTCTGCCATGACCGTCATGTTGCACTCCTCCCTGGGCAACGGCCAGTGTTGCCACTGACCAGCAGTGCCGGGGGTGTTCGGCCCCCGCTCACCCGTACGGGGGGAAGCGCCATGTCCATACGTCAACGCAGGCTTGCCAGAGGGCTTCAGTACCTGCTGTGGCTGATCTTTTTCGCCGATGTCGTCGCCGGGTTCCTCGTGGACCTGCCCTATCCGCTCTGGGCCGGCTGGATCCCGCTGCTCGGTGCGATAGGGATCAGTTTGGCGCTCCACAGGGACCTGAGCCACAGGGCCCGCACCGAGCCCCCGGCCCCCGTCGAGATCGAACCGCCCGTCACCGGCCGCTGGTCCGCGCTGAACAGCCCCGCCGACAAGGTCCCGAGCCACGGCACGCACAGCCTCGGGCAGACCTACGCCATCGACATCGTGGCCGAGCCGGAGGAGGGGCCGAAGCGGCCCGCCTTCGCCTGGCTGTGGCCGATCGCCCGGCGCAACAAGGCCTTCCCCGCCTTCGGGGCCCCGCTCCTGGCCGTCTCCGACGCGACCGTCGTGCACACCGAGGACAGCCAGCGCGACCACCTCAGCCGCAACTCCCTCGCCGCGCTCGTCTATTTGATGGTCATCGAGAGCGCCGTCCGGAGCCTGGGCGGAGCCCACCGCATCGTCGGCAACCACATCGTGCTCGACCTCGGCGGGGGAACGTACGCCATGTACGCCCATGTCCAGCGGGGTTCGCTCGCCGTCCGCGCCGGGGACAGGGTCGAGGCAGGGCAGGTCATGGCCCGCTGCGGCAACTCCGGAAACTCCACCGAACCCCATGTGCACTTCCAGCTGATGGACGGCCCCGACCTGGGCACCGCCCGGGGTGTGCCGTTCCGCTGGAGCGGCGTCGGGGTGCCCGCCGGCGGCGAGACGTTCACGGTGGGGGAAGAAGCCGTCCCGGTACCGTGACCTGCATGACTGACGAGCTGGGGCTGCGTGCGCGCAAGAAGAAGCAGACGGCCTCACGTATCTGGCGGGCGGCGGTGGATCTCTGCTCGGAGCGGGGCTTCGACCATGTCTCCGTGGCGGAGATCGCCGAGGCCGCCGAGGTGTCGAAGATGACCGTCTTCAACTACTTCGGCACCAAGGAAGGCGTGATCGTCAGCCCGATGGAGGAGCACGTCGGCGACCCGGCCCGCGCGGTGCGCGAGCGGCGGCCGGGGCAGTCCGCGGTCGACGCGATGCGCGGGCAGTTCCTTGAGCAGATCACCGGGCGCGACCCCTCGATCGGCCTCAGCGGCGACCCCCGCGCCCTCAAGGTGCGCCAGCTCATCGGCGATACACCGACCCTCGCGCACCGCATGGTCGGCTTCCACATGAGCAGCGTCCAACTCCTCACGGACGCGCTCGCCGAGGAGACGGGCGACACGCTCCTCGCCCGCGTCGCCGCCTCGCAGCTGATCGGCGCCCGCAACGCGCTCATCATGGAGAACCACCGGCGCACGCTCGACGGTGACCCGATGGACGAGATCGCCGAGGACTGCGCGCCGGCCACCGAGCGGGTCTTCGGCCAGGTGGAAAAGGGCCTCCAGGGGTACCCCGGGAAGAATTAGGCTCGCCCCATGCCACCGGCCAAGAAGCGCACACGTTCGTACGACCCCGCCAAGATCCGCACCGCGGTGCTCGCCCAGTTCGAGAACGTACGGGAAGCGGTCGGCGCCCTGGAGCCCGAGCAGCTCGCCCTGCCGACCCGGCTCGGCGGCTGGACCGTACGGGAGCTGGCCGCGCACCTCACGATGGCGCTGGGCGGCGCCACCCGCTTCCTGGCCATGCCTCAGCCACCGGCGCGCGAAGTGGCCCTGCTCGACTGGCCGTTCGCTACCGCGTCGGCCGCGGCGCAAGTGGACGAGGCGGTGCGGGCGTTCGCCGTGCAGGAGGATCTCAGCGGGCTGTACGCGCGCACCCTCGCCGATTTCGAGGCCGCGCTGCCCGATGTCACGCAGGGCCGCCTCACGCCCACCCGGTTCGGCGCGATGACCCTCGACGACTTCCTGGTCACCCGCACGGTCGAACTCATCGTCCACACCGACGACTTGAACGACGCCGTGCCGAACCTCGACGTCCCCTACGACCGTCAGGCCCTCGCCGCCTGCACCCGGCTGCTCGCCGACGCCCTCGCGGTGAAGGCTCCCGGCGGTGCCGTCGAGGTCAGGATCCCGCCGTTCGCCGTGGTCCAGTGCGTGGAAGGCCCCCGGCACACCCGCGGCACCCCGCCGAACGTCGTCGAGACCGACCCGCTCACCTGGATCCGCCTCGCGACCGGGCGTACGGAATGGAAGACGGCACTGGACGGGGCGAAGGTCAGCGCGAGCGGAGAGCGGGCGGATCTGGCGGCGCTGCTTCCGGTCATGAGCTAGCCGGGGGCGGCTCGACAGGGCGAGGGGAACCGGATCACCCACTTGTCCCGTCACAGGTGCATGCAAAATCAACGACTGACTCCGACCGTCATGGCCCTGGCCGCCGCGGGGCTGCTCACCGCGTGCGGTACGCAAACCGGCTCGGGCAGCGGCTCTGACGGCGGGTCCGTCGGGTCCGAACCGGCCATCACCGGCGTCCACTGGAACGTCGAGAGCCTCACCGTGAACGGCAAGAAACAGCAGGCCCCGGGCGACGCTCACGTCACGATCGACGACAAGGGCAAGGCCGAGGGCAATTACGGCTGCAACGGCTTCTCCGCGGACGTGTCGATGGACGGCGACACCGTCGGCTTCGCCAACGCCGTCTCCACCAAGAGGGCCTGCGACAAGCAGGACTTCGAGGAGACCTTCAAGTCGGCCCTCGCCAAGGGCGACCTGAAGGCCGCCGTCGACGGTGACAAGCTGACGCTCACCACTGACAAGGGAGACCGCGTGGCCCTCACCTCGGAGCCGGAGCCGGATGTCCCGCTGACGGGCACCAAGTGGAACGTGAACGCCATCGGCGACGGCAAGGCCTCGGCGTCCCTGCCGAAGGAAGTGGACGGCAAGGCCCATCTGACCTTCGGCAAGGACGGCACCGTCCGCGGCAAGCTCGGCTGCAACAACGTCACCGCCAAGGCCGAGGTGAAGGGCGACAGCATCACCCTGGGGGCTCCCCGGAGCACCCGGATGATGTGCCAGGGCGCCGCGGCCGACACCGAGAAGAAGCTCCTGAAGCTCTTCGGCGGCGAGGTCAGCTACAAGCTGACCCACGGCGGGCTCTCGCTCACCGCCGCCGACGGCACGGTCGTCAGCGCGAATGCCGACCTGAAGCAGGAGAAGCAGGAGAAGCAGAAGTAGCGACCGTCCGGCGGGAGCGGGACTTCAGCAGGAACGCGCCGCCGAGGGCGAGCATCAGGCCGCCGCCGATGGAGTAGGCGAGGTTGGTGTCGGAGTCGCCGCCGGTCTCGGCGAGTTCGGTGGAGCCGCCCTCGGGGCGCGCGTCGTTGGGGGCCGCGGCGGGCTCGTCCTGTACGGGCTCGTCTTGCGCGGGCGCGCCCTGCGTGGGCTCGTCCTGCGCGGGCTCGGCGGCCTTCGCCGGGGCCGCGGGCGCGGCCACCCCGTCCAGGCTCACCTTCACGGTGGCCGCGTCCGCCCCCGCCTTCACGACCTCTACCTCCACCTTCCGGGCCTTGTCCGTCAGCTTCGTGCCCGCCTTGAGCGCGTCCGCGTCGGCCGGGGCGTCGCCGCCGGTGGACTCGTCGGCGTCCGGGGTCGGGTCCACGAGGGCCGACTCGGCGTACTTCCCGTCCGGCACCCGGTAGGCGTGCACGCCCTGGATCTCGCCGTCGAGGGTGCCGGACCTGTGCCGCAGCTCCACCACGAGACGGTCGTCGCCCAGCGGAATGTCCAGCGCACGGACCCCGCTGCCGCTCCCGTACAGCGGACGCAGCGTGTACGTCGCCGACTTGCCGACCTTCGCCACCTCGCCGCCCGTCAGCCACTTGTTGTGCAGGAGCTCGGGCGAGGTGAGCCCGGCCTCCCAACCGCCGCCGCCCATGGGGGTCTTGTGGCTGGTGCCGTCCTCCTCGCAGCCCTCGCCCAGGTCGCCGTCGGGGCAGCGAAGGCGCATGTGGTGGCTGTAGCCGAAGTTGTGGCCGAACTCGTGGACCAGGGCCGTCATCGACATCTCGCCGTCGGCGCCGACGGGCATCCAGGTGGTGCCACCGCCGACGGTGCCGAGCGCGAGCCAGTCGCAGCCGGCCTTCTCCGAGGGGAAGACGAGCGACAGATGGTCGTAGCTGTCCTCGGGGACGCCCTTCGCGGCGAGCGCCTCGCGCGTCAGGTCGTTGATCTTGCCGGTGTCGCAGCCGGTGGCCGCGAGGTCGATGTCGACGGGCCCTGTGACCCCGTCGCCCTCGGCGGCCTTGAAGGTGGTCGCGCCGCCGGTGACCTCGTTGTAGTACGAGGTGAGGGATCCTTCGGCGCCGAAGTAGTTGTCCTTCAGGGCGGTTTCGAGCTTGCCAGCGTCCGGGATCCGGCTGTCCGTGAAGTTGACCATGGCGACCTGGACGCGCCGCTCCGGCTCCTCGGCGGCGGGCGCGGGAGCGGCGGCGGCAGCGGTGAGGGCTGCGGCCACGGCGGCCGGTATGAGGCAGAGGCGCGGGGACGGCTTCATGGGGGACCTTCCGAGTGGGGGTTCGCGCGGACCTGTAGATCAACTTGGGCGCGCGCGAGGCACGCTAGCGATCACATCGGCCCGCGCGAACCCCTCGGATGGCTTCTTAGGCCGCGCTTAAGGCTCAGTTCAGGCAGCGGGGCACGGGTTCGGCCAAGACGGCCGAGCGGCTCAAGCGGCGGGGTACGGCAGCAGCCCCTTGTCCGTCCTCTCCCACGCCGCCTTCAGCTCCGCGAGCCGCTTCGGCTCGTCCGCGGCCCGGTCGGCCTGCTCCCGCTGGTCCGCTGCGAGGTTGAAGAGCTGGTCGTCGCCGCCCTTGCCCCGGTAGTACTTCCACTCCCCGCGCCGCAGCGCACGCTCCCCGCGCACCCGCCAGAACAGCTCCCGCTCGGCGAGCTCCTCGCCCTTCAGGAGATAGGGCGCGAGGCTGGTCCCGTCGAGCTCGTACGCGGGGTTCGGCCGCGCCCCGCCGATCTCCAGGAGCGTCGCGGTCCAGTCCGGGGTGAACACGGGCTCATGGCTGACCTGCCCGCCGTCGAGCCGCGCGGGCCAGCGCACGATGGTCGGCACGCGGATACCGCCCTCCTGGAGAGAGGACTTGTTGCCCGACAGGGGCCAGTTGTACGAGAAGCGCTCACCGCCGTTGTCGGAGGCGAAGAAGACCAGGGTGTCCTCCTCCTGCCCGGACTTCTTCAGGGCCTTGAGGACCTCACCGACCGACCGGTCCAGGTCCTGCACCAGCTCCGTGTACTTCTCGACGGAGCCGCCGTCCTGGTGCCGGAGCGCGCCCTTGTCGCCCGCCTTGATCCTCCGTACGATCTCGGCGCTCTCCTGCGTGTCCCCGTCCGCTATCCACGGCCAGTGCGGGGTGGTGAAGTTCAGATTGAGCAGCCAGGGCTTGTCCCCGTGGTCCCGCCGGACGTACTCGCTCGCCCGCTCGGTCAGGATCCGCGTGTAGTAGCGCAGGTCCTTGTACTCGGCGTCGCCCTCCCGGACATCGCCCTCGTAGAGGTCGTACTCACCGCCGAGCCCCAGTTTCGAGTAGTACTCCAGGGCCCCGCCGAAGTTCCCGAAGAACTCGTCCCAGCCCGACTTGGTGGGCGAGTACTCCGGCAGGTAGCCGCAGTGCCACTTGCCGATGAGCGCGGTCGCGTACCCGGCGTCCTTGAGCAGCGAGGCCAGCGTCGGATGCGTCGGCTCAAGTCCCACGGACCTGTCCGCGATCGGCTCCGCGAGCCCGCCCTTCGTACGTCCCGGCAAGCGCCCCGTGTAGAGGCTGAAACGGGTCGGCGAGCAGGTCGCCGAGCCGGAGTAGGCGTCGGTGAACCGCACGCCCTGACGCGCGAGACGGTCAAGGTTCGGGGTCTTGATGTGCGGCGCCCCGTAGGAGGAGAGGTCGGCCCAGCCCAGGTCGTCGCCGAGGATGAAGAGGATGTTCGGCCGCTTGGCGCCGCGGCGGGGGGCGGCACGGAAGGGCCGCTCCCGCGCCTCGGCGGCGGCGGGCAGCCCCACGGCGGACGCGGCACCGGCTCCCACGGCGCCGGCGAAGGCACGTCGGGACAGAGCCGGCTTCCGGAACAGGGCGGACTGGTCGTTCGAGGACATGGCTGCGCTCCTGAACGGGGCGTGGCGCGGCAGGGCGGCACGTACCCGAAGTCGGGAAAAGTGAGACGGAGAGTGAGCTGAGGGTGAGCTCAGGCAGCGCTGCGACAGATCGCGCTCGCGACACGGACCAGGTCTACGTGGCGGCGATCCACAAGGATGACCGTCGGGTCATTGAGGGGCTGCTGGGGCATGGACCAGGAGCTTCACGGGACCCGCTCGCCCCTGTCAACGCTCGCGCCCACCTGTTCACACGGGCTTCGTACTCCGCGTACGTACCGGCGTACGCATCGGGCACGTACCGGCGTACGCATCGGCGCCGTCATCACGCTCCGTGCGGGGTCCGTATCCCCAATTCGGACCAGTGGTCGATCTCGCCTACACTCGACGTCGTGCCACGTGGTGACGGTCGACTCAATCATGATCTGCTCCCCGGCGAGAAGGGCCCCCAGGACGCTTGCGGCGTCTTCGGTGTCTGGGCTCCGGGTGAAGAGGTCGCCAAGCTCACTTACTTCGGGCTGTACGCCCTCCAGCATCGAGGCCAGGAGTCCGCGGGAATCGCGGTCAGCAACGGCTCCCAGATCCTTGTCTTCAAGGACATGGGGCTCGTTTCCCAGGTCTTTGACGAAACCTCTCTCAGCTCGCTCCGGGGTCATATCGCGGTCGGTCACGCCCGCTACTCGACCACCGGGGCCTCCGTCTGGGAGAACGCCCAGCCGACGTTCCGTGCCACCGCGCACGGCTCCATCGCGCTCGGGCACAACGGCAACCTCGTCAACACGGCCCAGCTCGCCGAGCTCGTCGCCGAACTGCCCAAGGAGAACGGCCGCGCGACCCAGGTCGCGGCGACCAACGACACCGACCTGGTGACGGCTCTCCTCGCGGGTCAGACGGACGGCGACGGCAAGCCGCTGAGCATCGAAGACGCCGCCATGAAGGTCCTCCCGGACGTTCAGGGTGCCTTCTCCCTCGTCTTCATGGACGAGGGCACGCTGTACGCGGCACGCGACCCGCAGGGCATCCGCCCGCTGGTCCTTGGCCGCCTGGAGCGCGGCTGGGTCATCGCGTCGGAGTCCGCGGCGCTCGACATCTGCGGCGCGAACTACGTCCGCGAGGTCGAGCCCGGCGAGTTCATCGCGGTCGACGAGAACGGACTGCGAACGTCCCGATTCGCGGAAGCGAAGCCCAAGGGCTGTGTCTTCGAGTACGTCTATCTGGCGCGCCCCGACACCGACATCGCCGGCCGGAACGTCTACCTCTCGCGTGTCGAGATGGGGAGAAAACTCGCCGAGGAGGCTCCGGCCGACGCGGACCTCGTCATAGCGACTCCGGAGTCAGGAACGCCCGCCGCGGTCGGTTACGCGGAAGCCTCCGGAATCCCCTTCGGCGTCGGCCTTGTGAAGAACGCCTACGTGGGCCGGACCTTCATCCAGCCCTCGCAGACGATCCGCCAGCTCGGCATCCGTCTGAAGCTGAACCCCCTCAAGGAAGTCATCAAGGGCAAGCGTCTTGTCGTCGTCGACGACTCGATCGTGCGCGGCAACACCCAGCGCGCCCTGGTCAAGATGCTCCGCGAGGCCGGAGCCGCCGAGATCCACATCCGGATCTCATCGCCGCCCGTGAAGTGGCCCTGCTTCTTCGGCATCGACTTCGCGACCCGCGCCGAGCTCATCGCCAACGGAATGACGATCGACGAGATCGCCACCTCCATGGGCGCCGACTCCCTCTCGTACATCTCCATCGACGGCATGATCGAGGCCACGACCATCGACAAGCCGGACCTCTGCCGCGCCTGCTTCGACGGCGTGTACCCGATGGATCTTCCCGACCCCGAGCTGCTCGGCAAGCAGCTCCTGGAGACGGAGCTGGCCGCCGGTCCGGCGTCCACCGCTGCGGCCGACGCGATCCGTCGCCCGTAAGCCACCCGTAGTAACGACACGAAAGCTCTCATCCCCCATGCCTACTGAGCCTTTTGAGCGTGCTCCGCACACGGGCACCGGTGCCAGCTACGCCTCCGCGGGCGTCGACATTGAGGCGGGCGACCGTGCCGTCGAGCTGATGAAGGAGTGGGTGAAGAAGACGAAGCGCCCCGAGGTCCTCGGTGGCATCGGCGGCTTCGCCGGACTCTTCGACGCCTCCGCCCTCAAGCGTTTCGAGCGCCCCCTGCTCGCCTCCGCCACCGACGGTGTCGGCACGAAGGTCGACCTCGCCCGCCAGCTCGGCGTGTACGACACCATCGGGCACGACCTGGTCGCGATGGTCATGGACGACATCGTGGTGTGCGGTGCCGAGCCGCTCTTCATGACCGACTACATCTGCGTCGGCAAGGTCCACCCCGAGCGTGTCGCCGCCATCGTGAAGGGCATCGCCGAGGGCTGTGTGCTCGCGGGCTGCGCCCTCATCGGCGGCGAGACGGCCGAGCACCCGGGTCTCCTGGGTCCGGACGACTTCGACGTGGCGGGCGCGGGTACGGGCGCGGTGGAGGCCGACCGGGTGCTCGGTCCCGATCGCATTCGTCAGGGTGACGCGGTGATCGCCATGGCGTCCTCCGGGCTTCACTCGAACGGGTACTCGCTTGTCCGGCACGTGGTCTTCGACCGCGCGGGATGGTCCCTTGACCGCAGGATCGAGGAGTTCGGCCGCACGCTCGGCGAAGAGCTCCTGGAGCCCACCAAGATCTACTCCCTGGACTGTCTCGCGCTCACCCGCACCACGGACGTCCACGCCTTCAGCCACATCACGGGCGGCGGCCTCGCGGCGAACCTGGGCCGGGTCATCCCGGACGGTCTGCACGCGATCGTCGACCGCGGGACCTGGACGCCCGGCGCCGTCTTCGACGTGGTCGGCAAGGCAGGACAGGTCGAGCGCCTGGAGCTGGAGAAGACGCTGAACATGGGCGTCGGCATGATGGCGATCGTCCCCGAGGAGTCCGCCGACGCGGCCCTGGCGACCCTCGCGGACCGCGGTGTGGACGCCTGGATCGCCGGTGAGATCACCGAGCGCGGCGACCACGCGGACGGCGCGGCACTGATCGGTACGTATTCAAAGTAAATGCGCCGCGAAGCAGCAGCCCGGAAGGGCAGCACAAAACCCGGTCCGGTGTGTCGACCACCCCGGACCGGGTGAAGCGCAGTTGCTACGAGAACTGCAGGTGCTGCGAATGCAACGAGGTCAAGCGCCGCGGCGCTGCGACGAAGGACCGGACTCGTCGGCGGAGTCCTCGTCCTCGTCGTCGTTATACAGATCCGCGTACTGGGCGTACGGGTCGTCTTCCTCGTCGTCGTCGTCCTCGAACGGCTCGCCATTCGGCGGCTGTTGCGAAGTCGAAGCGCCCAGCTCATTGGCCAGGCGCGAGAGGTCAGTCCCGCCGCTGCTGTACTTCAGCTGGCGGGCGACCTTCGTCTGCTTGGCCTTTGCCCGGCCGCGCCCCATGGCTCGACCCCCTCGGATATGGGGCTTGGTGACCCCAGAGTCTTGACACGCGTTCATGATCAGGAACGGGCTCTCCGTGGAGAGGCCGGTCCGTAGGGCTTCCACGGTACCTGCTCCTGCGGCCATACGGTACGTCGCCCGCAGGACGCGCCTCGGCGCAGAACCCGCGAGGAGCCCCGTCCTCGCTGGTCAACTGCGATTTTAACCTCTTCTTGTCGGGCGACCCGCCGACGGGGGTGAGTCTTGTCTCTCGCGCACGTCGGCGGGGCCCTTTCACGGTGCTCCCGGGGTCAGGGGCGGCGGGCCTCCGCCATCCGCTGCTCGGCGATCCTGTCGGCCGCCGCGGCCGGAGGAATACCGTCCACCTTTGCGCGAGCGAATATGGCAAGAGTGGTATCGAAGATCTTTGCCGCCTTCGCCCTGCACCGGTCGAAGTCGAAGCCGTGCAGCTCGTCGGCGACCTGGATCACGCCGCCCGCGTTCACCACGTAGTCGGGCGCGTAGAGGATTCCGCGGTCGGCCAGGTCCTTCTCCACACCGGGGTGCGCGAGCTGGTTGTTGGCCGCGCCGCAGACCACCTTCGCGGTGAGCACCGGCACGGATTCGTCGCTCAGGGCGCCGCCGAGCGCGCAGGGGGCGTACACGTCGAGGCCCTCGACCCGGATCAGCGCATCGGTGTCGGCGACGGCCGTCACGGACGGGTGCTTGTGGGTGACGCGGCGCACGGACTCCTCCCGTACATCCGTGATCACTACCTCGGCGCCGTCCGCCAGGAGGTGCTCCACCAGGTGGTGGCCGACCTTGCCGACGCCCGCGACACCGACCTTGCGGCCACGCAGCGACGGGTCGCCCCACAGGTGGTCGGCCGATGCGCGCATGCCCTGGAAGACACCGAAGGCGGTGAGCACGGAGGAGTCGCCGGCGCCGCCGTTCTCCGGGGAGCGGCCGGTCGTCCAGCGGCACTCGCGCGCGACGACGTCCATGTCGGCGACGTACGTACCGACATCGCACGCCGTCACGTAGCGGCCGCCGAGCGAGGCCACGAAGCGGCCATAGGCGAGGAGCAGCTCGTCGCTCTTGATCTGCTCCGGGTCGCCGATGATCACGGCCTTGCCGCCGCCGTGGTCGAGACCGGCCATGGCGTTCTTGTACGACATCCCGCGCGCGAGGTTCAGCGCGTCCGCGACGGCGGCTTCCTCGCTCGCGTACGGGTAGAAGCGGGTGCCGCCGAGGGCCGGGCCCAGGGCGGTGGAGTGGATGGCGATGACGGCCTTGAGGCCGCTGGCACGGTCCTGGCAGAGCACTACTTGCTCATGGCCCCCCTGGTCCGAGTGGAACAGGGTGTGCAGGACGCCGTTGTCAGCTTCGGTCACTGTGGTGACTCCCGGTCAAGTGGCGGCGGTTGGGCGGGCGCCCGTGCGGGTGGCGGGGTCCGATGGGCATGAGACTAGAGCCTGTGAGAACCCGCTGACCGCGCAGTGCCGAGGATCACCCTCTCCTGTCGCGCCGGAAGCACGGTGGAGTTCGGCCATGGCACGATTTGCAGTGTTTTCCAGCCGGTACGCGGGGGAGGGAGCAGCCGTGCCCAAGGTCTCTTCGTTGATCGTCCCGTACGCGTCCTACTTGCGTGTTTATGAGCCTCTCGCAGCCTTCCCGGAGCCCGAGCGCGGCCACTGGGCGCAGTACGCGCGCCGCGCCGACCGCCCCTCGTACCAGGACGAACTCCGCCGCTCCCTGGCCGATTTGCTGCCCACGCCGCCGGTCCCGGTACCGGTGCACGAGAGCAGCGACGCGTTCGTGGTGGAGGCCGACGGGGTGGTGTGCGTCTGCCCCTGGCGCACCCGGCTCCGCGGCTGGCAGGCCCTGGGGGACCTGGCGGCCGGGCAGCTGCCCCCGCCGGTCCTCGACGCGGCCCTGCCGCCGGTGGTGCGCCGCCAGACGGCCGCGGACTACGAACAATGGCTTGCCCGCAACCCCGACGCGCGGCCCTGGATCCGTACGTCCACATGGCAGGTGCCGCTGAACTGGTTCGTACTCGTCTCGGACGAGGAGCGTCAGTTCGAGAAGGGGTACGAGGGATACGAGGGGTACGAAGAGGGGCGCGAGGGGCGCGAGGAGGGCGAGGTGGCGGCCCGTGCGCCCGTCCTGCGCTACCGGACGCCGATGGTGCAGGCCCGGCGCCGGGTGGCCCGCGGGCTCAGGACGCTGCGGGACACGATCGAGGAGGGGCCGCTCGTCGACGGGCTCATGGACGTGGGCCGGTGGCTGGAGGAGTTCCATCCGCGCTCCCTGGTCGAGCTCGACTACGGCGGGCTCGTGCACGCCCTCTCCGGGGACCAGCTCGACGAGGACCACTCGGCGGCGGATGTGGCGGAGGGGATCGAGGCGCTGCGCGACGGCGACGGCGAGGGGGCCGGCGAGGCGTATGCGAGGCTCATGGAGCGATGGAGGGCGGTCCGGGACCGCCAGTTCTCGAACTGACGTCAGCCGGGCGTTCGTAGGTCACCCCTACGGGGCGTTCCTACGCGGCGCCTACACGGGACGTAGGTCCTGATCCGGGCTTTTGTCTCAAGCGTGACGGACCGCACTTACTGCCCCCTTGCGCCCATCACCCCTCCTCGTGCCAAAATAGGACAAGGAGTCCGGGGAGGGCTCCTTCCGTCCATGTAAGGGCGGATTACTCGGTATTGCACGCTATGGGAAGTCTGTTGTCTCCTGATCACTCTGTGACTGATCGTCACTGTGGCGTGACTGTCCGCTATGGCATGGTCCATCGGCTTCCGTCGCTGATAGACACCTGGGAGGGCAATTCCATCGGTTTGGCCGACGTGGCTGGACGGATGGTGTAGTTGTAGTGCCGAAGACAAGCCGTTCGTCCTATAACCGACTCGACCCGCGTCCGCCATTTCGGGCAACGCGGGTCAAGGTGCAGAATTTAGAGGAATGAACCGAGAAGGTTCGGTTCTCCGAGGAGGCCGCTCATGACCGCTCGCACCCCTGATGCCGAGCCGCTGCTGACCCCGGCTGAGGTTGCCACGATGTTCCGCGTCGACCCCAAGACGGTGACGCGCTGGGCCAAGGCTGGCAAGCTCACGTCGATTCGCACGCTCGGCGGCCATCGCCGTTACCGCGAGGCCGAGGTTCGCGCACTGCTCGCGGGTATCCCGCAGCAGCGCAGCGAGGCCTGATTTGCCGCATAACCGCAGTACCCGGACGAAGAGTACGACCGCTGCTGGGTCCCCCAATCCAGCCGCAACGTCCGACTTTTAGCTACACGCGACGCGGGTCCCGCCCCAACGGGTCCCACGCCTGAGCCTCATGGGTGAGTCGTCATCGATCGCGCTGGACTCCGCCGGGTCCAGCGCGATCTTTTTTGTGCGCCAGAGGGGCCCTGGTGAGCACCGCTGTGAGCGGGCTTGTTGGTCTCTGAGGGGTGCTGGTGCCGCGCTGTGGGGAGGCTGTGGCGCCGCAGGCCGTGCCGACTCCCGTCGCCCTTGCGGCGCCCGGGCGGGCGTCTGGCGGGTGCCGCGTGAGGTGGCCGCGGGGCGGTGCAATTGCACATATTAAATTGACTGGTTGTAAGACGGGTGTAAGTTCGAGGGTTTCCAAAACAAGTTCGGTGACACCCGTCACACGACGAGAGCCTTGTTGCCCGCGATGCCTCTGAGCTAGAGGAGATCCCGGTCCGCGCAGGGGAGTTGGTTCCGCGCGCCCGACGTCCTCCCCCTCACCCTCCCACCACCGGAGTGGGTCGCGGGTCGGCTTTGGTCACGCGTTCGGGGGACTTTCGTCCTCGCCCGGCTCCGAGGTGCCCTCGCAGTCGCCTTGAGCGGCCGAAGGGGCCTCCAGGGCGAGGCGTTCGAGCCGGTGGCAGATCGGGCAGTGCCGGGTCGCGTGCCGATAGCTCATCGCAGCGGACAGGTGGGCACGCAGCAGAGCGCGTGTCTCGTGCCGTGCGGACGCCGCCGAAGCCGTCATGCGACACCTCCAGATGGGGAACCGGTCCCGCCCCGCTCCCTGATGTCTAGGTACCGGCGGAATGTGACGCAGTCAAGGTGTGCGCACGCAAGAAGGGCCGTACTCGCCAAGCGAGTACGGCCCTTCTTCTGCTGCGGTCCTGGGGTGTGATGGTGCACGTGAAGAGGGCCCGCATCCTTGTCGGATGTGGGCCCTCTTCCTACTGCGGTCCTGACGGGATTTGCTGTGTCTGATTGCGGCTGCGCCGCGGGCGCGGCCTCCGCCTCGACGGGGTGGGGTGCGGGGCGTGGGGTGCGGGGTGTGATGGTGCACGTGAAGAGGGCCCGCATCCTTGACGGATGCGGGCCCTCTCCCTACTGCGGTCCTGACGGGATTTGAACCCGCGGCCTCCACCTTGACAGGGTGGCGAGCACTCCAAACTGCTCCACAGGACCTTGCTTTGCGGCGCTGGTTGCTGCGTTGCGCTGCGAGACAGGACTCTACAGCAGCGCAGGCCCGGCGGTCGAACTCACCCAGGGTGCCGGGGTGATCACGGTGCGGCGGCGTCGATCGCCTTCACGATCCGCTTGTCGGAGACGGGGTACGCCGTGCCCAGCGCGTGGGCGAAGTAGCTGACGCGGAGCTCCTCCAGCATCCAGCGGATGTCCAGGACCTCCTGGGGGACGGGGCGGCCCCGCGGGAGCTGTTCCAGGAGCCAGGCGTACTCGTCCTGCATCTCGTGGACCTTCTCCATGCGTGACGTGTCCCGCTGGACGTTCGTCGGCATCTGCTGGAGGCGCCGGTCGGCGGCCACCATGTAGCGCATCAGGTCCGCCAGGCGGCGGATCCCCGTGGCCGTGACGAAGCCGGGGCCGACGAGGGCGTCCAACTGCGCCCGTACGTCCGTGAGGTTGGCCAGGAGCGTCGGGCTCTTCGTCGACTTCAGGCGGCGCTCGCAGGCCTGCCAGGCGGCGAGGACCTGCTGGACCTGGTTCACCGTGCGGACCGTCGTGTCGACGATCTCGGCGCGCACCTTCTCGTACAGCTTGCGGTACGACTCCTCGTCCCAGGCGGGACCGCCGAAGTCGCCGATGAGCTTGTCCGCGGCGGCCATGGCGCAGTCGGCGAAGAGCGCCTGGATGGAGCCGTGCGGGTTCGCGGACAGGGCGATCTTCTGGGCGTTGGTCAGCTTGTCCGACGCGAACTTGGCCGGATTCACGGGGATGTTGCGCAGAATGAGGCGGCGCGTGCCCTTCCACATCGCCTGCTGCTGCTCGGCCTCCGTGTCGAAGAGGCGTACGGAGACGGTGTTCGCTGCGGAGCCGTCGTCCACGAGGGCGGGATACGCCTTCACCGGCTGACCCGCGCGGCGCGTCTCGAAGACGCGGCTGAGGGAGCCGATGGACCAGTCCGTGAGCCCGGCGCGTTCGACGGCCGCGCCGCCACTGCGCTCGGCCGTGGCGGCAGCCGCCTGGGAGAGGGCCTTGCGCGCCTTCGGGCGGAGCTGGAGCTTGAGCGCCTCCAGGTCCTTGTCCTCGGAGAGGTTCTTGCGCCGCTCGTCGGTGATCCGGAACGTGATCTTCAGGTGGTCCGGTACGCGCGAGAGATCGAAGTCGTCCGGCGAGACGGGTACGCCCACCATCCGCTGGAGCTCACGGGCGAGCGTCACGTGCAGCGGCTCCTGGAGCGGGACCGCGCGCTCCAGGAACGCCTTCGCGTAGTTGGGCGCGGGGACGTAGTGCCGGCGGATCGGCTTGGGCAGGGAGCGGATCAGCTCGATCACGACCTCCTCGCGCAGACCCGGGATCTGCCAGTCGAAGCCGTCCGCCGTGACCTGGTTCAGGACCTGGAGCGGGATGTGGACCGTGACGCCGTCCGCGTCCGCGCCCGGCTCGAACTGGTACGTCACCTTGAACTTGAGCGGCCCCTGCCGCCACGTATCGGGATAGTCGTCCTTCGACACGTCCCCCGCACGCTCGTTGATGAGCATGGAGCGCTCGAAGTCGAGCAGCTCGGGCTCTTCCCGGTGCTTCTTCTTCCACCAGGAGTCGAAGTGCGCCCCGGAGACGACGTCCTGGGGCACCCGCTGGTCGTAGAAGTCGAAGAGCGTCTCGTCGTCGACGAGGATGTCGCGGCGCCGAGCCCGGTGCTCCAGCTCCTCCACCTCGGTCAGGAGGCGGCGGTTGGCGGCGAAGAACTTGTGGTGCGTGCGCCAGTCGCCCTCGACGAGCGCGTTGCGGATGAACAGGTCGCGGGAGACCTCGGCGTCGATGCGGCCGTAGTTCACCTTGCGATCGGTGACGAGCGGGATGCCGTACAGCGTCACCTTCTCGACCGCCATCACCGCGGCCTGGTCCTTCTCCCAGTGGGGCTCGCTGTACGTGCGCTTCAGGAGGTGCTGGGCGAGCGGCTCGACCCACTCGGGCTCGATGCGCGCGTTGACGCGGGCCCACAGCCGGGACGTCTCCACCAGCTCGGCGGACATGATGAAGCGCGGGGGTTTCTTGAAGAGGGCCGAGCCGGGGAAGACCGCGAACTTGGCATTACGGGCGCCCAGATATTCGTTGCGCCCGCCGCGCTGCTTGGGATCGCTGTCCTTCGACTCCTTCACGTCCTTCATCCCGATGTGGGAGAGGAGTCCGGCCAGGAGCGAGATGTGGACCTGCTGCTCGGGGGCGTCGTCCTCGTTGAGGTTGATCCCCATCTGCTTGGCGACCGTACGCAGCTGCGTGTAGATGTCCTGCCACTCGCGGATCCGCAGGAAGTTCAGGTACTCCGACTTGCACATCCGGCGGAACGAGGACGAGCCGCGCTCCTTCTGCTGCTCGCGGATGTACCGCCACATGTTGAGGTAGGCCAGGAAGTCGGAGGTCTCGTCCTTGAAGCGCGCGTGCTGCTGGTCGGCCTGCGTCTGCTTCTCGGCGGGGCGCTCGCGCGGGTCCTGGATGGAGAGCGCGGCGGCGATCACCATGACCTCGCGCACGCAGCCGTTCTTGTCGGCCTCCAGGACCATGCGGGCCAGGCGCGGGTCCACCGGGAGCTGGGCCAGCTTGCGGCCCTGCGGGGTGAGGCGCTTCTTCGGGTCCTTCTGCGTGGGGTCGAGCGCGCCCAGTTCCTGGAGGAGCTGCACGCCGTCGCGGATGTTGCGGTGGTCCGGCGGGTCGATGAAGGGGAACTTCTCGATCTCGCCGAGCCCGGCCGCCGTCATCTGGAGGATGACCGACGCGAGGTTGGTGCGCAGGATCTCCGCGTCCGTGAACTCGTCGCGGGAGACGAAGTCGTCCTCCGAGTAGAGGCGGATGCAGATGCCGTCCGACGTACGGCCGCAGCGGCCCTTGCGCTGGTTGGCGCTGGCCTGGCTGATCGCCTCGATGGGCAGCCGCTGCACCTTCGTACGGTGGCTGTAGCGGGAGATGCGGGCCGTGCCCGGGTCGATGACGTACTTGATGCCCGGGACGGTCAGGGACGTCTCGGCGACGTTCGTGGCGAGGACGACGCGTCTTGCTGTTCCTGCGTCGGGCCGCTGGAAGACGCGGTGCTGCTCGGCGTGCGAGAGGCGTGCGTAGAGCGGGAGAACCTCGGTGAAGCGGTAGTTCTTCTTGTTCAGCGCGTCCGCCGTGTCCCGGATCTCGCGCTCTCCGGAGAGGAAGACGAGGATGTCGCCCTTGCCCTCGCCCTGGAGCTCCTCGACGGCCTCCGTGATCGCGGTGATCTGGTCGCGGTCACTGTCTTGCGAATCCTCTTCGAGGAGCGGGCGGTAACGCACCTCGACGGGATACGTACGGCCGCTGACCTCGACGATCGGGGCGTCCCCGAAGTGTCTGGAGAACCGCTCGGGGTCGATGGTCGCCGAGGTGATGACGACCTTCAGGTCCGGGCGCTTGGGGAGGAGCTGGGCGAGATACCCGAGCAGGAAGTCGATGTTCAGCGACCGCTCGTGGGCCTCGTCGATGATGATCGTGTCGTACGCGCGCAGCTCGCGGTCCGTCTGGATCTCGGCCAGCAGGATGCCGTCCGTCATCAGCTTCACGTACGTGTCGGCGCCCACCTGGTCCGTGAAGCGGACCTTCCAGCCGACGGCCTCGCCGAGCGGGGTGTTCAGCTCGTCGGCCACGCGCTCGGCGACCGTGCGGGCCGCGATACGGCGGGGCTGCGTATGGCCGATCATGCCCCGCAGGCCGCGGCCGAGCTCCATGCAGATCTTGGGGATCTGCGTCGTCTTGCCGGAGCCCGTCTCGCCCGCGACGATCACGACCTGGTGGTCGCGGATCGCCTCGGCGATGTCGTCCTTCTTCTGGCTGACCGGGAGCTGTTCGGGATACGTGATCTTGGGCAGACGGCTGCCCCGCTCGGCCATCCGCGCCGCTGCCTTGTCCACGTCCGCCGCGATTTCGGCGAGGACGGTGGCCCGGGCATCGGGCTTGCGGATCCGGCGCGCACCCTCGAGCCGGCGGCCGATCCGGTGCTCGTCGCGCAGCGACAGCTCGGACAGACGGGGGGCGAGGGCGTCGAGGGTGAGGGCAGGCTGCGTAGACATACGGCGTCCAGGATCTCACCCGCCGCTCGGAGGTGGCGAACCGATTTATCCGGCGGGGCGCCCAGGGACGTACGATTCCGGGCATGTTGTCGCGTGCGCGTCTGTCGTGGTGCCCCTTGCTCGGGGTGCTGCTCGTCGTGCTCGGGGCGTTCTGCGCGCCCGCCGCCATCGCGTCCACCGCCTCGGCGCAGCAGCCGCGAGCTGCGGTGACGTCGTCCGTTCACGAGGCCGACAGCGTGCCCGGCTGCGGCAAGGGCGGGCAGCGGGACGACGGGGGCCGTCCGGCGGCGCCACCGCGCCCCAGTTCGGCACATGAACTGCTCCCCGCGCTGTACGAGGCCCACGCGGCGACCGGCACCTGGGGCGCCGACCAGGCCGTGCTCGCCGTCACGCCGGGCCGCGCGCCACCCGCGCTCGCGCCGCCGTCGCCGATAGAACTCTCCGTTCTGCGCGTCTAGGAGACCCCTGTCGCAGCTGTTCCAGCTGTCTCGGCCAGCGGTCCCTTGATCAACGACGTACGCAACAGGAGAAGCGCACAGCCATGTCCAAGAAGCCCAGCACGCCCAGCACACCCGGCAAGTCCAGCACGCCCAGCACGCCCAGCACGCCCGGCAAGTCCAGCAAGTCCGGCAGGCCCAGCAAGTCCGGCAAGAAGAACGTCGCCATCGGAGCCGGAGTGGCCGTCGCCGCCCTGCTGCTCGGCGCCGCCTCCTACAGCGCCACCAAGCCCGACGAGCCCTCCTCTGTCACCGCGAAGGAGGAGCCCGCAGCCGACGTCTCCGCCGATCCGCAGGCCGGGGTCTACCCGGAGCTGGCCAAGCTCGCCAGGCGCGACGCCAAGGACCCGCTCGCGCAGGGGCGCGCGAACGCGCCGGTCGTGCTCATCGAGTACGCCGACTTCAAGTGCGGCTACTGCGGCAAGTTCGCCCGCGACACCGAGCCCGGCCTGGTGAAGAAGTACGTCGACGAGGGCACCCTGCGCATCGAGTGGCGCAACTTCCCGATCTTCGGCGCGGACTCCGAGTCGGCCGCGCGGGGCGCGTGGGCCGCCGGCCGGCAGGGGCGCTTCTGGCAGTTCCACGAGGCGGCGTACGCGCAGGGATCCAAGGAGAAGGGGTTCGGGGGCGAGCGGCTGAAGGAGCTCGCGAAGGAGGCCGGGGTCAAGGACGTCGGCCGCTTCTCGGACGACGCGGGAAGCGCCGGCGCCAAGGCGGCGGTGAAGAAGGACCAGGAGGAGGCGTACGGCCTGGGGGCCACGTCGACCCCGTCCTTCCTGGTCAACGGGCGGCCCATCTCCGGTGCGCAGCCGGATGAGGTCTTCGACCAGGCGATCGAGCAGGCGGCTGGGAGCGCGGGCAAGGGTGGGAAGAAGTGACCGCCGATGTGGGGTACTTCGCGGCCTTCCTGGGTGGTCTTCTCGCCCTGGTGAGCCCGTGCAGCGCACTGCTCCTCCCCGCCTTCTTCGCGTACTCGATCGACTCGACCTCGCGCCTGCTCGCCCGGACCGGCATCTTCTACGCCGGTCTCGCGACGACCCTCGTGCCGCTCGGCGCGGCGGGCTCGGTCGCCGGGCGGTTCTTCTTCGGGCACCGGGACCAGCTGGTCCTCGTCGCCGGGTGGCTGATCATCGCGCTCGGGGTGCTGCAGGTCGTGGGCATGGGGTTCGCCTCGCGGAAGATGGCCGAGCTGTCGGGGCGCATCCGGCCGACGACCGCGGTCTCCGTGTACGCGCTGGGGGCGGTGTACGGGCTCGCGGGCTTCTGCGCGGGGCCGATCCTCGGGAGTGTGCTGACCGTGGCGGCGGTGAGCGGCAGCCCTGTCTACGGTGGGCTGCTGCTCGCCGTCTACGCGCTGGGGATGGCGGTGCCGCTGTTCGTGCTCGCGCTGCTCTGGGAGCGCTTCGATCTCGGGCGGCGGCGCTGGCTGCGGGGGCGCGCCTTTTGGATCGGCCGCTTCGAACTGCACACGACCTCGCTCCTGTCGGGCCTCTTCTTCGTGGCTCTCGGTGCGCTCTTCCTCGCGTACGACGGGACCACCGCGCTGCCGGGGCTGCTCGATGTCGATGACTCGTTCGCCGTGGAGCGGTGGGCGGGAGGTGTGGGCCGGGCCGTGCCGGACTCGGTGCTCCTTGTCGGGGTGGTGGCGCTGGTGGGCGTGGGGCTTGCGGTGCGGGGGTGGCGGCGGAGGGGGCGTAGCCCTGTGGAGGCTGAGAAGGGCTGAGAAGGGCTGAGCGGGCTGAGCGGGCTGAGTGAAGCCGAGTGAGGGTGAGCGAGGGTGAGCGAGGGTGAGTCCGCTTTGAGTGGTTTAGCGTACTTATATGTCTCACCCTCAGCAGGAGCCCGACCGGCCCGAGCGCGAAGAGCACCAGCACGGCGCCCACGGGCGGGCTCCCACCCGGGGCGAGCGGTGGCAGGCGTTCAAGCAGTCGCCGTTCCTGCCGGCGATCGTGCTGGTGTTCATCCTGGCCGCTGCGGCGGGGCTCTTCGCGGGCTCGTACACGTACTCCATGGCGGACCCGACCCCGCACCGCGTTCCCACGGCGGTGGTGGGGGCGCAGGACGCGACGCGGGGGAAGGCGTTTCTCGGCGGCATGGAGAAGGCGCTGAACGCTTCCCTTGAGATCCACGAGTACGACAGCGTCGCCGCGGCGCGTGACGCCGTGGAGGAGCAGAAGGTCTTCGCGATCCTCGCGGTGTCCCCGGGCGGCGGGGAGTCCGGCAGCAAGGTGACCTTCGATGTCTCGGGGGCCTCCGGGGCGTCGGTCGCCCAGGTGCTCGCGGAGACCGCGCCGAAGGTGGGCGAGAAGGTCGGGGTGCCGGTGACGGTGAAGGACATCAAGCCGCTCCAGGAGGGTGACCCGCGGGGGCTCGCGATCTTCTACATCTCGCTGGCCGCGGTGATCATCGGCTTCGTCGGGGCGATCCAGCTGAGCGTGCACGCGCGGGGCCTCAATCCCGCGGAGCGGATCGGCTTCACGGTGCTCTACGCGCTGCTCGGCGGGTTCGTGATCGCGGCGGTGGTGGACTGGTGGCTGGGGGCGGTGGATCTGCCGTTCGTGGAGTCGTGGCTGATCCTGGCGCTGACGATGTTCACGTCGGGCATGGTGTTCTCGATGTTCAACACGTTGTTCGGGCGCTGGGCGATGATTCCCACGTGGGGCCTGATGGTGCTGCTCGGCAACCCGTCGTCGGGCGGGGCGGTCTCGTGGCCGCTGCTGCCTTCGGTGCTCGGCCACATCGGCCGCTGGCTGCCACCGGGGGCATCGGTGAACGCGCAGCACACGGCGGTGTACTTCGGCGGCCACCAGCACGCGTTTCCGTTCCTGGTGCTCGCGGGGTGGGCGGTGCTCGCGAGCGCGGTGTTCTGGGTATGGCGCCACCGGCATCCCGGGGGCAGGGAGAAGGCGGCGGCGCACGCGGCGGTTCCGGCGGCGGGGTGAGCGGCTGACGCGCTGTGACCGAACCGGCGGCCCATCGCCTTTCAGGCGCATGGGGAACGGCGAAGGCCCCGTCCAGTGGGACGGGGCCTTCGGAGAGGTGGCTGGGGCCGGGATCGAACCGGCGACCTATCGCTTTTCAGGCGATCGCTCGTACCAACTGAGCTACCCAGCCACGCGATTCAAGGAATCGCAAGCGGTCCTGACGGGATTTGAACCCGCGGCCTCCACCTTGACAGGGTGGCGAGCACTCCAAACTGCTCCACAGGACCAAGCATTGTGCGAGCACTAGTCTCGCACAAGGTGTTGCGTGCCCCCAACGGGATTCGAACCCGTGCTACCGCCTTGAAAGGGCGGCGTCCTGGGCCACTAGACGATGAGGGCTAAGGGCCCACCTGGGCGCTTTGCAGCGCGTCGGGGACGTGAGAAGCATATGGGATGCGGGGAGCTATCGCCAAAACGGTTATCCGGGGGTCGGGGTACCGCTCCCCGATGACCGGCTCGGAGGGGCCGGCGAGGGCGTCGCGCCGGGCTGGTTCTCCTCCGGCAGATGGCGGCTGACCTCCGCCTTCGTCAGTCCGAGGCCGCCCAGTTTGATCTCGTCCCACGCCTGGAGGCGCCGGGTGTCCCGGTCCAGGTAGAGGACGGACGCCTCGACCGGGTCGGGGTACTTGCCCTCCACCGCGCGCAGTCCGCTCCCTCCCGTGGACCCCTCGACCCGCAGCCGCGTACCCCGCTTCATGACCTCCATCTCCTGGTGGTGCACATGCCCGGCGAGGACCAGCGGCACCTCGCCGTCGGTCTCCCGCGCCGCGTCCGGGTTGTGGGCGACGGCGATGTCGACGGGAGTACCGGCCGCCTGCTGGTCGCGCAGGGCGGAGGCGAGCCGGATGCCCGCCATCTTCTCGACGGGTTCGCCCTCCGCCCGCACCGAGCGGTCCGGGGTGTACTGCGGATCGCCCGTCCCCGCGAACCGCAGCCCCGCGACCGACACCGCACTGCCCTCGTCCAGGACGTGGACGTTCCGCATCCGCTGCAGATAGCGCTGGGTGGTGGCCGAGTCGTGGTTGCCCCGGACCCAGACGTACGGGGCGCCCAGGTCCTCGATCGGGTCGAGGAACGCGTTCTCGGCCGCGCTGCCGTGGTCCATCGTGTCGCCGGAATCGACGATGGCGTTGATGTCGTACTGCTCGACGAGCGAGGCGATGATCTTCCAGCTCGCCGGATTGAGGTGGATGTCAGAGACGTGCAGGACGCGGATCGTGGACGGGTCCGGCTGGTACGCGGGAAGCGTCGACGTCACGTCGTACAGCTTCGTCACGTTGGTGACAAGGCGCGCCAGTTCCTGCTGGTACACGTCGAATTCGCTGACGATGTTGCGGGCGTTGCCGACCACCGACGGCGCGCTGCTGAGGAGGCCGGAGAACTTCGGTTCGAGGACCGACTTGGGGTTCCACGTCGCGTACGCCGCCGCGCCCGACGCGGCGAGCAGCGCCAGGGCGAGTCCGCCCGCCGCCATGGCCCGGCGCGGACGCCGGTAGACCGCGAGGCCAAGGCCCGTGGCGCCCGCGACGACGGCCGCGCAGGAGCGTACGGCCAGGTCGAGCGTGCCGTGTCCGACGTCCTTGGCCACCTCGTCCTGGAGGCCGGAGAGCCGCTCGGGGTGGTCGACCAGGGCCTGGGAGCGGACCGGGTCCAGGCGGTTCACGTCCACGTCGAGGCGGATGGGGGCGATGTGCGAGCGCAGTTCGAGGTCGCCGAGCGGCGAGACGTTGATCTTCGTGCCGCCGGTGAGCGAGGGGCGCAGCGTCATCCGGGTGTCCATCGGGCCGACCGGCGCGTGCACGCTGCCCACGATCAGGAGGCCGAGCCAGGCGCCGAACAGGACGACCGCGACCAGGCCCGCGGCGCGGCCGTACGGATGGGGAGGGCTGACGAGCTCGCCGACCGGGTGGGGGTGGCGGGATCGATAGTGGCGTACGAGGGCGGCGAGCGCACGGAAGTCGCGGGCCATTGGTCCGGTATGCCCAGGGGGAGAGGCGGCTATGCGGGGCGGTGGCCGACAATGGGGGTGTGCTGGAGATGACGCGGGAAGAGTTCGAGGAACTGGTCGCCGAGGCGCTCGACCGGATTCCTCCCGAGTTGACGCGGTTGATGGACAACGTGGCGGTGTTCGTGGAGGACGAACCTCCCGCCGAGGATCCCGAGCTGCTCGGGCTCTATGAAGGGACTCCGCTGACGGACCGGGGCGAGTGGTACGCGGGCGTGCTGCCCGACCGGATCACGGTCTACCGGGGGCCGACGCTGCGCATGTGCGCCTCGCGCGAGGAGGTCGTCGCGGAGACCGAGATCACGGTGGTGCACGAAGTCGCACATCACTTCGGGATCGACGACGAGCGCCTGCACGCCCTGGGATACGGCTGACGGTCGGGCGTCACGGTGCGTGTCCTCTTGCACGGCAAGGGAGTTGGGTAGTACGTCCCCGCTTCTCAGCGCCTCGGAGGTGCTCGGCCGTGCGCCAGTTGTACGTTCCTGTCCGGTGGACCGCGGCGGCCGTGGCCGTCCTGGCGACCGCGGGCTGCATGAGCGTCGGTGACGACGGGGGCGGCGGCCCCGGCCCCGCGCACTCCCCCGGCGGGCGCAGCGCGGCAGCCGCCCCGGACGGCCGCGGTGGCACCGCGGGCGGCGAATCGGCCGCCGGCGGCGACGCCAACCACGGCGACGCCAAGGGTGGCAAGCACGGCAAGAGCAAGGGCAAGGGCGGAGGCAAGGGCGGAGGGAAGGGCAAGGGGCGGTCGGACGACTCGGGCGAGTCCGGTTCCGATGCCTCACAGGCCTCGGCGTCCGCGTCCGGCGGCGGCGACCCGGCCCCGCCGACGAAGGGCGGGCGGCCCTCGCCCACGCGGACCAGGCCCGACCCGCCGCGCCCCACGCCGACGCCCGATCCCCCGAAGCCGACCCCGACTCCCGAGCCCACTCCGGAGCCCTCGTCGTCGGCGCACGAGGAGCCGAACCCGGGGGCGCAGCTGGGGGAGCGGTCGCGCGAACTCAGGGCGCGGGAGCCTTCACCGCAGGCCGGGCCCGCTTAAGACCCGGCAGGACTGGGAACACTCCCTTGCAGAGAACGGTCCGGCCCCAGTCCGAAACCCGCTTCGTCGCAGGTGAGACGAGCTGCGGGGTGCGGAACCCAAGGTGCCCTGGAGGGTGTGGTTTGCCTTCCGGGGGGTTGGGTGCGTATGGTGGTAGATCGTTTGATCCCATTTGCCCGGCGCCGAAAAAGAAGAGCGCCGCGTGGCGCGTACTCTCCCTTGCCGTGGCTGACCGCATAGAGGCGGTCCATTGCGAAATCACGGAGTTGACGGGCGCGTGCCGAGACTCCGGAAGGTTTCGCATTTCGCATGTCCATTTCTCATTCTGACCACGCCGTCCTGCCCGAGAACGAGACGACCGACACCGACGAGCTGACGGTCGAGCCCACCGTCGAGGCAGTCGAGACCGTCCAGGCCGCAGACGTCGTGGAAGCCGCCGAGCAGGTCGTAGTCGAGACCGAGGCTGCTGCGGAGGCCGTCAAGGCCGACACCAAGGCCGACGAGGCCGACACCAACGCCGACGAGGCCGACACCAACGCCGACGAGGCCGACACCAAGGCCGAAGCGGCCGACGAAGACACCGAGACCGGCCCCACCTTCGGTGACCTCGGTCTGCCCGAGGGCATCGTCCGCAAGCTCGCCCAGAACGGCGTGACCGCCCCCTTCCCGATCCAGGCCGCGACCATCCCGGACGCCCTGGCAGGCAAGGACATCCTCGGCCGCGGCCGTACGGGCTCCGGCAAGACCCTCTCCTTCGGTCTGCCGATGCTCACGACGCTGGCCGCCGAGGGCCGCACCGAGAAGAAGAAGCCCCGCGGCGTCATCCTGACCCCGACCCGTGAGCTCGCGATGCAGGTCGCGGACGCGCTCCAGCCGTACGGCGACGTGCTCGGCCTGAAGATGAAGGTCGTCTGCGGCGGTACGTCCATGGGCAACCAGATCTACGCCCTCGAGCGCGGCGTCGACATCCTCGTCGCCACCCCGGGCCGTCTGCGCGACATCATCAGCCGCGGCGCCTGCTCGCTGGAGAACACCCAGATCGCGGTGCTCGACGAGGCCGACCAGATGTCCGACCTGGGCTTCCTGCCCGAGGTCACCGAGCTGCTCGACCAGGTTCCCTCCGGCGGCCAGCGCATGCTGTTCTCGGCCACGATGGAGAACGAGATCTCCTCGCTGGTCAAGCGCTACCTGACCAACCCGGTGACGCACGAGGTCGACAGCGCCCAGGGCAACGTCACGACCATGTCGCACCACATCCTGATCGTGAAGCCCCGCGACAAGGCGCCCGTCACGGCCGCCATCGCCGCGCGCAAGGGCCGCACGATCATCTTCGTCCGCACCCAGCTGGGCGCCGACCGCATCGCCGAGCAGCTCTGCGAGTCCGGTGTGAAGGCCGACGCGCTGCACGGCGGCATGACGCAGGGCGCTCGTACGCGCGTTCTTGAGGACTTCAAGAAGGGCTACGTCAACGCGCTCGTCGCCACCGACGTCGCCGCCCGAGGCATCCACGTCGACGGCATCGACCTGGTCCTGAACGTGGACCCGGCCGGCGACCACAAGGACTACCTGCACCGTTCAGGGCGTACCGCTCGCGCGGGCCGCTCCGGCACGGTCGTGTCCCTCTCGCTGCCGCACCAGCGCCGCCAGATCTTCCGTCTGATGGAGGACGCGGGCGTCGACGCCGGGCGTCACATCATCAACGGCGGCGGCACCTTCGACCCGGAGGTCGCCGAGATCACCGGCGCCCGTTCGATGACCGAGGTGCAGGCCGACTCCGCGGGCAACGCCGCGACCCAGGCCGAGCGTGAGGTCAAGGACCTCACCAAGGAGCTGGAGCGCGCGACCCGCCGCGCGACCGAGCTGCGCGAGGAGGCCTCGCGCCTCACCGCGCGTGCCGCCCGCGAGCGTGGCGACGACCCGGAGACCGCGGTCGCCGAGGCCACCGCCGCCGCCGAGGCCGTCGTCGAGGCGGCTGTCTCCGTCCCGGAGCAGCCCGTCGCCGCCGCCCGCGAGGAGCGCCGTCCGCAGCGCGACGACCGTGGCAACTACGAGCGTGAGCGCCGTGACGACCGCGGTGGCCGTTCCTTCGAGCGTCGTGACGACAACCGTGGCGGTGGCTCCGGCTTCCGTGGCGGCGACCGTCGCGAGGGCGGCGACCGCGGCGGCTTCAACCGCGACCGTCGTGACGACAACCGCGGTGGCGGCTCCGGCTTCCGCGGCGGCGACCGTCCCTCGGGTGGCGGCTTCCGTGGGGGCGAGCGTCGTGACGACAACCGTGGCGGTGGCTCCGGCTTCCGCGGCGGCGACCGTCCCTCGGGTGGCGGCTTCCGTGGCGGCGAGCGTCGTGACGACAACCGTGGTGGCGGCTCCGGCTTCCGTCGCGACGACCGTCCCTCCGGCGCCCACCGCGGCAGCGACCGTCCGTTCAACCGTGACCGTCGTGACGACCGTCCCGCCGGTGGCGCCCGCTCCGGCGGCCACGACCGCCCGGCGTTCAACCGCGACCGCTCCGGCACCGGCACCGGCTCCTTCGGCCGCCGCGACGACAAGCCGCGCTGGAAGCGCAACAGCTGACGCTGACGCTTGAGCGAGTGAACTGAGGCAGCGGGCCCGTCCCTTCGGGGGCGGGCCCGCTGTCGTATGCCAAACGTGACGTGTGTCATGTCCCTGCCGTGGGCAACGCTCGTGCATGAAACCACCACCAGGCTCCGACGAGGAACGCCTCGCCCAGCTCGGCTACACCCAGGTCCTGGCCCGCCGCATGTCCGCGTTCTCCAACTACGCGGTCTCGTTCACGATCATCTCGGTCCTGTCCGGCTGCCTCACCATGTACCTGTTCGGCATGAACACCGGCGGCCCCGCCCTGATCACCTGGGGCTGGGTCGGGGTCGGCCTCATGACGCTGTTCGTCGGGCTCGCGATGGCGGAGATCTGTTCCGCCTACCCGACATCGGCCGGGCTCTACTTCTGGGCGCACCGCCTCGCGCCCTCGCGGAGCGCCGCCGCCTGGGCGTGGTTCACGGGGTGGTTCAACGTGCTCGGGCAGGTCGCCGTCACCGCCGGGATCGACTTCGGCGCGGCCTCGTTCCTGGGCGCCTACCTGAATCTGCAGTTCGACTTCCAGATCACCGAGGGCCGTACGATCCTGCTCTTCGCCGCGATCCTCGTACTGCACGGCCTGCTCAACACCTTCGGCGTGCGCATCGTCGGGCTGCTGAACAGCGTCAGCGTCTGGTGGCACGTCTTCGGGGTCGCCGTCATCGTCGGCGCGCTCGCCTTCTCACCGGACTCGCACCAGTCGGCGTCCTTCGTCTTCACCGAGTTCGTGAACAACACGGGGTGGGGCAGCGGGCTGTACGTGGCCCTCATCGGGCTGCTGATGGCCCAGTACACCTTCACCGGCTACGACGCCTCCGCGCACATGACCGAGGAGACGCACGACGCGTCCACCGCCGGGCCCAAGGGCATCGTCCGCTCCATCTGGACGTCCTGGATCGCAGGCTTCGTACTGCTCCTGGGCTTCACCTTCGCCATCCAGTCGTACGACGGCGCCCGCGCATCGGCGACGGGGGCGCCACCCGCCCAGATCCTCCTCGACGCGCTCGGCGCGACCACGGGCAAGCTGCTCCTCCTCGTCGTCATCGGCGCACAGCTGTTCTGCGGCATGGCGTCCGTGACCGCCAACTCCCGGATGATCTACGCCTTCTCGCGGGACGGAGCGCTGCCGTTCTCGCACGTCTGGCACTCGGTCAACCCGCGTACGCGCACACCCGTCGCGGCGGTCTGGCTCGCGGCCATCGGCGCGCTCGTCCTCGGCCTGCCCTACCTGATCAACGTCACGGCGTACGCGGCGGTGACGTCCATCGCCGTCATCGGCCTCTACATCGCCTACGTCATCCCGACCCTGCTCCGGCTCCGCAAGGGTGAGGAATTCGATCGCGGGCCGTGGCACTTGGGCCGCTGGTCACGTCCGATCGGCATCGTGGCGGTGGCCTGGGTCGGCGTGATCACGGTCCTCTTCATGCTGCCGCAGGTCTCGCCGATCACCTGGAAGACCTTCAACTACGCCCCGATCGCGGTCCTGGCCGTCCTCGGCTTCGCCGCGACCTGGTGGCTCGCGTCGGCCAGGCACTGGTTCCTCAACCCGGACCACGAGCGCACGGCGGCCCGCGAGGCGGCCCGGCGCGGGGCCCCGGAACCGACCGATCCCTGACGGCGCCGAGGCCGTCAGCGGCCCGTCGCGGAACCCGCGACGGGCCAGGGAGGCGATACCCGATCGGACGGCGCGGCCTGTCCGGCTATGCTCGGGGGGTGCGTCCGCACGGACCGTTAGCTCAATTGGCAGAGCAGTGGACTTTTAATCCATTGGTTGTGGGTTCGAGTCCCACACGGTCTACCAGAAAATCGGGCCCTGACCTGCGGCTTTAGCCGCAGGTCAGGGCCCGACCCGTTCCTGGTGATCATGTGCTGGCCCGCTGTCGGCCCGCTGCTGGCCCTCTCCTGGCCCGAGCGAAAGCGTTCGATGGGCTGGTTGATCAGGCGATGACGGGGACGGTCTCGCCGCGGTCGGTGGACCAGTTGGTGACGATGGGCTTGTCGACGTCGGCGGGCTCGGGGAGCTTGAGTTCGGCCGGGTTGGGGTCGTCGTCGGTGAGGGAGACGATGACGCTCTCGAACTGGATGCCGCCGTCACTCTTGGTGGTCTTGGGGCTGATGCCGGTGTAGGCGACGGCGGATCCGGTGAGCTCGATGGGGTCTTCGCCGCCCTGCCCGACCGGGGAGGCGGCGCCTTCGGCGCCCGAGCCGAAGGACACGCTGGGGGTGTTGACGTCCAGGTAGCAGCTGATGCCGGACTTGGCCTTGGCGGCGACGAGGTAGTAGCCGCCGGCCTGGGATTCCTCGGTGAGCGTGAAGGTCACGTCGTTGGTGCCGCAGGCCTGTCCGTAGCCGCCCTTCTTGTCGTCGCCGGTCCCGGAGCCGGTCTTGTCCTTGGCGTCGCTGGAGCCAGAGCCAGAGCCAGAGCCAGAGCCGGAGCCGGAGCCGGCGTCTGCGTCGGAGCCGCTGGACGAGCTGTCCTTGGCGGGGCTCTCGGTCTTGCCGCTGTCGGCGGTGGAGGAGGCCGTGGAGGTGTCGGCGCTCGCGGTGTCGTCGGGGCCGCACGCGGTGGCGGTGGCGGCGAGAGCCGTCACGGCCGCCGCAGCCAGGATGAGGCGGGTGGACCGGGCGGTACGACGCGAGCGCATGAGGTTCTCCAGGGGCTGTCGGTGGCGGTGTCTCCTGCTGACACCTCGACATTAGGGCCGCCTTGATCCTCAAGTGGTCCTGGGAATGTCCGCGTTCTGTCTCAGCAACCACGCTTGCACGAAGCGGCGTTGGGTGCCCGGCCCCAGTTGCCGAGGACCCGCACGGTCCGCGGCTCGGGACCGGGTGAGACAGCTTCTGACCCGGGGCCGTCGCGTGAAGCGGGCGGGTTCGGGCGAGTGGCGCTCAGTGCGGCGGGGGCAGGGCCCGCGCCGCGTGGTCGACCGGTACGTCACCCGGCGGCCCCTCGCCCGAACGGCCCCGCCGCGCCTGCGCCCCCGCGCCCCCCGGGTGACGCTGGGCCTGCCACGTGGCCGATCCGGAGGTGCAGCATGGGTTCCCGAATGGGTTCCGTACGACGGGCTCTCGTGTTGGCGCTCGTGCCGCTGCTGGTCGGGGTCTCGGCGGCCTGCGGAGGGCCCGGGGGCGGCAGTGACGGGGCGACCGAGCGGGCGCGGCCCGCCGAGCAGGGCTTCGAGCACCCCGGCGTGCTCGTCAGCGAGGCGCAGCTGAAGCGCGTGCGCGCCCACGTCGAGGCGCGCGAGCAGCCCTGGCTGACGGCGTTCGAGCGGATGCGGGACAGTAAGTACGGCGCCGCCGACTACAAGGCCAAGCCGTACGCCGTCGTCGAGTGCCCGCCCGACACCCGCCCCGGACAGGGCTGCGTGGAGGAGCGCGAGGACGCCATCGCCGCGTACACCCAGGCCCTCCTCTGGAACATCACCGGCGAGCGCGCGCACGCGAAGAAGGCCGTGCAGATCATGGACGCCTGGTCGGAGGTGATCACCCGGCACACGGAGGCCAACGCGGGCCTCCAGACGGCCTGGGCCGCCTCATCGTGGGCACGCGCCGCCGAGGCCGTGCGCTACACCTACGACGGCTGGAGCGACGGCGAACTCCTGCGCTTCGAGCGGATGCTGCGCAACGCCTATCTGCCGCAAGTGCGCGACGGAGCGGCCGATTTCAACGGCAACTGGGATCTCCTGATGGCCGACGCGACCATCAGTATGGCCGTCTTCCTCAACGACCACGAGTCCTTCGAGAAGGCGGTGACGCACTTCAGGGCCCGCGTGCCCGCCTACTTCTATCTGAAGTCGGACGGACCGCTGCCCGTCTCGCCCGCGGGCAGTGGCATCAACACTCCGGAGAAGCTCCAGAAGTACTGGTTCGGGCAGCAGACCTTCGCCGACGGGCTCTCCCAGGAGACCTGCCGCAACTTCAAGCACGCCAGCTACTCGCTCGCGGCCACCGCGCACATCGCCGAGACCGCCTGGCACCAGGGCGTGGACCTGTACGGCGAGGTCAAGGAGCGGCTGCGGGCCGCCTTTGAGTTCCACTCCAAGTACCAGCTGGGCGCCAAGGCACCCCAGTGGCTGTGCGGCGGCAAGGTGCAGCGCGACATGGGGCCCGACACCGAGGTCGGCCTCAACCACCTGCGGGACCGGCTGAAGCTTGACCTGCCGGAGACGGAGAAGCTCACGCGGAAGGGGCGGCCCGAGGGGACGGACGATCTGTTCGTGGCCTGGGAGACGCTGACGCATGCCGAGAACGCGTGAGCGGTGGGCTCCGTTCGCCGGTGGTTCTCAGCCGGTTCGCTTTCACCGCCCCCGATGGCGTAGAGTTGCATTCAACGGCGCGGGGTGGAGCAGCTCGGTAGCTCGCTGGGCTCATAACCCAGAGGTCGCAGGTTCAAATCCTGTCCCCGCTACTAAAGACCGAAGGCCCGGATCCATTACTGGATCCGGGCCTTCGGTGTTTTTTGCGTAAGTGTGCGTGCGGTGCGTAGTTTCATGGTCACTATGAGTCGTCTGCGAATCGTGCTGTCGGTGGTGCTGCTCGCCGCCTGTGCGCTGTTCGTCGGCGCGTGCCACGGCCCCCACGGTCTCGCCCCTGCGGGAACCAGCGTGGTCGCTCCGGCCCACCACGTCTGTCCGGGAGCGGGGCACGCCGAGCACGCGGGTGCCGGGCGGCAGGCCGCTGGGGCGTCGGCCGAGCGGAAGCGGGGCGAGCGCGGGAGCGGCGGACGGACGGCGGCGTGGCCGTTCGTGCGGTGGAGCGGGTGGCAGAGCGGCGGGGCGAGCGGACGGGCGGAGTGCGCGCGGACGCGGGCCGGGCCGCCGCTCGCGGGGCAGCGGCTTCTCGTCGCCATCGGGGTGGACCGGAACTGACGGGTGCGCAGTGCGCGCGTCCCCCGTACCGAGTACCCGAGAGCCCGAAGGGCATCACGTACATGATCAGCAAGCTTCAGCCCGCGGCAGCCGCCGTGGGGAACACACCCGTGCTCTGGATCGACGAGCCGTCCCCCGACGGCGGGCGCGGCTACTGGGCCAAGCTGGAGGGCTTCAACTTCGGCGGGATCAAGGACCGCGCCGCCCTCCACATGGTCGAACGGGCACGGGCGCGCGGCGAGCTGCGGCCCGGCGCGCCCATCGTCGAGTCGACGTCCGGCACGCTCGGGCTCGGTCTCGCGCTCGCCGGGGTGCGATGGGGGCATCCCGTGCACATCGTCACCGACCCGGGCCTCGAACCCATCGTGGAGCGGATGCTGGCCGCGCATGGGGCTCGGGTGCATGTCGTACGCGAACCCTGTGGCGAGGGCGGGTGGCAGCAGGCGCGGGTGGACCGGGTCGGCGAGCTGATGGCGGTCCTGGGGGAGGGGGCCGCCGAGACGGGTGGGGCGTGGTGTCCGGATCAGTACAACAACCCGGACAATCCGGCCGCTTACGGCGGGCTGGCCGCTGAACTCGTCGAGCAGCTGGGCCAGTTCGACGTGCTCGTCTGCGCGGTCGGGACCGGCGGGCACTCGGGCGGGATCGCGCGGGCGCTGCGGGGCGGGGCCCTGCCGGGTCTTGAGCTGGTGGGCGTGGACAGCGTCGCCTCCACGATCTTCGGGCTCGCCGCGGGGCCGCGGCTCATGCGGGGGCTCGGCTCCTCCATCCATCCGGGGAACGTCGACCACGACGCCTTCGACGAGGTCCACTGGGTCGGTCCTGCCGAAGCCGTGCACGCGGCCCGGCGGCTCGCGGCCCGGCAGTTCGCCACCGGGGGCTGGAGCGTGGGGGCGGTGGCGCTCGTGGCCGGCTGGCTGGCCCGGACGCGACCGCGCGGGACACGGATCGCCGCGGTCTTTCCCGACGGGCCGCAGCGGTACTTCGACACGGTGTTCAGCGATGAGTTCTGCGCGGGGCACGGCCTGTTGGGAGGGGGTGCGGTGGGTGCGGTGCCCTCAGCCCCGCAGGAGGTGGCCGGGCCGGGGGAGTGGGTGACCGGGTGGTCGCGGTGGTGTCCGCGGCGGCGGTCCCGGTGCGCGCTGGTGGGCGGGGTCGAGAGGGAGACGGGTGGCGTCCAGTGAGTCACGTCTGGCGCCGGGCGCGTGCGTTCGATCCGGCCGTGCGGCTCCTCTTCGTCAATCAGTTCACCATCAACCTCGGCTTCTACATGCTGATGCCCTACCTGGCGGCGCATCTGTCGGGCGGCCTCGGGCTCGCCGCCTGGGCGGTCGGACTGGTGCTCGGCGTGCGCAACCTCTCCCAGCAGGGCATGTTCCTGGTCGGCGGCGCGCTGGCCGACCGCCTCGGCTACAAGCCCCTGATCGTCGCGGGCTGCGCCCTGCGCACCATCGGCTTCGGCGCGCTCGCCTTCGCACAGACGCTGCCCGTCCTGATCGCCGCGTCGGTGGCGACCGGGCTCGCGGGGGCGCTGTTCAATCCGGCGGTACGGGCGTACGTCGCCGCCGATGCCGGGAACGAGGAGCGGCGCGTCGAGGCGTTCGCCCTGTTCAACGTCTTCTACCAGGGCGGAATCCTGCTCGGCCCGCTCGTCGGGCTCGCGCTCACGGGGATCGACTTCCGGGTGACGTGCGCGGTCGCGGCGGCGCTGTTCGCCGTGCTGTCGGCGGTGCAGGTGCTGCGGCTTCCCGTACGGCACCGGGCTGCCGTCGTGGAGGCGCAGGGGCAGGGACAGGAGCAGGAGCGAGGGCAGTGGCGGGTGGTGCTCGGCAACCGGTCCTTCTGGCTCTTCTCGCTCGCCATGACCGGGTCGTACGTCCTGTCCTTCCAGGTCTATCTCGCGCTGCCCTTGGAGGTGGCGCGCCTGGTGGGGGACGGCACCGCGGGAACCGTCGCGACGAGTGCGCTGTTCGTGGTCTCGGGGCTCGTCGCGCTTGCCGGGCAGCTGAGGATCACGGACCTGTGCCGGCGTACGTGGACGCGGCAGCAGTGTCTGGTCGCGGGGCTCGGGCTCCTCGGGGCGTCGTTCCTGCCGCCCGCGCTCGGCGGATCGGGGTACGTCGGGGTCGCGGGGCTGCTGGTGTGCGCGGCGGGACTCGCCGGGGCGACGGCCGTGCTCTACCCGTTCGAGATGGAGACGGTCGTCGCGCTGTCCGGCGGCCGGTGGGTGGCCACGCACTACGGCCTCTACAACACGGTGTGCGGCATCGGCATCACCGTGGGGAACCTCGCGACCGGCGCGCTCCTCGGCGCCACCCGGTCCGCGCCCGCTGTGCTGTGGCTCGGCCTCGCCGCCCTGGGCGCCACCTGCGCGCTCGCCCTGCGCGGCCTCTCCCGGACGGGCCGCCTCGCCCCGCAGCCGGCCGGGGCGCCCTGACCCGGGCTAACCCGGTCGGCCCAACACCGGTCGCCCCGCGCCGTCGCTCCGGGAACCCTGGACGAGCGTGGTCATGGATCTGGTCCTGGCCGCGGGATTCGGCAGGAGAAGACCGGTGGGGCAGCGAGGAGGAAGCGGCGGCCGAGGGGAGGGGGTGGCGGGCATGGGGTCGGGAGTGGGCGCGAGTGCGGGCACGAGCGGAGGGAAGCGTGCGGGCGGCGAGTCCGCGGGCCGAGGTCCCGGCAGCCAGGGTCCCGGCGGTCGAGGTCCCGGCAGCCGAGGTCCAGGCGGTCGAGGTCCCGGCAATCGGCCGCGCGGGGCTTCAGGCAAGAGCCCCACTGTCCGGCGCGAGCGGGCGTTCGTACGGGCGCTTCCCCTGCTGCTCATCGTCGTAGGGGTCGTCTACGACATCTCGACCCCGCCCGAATTCACCGCCGCGCCCCTCTTCACCGCCGCCCCGCTCATCGCCGCTCCCTTCTACTCGCTGCTCAGCACCACCGTCATCGGCCTCTGTGCCTCCGTCGCCGTGCTCGGCCTGCACTTCAAGGCCGACACCGGCTCCGAAGTCGATGCCGTCACCGAGGTGTTCACCGTGGTGACCGTCGCCGTGCTCGCCGTCCTCATCAACCGCGTCGTGCGCCGCGGCGACGAACAGCTCGCCTCCGCCCGTTCCATCGCCGAGGCCGCCCAGCGCGCCGTACTGCCGCAGCCGGATCCCCGGATCGGCGGGCTCGATGTCGCGGCGCGGTACGAGGCCGCGGAGGCCGACGCGTTCATCGGGGGTGATCTGTACGCCGTTCAGGACACCCCGCACGGCGTACGCGTCATCGTCGGCGACGTACGGGGCAAGGGAATGGGCGCGGTGGCGGCCGTCGCCGTCGTCATCGGGGCGTTCCGGGAGGCCGCCGAGCAGGAGACCACGCTGGAGGCGGTGGCGCAGCGCCTTGAGCGTGCGCTCGCGCGTGAGGGCACGCGGCGCGACGGGCTCGACGACTTCGAGGGGTTCACCACCGCCATCCTCGCGGAGATCCCGCACAGCGACGGTCTCGTACGCCTCATCAACCGCGGGCACCCGGGGCCACTGCTCCTGCGCGGCGACGGGCGGCTGTGCGTCCTGTCGGCGACCGAGCCCGCGCTGCCGCTCGGGATGGGCGAACTGGGTGCCTGGCCGGACCGCGCGGACGAGACGGAGTTCCCGCCGGGGGCGATGCTCCTGCTCCACACCGACGGGCTCTCCGAGGCGCGTGACAGCCGGGGCGAGTTCTACGATCCCGCCGCCCGGCTCGGCGGCCGGATCTTCCCGGGACCCAACGGCCCGGACACGCTCCTCGCCACGCTGACCGAGGAGGTGCGGCGGCACACCGGGGGCGGGACGACCGACGACATGGCGCTGCTCGCGGTGCGGCGGCCGTTGGCGACGGGTGACGCCGGAACTGATGCCACGAGAGCCGATGCCACGAGAACCGATGCCACAGGGACCGACGGCACAGGGACCGATGCCACAGGGCCCGATGTCACACGCCGTGACTGAAGGGCACCACTCCGCATAACAACTGACGTACCGTCAAGGAGATGTGAAGCTCCGGTGTGTGAAGAAGTGGGGTCAACTCGCCCCGTTCCGGCCACCAGTGTCCCGGTAAGTACCGGCCAGATCCGTTAACGATCAACTGGAACAGCTTGGAATACGACCCCGCTGTCTATTAACGTTCGATAACGCAGCGCGGTCGTCCCAACCGACACTCGAGTCGGCTCCGCGCGCACGCGCCTAATCCCGCAAGGGAGCCGGGGAACCACTAATTGGGGTGAATCGGTCATCTGTGCATCCGTGCCAGATGCTCGTAGGAGACCTTCCTGCTCCGAACCCGTCAGCTAACCCGGTAGGCGAGAAGGAAGGAAAGGAGTGCGCCCCGGTGGCGTCCAACCGCCCTGCCCCCCAAGGCACTTATGTACCGAATGATGATGATTTCGGCGGGTACGACGACAATTCCTGGGAGGAATGGAATCCCACCGAGGAGTCCGTCCGCCCGGTTCGCGGCAGGCACCGCGTCCACAAGCGGGGCGGTGGCGGGCTCGCCCGCAGCTCCACGGTTCTCGGCGTAGGCGTCATCGCCGCTGTCGGCGCGGGCGGCATCGCCACCGCGCAGGGCGGCAAGCCCCCGGTCTCCATAGAGATGCCGGACCTCTCGGCCGTCACGGACTCGCTGCCGGAGGCCAAGTCGCTCCCGGGCGTGGGGTCTTTGATATCCGACGGTTCCGATTCCTCCGACTCGGCCGCCGCGGAGAACGGCGTCGCGGTGGCCGCCGCGCCGCTGAGCGCCGCCGGTCTCAGCACCGCCGACACCGAGCAGGGCTCCACGGACGCGGGCGAGGCGCTGCGGGCCCGCATCATGGAGCAGGCCGAGAACCAGCAGGACCAGGCGGACGACGCGGTCCAGAAGGCGGCCGAGGAAGCCGCCGTCAAGCAGGCGGCCGCACAGGCCGCCGCCAAGCAGACCGCGGCCGAGAAGAAGATCGCCGCCGAGAAGGCCGCCGCGAAGAAGAAGGCCGAGGCGGAGGCCAAGAAGAAGGCCGAGGCGGAGCGCCTGGCCAAGCTCGCGAAGAGCTACACACTGCCCGTCGGCTCGTACACGCTCACCGGCACCTTCGGTCAGCCCGGCTCCATGTGGTCCTCCGGCTACCACACAGGCCTGGACTTCGCGGCTCCGACGGGTACGCCGATCAAGGCCATCCACTCCGGCACCATCAAGGAGGCCGGCTGGGCGGGGGCGTACGGCTACCGCACGGTCCTGGAGCTCGACGACGGCACCGAGCTGTGGTTCTGCCACCAGTCGTCGATGAGCGTCAGCGTCGGCCAGAAGGTCACCACCGGCGAGGTCATCGGCCGCGTCGGCGCGACCGGCAACGTGACGGGGGCCCACCTCCACCTGGAGGTCCACCCGGGCGGCGACTCGACCGGAGTGGACCCGGCGGCGTGGCTGCGCGGCAAGGGCCAGTCGCTCTGATCCGGTCGTTCTGATCCACCGCTCTGATCCGGTCACTCTGAAGCAGCCTCCGAACTCCGGCGGTCCTGGCGACAACCCCCCGACGTCAGGGCTGCCGGTTCGGCGTGCCCGCTCCGCTCCGATCTCGTGCCGCTGTACGGAATGCGACGCTCTGTAAGGGCGTTGTCTCCCTCATGACTTCTCTCCGCAGACTCGGCTCGTCCGACCTCGATGTCTTCCCGCTCGCCCTGGGCGGCAACGTCTTCGGCTGGACGGCCGACGAGGCGCGGTCCTTCTCCGTGCTCGACGCCTACACAGCCGCCGGCGGCAACTTCATCGACACCTCCGACGTCTACTCGGCCTGGGTGACCGGCAACAAGGGCGGCGAGTCCGAGCACGTCATCGGCGACTGGCTCGCCGCACGCGGCAACCGTTCCGATGTCGTGCTCGCCACGAAGGTCGGCGCCCACCCCGATTTCAAGGGTCTGTCCGCGGACACCATCAAGTCCGGTGCCGAGGAGTCGCTGCGCCGCCTGCGCACGGACTACATCGACCTCTACTACACGCACTACGACGACCCGACCGTCTCCGTGGAGGAGATCATCGGCGCGCTCGACGACCTGGTGACATCCGGCAAGGTCCGCGCCATCGCCGCCTCCAACGTGACCGCGGAGCGGCTCCAGGAGTTCCTCGACTTCTCCGACCGCGAGGGCCTCGCGCGCTACGCGGCCTTGCAGCCGCACTACAACCTCGTCTCGCGCGACACGTACGAGGGCTCGCTCCAGGAGGTCGCATCGCGCTCCGGCCTGGCCGCCGTCCCGTACTACGCGCTCGCCTCCGGCTTCCTGACCGGCAAGTACCGTCCGGGCACGCAGGTCGAGAGCGCGCGGGCCGCGGGCGCCGGCAAGTACCTGGAGACCGAGCGGGGCCGACGGGTGCTCGCCGCGCTCGACGAGGTCGCTCAGGCCCGCGGCGCCGAGGTCGCGACCGTGGCCCTGGCATGGCTCGCGGCTCAGCCGACGGTGGCGGCGCCGATCGCGTCGGCCCGTACGGTCGAGCAGCTGCCCGCGCTGCTCGCGGTGGGGGAGCTCGAACTGACGGAGGCCGAGGTGGCGACGCTCACGGTGGCTTCCGCCTAGCCGCGGTAGGGGTTGTACGCGGGGTAGGGCATGGCGGGCTGGGCGTACGGATATCCGTAGGGCGGTTGGTACGGCCGCGCGTATGACTGCGGGTACGGCTGCGGGTACCCGTACGGCTGCGGGTGCTGCGGGTACCCGTACGGCTGCGGCATCGGTACGAGCACCGGTGCCGTCGCGCGCGCGGCGTAGGCGAGTGCGGGCCGTGCCGCCTCGCGGCGCTCCCACAGCGCGTGCAGCAGCTCCCGCTCCCGTACGACGAAGTCGGCGCCCGCGCGGCCCCTCCGACCCCGGTGCCGCAGGAGCGCGAGGGAGGTCGCGTACGTCTCGTACTGGGCGACCGCGCGCGCCGCGGCCTTGCCCTGCGTGTACGAGGCGTAGTCGCGGGCGAGCGTGCGGGCGCGCATCGTGCCCAGCGCGTACGGCTCGGGCGCGGTGAGCCAGCCCGCGAGCGCGTACGCGGGCAGTTCCGCGCGCACGACGCGCAGGCCGCGCTGCCTGATCCAGATCACCAGCCAGGTGAGCAGGCCGAACGACGGCAGCATGAAGAGCGCATACACGGCGAAGAAGCCGTAGTCCCCGAAGCTCGCCGAGCCGTTCCACAGGGCGTGCAGGCCCATCGCCAGGAGGAGTCCGCCGACCGGGAGCAGGACGCGGCGCCAGTTCTGCCGGTCGGCGCTGAGCGCGGCGACGCCGAAGCCGATGCCGGTGAGCACGGTGAAGAGCGGGTGCGCGAAGGGCGACATCACGACGCGTACGAAGAAGGTCGCCGCGGTCACGGACGCGAGCCCGGTCCCGCCGTTGAGCTGGTCGGTGCCGAAGGCGCTGCCGAGATAGAGGATGTTCTCGGTGAACGCGAAGCCGGTGGCGGTCACTCCGGCGATCACCACGCCGTCGACGATGCCGGTGAACTCGCGTCTGCGGAAGAGGAAGACGAGCAGGACGGCCGCGGCTTTCGCGCTCTCTTCGACGATCGGCGCTATGACCGTCGCCCCGAGGTTGTCCGCGCTGGTGGGGTCGGCCGTGGCGGTGGCTATCCAGCGGGTCGCGAAGCTGTTGGCGACGATCGCTATGAGGGCCGCGGCGCAGGCGCCCCAGGCGAAGGCGAAGA
The DNA here is from genome assembly GCF_042881845.1 of Streptomyces sp. NPDC058257. NCBI lineage: Bacteria > Bacillati > Actinomycetota > Actinomycetes > Kitasatosporales > Streptomycetaceae > Streptomyces > Streptomyces sp. NPDC058257. Next base: position 105,603 of record NZ_JBHVXJ010000025.1, read on the forward strand.
GCAGGTTCCGCCAGGGGCCCGGCTGGACCCGTTGCAGCCAGCGGAATGCGGCCACCAGGAGCGGCACGGGCAGCGTCGCGAGGCCGAGCCCGACCAGGAAGCCCCGGGTGCCGGTCTGTTCCCGGACCAGGGCCAGGATCACGAGGCCGGACAGGGCGAGCAGCGTGACCAGGGCGGCCGCGCGTATCGCCCGCCGCTGCCACCAGCGCGCGTGCCGCAGCCCGGCGGGCCCTGCGGGGGGCATCGGGTGCGGGTGCGGAGAACTGGTGGCCACGCCTTGACCCTAACGAGGGACGGGGGCGGGCCGCGACGGTGTCTCAGGCCCCGTGGCCGATATCTCCGGTATCTCGGGCCTCCTGGCCGGACGCACGGCGGAACAGCAGGTCATGGACCACATGTCCCTTGTCCAGGCCCTGGCCCTCGAATCGGGTGAGGGGGCGGAAGGAGGGGCGTGGCGCGTAGCCGCCGTCGGCCCGGGTGTTCTCGAAGGCGGGGTGCGCGGTGAGCACCTCCAGCATCTGCTCGGCGTACGGCTCCCAGTCGGTCGCGCAGTGCAGCACGGCGCCGGGCCTCAGGCGGGGCGCCGCGAGGTCGAGGAAGTCGGGCTGGATGATGCGGCGCTTGTGGTGGCGGGCCTTGGGCCACGGGTCGGGGAAGTAGACGCGGAGGCCGGTGAGGGAGGCGGGCGGGAGCATTTCGCGGAGCAGGATGACGGCGTCGCCGTTCGCGACGCGGATGTTGTCAAGGCCGTTCCGCTCGGCGAGGCCGAGGAGGTTTCCCTGGCCCGGGGTGTGCACGTCGACCGCGAGGATGCCGGTGTCCGGATCGTCGGCCGCCATCTGGGCGGTGGCCTCGCCCATGCCGAACCCGATCTCGAGTACGACGGGTCGCTCACCGCCGAACAGCTCGGCGAGGTCGAGGGTGCGCTGCCCGTCGATGTCCAGTCCCCACTTGGGCCACAGGCGCTGAAGCGCGTCCGCCTGGCCTGCGGTTACTCGGCTCCGCCGGGGCTGGAAGCTGCGGATCCGGCGCTCGAAGTGCGACCCGGCGGGGTCGGGGGCGGGGCCCTGCGGGAACCGGGGCTCGCCCTTCGGGCGCGGGGAGCGGGGGGCGCTGGGGTGGGTGGGTGAGTCAGACACAGTGGGGGGATTTTATCTGTCCCCAACCCCGCCCCTTCCCGGCTGTGAAACTTGCGGCTCCGCCGCGGGCCGCTTGGCGCGGGGGCCCTGTGCCTTGCGCGTGCCGTCATCACCGGCTTCGCCGAGTTCGTCCTCAAGCGCCGGACGGGCTGAAAGATTTCAGCCCGTCCGGCGCTTGAGGACATCTTGTCGGGGGCCCAGGGGCGGAGCCCCATGGTTTCGGGAAGGGGCGGGATTGGGGAGAGCCCCGCAGGGCCAGCCCCTACAGCAACTGCAACACCCGCCGGGCGACCTCCCGCCCGATCGGCAGCGAAGCCGTAGCCGCGGGCGAGGGGGCGTTGAGCACATGCACAGCCCGCGCCCCCTCCTGGATGAGGAAGTCGTCGACGAGCGTCCCGTCCCGCAGAACGGCCTGCGCCCGCACTCCCGCGGCCACCGGCACAAGATCATCAGAGGTCACCGCAGGCAGCAGCCTGCGCACCGCCGTGGTGAACGCCCCCCTGGACAGGGACCGCCGAAGCTCTCCCGCCCCATACCGCCAGTGCCGCCCGGCCATCCGCCAGGCCCCCGGCCAGCCCAGCGTCCCCGCGAGCTCCAGAGGCCGCACCACACCCCATCCATACCCCTCGCGGGCGAGCGCCGGGACCGCGTTGGGCCCCACGTGGACCCCGCCCCCGATGCCCCGCGTCAGATGCACCCCCAGGAAGGGGAAGGCCGGATCCGGCACCGGATACACCAGGCCCCGCACCAGCTCGGGCCGCGCCAGATCGAAGTACTCCCCCCGGAAGGGCACGATCCGCATCCCGGGGTCGTCACCGGCGAGCATCGCCACGCGGTCGCAGTGCAGACCCGCGCAGTTGACGAGGACCTTCCCCCGCACCACCGAACCGTCGGCCGTGCGAACGGCGACACCGAGCGTCTCGCGCCGGTCGATGCGGACGACGTCCGCCCCGTACCGGACGTCCGCTCCCGAGGCGTCCGCGAGCACCTGCGCCACCGAGCCGTAGTCACAGATCCCCGTGGAACCGACCTGGATGGCGGCGAGCCCCCGCACCTCGGGTTCGTACTCCGAGATCTGTGCGGGGCCGAGCTCCCGCACCGGAATGCCGTTCTCCCTGCCGCGCTGGACGAGTCCGTGCAGGCGGGGCAGCTCGGAGCGCTCCGTGGCGACGATCAGCTTGCCGGTGACCTCGTGCGCGATGCCGTACTCCGCGCAGAACTTGACCATTTCGGCGGCGCCCCGCACCGCGTACCGCGCCTTCAGGGAGCCGGGGCGGTAATAGATCCCGCTGTGGATCACTCCGCTGTTGCGTCCCGTCTGGTGTTGGGCGGGGCCCGACTCCTTCTCCAGGACGGTGACCCGTGTCCCCGGCGCGGCGCGCGTGATGGCATACGCCGTCGACAGGCCGACGATCCCGCCACCGATCACCAGCACATCACAGTCGTACGTCACGGCCCGGACCATCCCGCATCACCTCCCACCCCGATAGTGCACTGCGCCACTGACAACGCCCCCAAACCCGGCGAGGACCGCAGGGTTACAGGGCGCGGAAATGCTGTTGCCGTTTCGGCGGCGCATGGCGGCTTATGTGGGTGCATGCGGGACATCTCGGGCGGCCCTCGACCATTACCCGAACCCTTACGCGGGAGCCATGAGCAGTGGCCGCGCCCGCTCCCGCAGCTCCACCACCCTCGGCTCGTCCCCGTACGGCTCCAGGCGGTGCAGCAGGTCCTTCACGTACTCCGTGGTCCGCGCGGACGAGATGCGCCCCGCGACCTCGAGCGCGCGCGTGCCCTGCTCGCAGGCCGCGTCCAGATTCCCCGACTCCAGTTCGGCGACCGCCGAGACCACGAGCCGCAACCCGTGCGAGCGCACGAACTCCTCCGTCGGCCGCGAAAGCGCCTGCTCCGTGAAGCGCCGCACCTGGCGGGGCGCCTTCAGGTCGCGGTAGCACTCGGCGGCGTCCGCCGCGAAGCGGTCGTATCCGTAGAACCCGAGCCACGACGGGTCGTTGTCACCGTCCCTGGCCCGCTCCAGCCATCCCTCGGCCGCCCGCAGCGCCGCCCCGGCGGCCTGCGCGTCATTGGCGCGTGCGTGCGCGCGTGCCTCGACGAGGCGGAAGAAGCTCATCGTGCGTGCGGTGGCCAGACCGCGGTTGCGCTCCAGGGCGGCCTGCGCGAGGTCGACGCCCTCGTCGCCGAAGCCGCGGTAGGTCGCCTGGAGGGACATGGAGGCGAGGACGTACCCGCCTAAGGGCACGTCGGCGGCCGCGCGGGCCAGGCGCAGGGCCTGGATGTAGTAGCGCTGGGCCGCTTCCTGCTGGCCGGTGTCGAACGCCATCCAGCCGGCCAGGCGCGTCAGCTCGGCCGACGCCCCGAAGAGCGAGCGGCCCACCTCGTCCGAGTACGAACCGAGCAGCAGGGGCGCCGCCTCGACCCGCAGGCACTCGGGGACCATCGACGAACGCCAGTCGCCGCCGCCGTACTTGGAGTCCCAGCGGCGGGCGTCCTCGGCGGCCTCCCGCAGTTTCAGCACGTCGCTGTGGCCGACCTTGATCGACTGCCCGCTGTGGGCGCTGTTCGTGCCGTCATCGGTGAGGCCCACGTCGTGCGGCTCGTCCAGGACGACGTCACGGGCGACCGAGCTGTCGGCCGGGGTTATCAGCCAGCGCGAGGCGGGCGTCGCGTACGCGCTCACCGCGAAGGAGCCTGCGAGGGACTGCCAGATGCCGCCGCTGCCCGCGCGCCTGCCCGCCAGATCGAGGCGGTAGAGCTCGGTGGCCGACTTGACCGCGGCGCCCACGTCGCGCGGGAAGGCCAGGCCCACCTCAGGCGCTGGATCGGCGTCCGCGAGCCCGATCTCGTGCAGCGGCACGGGGCGGCCGAGCTTCTGCCCGATGGCCGCGGCGATGAGATGCGGGGCGGCGCCCTGCGGCACCATGCCCTTGGACACCCACCGGGCCACCGACGTCTTGTCGTAACGAAGCGTCAACCCGCGTTGGGCACCGAGGTCGTTGACCCTGCGCGCGAGTCCCGCATTGCTGATTCCCGCGAGGGCGAGAACGGTGCCGAGCTTTTCGTTCGGCCCGCGTTGCTCCCTGGACATGGCCACCCCTCGACACAGACGGCTGCCGTGCGGTGGCTTGACCGCGCGGCATTCGTGCTGCGTTCCCCCAGGGACAGCGGCGTCCGCGACTACGACCGCCGTGGCTGGGAACTTCGGCCGCAAGAGCATTTGGCCGAGCCCCCAGGTATATGCCTCCGCGAAAACATCAGCACACACAGCGTAGTTCGCCGAATCCCAAGCGTTAAGAGGCGCAGATCCGGATGGCGAGATTGTTGCCGGTGGCGAAGCGCGGGAGCGCCGGGGTGTGCTCCGGGTGTGTGGCCGTGCGCCTGCGTGTGCGCTCTTCTCCGGCCATAAGGGGAGCGCTTCCATAGATGGTGCGTGGGTCGGCCCGCTGCGCTGGAGTCAGCGGGCTGGGGGACGCCGCCGCCTCCATCCCCGCGGGCGGCGGACCAGTCCGGGGGGCGAACGAACGCCTCCCGGACTGTGTGTTGCCACTTACGGTTCCGTCACGCGAGCGTCATCCGCTGATTTGGCTGAAAATCGCCTCTTCGGAGGTGGGGGTATTGCACCCCCGAACAAGCGAAAGGGCATGGTCGTGCCCTTCAAGTACTGCTCCCCCGGGGCGGATTAAGGGGAGCGCGAGCACCCCCATAGGCACTCCCGCGCGCCTCCTTCGTGGCAGCATGGGACCCCAGTTCTTCGATGCGCTGGTTGTCCACAGGCTGTGGAGGCAACAATGCGGTGGTTGGTGGGGTGGAGCAGCACTGCCGCGAAACCCTCGGTGGTGGGCTCGGCCGGGGCCACCGGTGAGAACGGCGAGACCGTTCATCCGGTGGGCTCCCAACTCCTCTGGGGCGACCCGGATCCGCTCTGGGCGGTGGGTGACTGGCGCTCCGACGAGGTGCGCACGGTCACGGCCGACGAGCAGACCCGCATCGCGGTCCTCGGTACCTGCGGTGCGAGCGACGAGGAGCTCAGGGTCGGTCTGTTCGCGGCCCGCGGTGGCGCCCTGCGGCATCTGACCGCGTGGTCCGGCAGCTACACCGCGGTCGTGCAGGTCGGGCGCCGCGTCATGGTCGCCGGTGACCTCGCGGGGGCGCGCCCCGTCTTCTACACCCCCTGGGCCTCCGGCACGGCCTTCGCGACGGCCGCGCTGCCTCTCGCCGACCTCATCGAGGCCCACCTGGACATCGGCCACCTCGCCGCGCTGCTCGCCGCGCCCGACGTGCCGGAGGCGCTGCACGACTCGACGCCCTACCAGGGCGTGCGGCGCGTGCCCCCGGGGCACGCCCTGATCCTGCGCGCCGGCGCACGGGAGATCGCCGGGTACGAACACGTGGCGTCCCTCGCGGTCGCCGCACCCGCCGCCGACGCGACCGCCGCGGTGGACGGCGTCCGTGACGCCCTCGTGGAGGCGGTACGCACCCGACTCGGCGCCCCGCGGCACGTCCCCGGAGCGGACGTCGACCCGGGTCCCGTGCCCGGCATGGGGCCCGCCGAGCGGCGGGCGGCACGCGGGATGCCGGTGCCGGGCATCGGCGCCGACCTCTCCGGAGGGCCCGCGTCCGCCACCCTCGCGCTGCTCGCCGCCGGTCTCCCCGGGATGCCGGGAACGGTCCTCGGCCACGGCACGGGCGCGGGGGAGCGGCTCCTCGCCGTCACCTTCAACGACCTGGCGAGCAACGGCCGCGAGGCCGAGCTGGAGCGGGCGGGCGCCATCGCGGCCAACCCGCGCCTGCACCACGTAGTGGTGACCGCGGGCGAAGAGGCCCTTCCCTACGCGGACTTGGAAGGCCCTCTGACGGACGAGCCGAGCTCCGCCCTCGTCACGGCCCAGCGCCACCGCGCGCGGCTCATCTCGGGCAGCGCGGACCACTTCACGGGGTACGGCGCCCGACAGGTGCTCGACGCCCATCCGGCCCGCCTCGCCGACCTCCTGATGGACCGCAGACGGCGCCATCTGGTGCGCCCCGTCGCGGCGTTGGCGAAGGCGGACGGCTCCCCGGGCTCCGTCATGGTCCCCGCGCGCGTGTACGGCGCCGCGCGCAAACTCTCCCGGATGCCGTACCGCGCGGGCGTCGAATCACTCGCCGACCGTCTTCTTCAGCGCCGCTTCGACGAACCGGGCGGCGCGGTGGGTGCGTCGATGGCCGCCCTCGCGTGGGCCAGGCCGGGGCCCGCGGCGCGCTGGCTGACGGGCGAGGCATTGGCTGAAGTATCGGTTCGTCTCCAGGACACGACCGGGCGCCCCGGCGCCGGACCCGGCCAGCGCCCCGGCGAATTCCGTGCCCGCGCGGCGCTCGCCCGGCACGCGGCGGACCTGCGCGTCCTGGAGCAGGCGGCCGAGGTCCGCTTCCAGCGCCTGCACGCGCCGTTCCTGGACAACCAGGTGGTCCGGGCCTGCCGCGCGCTCCCCGTCGCCCTGCGCGTCCAGCCGGGCGCCCGCGCGGCCATCCTGCGTACGGTCCTGGAAGGCGCCGGAGTGGCCGAACTGCCGCCCGGCTGGGGCGCACCGTCCCACGCGTCGTCCGCCGCGGCGGCGCGTACGGGCCTGCGGGTGGCCCTCGACGACCTGCTGTCCCTGTTCGACACGCCCCTGCTCGCGCAGGCGGGCCTGGTGGAGGCCCGCGTGGTCCGCAAGGCCCTGCGCGCGGCGGCGGAGGGCGAACCACTGCCCCTCGACGGCCTGGCGGACCTGGTCGCCACGGAACTGTGGCTGCGCCGCCTGCTCTCCCGCCGGGGAACGTGCTGGACGGGCACACCCGCACGGCAGCGGGCCGTCCCTACGGGGAGTGTGGTGCCGGAGAGGGGAGCGTTGGGGGCGGGGCGGTAGCGGGGGCAGGGGAGGTCTGGCGCGCCCGAGGAGAGGAAACCCCCGCGCTCCGACCCGCCATACCAGCGAGAATGACCCGGTGCGGTACAGAATCCTGGGCGCCACCGAGGCGTACGACGAACAAGGGGCACCCCTGCCCGTCGGCGGCCGACGGCTCCGCGCCCTGCTGGCGACCCTCGCGCTCCGCGCCGACCGCACCGTCCCCGTGGAAACCCTCATCACGGAGGTGTGGGCACAGGACGACGAGCCCCCCGCCGACGCCCCCGCCGCCCTCCAGGCCCTCATCGGCCGCCTGCGCCGAGCCCTCGGCAAGAACGCCATCGCGTCGGAACTCGGCGGCTATCGCCTCACCGCCCTCCCCGAAGACGTCGACCTGCACCGCTTCGAACGCCTCGTACGTGAGGGCAGGGCGGCCCTGGACCGTCAGGACCCCGCGTCGGCCGCCCGCACCCTCCGTGAAGCGCTCGCCCTGTGGCGCGACCCCGCCCTCGCCGACCTGCCCGACCGCGGCGCGGCCACCCGCCCAGAAGCGCTGCTCGCCGAGGCCACTCGCGCGCGCGTGGAGGCGGATCTGCTCCTGGGCGGCGCCTGTGACGTCGTACCGGAGCTGAGGGAGCTCACCGCAGCTCAGCCGTACGACGAAGCGCTGCACGCCCTCCTGATCCGCGCCCTGCGCGACGCGGGCCGCGGCGCCGACGCCCTGGCCGCGTACGAGAGCGCGCGCCGCACACTCGCCGACGCCCTCGGCGCCGACCCGGGCCCGGAACTCCGGGCGCTGCACGCGCAACTGCTCGACCCGGCCGCCGACGGACGAGAGGGACTTGAGGAGCGGCCTCAGCGGCCTCAGCGAGCAGGCAACCTCCGCCCCCGCCTGACCTCTTTCGTCGGCCGGGAACCCGAACTCGCCGCCATCCGTTCAGATCTGCGACAAGCCCGCCTGGTCACCCTCACCGGCCCCGGCGGCTCCGGAAAGACCCGCCTCGCCGAGGAAGCCGCCGTCGGGCATCCGCAGGCATGGCTGGCCGAGCTCGCCCCGCTCGATCGGCCCGAGGCGGTCGCCGGCGCTGTCGTCAGCGCGCTCGGTCTGCGCGAGACCGTGCTGATGACCAGCGAGTTGACGGTTCCGCAGGACGACCCGGTCGCCCTGCTCGTCGAGTACTGCGCCCCGCGCAGCCTGCTCCTGCTCCTTGACAACTGCGAGCATGTCATCGGCGCCGCGGCCGACCTCGTCCAGACCCTCCTCACGCGCTGCCCCGGCCTCACCGTCGTCGCCACCAGCCGCGAACCCCTGGGCGTGCCCGGCGAGTTCGTCCGCCCCGTCGAGCCCCTCCCGCCCGACCCGGCGCACCGCCTCTTCACCGAGCGCGCCATGGCCGTGCGGCCGGACTTCGCCCCGGAGGAGGACGCCGACGCCGTCGCCGAGATCTGCCGCCGCCTGGACGGCCTCCCGCTCGCCATCGAGCTGGCCGCGGCCCGGCTGCGCCTGCTCACCCCCCGGCAGATCGCCGACCGCCTCGACAACCGCTTCCGCCTCCTCACCAGCGGCAGCCGCACGGTCCTGCCCCGCCAGCAGACCCTGCGTGCCGTCGTCGACTGGTCCTGGGACCTGCTCGACGAGCCCGAGCGGACCGTGCTGCGCGAGGTGTCCGTCTTCGCGGGCGGCTGGGACATCGAGGCGGCCGAGGCGGTCTGCACCGGGCCCGCCGCCGACCTCATCGGCGCCCTCGTGGACAAGTCCCTGCTCATCGCCGAGCCCACGGCCAGGGGCGACATGCGGTATCGCATGCTGGAGACCATCCACGAGTACGCCTCCGAGCGGGCCGCCCAGACGCCGGCCCTGCGCACCGCGGCGGGTCACCGCCACACCGCGTACATCCGCGCCCTGATCGAAAAGGCCGATCCCTTGCTCCGCTCCGCGGACCAACTCCCGTGGATCCAGCGCCTGGAGACCGACCTGGACAACATCCGGGCGGCCCTGCAGCGCACGGTCGAGGCCCACGAGGAGGAAGCGGCCCTGGCGATCACCCTGGGCATCGGCTGGTTCTGGTGGCTGCGGAACTACCGCCGAGAGGGCACGGAGTGGGTCGCCCGGATCCTGCGCCTGGCACCACCGATGCCCCCGCCCGAAGAGCCGGACGGCCTCCCCGCCGCCACGGACGCCGCCACCACGGACGCCGCCACCACGGACGACCCGCTCTACTGGCCGTGGATGAGCCTGCGCATGCTGCACCTCTTCCTGGTCATGGAGGCAAGGGAGAAAGAGGCTTTCACGGGGGACGAGGGCCGTGCGTACGTCGGGCGGGTGCGGGACGCCTTCGCGCGGCCGGTCCCGGCGGCGGCCCGTTTCCCCGGTCTCATCTGGCCGTTCACGGTCTTCTTCCTCGACAGCATCGAGGACACCAAGCCCCATATGGACGCGGCGGTCGCCAACTGCCGTGAGTTCGGCGGGGACTGGGAGCTCGGCGTCAGCCTGATGTTCCGCGCGCACGTCGCGGTCGACGCGCCCGGCCATCTGACCGGCGTCGACGAGGACCTCGCGGAGCTGCGCATACTGAGCGGACGGGCGGGTGACCGCTGGATGCGCGCCCAGGTGTCCAGCGCGGCGGGCGAGGCCGCGATGGCCCGCAGCCGGCACGACGAGGCCCGCGCCGAGTACGAGGAAGCGCTCCGGCTCGCCTACGAGGTGGGCGCCTACGCCGAGGCACCCTTCCTGATCGTCCGGCTCGCCGAGATCGCGTACCGCAAGGGCCAGCGCGACGTGGCGGCGAAGGCCCTCCACGAGGCGGGCATGGAGGCCGACCGCTACGGCGTTGCGGACTCCCGGGCGTTCATGCGGATGTTCCAGTCGCTGATGGCACTGGACGACGGCGACATCGCCAGGGCCCGCGCCCTGTGCGACGAGTCCCGCGCCGACGCCGGGCGCGGCACCCCGCCGCCGCAGTTCGAAGCGGACCTCCGAAGCCTGGAGGCCAAGGTCGTGGCCGCCGAGTCGGGCCCGGAGCGGGCGCTGCCGGTGCTCGCCGAAGGCCTGCGGATGGCCCTGGAGAGCAAGTGCGCGGAGCTGGTCGTCGCGTCGTTGGTGGACGGCGGAGCCAGCCTCGTGAGCAGGCTCGGCAACCACGCGCGCGCGGTCCGCCTGCTGGCTTTCGGCACCGGGCTGCGCAGCGGCTTCCCGCGCCCGATGCCGGGGCTCGCCGAGGCCGAACAGGTCGAGAAGGCGGCGCTCGCCGCACTCGGCCCCCGCCGGTACGAGGCCGAGCGCGCCGCGGGTGCCGAACTCACCGCCGAGGGCGCCCTCGCTGAGCTGAGCTGAGCTGAACCGGACCCGGCTGGACCGGACCCGGCTGGACCGGACCGGAGCCTACGTAGCGCGGCGCACGTGCAGATGCCTGCGTACGGACACCTGCGTACGGACGCCTACGTGCAGCGGAAGCGCGACTGTGCCCAGTCAGCGAGCGCGGCCGTGTCGAACGGCGAGTGCGGCTCGACGACCAGGCGGATCGTCTCGCGCCCGCTCAGGTTCACCTGCACCGGAACCGCCGGGTCCCCGCCCTTGACCAGCGGTGACTGCCACAGCCGAACGCCGTCCCCGAAGATCGAGAAGCGCACCTTGCCCAGGCCCAACGTCATGTCGTCGACACCGACGACCGCGTCGTACGTCGAGCACGCGCGGTTCAGGTCGATGGTGACGGAGGACTGGCCGTGGACGGTCACGCCGTGGCCGTACCGCGTGTCGGCGATGGACAGGCCGGAGCGCTGCCAGACCCAGCTGCTCTCGCCGAGCCGCATCTCGGGCTTGGTGCCGTCACCGACGACGCCGTACCGCAGCTCGCTCCACTGGTAGACCGCAGGCGCGGGCGGCGGCGGAGGCGGCGGCTTGGGCTTCGGCTTGGACGGTGTGGGCGTCGGCGTCGGCTTGGGGGCCGCAGGCCCCGGCTTCGGCGTGGGAGCCGGGGTCGGCTTCGGCTTGGGCTTCGGTTCGGGAGCCTGCTTCGCGGGCGGCTTCGGCTTCTTCTCGGCGACCGGCTGCTCGGGCTTCGGCTTCGGCTTCGGTTCCGGGGGCGGCGGCTTGCTCGGCGCGACGGGCTCCACGGCCGGGGGCTTCCCGGCGCTCGGCAGGTCCTTGGGCTTCTCCCCGCCCGCGGTGAGCGCGAGGGCCACAGCGGCGGCCGCCGCGACGACCACACCCGCGGCGATACCGGCCTTGGCGGGCGCACCGAGCCCCTCGGCGGCGGCACCGCCACCGGCCGCACCACCGGACGAACCGCCGCTCGCCGCCGCCGCACCGGCGGCACCCGCTCCCGCGGCACCCGCGGCACCACCGCCGACGAGCGCGGCCACCTTCGCGTACCCGGCGGCACCGAACCAGCCGATGACCGCGATCGGCACGACACCGGGGATACCGCTGGCGACTTCCTTGATCTGGCCCGCGGCCAGGCGGCACTTGACGCACTCCTCCAAGTGCTTGCGCAGGCCGCGCTCGGCCCGGGTGCGCAGGCTGCCGCGTGCGTAGGCGCCGAGCCGGTCGGCGTAGCGCGCGCACTCCTCGTTCTCGGCGAGGGTGGTGCTCACATGGGCCTGGAGATACGCCTCCTTCAGCCCCTCGCGCGCCCGCTTGGCGAGCACCCGTGTGCCGTTGGCGTCGAGCCCGAAGAGCGTGGCGACGTCGCTGGGGGACTCGTCCTCGACCTCCGTGTGCCACAGCACGGCCTGCCAGCGCTCCGGGAGGCTCCGGAACGCCTGCATGGCCATGGACTGCTCGGCCTCGTGCATCGCGAGCACGTCCGCGCCCAGGTCCAGGGTGTCGTCGTCGGAGACCTCGGAGCTGCGGGAGGCCTGCGCGGCGAACACCGCGAAGTCCTCGACCAGCTGCTCCCGCTTCGCCGACTTCGTCCACCCGGCGGCGACGCGGCGCACCGTGGTGAGCAGATAGGCGCGCACCGCGTGCTCGGGCCCGCTGCCGCCCCGGACCGCCTGCAGCATCCGCGCGAAGACCTCGGCCGTGAGGTCGTCGGCGGTGTGCGCGTCCCGGCAGCAGGTGCGGGCGTACCGGCGAACCGCTTCCGCGTGCCTTCGGTACAGCTCTTCGTACGCGGTGTCGTCGCCCGACCGCATCCGGGCGATCAAGTCGCTGTCGGGCGGCGGGCCTTCGCTCCGGACGCCTTCGCGCTGCGGCGGGACGCTGGGATCGGCACCGGAGGGTTCACCCGCGGTTCCGAGCCCGCCCGCGGCTCCAGGTCCGCCACCGGCTCCGGGACCACCCTGGCTCGGCACCTGCCGAGGTGGCAGCCCTCCGGCCTCCTCGCCCAAGGCGGAGGACGATTCGTCCCGCCCGTCACCACTCATCGCGGAAAGCCCCCGCTTGCACACTCAGACCCGGCCATCCGGGAAAGACTGCCACACGGGCGCGCCGCCGCCGATGGCGATGACGGCCAACCACCCTTCCGAGGTGACTTTCCGTATTCGAGCACTACCGTTCACTCATTCGGGGAAGGCTCAACCGCCACGTGTCGCTCAGCAGTTGAGCCGTCCCTATTCCGCCCTCGTATCGCCCTTGTGTCGCCCTTGTGGCGCTTTGTGCCGCTCCAGGGCCGGTTCAGACCGTGGGGCGTGAGCGAAGACCCTCCAGCAGGATGTCGAGCAGCCGCGACGAGGCCGCTGCCTGCTGCGCCGGGTCCGGCAGCGAGGGCGCCGCCGTGGCTATCACCAGGAGCACGTCCGCCACGGTCACGTCCGGGCGCAGTTCGCCCGCCGCGCGCGCCCGCTCCACGAGCCGACCGACGACGTCCAGGAGCGCGACAGCCCCCGGTTCGACCGCCGGTTCCAGAGCAGGAGCCGAGCGCTGCTCGACGAGCCGCAGCTCGGGGGCGGCCACGGCCGCCTGCCGCTGCTGCGGCACGCGCGCCTCGTCGTCCCGTGCTTCCGCGACCTCGTCCGCGACGCCCACCCGCAGCACCTGGGGCGGCAGGAGCCGCCCCGCGCCCGACGCGACGGACGTCCGCAGGAAGCGCGAGAGCGCCGACCACGGTTCGTCCTCCTGACCGAGCGCCGAACGTGCCTGATCGGTCAGCCGGGAGGTCTCCTCCTCGGCTATGCGCCGCACCAGTACGTCCTTGCTGGGGAACCGCCGGTAGACCGTGCCGACGCCGACTCGTGCGCGCCGGGCCACGTCCTCCATCGGAGCGCCGTACCCCAGCTCGCCGAAGACCTCGCGCGCCGCGCGAAGTACGTGTTCGAGATTGCGCTGTGCGTCCACACGCAGCGGCGTCGCACGCGGTCCGTCCCCCATGGCGCGTCCGTTCCCGCTGGTGGCGACGGCTGATGCCGACGCCGTGCTGGAAGTCCAGTGAGATTCCTGAATATGCATACGTGTTCCCCCGGTAATGACGTCTCCCCCCGGAGACTCTCCCCGCCATTGACAACCGGAGTGTGAGGATCGAACTCGAATCCCGGATCCGGTAGCTGGACCCGACGAGCGCATCCCCCGACACCCCGACGACACACGAACATAGTTGAGGCAGAGTCAATTCAGAAGAGGCGGGTTCCGCACGGAGCGCCCCCCGATCGGAGTACGCACCGTTTCCTACCCGAATGATCCACCTCGATTACCCCCTTTTCCACTCGCTGACCTGCACACCTTTCATCTGCCGGGCCAACACCCGCACGGCGTGCCGCATGCCGCGGCCGGTCACACAAATTGTCGAGGCTGTGGACAAACTCCTGAGGTGCGTGCGTCATGGGATGGTGAAGGAACCTGTGCGCATTCTCGTTGTGGGCGGCGGCTACGTCGGCATGTACACCGCGCTGCGCCTCCAGCGGAAGCTGAAACCGGAGCTGAAGCGGGGCGAAGCGGAGATCGTGGTGGTGACGCCCGATCCGTATATGACCTATCAGCCATTCCTGCCCGAAGCCGCTGCCGGCTCCATCTCGCCGCGCCATGTGGTGGTGCCGCTCCGCCGCGTCCTGGACAGATGCCGGATCGTCATCGGCGAGGTCACGTCGATCGAGCACGCCGAGCGCACGGCGTCCTTCACCACGCTCGCCACCGCCGACGAGGGCTCGGGCGCCGTCGACATCAGGTACGACGAACTGGTCCTGGCCCCCGGCTCCGTCTCACGCACCCTGCCGGTCCCCGGCCTCGCCGAGCACGGCGTCGGCTTCAAGACGGTCGAGGAGGCCATCGGCCTGCGCAACCACGTCATCGAGCAGATGGACATCGCCTCGTCGACGCGTGACCCGGCGATCCGCGACGCGGCCCTCACCTTCGTCTTCGTGGGCGGCGGTTACGCGGGCGTGGAGGCACTGGGCGAGCTGGAGGACATGGCCCGCTACGCCTCGCGGTACTACCACAACGTCAAGGCCGAGGACATGAAGTGGATCCTCGTCGAGGCCACCGGGCGGATCCTTCCCGAGGTCGGCGCGGAGATGGGCAAGTACACCGTCCGTGAGCTGCGGCGCCGCAACATCGACGTACGTCTGGAGACCCGTCTGGACTCGTGCGAGGACCGGGTCGCCGTCCTGAGTGACGGCGCGCGCTTCCCCACGCGCACGGTCGTGTGGACCGCGGGCGTCAAACCGCACCCGGTGCTCGCCGCCACCGACCTGCCGCTGGACGGACGCGGTCGCCTCGACTGCACGGCCGCGCTGACGGTTGACGGCGTCACACACGCGTGGGGCGCGGGAGACGCGGCGTCCGTCCCCGACGTCACCGCCGACGAACCCGGCAAGGAGTGCGCTCCCAACGCCCAGCACGCGGTGCGCCAGGCCAGGACGCTCGGCGACAACATCGCCGCGTCCCTGCGCGAACAGCCCCTCAAGGAGTACATACACAAATACGTCGGTTCAGTCGCGTCCCTGGGGCTCCACAAAGGCGTCGCACATGTCTACGGACGGAAGTTGAAGGGCTACCCTGCCTGGTTCATGCACCGCGTCTACCACCTGAGCCGTGTGCCCACCGTCAACCGCAAGTCCCGGGTGCTCGCCGAATGGACCCTGTCGGGCCTGTTCAAACGCGAGATCGTCTCCCTGGGCTCGCTCGAGCACCCGCGTGCGGAGTTCGAACTCGCTGCCGGGGGCAGAAGCCCTAAGGAGTCCTCCTGACCGGAGGCAGGAACTCCCGGCCGGACACTGGCGTCTGACGGATGTCAGTCCGGTCGGCCAGACTGTTCGTGTGACCATGGGCGGGCCAGGACCGCCGGAAATCCCCGCCCGATCCAGAAGCGACATCACGAGGCCTACCGCAGTGAACTTCACGCGCTGGAGCGCCCGGCTCCCCGGAACGCAGCGCCGCGCCGCGGCGCGCATCGACCTGGGGGTCTCCCCGCCACAGCGAGCCGAAAGCTCCGTCCCTGCGGCTCGCGCCGAAGGAGGCAAGGAGGGCACGACCCTCACCCCGGCCGCCGGCGTCGACGAACTGCCCACCCGCGAGGTGCTCGACCGCATCCCGGCCCTCGTCGCCCTGGTGCACGGCCCCGAGCACCGCATCGCGTACGTGAACGACGCGTACGCCACCGCATTCGGCGAGCGCCCCGTCGGCGAACCCGCCCGCGACGCGCTGCCCGAGCTCGACGAACTGGGCCTGCTGCCCCTCATGGACCAGGTCCTGCGCAGCTCCAAGCCACGCACGGTCAAGTCCCGCAAGGCGTCGAGCGGCCGTTCGTACACGTTCACCTGCACCCCCGTGACGCTCCCCGCGGACGGCCCCGCCGCCGGGCTCACGGACGACGGCATCCTCGTCTTCGCCGCCGACGTCACCGACCACGCGGAGGCCGCCGAGCGGCTGCGGGCCAGCGAGCGCACCCAGCGCGAGACGGCCGTCACCCTGCAACGCTCACTCCTTCCGCAGGAGTTGGAGCAGCCGGACGACCTGCGCATCGCCGCCACGTACCAACCGGGTGGCACGGAAGCCGCGGTCGGCGGCGACTGGTACGACGTGATCACGCTCGGCGGTGGCCGCACCGCCCTGGTGATCGGCGACGTCATGGGCCGCGGTGTCCGCGCGGCTGCCGTCATGGGCCAGCTCCGCACGGCCGTGCGCGCCTACGCACGCCTGGACCTGCCCCCGCACGAGGTCCTGCAGCTCCTGGACGGCCTCGCCACCGAGATCGACGCCATGCAGATCGCCACCATGGTCTACGCCGTGCACGACCCGAACGAAGGCAATCTGGTCTACGCCTCCGCCGGGCACCTGCCGATCCTCGTACGGGACGAGAGCGGCGTGATCCACCGAGCGGAGGAGCCCACGGGCCCGCCGCTCGGCACCGGCGGCTGGCAGCACACCTCGGGCTCGGTCCCGCTCGGCCCAGGCTCGACCGCCGTCCTCTACACGGACGGCCTGGTCGAGCGGCGCAGCGAGGACATCGACGAAGGCGTCGCCTCCCTGGAGCGCGCCCTCGCGGGCGCCACCGGCACACCCCAGGTGGTCTGCGACCGCCTGATCCGCGCCCTGGGGGTCACGGCCGACCACGACGACGACGTGGCGGTACTGGTCATCCAGCACCCGGCGCGCACCGGCCTGGACGCCGAACTGTTCCGGAACGCGGCCCTGGAGCTGCTCGGTGGCGTGGAAGCGGCGCCACGCGCGCGTGCCTTCGCGACCGGTGTCCTCGCCAGCTGGCGCTTCCCGCCCGAACTGCACGACCTGGGAGTCCTCGCGGCCAGCGAACTGGTCGCCAACTCCCTCCAGCACGGCACACCGCCGATGCGCCTGCGGCTGCGCCGTACGGACCGTCGGCTGATCATCGAGGTCACGGACGGCGACGACCACCTGCCGCGCCGCCGCCGCGCCGAGCCCGCGGACGAGGCGGGCCGTGGCATCGCCATCATCGCCACGATCGCCTCGAACTGGGGCTCACGGCGCACGCCGGGGGGCGGCAAGGCGGTCTGGTGCGAATTCGCGCTCCCGCGAGCGTAAATCGCACTCCCGCGCGCGTAGTGGCCCGACAACGCCCTAGGAGTTGGCCGGTACGGGCTCCGGGGTGCCCTGAGCGACCACCCGGCTCTTGGCCACGTACGGCTGGTTCTGCAGCGGAGTGAGCCGGCGCCCGAGACGTACCGCGAGCACCGTGATGCCCAGCGAGAACAGCAGGAACGTCACGATGTACGGCCCGTGCAGCGCGGCCCCCATCGGACCGCCGACCGCGGGACCGACCGCGAGCGCCAACTGCTTCACCAGGGCGAACGCGGAGTTGTACTGACCGACCATCCCGGCCGGAGCCAGATCGGCGACCAGCGGCGCGACGGTCGGCGACAGCATCGACTCACCGAGCCCGAAGAGCGCGTACGTGGAGATGAACGCGGCTGTCGCCATGGCCTGGCTGCCGTGCCTGAGCCCGGCGTAACCGGCGGCGAGCCACGCGACGGCCCAGATGAGACCGACGGCCGCGATCACCCGGGACCGCTTGCGCCGCTCGACGAACTTCAGGACGGCGAACTGCGCGACGACGATCACGGCCGTGTTGGCGGCGAGCGCGATGCCGAGCGTCGACGGCGAGATCCCGGCCGCCTCCACGCCGTACGCGGAGAGGCCCGACTCGAACTGGCCGTAGCAGGCGAAGAAGAGCACGAAGCCGAGCACGCACAGCTGCATCATCGCCTTGTGACGCAGGAGCGCCCGCAGACCGCGCTGCGGGGCGGACCCGTCCGTGGGCACGGCGTCCTGGATGGACGGTGCGTGCGGAAGCCGCACGGTGACGACGATCGCGGCGAGCACCAGGAACATCACGGCCTCGATGGAGAACAGCGTGATGAAGCTGCCCGGGTCGTGCTCGTCGACGATCTGGCCGCCCATGAGCCCGCCGATGCCCAGGCCCAGGTTCTGCAGGAAGAACTGCATCGCGAAGGCACGCGTGCGCGTGGTGGGCGTCGAGCACCAGACGATCATCGTGGCGAGCGCGGGCTGCATCACCGCGGTACCGGCGCCGAGAAGAGCGGCCGAGACGATCGCGGTCGGTTCGCTGTTCGCGAGGCCCAGGGCGAGGGCACCCACCGAAGCGGTCAGCGCCGCTCCCATCAGTACGGGGAGCGGGCCGCGGCGGTCGATGACGCGCCCGGTGACGGGCAGAACGATCAACGCGGCCATGGCGAAGGCAGCGAGCACG
Source organism: Streptomyces sp. NPDC058257 (assembly GCF_042881845.1). Taxonomy (NCBI): domain Bacteria; kingdom Bacillati; phylum Actinomycetota; class Actinomycetes; order Kitasatosporales; family Streptomycetaceae; genus Streptomyces; species Streptomyces sp. NPDC058257. The sequence goes on from NZ_JBHVXJ010000025.1 coordinate 123,744, forward strand.
ATGCCCGCCGTCCCGGCCCCCAGATCCCGTACCTGCGCCACGTACACGTAGAGGAACGGAACCGTGAACCCCACGCCGAACGCGCTCAGCGCGCTGCCCACCTGAATACGACGCATCGCTGCGCCCATCGCCCTGGTCACTTTCACCTGCCTTAGGAGTTAGCCATGAAGACTTCGAAGCTAAAGTTAGAAGCTAAACAATACACACAGAAGGACTTCAACGCCAAGCGAGCCCGTGCCATACTGCGGCCATGGGTGACACTCCCGGCCCCAGTGAGCCGACTCTCGAAGAGCAGATCGCCGCCTACCAGCGGGAGTTTCAGGACCTCGACCCCCAGGTCGAGGAGATCGTCTCGGCCCTCGGCCGCCTCAACCGGCGGATGAGCGTCGCCTACGGACGGCAGACCGCGACCCTCGGCATCAGCAACGCCGAGTGGGAGGTCCTCAAGGCCCTCGTCCTCTCCGGCGCCCCGTACCAAATGGGCCCCGGCGAGCTCGCCAAGGGCCTCGGCCTCACACCGGCGGCCATGACCCACCGCATCGACCGCATGGTGACGGAGGGCCTGGTCACCAGGGACCGGGACGAGAACAACCGGGTGCGCGTGATCGTCGAGCTCACCGCGGAGGGCCGCGAGAAGTGGCTTGAGGCGATGCGCCTGGCCACGGTCTTCGAGGAGGACCTCCTCCAGGACCTCTCCCAGGAGGAGCGTGGTGCCCTCGGTGAAGTACTGACTCGTCTTCTCCGCAGGGTGGAGCACGCCCAGCCGGACGCGGGCGGACGCCTCACCGACCTGGACTGAGGGCTCGACCGCGGGCGTTTGACAGTCACCCACCCGATCCGTAAAGTTCTTCGGGTTGCCACGGAGCCGTAACGGTTCTGCGACAGCCACTCCCGCCGCTGAGACGCGGCAAAACAAACTCTGCACGACATCCCACCGGGAACGATTTCGGTATGCCCGATTTCAATTCCACGGCTCGATTATGAGTCGCCGGGAAAACCCGCTAGAGTTTGAGACGTCGGAACGGCCCAACAGCCGGGAAGACAAGCCCCGCTGACTGGGAATCAGGCCCGAAAGGATCTGGTAGAGTCGGACTCGCCGGAAAGGGAAACGCGAAAGCCGAAAGGCCGGAGCGGAAACCTGAAAGGCACCGAGGAAAATCGGACACGAAAGAGTCTGATA